>NZ_JBIWLQ010000007.1:138917-394506 GCF_044766265.1 Streptomyces sp. NPDC102283
CCTGCGCCCGGCGTGGTCGGCCGCAGCGCGGGGCTTCGCCCCGCCCCTTCCCGTAACCGGGGCTCCGCCCGGGCCCGGGGGGGGGCCGCCCCCGGGGGGGGGGGGGGCGCCCCCCCCCCCCCCCCCCCCCCCCGCCCTGTACCGCTCTCCGCGTCCGTCTAGTTGGTGCCTATCTTCGCCAGCAGGTCGACGATCCGTGACTGGACCTCGTCGCTGGTCGACCGCTCCGCCAGGAAGAGGACGGTTTCACCCGATGCGAGCCGCGGCAGTTCCGCCCGGTCCATTCCGGCCGAGGTGTAGACGACCAGCGGGGTGCGGTTCAGCTGCCCGTTGGCCCGCAGCCAGTCGATGATCCCCGCGCGCCGGCGGCGTACCTGCATCAGGTCCATCACCACGAGGTTCGGCCGCATCCGGCCCGCCAGGTCGACGGCCTCGCTGTCCGTCGCGGCACGCGCCACCTGCATCCCGCGCCGCTCCAGGGTCTGTGTCAGCGCCACCGCGATCTCCTCGTGCTCCTCGATCAGGAGTACGCGCGAGGGATGCTGTTCGCTGTCGCGGGGGGCCAGCGCCTTGAGCAGGACGGCCGGGTCGGCGCCGTACGCCGCTTCCCGGGTCGCCTGCCCCAGACCGGCCGTGACCAGCACCGGGACCTCGGCCGCGACGGCCGCCTGGCGCAGCGACTGCAACGCGGTACGGGTGATGGGGCCGGTCAGCGGGTCGACGAAGAGCGCCGCGGGGAACGCGGCGATCTGGGCGTCGACCTCCTCGCGGGAGTTCACGATCACCGGGCGGTAGCCCCGGTCGCTGAGCGCCTGCTGGGTCGGTACGTCGGGCGCCGGCCAGACCAGCAGCCGGCGCGGGTTGTCCAGCGGCTCCGGCGGCAGCTCGTCGTCGACCGGGTGCGGGTGCGGCCGGTTGGCGACCTCGACCGCGCCCCCGGGCCCGTCCAGCGGCTCGGGGCCCTCCGCCCCCTCGTCGGGCGCCCGTATGGCGTATGCCCGCCCCTCCGCGACGGGCGGCGCGAGCAGCTGCCCCTCGCCGTACGCGGCACCGGGCCCGCCGTGCACCGACTGACCCGGCTGACCCGTACGGCCGGACTCCTGCGCCTCGACCGGCCCCCGGTCCGACCCCTGGTTCTGGTTCTGGTCCTGGTCGTGAGGATGGGTGCGGGTCTGGCTCTGCTGCGGTCCGGGCGCCTGCGCGGGGCCCGTCGGCTGCGCCGGACCGGGCCGGTCGTCGGCGGCCCGGTCCGGGGCGCGGTCGTCCTCCGGCGGCGCGGCGAGCTTGCGGCGTCGGCCGGCCCCGCCGAGGCTCTGGTGCGGCTGGTTCTGCTGATGCGCGAGGTGCTGGGCGAACGGCACGCCCTGGCCCAGCGTTCGCACGCTGAAGGCCCTCCCCTGCGTCGAGTCGGGGTTGCCGCCGTCCGGCATCGGCTCCTCGGCCGGCAGCGGCTGCCGCCGCGAGCCCGGGGAGCCCGCGTCACCGTCGGCCGGGTGCGCCACCTGATCGGCGACGGCCGCGACGCCAGTGGTGTGGGCGGTCCGCCCGGTGCCGGGGCGAGCGCTCGACCCGGGGTCGGAGTGCACGTTCTGCCCGGTGTCGCCCCACGGCGCGAGGTCCGGCGCCGGGCTGCTCGGAGCCTCCGGTACGCCGCCCTCGTGCGGGCCGGGCGCATGCGGTGCCGCCCCGGGGACGTGGGTCGCGCGGCCCGCTTCGGGCGCGGCAGGGAAGCCCTGCCCGGAGGTTCCGTCCGTCCGCGGGCCGGTGTGCGCCGGGGCGGCGGGGCGTGCCTGCGGAGGCGTGTGACCGGCCTCCGGTGCGGTACGCGCGTGGTGCGTGCCCGCCCCGTCGCCGGGGGCCACCAGGGCGTCGGGAGCGAGTGGCGCCCGGTCCGCGTCGGCCGGGGGCAGGGCGAAGGCGGTACGCGGTCCGGCCTCGGCAGCGGTGCGCTCCTGCGCGGCGGCCAGCGCACGCCGGGCACGCCGTCCTCCGGGCTGCTGGGGGTGCTCCGGACCGGGGTGACCGCCATCGCCTTCGGTGCCGCTGTTGCCGCTGTTGCCGCTGTCGCCGTTGCTTCCGGAGGCGAGGGCGGGCAGGGCGGGGCGGGCGGGCTCGCTTTCACGACGGGCCCGCCGTCCGGTGGGCGGTACGGGCTGCTGCGGGCCCACCGGGACGCCCTGCGGCGGCACGGTCTGCCCGAGCTGAGGGCGACCGCCGCCCTGGGCGTTCTCGGCCGCGGTGACGACCGACCCCTCGGAAGGGGCGCCGGGCGCGGCGGACGGGGCGGAGGTCAGGGCCAGCGCCCCCCGCTGCGGCGGCTGGGGCTGCTCCCGCACGGCGGACCCGGCGTCTGCCGGAACCGTGCCCGGGGCCGCCTCGGCCGGGCTGGGACGGCCGCGCCGACGCCCGGAACCCTCGCCCTGCTGGGCCGGGATCAGCTCGGGCGACTGCTGCTCCTCGGGCGCGGCCGGTCCACGGCGTGCCCGCCGCCGCCCGGTCGGCTCGGCGGCCGGGCGGTCATCGGGAGCGGGAGCCACGGCACCGACCGCGTTGTCGCCGAAGCTCTCCGGCGTACCACCGGGGCTGTCCAGGAACGCGTCGGTGGAGGACCTGCGCGCCCGGCGTCGGCCGCCGCTGGTGACGCCCGGCGCTCCCAGCCCTTCGGGCGACGAGGAGGCGGCGGGGGGAGGTTCCGGCAGCAGGGCGTTGCCGTCCGTCTCCGGGGGCGCGATCGTGCCGGACGCGGTGCCGATGGGCAGGTCGAGCACGTACGCGCTGCCGCTCATGCCCGGCATCTCGTGCGTCTGGAGGACCCCGCCGTGCGCCCGGACGATGCCGCGCACGATCGGCTCGTGCACCGGGTCGCCCCCGGCGAACGGACCGCGCACCTCGATCCGTACGACGTCACCGCGCTGGGCGGCGGCCACGACCACGGTCGAGTCGACATAGCCGCCCCCGGGCACCGCCCGGGTCTTGCCGGTCGAATCGACGCCGCAGACGTCCGCGACGAGGTGGGCGATGGCGGTCGCGAGCCGGGGCGCGTCGACCTCGGCCTCGATCGGCGGGGTGTGCACGGCGAACTGGGCGCGCCCGGGGCCGATCAGCTCGACCGCCCCGTCGATGCCGCCCGTGACGATGCCGTCCACCATCGCCGGGGCCTTGTGCAGCCCCTCCACCCCCGCGTCCAGACGCTGGTACCCCAGCACGTTGTCGACGAGCGTGGTCATCCGGGCGTACCCGGCGGCGAGATGGTGCAGGATCTGGTTGGCCTCGGGCCACAGCTGCCCGGCCGGGTCGGAGGCGAGCGTGGACAGCTCGCCGCGCAGCTCCTCCAGGGGCCCGCGCAGCGAACCGCCCAGGACGGCGGTGAGCTGGGAGTGCTGGGCGCCCAGGGAGGCGAGCAGCTCGGCCTGTCCCTCGATCTCGGCGGCGTACCGCTCGCGGCGGTCGGCGAGCTCGGCGGCGTGCGCCTCCTTCAGCGCCTCCAGTTCGGCGGCGTGCGCTTCCTCGAGCGCGGTGACCTCGGCGGAGTGGCTCGTGGTCAGCTCGGCGACGACGCTCTCGTGCTGCGTCGACAACTCCTCGTACGGCCGGCGGTCGGTGAACGTCATCACCGCGCCGACGAGCTGGTCCCCGTCCCGTACCGGCGCGGTCGTGAGGTCCACCGGAACCTGCGCGCCGCTCTTGGACCACAGCACCTGCCCGCGCACCCGGTGCTTGCGCCCGGACTTGAGGGTGTCGGCGAGCGGGGAGTCCTCGTACGGGAACGGCTCGCCCTCCGCCCGCGAATGCAGGATCAGCGGATGCAGCTCCTGGCCGCCGAGGTCGCTGGCCCGGAAGCCGAGGATCTGCGCGGCGGCCGGGTTGACGAGGACGACGCGCCCGTCGGTGTCCGTGCCGACGACGCCCTCGGAGGCGGCCCGCAGGATCATCTCGGTCTGGCGCTGCGAACGGGCCAGCTCCGCCTCGGTGTCGACGGTGCCGGAGAGGTCCCGCACGACGAGCATGAGCAGCTCGTCACCGGTGTAGCTGGAGTGGATGTCGTTGTACGCGGCCTGTCCGCTGTCGAGGCTCGCGCTGGTGACCTCGACCGGGTACTCGTGGCCGTCGGTGCGCCGCGCGGTCATCCGCGTCGGCTTGGTCCTGCCCTGCTCGTCCGCAGCCTCGGGCCGGCGCATCGAACCCGGGATCAGCTTGGAGTCGAACTCCGGCAGCAGATCGAGCAGTCCGCGACCGACGAGCGCGGTGCCCGGGGTCTCGAACATTTCGAGGGCGATGGCGTTGGCGTTGACGACCGTGCCGTTGCAATTGACGAGCAGAAGCCCGTCAGGAAGGGCATCGAGTATGGCTGCGAGGCGAGCAGTGCCTCGGGATGGCCTGCTGCTCACGACGACGCTTCCTCCCTGATTACCGCACCTTGCCGACAGCGGGCCCCATCTTGCCCCTCGGGCCGCATACTGTCACTGGAGGAGTCTAAGGGCAGGGGAGGCCCCGGGGGCGGCGGATGAGGGGGAGCTCTCACCAAGGTTCTGTGCGCGCCGTGTACGCCGCGGTCCCATGACGTGAGCGTCCGCGCACCCTGTGACGTGCGCGGACGCGCGACGAGGCCGGCCCCTGCGGGGCGCGCGGGCCCCCGGAGCCGTCTGCGGCGGATATGCGGAGGCAAACGCTTTTACGCCGTGGCCGATGGGCTATCGAACATCCGGGAGCACCGGCACGAGGCTGTTCCAGCGCGAGATCTCGCATCCGTCGCGGCGGCTCGCGGTGGTGTCCACGGCCCGTCCCTCCCAGGTGCCCACGATGCGCGCGGTGGCGTCGCCGCCGTGGATCATCGTGCACATCGTGCCCTCCGGGGTCGCCCGGAACAGCTCCTGCCGCCCGGCCCGGGTGGCGCCGGCCTCCGCCAACCGGTCACAGGCCGCCTGCCCCTGCGGGTGGCTGCCTCCGGTGGGCCCGCACTCCAGCTCGAAGGTGCCGTCGGCCCCGGCGACCCCGCTGTTCGCGACGGATACGGTGAGCCGCGTCAGCACCTCGCTCGCCTCACCCGCGCCCTTCCCGCCCCCGCCCTCCAGGAACCCGGGCAGCGGGACGGGCAGGGGCAGCGGCCCGAGGGCCGGCCGGGCGGCGGCGAACGGCCCGGAGGTGGGCACGGCGGCGGGCGTCGGACCGGAGGACACGGGGCCGGAGGCGGTGGCGGTGGACGCCGGTACGGCGGTGGCGAGCGCGGCGAGCGAGACGACGGCGGTGAGGGCGAGACGGCGCAGCATGCGGAAGCTCCAGGATCTCTGCGGCGGGGTCGGCCACGGGCGGCGGTCACGGGTGACCACCGACCCGCCCGGGCGCCACGGCTGACGGACGACTGACGGGCGACGACGACGGGACGACTGACGGAGACCGGGGCCCCCACCCTCTCTAACGCGCACCACGCCCGGACGTTGCGGCACCACGCCGAACTGCTTTGCCCTGGCCCCCGGGGGCCTAGTAACGTGTGCGGCGATTGGTGGCACGACGCTCGACTGTGTCATCATCTGCACGCACCACTCGCGTCCGCGCGAGGTGTGTGGAGGAGGCGTCGCCTAGTCCGGTCTATGGCGCCGCACTGCTAATGCGGTTTGGGTCTTAAAGCCCATCGAGGGTTCAAATCCCTCCGCCTCCGCTCCACCCCGAAGCCCCGTGCCCCTGGCACGGGGCTTCGGCCGTTCCGGGGGCGCGGGGGGAGGTGGCGGGGCCGGTTCGTGGCCGGTTCGGGAGGGTGGTCGAAGCGGGCTTCGGGAGGCCGTTTCCGCAGGTCGGCAGCGGTACGGCTAATGGATTTCGCGTCACGGCGCAGGTCATGTAATGTTGTTCTCGCAACGCCGACCGGGGAGAAAAAGCCCGGAACGCCAAGCACTCGTAGCTTAACGGATAGAGCATCTGACTACGGATCAGAAGGTTGCAGGTTCGAATCCTGCCGAGTGCACAGCAAACCGGAGGCCCCAGGAGAAATCCTGGGGCCTCCGGTGTTTTGCGTTGAGGCGGTTACCTGAGGCGGAGGCCCCCGGGACGAAGTCCCGGGGGCCTCTCGCGTTGCTCGTAGAGGCGGGCCTGGGCTCGGTGGCTAGCGCCGCTTGCGGCCCAGGCGGCGCTTGGGCTTCTTGCCGGCCAGCAGTTTCTGGGCCGCGTAGCGCTTTCCCATCGCCGTGAGGGTGCGAGCCAGGGAACGAGTGGTGCGCATGGTGTCTTGGTGGTTGTCGCCGAGGGTGCGGCGCTGGCGAGCACGTACGTCTTCGAGCAGTTCGACCGCCTCGGGGTAGGTGCGAAGTTCATGCAGCGTGATGGCGAAGCTGTGGGCGGCTTGCAGGGTGTGGCGGTGGTCGTCGCCGAAGGCGCGGCGCCGGCGGGTGAGGGTGTCCTCCTGCAAGCGGAGGGCCTCTGGGTGCTTGCCGAGCTGGTTCAAGGTGACGGCAAGGGAGTTGGCGAACAGGAGGGTGTCCGGGTGGTCGTCGCCGAGGGTGCGACGTCCCCGGGTGAGGGTGTCCTCCTGCATGCGGTGGGCTTCGGCGTGGTGGCCGAGCGCGTTCAGGGTGGTGGCGAGGTTGATCGCGGACTGGAGGGTGTGGGGGTGGTCGTCGCCGAGGGTGCGGCGGCAGCGGGTGAGAGTGTCTTTCAGCATGCGGTGGGCCTCGGCAGGCTTGCCGAGTTCGTTCAAGAAACTGCCGAGATTGACGGCGCCTTGAAGGGTGCTCGGGTGGTCGTCGCCGAGGGTGCGACGCCGGCGGGTGAGGACGTCCTCCTGCATGCGGCGGGCTTCGGTGTATTTGCCCAGTCCGTTCAAAGCCATGGCGAGGTTGTTGACGGTCTGGAGAGTGTGGGGGTGGTCGTCGCCGAGGGTGCGGCGGCAGCGGGTGAGGGTGTCTTTCAGCATGCGGTGGGCTTCGGCGTGCTCGTCGAGCTCATTCAGGGCGGCGCCGAGATTGGCGGCGCCTTGAAGGGTCCTCGGGTGGTCGTCGCCGAGGGTGCGACGCCGGCGGGTGAGGGTGTCTTCGTGCATGCGGCGGGCTTCGGCGTGGTCGCCGAGCTCGTTCAGGACCGCAGCCAGGTCGTTGGCGGACTGGAGGGTGTCCGGATCGTCGTCGCCGAGGGTGCGGCGTCGGCGAGTCAGGGTGTCTTCGATGATGGGGCGGGCGTTTCTGAAATCGCCGAGGTCGGAGGTCGCGTGGCCGAGGTACTGCGTGCAGGTGAGGACCTTGGGGTCGTCGGGCCCCAACTCGGCGGTCCACGTCTCGCGCAGAGAGGTGAGGAGATCGACCGCGGTGCGCGGCTGACCGCTCCGGATGAGGAAGACGGCGGCCTTCTGGAGGGTCGGTCGCAGTTCGGGGCGGTCAGCGACGAGGACGTGCTCCGCCGTGAGGTGCGAGGTGAGCGAGGCCCAGGCCGGCCAGCTGTCGGGGCTCTCCGGGTCGCCCGGATCAATGGTGCGGAGGATGGTCGTGACGTCATCCCGGACCATTCCCGTCTGGGCGGAGTCGGTCTGGTCGCGGAGGACCGCCTGGGTGAGTCGGTGGATCTGGAAGGTTTCGTGATCGATGCGGGCCAGTCCGTAGCGGCCCAGGTGCTGGAGCGAGGCGTGGGGCCACATGAGGTCGTCGGGATCGCCGGGGATGGTGGAGAGGTGAGGGCGCGCGGACTCCAGCCAGGCGATGGGGATGGGGTCGGGGCCGAGGAAGGCACCGAGGCGGAACAGGGCCGTGGCGTCGGGGTGGTTGTCGTCGAGGCGAGTGGTGGCGATGCGGACCGTGGCGGCCAGGGGCGCGGGGTAGCCGGGGGCGTCGCCTTCCTGCAGGATGCGCGCGGTGTTGCCGATGAGGAGTTGGCGGTAGCGGTCGATGGTCATGCCGCTGCCGATGACACCCGCTGCTTGGGCGAGGGCCAGGGGGAGGTCCCCGAGGTCCTGGGCGAGGGTGTCGGCCTGCGCGATGGTGGTGCCCGGAATCTGTGCTCCGAGGTAGGCCAGTGAGTCGGAGCGGGTGAAGACGTCGAGCGCGGTCTGGTGGGCGATGCCGCGCCAGTCGTGATTGCGCGAGGTGATCAGGACGTGGCCGGGCCCCTCGGGCAGCCAGGGCGCGATCTGATCGGGGTCCTCGGCGTTGTCGAGGACGATGAGCCAGCGCTGCCGCGTATGCAGGTGGTGCAGGACGGCACGGGCGTTGGGGTCGGAGCCGGCGTCCGGCTTGGCGATTCCGAGGCGGTCGGCCAGCTCGGTGTAGTGGACGGGGATCTGGTCGGACTGCTCGGCGTCGATCCACCACACCAGGTCGTACTGACCGGAGAAGCGGTGGGCGTACTCCAGGGCGATCTGGCTCTTCCCGATGCCGCCCATACCGTGCAGCGCCTGTACGACCGCCTGTTGGCCGCTGAGCAGACTCTCGCGGAGCTGGACGATGACGGCCTCACGGCCGGAGAAGTCGGGGTTGCGACGGCGTACGTTCCACACGTCGGGCCGCCCCGTGCTGCCAGGCAGCCTCGGCTTCGTGCTGCCCCCGGCCTCGGCCGGTTGTGCTGTCGGGGTGCTGCCGGGGAAGAGCGGGGGGCTGGTCGGGCGGGTCCCTCCGTTGATCGCCTCGCGCAGCGCGGCGAGAGCGGCTGTCTCGTCCAGGCCGTGGAGGTTCTTGTGGAGCCTGGGGGCGAGGAGGTGGGGGGTGTCCGTGGTGGCGAGGGGTTCGAGGGCGAGGGGGATGACGCGTTCCCTGCGGGCGACGGCGGCGGTCCACTCCTCCCGTGTCCAGCGCTCGGCGTCGAAGTAGGACTTGGAGAACAGGGCCACCACGGCGTCGGCCTGCTTCAGGGCTTCGTCCATGCGCTCGACGAAGTTGTCCCCGGTGCGCCAGTCCCACACGTCGAGGATGGCCCGGTGACCGGCCGATTCCAGATGCCAGCCCACCCATTCGGCCCAGGGGCGGTCCACGCCCGCGTAGCTGATGAAGAACCGCTGCGAGGTCGTGCTCATCGTGGCCCCCGAGTCTCCCTGTGCCTGACGCTCCGTCTCGGGCAATGATCCCGTGTCGGACGGGGGATGACGTCGGGAAAGGTCAAAGTTCCTTTCGGGTGAGGGGCGTTAAGGAGGCCCCCAGGGGAATCCGGGGGCCTCGCGCGTCGGTTCGGCTCCAGGCGGCCGCCCGAACCTCAGGCGGCTGCTACGCTCGCCCGCGCCCGCTCCGCCGTGACCCGGCGGCGGCGGGTCGGCAGGCCCATCGTCGGGTTGGCGACGCCCCAGGCCGCGGCCTTGCAGACCAGTTCCTTGTAGAGGGCGGCCACACGGCCGGTCAGGGCCGCGCTGACTGCTCGGTCGTCGGCGGTGACGTACTGGATCAGGCCCTCCTTGCGGCCCAGGGAGACGCACTGGTTGAAGTAGCGGGGCGCGGTGGTCGGGAGCTTGGCGCCGGTGAGGCGGGCCGCGATGGCGTCGGCGGCCTGCCAGGCGGTGGGGACGCCCGAGGCGCACGACATGCGCAGCGGCTTGCCGCCGGGGCCTGCCACCAGGGCCGCGTCGCCGATGGCGTACACGTCCGGGTGCGAGGTCGAGCGCATGGTGGAGTCGACCACGATCTGGCCGTTGTCGGCGGTCTCCAGGGTCGTGGCCCGGGCGGTCGGGTGGACCGCGAAGCCCGTCGTCCAGATCGTGACCGCGGCCGGGACGTCGCCCTGGGCGGTGGTGACCCGGTCGGCGTGCACGGTGGTGACGTCGGCGTGTTCGTGGGCGGTGATCCGCAGGTTGGTGAAGACCTTCCGCAGGTGTCCGGCGCCCTTGGGGGAGAGCCAGTCGCCCAGTGCTCCGCGGGCGACCAGGGAGACGTCCAGGTCCGGGCGGGTCTCGGCCAGCTCCGTCGCGGCCTCCACGCCGGTGAGGCCTCCGCCGACGACGACCACGGGCGCGCCGGGGGCGAGGGCGGCCAGGCGCTCGCGCAGGCGCAGGGCGCCGGGGCGGCCGGCGATGTCGTGGGCGTGTTCGGCGGCGCCGGGGACGGCCTGGGTGTTCCAGGCGCTGCCCAGGGCGTAGACGAGGGTGTCGTACGGCAGGGTCTCCGGCTCGCCGGTTCCGCCCGGGTCGATGACGGACACCGTTCGGCGGTCGACGTCGATGCCCGTGACCTTCCCGAGGCGCAGCCGGACGCCCGTGCCGGCGAACATCTCGTCGAAGGGGCGGGGGCGGAGGTCCTGGCCCACCGCGAGCTGGTGCATCCGGACGCGCTCGACGAAGTCCGGTTCGGCGTTGACGAGGGTGATGGAGACGTCCTCGCTGCGCAGACGCCTGGCGAGGCGTCCGGCGGCACTCGCTCCGGTGTAGCCGGCTCCGATGACGATGACGCGGTGCCGCTGGATGTTCTGCTGCGTGTCCTGCATGTCCTGCACTCCTGTCTCGCGCGGTCTCGCCCCTTGAACCGGGCAGCCCGTCGATTCCTGACAGGTGGGAGATGTGACGTGTATCACAGTGAGGTCAGGTGATGCGGAGGGCCGGTTCTCCGTGGTTGGTCGCCGCCCACTGACGCGTCGCGCGGTCGAGCTTGTCGGGGTTGGCCTGGTTGCGGAACGCGGCGATGCCCTCCGTCGTGATCTCCAGGCACAGGACGCCGATGACCCGGCCGTCGACGGTGACCACGAGCGCGGGCAGCCCGTTGGCGTACGAGACGTGGACCTCCGCCGTGCCGCCGAGGAGGTTGCGGGCGGCCTGGTTGGGGATGAACAGGCTCCGCATGAACTTCGCGACGGCGACGGCCCCCTCGAACGGCCTGGTGCGGGCCGGTACCTTTCCGCCTCCGTCGCCGATCGCGACGGCGTCCGCGGTGAGCAGCCGGACGAGCGGTTCGGTCCGGCCGCTGGTCGCGGCCGTGAGGAACTCCTCGACGATCCGCCGGGCTGCGGCCTCGCCGATCTCGGTGCGGGTCCGGCCCTCCGCGATGTGCTTCTTGGCGCGGTGGAACAGCTGCTGGCTCGCGGACTCCGTGGTGTCGAGGATCTCGGCGATCTTCCCGTGCGGATACGCGAACGCCTCCCGCAGCACGTACACCACCCGCTCGTCGGGGGAGAGGCGCTCCATGAGGACGAGGACCGCGTACGAGACCGATTCGCGCTGTTCGACGGTGTCGGCGGGGCCGAGCATCGGGTCCCCGGCGAGCAGCGGTTCGGGCAGCCACTGGCCCACATAGGTCTCGCGGCGGGCGCGCGCCGAGGTGAGCTGGTTGAGGCAGAGGTTGGTGAGGACCTTCGTCAGCCAGGCCTCGGGGACCTCGATGCGGTCGATGTCGGCGGACTGCCAGCGCAGGAACGTGTCCTGGACGGCGTCCTCGGCATCGCTCGCGGAGCCGAGAAGGCGGTAGCCGATGGCCTTCAGCCGGGGCATGGAAGCCTCGAACAGATCCACCTGGTTACCGGTCAGCGCCATGGGCCGGATCATAACGGCCGTCCCCCGTGGTCGTTCGGAGGGCCGATGGCGGGGTAACCGACGTCGTACGGGGCGTGACGGACGCGTTCCTCTCGGAGGTCGGCGATGAGGTCGAAGGAGCACGGGCGGGAAGAGCGTTGGCAGGACCGGTGGTGGGCGATGGGGCTGCTGGTGCTGGTGGTGTGGGTCGGCATCCAGCTGGCCTTCTACGGATGGTCGGGGTGGCCGGGCATTCTGGTCGGCGGGTTCGTCTACGCGGGTCTGATGACCTGGCTGCTGATGCGGCGCAGGCGGCGCGACGCGCGTGCCGTGGGCACCGAGGCCGCCCGGGTGCCGGAGCTGGAGCGGCGCATCGCGAAGAACGGCGAACTGCCCGAGGACCCGGCCGAACAGGTGGCCATGGTGCGGTTGATCCGGCGGCGCGAGGAGAAGCTGCGGCGCAACCGGTGGTGGGCCCTTCCCTTCCTCGGGCTGCTCTTCCTCGCGATGCCGTTCTTCTGGTTCGCCGCGGGCAACGTGCCGATCGGGTTGTGGGGCCTCGGCTTCGGCGTGGGGTTCATGGGCTGGATCATCTGGCTCAACCGGCGGTTCGAACGGCGCATGGCCGCGATGCGGCGGCGGATCGAGGGTGTCGGAGGCTACGCGTAGCATCGCCGGGCCGGTTCGACCGGGTCGGCCGGTGATCTGGTGCCGGTGGAGGAGAGAGCGGGGTCCGGGTGGCCGGTGGGTGGTGGTGCGCCGGGGTGCGGTGGCCCGGCGAGGTGCCTGAGCTGGGGTGGAGCAGGGGCGGCGACCGGCGGGTGAGCGTGCTCGCGTACGGGTCCGGCCTCGGGTTCCGGGCCCTCGGTGAGCGGCACTGCGTGGGAGCCCGGGGGAATGTGTGTCCGCTGGGCGCGGTGGTGCCGGGGCGTTCCACCGGCGGGCGGTGCGCGGAGTGCGCGCGGCTGGACCGGGCGCACTCGGTGGCCGCCGACACGATGGTGGACGACCCCCGGACGTACCGCGTGTACCTCGCCTGGTTCGGGCCCGGCATGGTCAAGGTCGGGATCACCGGGGAGGAGCGCGGGTCCGCCCGGCTGCGGGAGCAGGGGGCCGTGGTCTTCAGCTGGCTGGGGCGCGGGCCCCTCATGGCGGCCCGGCGGACCGAGGAGGTGCTGCGGGCGGCCCTCAAGGTGCCCGACCGGATCCCGTACGCCAGGAAGCGGGCCGTGCGCGGGCGGCTTCCCGGGCGCGAGGAGCGGGCAGCCGAGGTGGCGGAGCTGTACGGGCGGGCCGAACGGCTCGAAGGGCGCGGCTGGCCCGAGTCGTTGGAGCGGCTGCCGCTCGAAGTCGTCGATCAGGTCGCCCTGTTCGGGCTGGACCGGGCCCCCGCTCCCGTCCGCTCGGTGCGGGAGCTGGTCGACGGGGGCGTCGTCGCGGGGCGGCTGGTCGCGGCGGCCGGGCCCGATCTGCACCTGGCGGTGGACGGCGTGGGCGTGGTCGTCCTGGACACGCGTCTGATCACCGGGTGGGACCTCGCCGCCGTGCCGGCGGAGGCCGTGCCCGCAGCAGCCGCGTCCGCGGAAGCCGTTCCCGCCCGCACCGGGCCCGCGGGCGACGGGTCCGCAGGGGCAGGGGCGACCGTGGCGGAGAGTGATGTACGTGTCCCCCTCATCGACATCGGCGGCGGCGCTGTGCAGGGTGGGTTGTTCTGACCGTCGACCGAGGGAGAGCGTCCGTGGGGCCGGAGAGCGATGACGTGGTGCGGTTCTGGAAGCGGCTCGGGCTGCCCGGGATCATCGACGTGCACACCCACTTCATGCCGGAGCAGGTCCTGCGCAAGGTATGGGCCTACTTCGACGCCGTCGGACCGCTCACCGGCCTGGAGTGGCCGATCACCTACCGGTACGAGGAGGAGCGGCGGCTGGAGCTGCTGCGGTCCTTCGGGGTGCTGCGCTTCACCTCCATGCTCTATCCGCACAAGCCCGGCATGGCCCGCTGGCTGAACGGCTGGGCCGCCGGCTTCGCCGCCCGGACCTCCGACTGTCTGCACACCGCGACCCTCTTCCCGGAGGACGGTGCGGAGGTGTACGTGAAGGAGGCCGTCGAGGCGGGCGCGCGGGTCTTCAAGTCGCACCTCCAGGTCGGCGCGTACGACCCCAACGACCCACTCCTGGACCCCGTGTGGGGGCTGCTCGCGGAGGCCGGGATTCCGGTGGTCACGCACTGCGGGTCGGGCCCCGCGCCGGGTGCGTACACCGGGCCGGAGCCGATCGGGCGGCTGCTGGCGCGCCATCCCCGGCTGCGGCTGGTCGTCGCGCACATGGGGATGCCGGAATACGCGGAGTTCCTGGCGCTGGCGGAGGCGTACCCGGAGGTCCGGCTCGACACGACGATGGCGTTCACCGACTTCAGCGAGGGGTTCAGCCCCTTCCCGGCGGCGGAGCGGGGGCGGCTAGCCGACCTCGGGGACCGGATCCTGCTCGGGACCGACTTCCCGAACATCCCCTACCCGTACGTCCATCAGCTCCAGGCGCTGGAGCGGCTCGGGCTCGGGGACGCGTGGTTGCGGGCGGTCTGTCACGGGAACGCCGCCGCGTTGTTCCCCGCCCAGGGCACGTAGGGCCTGTCGCCCCGGAACCCGCGCCGCTTTCTCAGGGAATTCACAGGAACGGGTCAGGCTTCTCTCACGGGTGCCTCACAGAGTGGTCCCCATGACGACGACGACCTCGCCCCAGGGGCGTACCGAACTGCTCAGGCCGGACCGTACCCCCGTGCGGGTCCTGGTCGTGGACGACGAGGCTCCGCTCGCCGAGCTGCTCTCGATGGCCCTGCGGTACGAGGGGTGGGAGGTGCGCAGCGCCGGGGACGGGGCCGGGGCGGTCCGGGCCGCGCGGGACTTCCGCCCGGACGCGGTGGTCCTGGACGTGATGCTCCCGGACATGGACGGGCTGTCCGTGCTGGGGCGGCTGCGCCGCGAGTACGACGATGTGCCGGTCCTCTTCCTGACCGCCCGGGACTCCGTGGAGGACCGGATCGCCGGGCTCACCGCGGGCGGCGACGACTACGTGACCAAGCCGTTCAGCCTGGAGGAGGTCGTGGCCCGGCTGCGCGGGCTCATCCGCCGCTCGGGCTCGGCCGTCGCCGCCGGGCGGAGCGAGTCCACCCTCGTCGTCGGGGACCTGGTGCTCGACGAGGACAGCCACGAGGTGAGCCGGGGCGGGGACGCGATCCACGTGACGGCCACCGAGTTCGAGCTGCTGCGCTTCCTGATGCGCAATCCGCGCCGGGTGCTCAGCAAGGCGCAGATCCTTGACCGGGTCTGGAACTACGACTTCGGCGGCCAGGCCAACGTCGTCGAGCTCTACATCTCCTACCTCCGCAAGAAGATCGACGCCGGGCGCACGCCGATGATTCACACCCGGCGCGGCGCGGGGTATCTGATCAAGCCCGGTGCGTAGGCGAGGCGGTGCGAGGGTGCTGCGGCGGCCGTGGACGCTGCGGACCCGGCTCGTCGTATCGGCGGTCTCGCTGATCGCCGTCGTCGCCGCCGTCATCGGGTCCGTCACCGCGATCGCCTTCCACAGCTACATGTACGGCAAGCTCGACGACCAACTGCACTCCGTCGCCGAGCGGGCCCAGCGCCCGCCCGGGCCGGGGCCGGTGCCGGTGCCCCAAGCGCTGCGCGCGGCGGGTCCGCTCGGCTTCGTCGGCGGGGGCGGGCAGCCGCTCGGCACGTTCGGGGCCCTTCTCGGCGAGGGCGGGGACGTCACCGCGTCGAAGGTCGTCGAGGACAGCGGGCTGCGGGCCCAGGAGAGCGCGAAGCCGCTGACCGGGGAGCAGCGGAGCGCCCTGGAGGCGGCCGCTCCGACCACCGGTGAGAGAGCCCGGAGCGTCGATCTCCCGGGGCTCGGCGGCTACCGGGTCGAGGCCGCGACCACCACCGAGGGGTACACCGTCCTCGTGGGCATCCCCAGTGCCGAGGTGAGCGGTGCGCTGACCACCCTGATCGTCGTCGAGGTCTGCGTCACCGCCGCCGGGCTGCTGGCCGCGTCGATCGCGGGCACCGTGCTCGTCGGGGTCGCCCTGCGGCCGTTGCGCCGGGTCGCCGCCACGGCCACCCGGGTATCCGAACTCCCCCTGCACAGCGGCGAGGTGGCCCTCCTGGAGCGGGTACCGGATGCCGAGGCCGACCCGCGTACGGAGGTCGGGCAGGTGGGCGCGGCGCTCAATCGCATGCTCGGGCATGTCGGCTCGGCCCTCGCCGCCCGCCAGGCGAGCGAGACGCGGGTCCGGCGGTTCGTCGCGGACGCCAGCCATGAGCTGCGCACCCCGCTGGCCTCGATCCGGGGCTACGCCGAGCTGACCCGGCGCACCACCGGGGGCCGGGAAGCGCCGGAGCCCGACCCGGTGACCCGGCACGCGCTGGGCCGGATCGAGTCGGAGGCGGACCGGATGACGGGCCTGGTGGAGGACCTGCTGCTGCTGGCCCGGCTGGACGCCGGGCGTCCGCTCTCGTACGGGAGCACCGATCTGCTGCCGCTGGTCGTGGACGCGATCAGCGACGCCCGTGCGGCGGACCAGGGGGCGGCGGGCCGGGGTGCGCCGGACCCGGACACCCGCGCGGTGGACCCGGACGCCCGCGCGGTGGACCCGGACGAGCCTGGCCGGGGCGCCCGGCACCGCTGGCGGCTGGAACTGCCCGCCGAGCCGGTGACCGTGCGCGCCGATCCCGACCGGTTCCAGCAGGTGCTCGTCAACCTGCTGGCCAACGCCCGCACCCACACCCCGGCGGGGACCACCGTCACCGTGTCCGTACGGCCGTCCGCGCGCGCCGGGGGGCCGGTCACGGTGGAGGTGGGCGACGACGGGCCAGGCATCCCGGCGGAGCTGCTGCCGCACGTCTTCGAACGGTTCGCCCGCGGTGACGCCTCCCGCTCGCGCGGGGCCGGTACGGGCGCGGCGACCGGCTCCACCGGGCTCGGCCTCGCCATCGTGCAGGCCGTCGTCTGCGCGCACGGCGGGCGCGTACGGGTGGAATCCGGGCCGGGCCGCACGGTGTTCGTGGTCGAGCTGCCGGCGGACGAACCGGCAGGCGAACCGCCAGGCGCGGACTCACAGGGCAGGGACAGGCTCAGCACACCGGTGTGACAGCGCGGACGGCGAAGGTCGGAGCATGACCACCGACAGCCTCCGGAGCGGCCCCGGCACGACCGGCCGCAGCAGCGGGGGCGGCGGGCACAGCGCCCGACTGCCGGACAGGGAGCACCTCCCGGCCCGCGGCTCGACCACCGCCGCCGACGTCACCGTGCTCGACGTCGTCGTCCCCGTGCACAACGAGGAGAAGGACCTCCGCCCCTGCGTCGTGCGCCTGAACGGCCACCTCGCGCGGACCTTCCCGTACCCCTTCCGCATCACCGTCGCCGACAACGCCAGCACCGACTCCACCCCCGCCGTCGCCGCCGCGCTCGCCGCGGAGCTGCCCGGGGTGCGGTACGTGCGGCTGGCGGAGAAGGGCCGCGGGCGGGCGCTGCGTACGGTCTGGGCGCAGTCCGACGCACCGGTCCTCGCCTATATGGACGTCGACCTCTCCACCGACCTCAACGCCCTCCTCCCGCTGGTCGCCCCGCTGATCTCCGGCCACTCCGACCTGGCCATCGGCTCCCGGCTGTCGAGGAGTTCGCGGGTGGTACGGGGGCCGAAGCGGGAGTTCGTCTCGCGTGCCTACAACCTGATCCTGCGCTCCTCGCTGGCCGCCGGGTTCAGCGACGCCCAGTGCGGGTTCAAGGCGATCCGGCGCGAGGTCGCCGAGCGGCTGCTGCCGATGGTGGAGGACAGCGGCTGGTTCTTCGACACCGAGCTGCTGGTCCTCGCCGAGCGGGCCGGGCTGCGCATCCACGAGGTGCCCGTCGACTGGATCGACGACCCCGACTCGACGGTCCGCATCGTGCGGACGGCCACCGATGACCTGAAAGGGGTGTGGCGGGTGGGGAGGGCGCTGGCCGTCGGCGCGCTGCCGCTGGACCGGCTGGCCCGGCCCTTCGGGGACGACCCGCGCGACCGGGCGCTGACCGGAGTGGAGCGCGGACCGGCCAGCCGGCTCGTCGGGTTCTGCTTCGTGGGCGCGCTGTCGACGTTGTTCTACCTCGCGCTCTACTCCCTCTTCCGGCTCGGCGTCGGCCCGCAGTTCGCCAACGGCGGCGCGCTGCTCGTCTCCGCCGTCGCCAACACCGCCGCCAACCGCCGCCTCACCTTCGGTGTACGCGGCCGGGACGGGGCCTTCCGCCACCAGGCGCAGGGACTCGTGGTCTTCGCCATCGGCCTCGCGCTGACCAGCGGCTCGCTCGCCGCGCTGGGGGCGGCGACCGGATCGCCCGCGCACGGCACGGAACTGGCCGTGCTGATCACCGCCAACCTCGCGGCCACCGTGCTGCGTTTCCTGCTCCTGCGCGCCTGGGTCTTCCCGGAGCGCCGCGCCACCGAACGGGACGACGTGGAGGCGCGGTTGCCCGCGGCGGCCGCCCTCCCGGTCCGCGACGAAGCCGAGGATGCCCGATGACCACGACCGCCGCCCCCGCGATCCCTGTCGCCGCGCCGCCGACCGGAAGGGAGGGCCCCCGCTGGGCGCGCCCCGCGCTGTACGGGCTGCTGCTCGCGGTCGGGCTCGCCTACTTCTGGAACCTCAGCGCCTCCGGGTACGCCAACTCCTTCTACTCCGCCGCCGTCCAGGCGGGCAGCCAGAGCTGGCAGGCCCTCTTCTTCGGCTCGCTGGACTCCGCAGGCGCCATCACCGTCGACAAGCCGCCCGCCGCGCTCTGGCCGATGGCCCTGTCGGTGCGGCTGTTCGGGCTCGACTCCTGGGCGATCCTGGCCCCCCAGGTCCTGATGGCGCTCGCCACGGCGGCCGTCCTGAACACCGCCGTACGCCGTCGCTTCGGGCCGGTCGCCGGGCTGATCGCGGTGGGCGTGTTCGCGCTGACGCCGGTGGCGGCGCTGATGTTCCGCTTCAACAACCCGGACGCGCTGCTCGCCCTGCTGATGACCGTCACCGTCTGGTGCGTGCTGCGGGCCCTGGAGCAGGGCCGGACCGCGTGGCTGCTGTGGGCGGGCGCGGCGGTCGGTCTCGCGTTCCTGACGAAGACCCTCCAGGCGTTCCTGATCCTGCCGCCGCTGGCCGTGCTGTACGCGGTGTGCGCGCCCGTTCCCGTGCCGAAGCGGCTCGGTCAACTCGCCCTGTCCGCGCTGACGATGGTCCTCGCCGGCGGCTGGTGGGTCGCGATCGTCGAGCTGATGCCGGCTTCCTCACGCCCGTACGTCGGCGGCTCGCAGAACAACTCCTTCCTGGAGCTGACCTTCGGCTACAACGGGCTCGGCCGGATCAACGGCGAGGAGACCGGGAGCGTCGGTGGCGGTGGCGGTCGTGGGGGCGGAGGCGCCGGCGGTGGCTGGGGTGAGACCGGCATCGGCCGGATGTTCAACTCCGAGGTCGGCGGCCAGATCGCCTGGCTGCTCCCCGCCGCGCTGATCCTGCTGGCGGCAGGCCTCTGGCTGACCCGACGGTCGGCCAGGACCGACTCCGCGCGGGCCGCGTTCGTCGCCTGGGGCGGTGCGCTGATCATGACCGCGGCGGTGTTCAGCTTCATGGCCGGGATCTTCCACCAGTACTACACGGTGGCCCTCGCCCCGTACGTCGCGGCGCTCGTCGCCATGGGTGTCACGGTGCTGTGGGAGGAGCGGGGCGCGTGGTGGCCACGTGCGGTGCTCACGGGCACGGTCGTCGCGACGGTGGTCTGGGCGTACGTCCTGCTGGGCCGCACCCCCGACTACCTGCCGTGGCTGCGGTGGGCGGTCCTGGCGGCCGGGCTGATCGGTGCGCTCGGGCTGCCGGCCGTGGGCCGGTTCGGCGGACGGGGCCTGGCGGCCGCCGTGGTGGGGCTGAGCTGCGCGGCGTCGCTGGCGGGGCCGGCGGCGTACACCGTCTCCACCCTGAACAGCGGCCACCAGGGCTCGATCGTGACCGCCGGTCCTTCGGCCGGCTTCGGCCTGGGCGGACCCGGGGGCGGTGGCGGTCGGGGCGGACCCGGTGGCGGACCCGGTGGTGGACCTGGCGGCGGGCAGCGCGGCGGCATGCCCACGTTGCCCGGAGGTGCCGCACCCGGAGGAACGGCACCCGGAGGAACCGCATCCGGCGGTACGGGCACGGGTGCCGGCACCGGCACGGACCCCCGCTCCGGCGAGGGCGCGAGGGGCGGTGGCGGTGGCGGCATGGGCGGACTGCTCAACGGCGCGTCCGTCGACGCCGAGGCGAAGGCGCTGCTGGAGAAGGGCGCGGACGACTACACCTGGGTCGCCGCCGCCGTCGGCGCGCAGAACGCGGCCGGCTACCAACTCGCCACCGGAAAACCGGTGATGGCGGTCGGCGGCTTCAACGGGAGCGACCCGTCACCGACGCTCGCACAGTTCAAGAAGTACGTCGCGGAGGGGAAGATCCACTACTTCGTCCCGGGCGGAGGAACGGGCGGAGGAACGGGAGGCGGGCCAGGAGACGGGCCAGGAGGCGGGGTGGAAGGCGGAGCCGGTAGGGGCGGCAGCTCCGGCACCTCGTCGCAGATCTCCGCCTGGGTGACGGAGAACTTCACCGAGGTCACGGTCGGCAGCACCACGTTCTACGACCTGACACGCTCGACGGGTTGAGGACCGGGCGTACGCGGTCGGGATCAGAACCCGGCCGCGTACGTCCAGAAGTCCCGCATCACCCGAGGCGCGGCGGGTCCGGCCATCTCCATCTGGGTGAGCAGGACGGCGACCGTGCCCGTGGACGGGATGACGTGGGCGGTGGTGCCGGTGCCGCCGACCCAGCCGTAGCGGCCCAGCACGTTCCAGGGGGCCGCGACCTCGACGTCCACCGCGGCGCCGAACCCCCAGCCCTGCCCCTCCGTGAACAGCTCGCTCGCGGCGCGCTGGTCGGGGGTGAGGTGGTCGGTGACCATCTGGCGGACCGACTCGGCGGCCAGCACCCGGTGGCCCTCGTCGTCCAGGCCCCCGGCGAGCAGCATCCGGCCGAAGGCGGCCCAGTCGTCGACGGTCGAGACCAGGCCGCCCGCGCCGGACGGGAAGGGGGGCGGGCTGCTCCACTGCCCGTCCGGCGCGTCGATCAGGACCGGGTCACTGCCGCTGTCCGCCCCGGCCCGGTAATAGCCCGTGAGCCGGTCGAGCGCGGCGGGCTCCACGGCGAACCCGGTGTCCGTCATGCCGAGGGGCTCGAACAGCCGCTCCGCCAGATACGCGGGCAGCGGGCGGTCGGCGACCCGGGCGATGAGGACGCCGAGGATGTCGGAGCACGTGTTGTAGAGCCAGCCGTCGCCCGGCTGGTGCAGCAACGGGATACGGGACAGGGCGGCCATCCAGGCGTCCGGCGCGAGGACGGCCTGCGGCTGCGGCGGCCCCTGTTTCAGCTCGGCGAACAGCGGGGCGACGGCCGGGAGCGAGAAGTCGGACGGGAAGCCGTATCCGGCCCGCAAGGTCAGCAGGTCCAGCAGGGTGATCGGGCGGAGAGCCGACACCACGTCGTCGACCGGGCTCCGCGGGGTCCGTACGACGAGGGGCGCGGCCAGTTCGGGCAGCCAGGCGGCGACCGGGTCGGCGGGGGCGATCAGGCCGTCCTCGACGAGTGTCATGGCGGCCGCCGCCACGATCGGCTTGGTGATCGAGGCGATACGGAAGAGCGAGTCCCGCCGCATCGGCGCGGACCCGGCGAGGACGGCCGTACCGGCCGAGGCCACCTCGGTCCTCCCGTCCCGGGCGACCAGGGCCACCGCGCCCGGCATCGACCCCTCGGCGATGTGGGCGTCCAGCAGTTCGTGCAGGGGGGTGGTGGTCATGGGTCGTCCTTCGTCCGGTACCGCGTGTGCTGTCGGAGGCCTGCGCCCCGGGAGGCGCCCCGCGGTGCGCGACCGCGGGTGGTGGACCGGGCGCGGCCCTCGGACAGGAGGACGCGCGCCGGCCGTAAAAGGAGGCATTCGGGCCGGAATTGATGACTCCCGGCCCTCCCGGGACTCATCGGCCCCGCTCCGGTCCCGGCCCCGTCCGGGCTCATCCGACCGACCCCCGTCGGTGGCTCATCGGCCCCTTCCTCCCCGTACCAGCAGGTCCGCGACCACCGGCCGGTGGTCGGAGGCGACGCTCTCCGGCACCCACGCCTTCCGCACCGTGATCCCGGTGCCCGGCCCGCCCTTCGACACCGCCACGAAGTCGATCCGCTTGACCGGGTCCTGCGCCGGGAAGGTGGGCGTGCCCGGGTCGGCGTCCGTCAACTCTCGCCACAGCGGTGCCAGTTCGGGGGCGGCGGGCTCCGCGTTGAGGTCGCCGAGCAGGATCCGGGGGCCCCGGTCCTCGGCCATGATCCGCCGGGTGTCGGCGACCTGGGCGACGCGGACGGCGGGGTCCGGGCGGTAGTCGAGGTGGGTCACGTACACGTGCACCGGCAGCCCCCGCACCCGTACGACGACCTCGCCGAACCCCGGGGCGGGAGCGGGGGCCGGGTTCGGGTCCTGGGTGGAGAGGCGGGTGATCTCGTGGTTCTCGGCGCTCAGGACGCGGTGCCGCGACAGTACCGCCACCCCGTACTCCGCCCGGGGGCCGCCCGGTCGGGCCGGGTCCAGGCTGTAGATCGGCGCGAAGGAGACGTGCATCCGCAGCCGCCGCGCCAGCTCGCCGGCGAGGTCCCGCCACCCGCTGCGGTCGCCCCAGTGCCGGTCGACCTCCTGAAGGCCGATCACATCCGCGTCGAGCGCGCGGAGTTCGGCCGTCTGGCGTTCCAGGTCGAAGACACCGTCCACGCCCGCCCCGGCGTGGATGTTGTACGTGGCGACCCGCAGCGGCACGTCACCGCCGACGGGCGGGCGGGTCGTGGTGACGGCGGCGGCGGGCGGCGCGATGAGCGCGCCCAAGAGGGTTACCGCGAAGAGGAGTTGAGGGACACGAGAGGTACGGCGACGCAGCGACATGGCTCTCCAACCGGCCGAAAATCGCGCACTTTGTCAGGTCAGCGTCGAGAACCGTACCGCTCGGCCGCCGTGCCGCCCCACCGGCGCGGCCGATCCATGGCGCGGAAATCGACTTGTACGTTGTACAGGGACTGCCTTACGGTGTACGTCAGCGATACGCCATACGCCGTACAGTGCCGAGCTTCGCGTGCCGTACGACCGCTCCGGAGCGAGCTGCCACCGCACCGGACCCGGAACCCGCACACGTCACATCCGGCCCTCCCGGGCCGCCCAACACCCCTACGGAGCCCGCATGACGGCGCCCGCCGCACAGCGAACAGACCTCGCCCCCCAGGGGCATCCCCAGCGCTGGCTGATCCTCGGCGTCATCTGCCTGGCCCAGCTCACGGTGCTGCTCGACAACACCGTCCTGAACGTCGCGATCCCCTCCCTCACGTCGGAGCTGGACGCCTCCACCTCCGACGTGCAGTGGATGATCAACGCCTACTCGCTCGTCCAGGCGGGTCTGCTGCTGACCGCGGGCAGCTCCGCCGACCGCTACGGGCGCAAGAAGATGCTGATCGTGGGCCTCGCCCTGTTCGGCGTCGGCTCGCTCGTGGCCGGGCTCTCCCAGTCCTCGGGCCAACTCATCGCTGCCCGTGCGGGCATGGGCGTCGGCGGCGCGCTGCTGCTCACCACCACGCTCGCCGTCGTGGTCCAGATCTTCGACGACACCGAGCGGGTCAAGGCGATCGGGATCTGGTCGACCGTCGCCTCCCTCGGCTTCGCGGCGGGGCCGCTGTTCGGCGGGTTCGTCCTCGACCACTTCTGGTGGGGCGCGATCTTCCTGATCAACATCCCGGTCGCCCTGATCGGCCTGGTCGCCGTCGCCCGGCTCGTACCGGAGTCGAAGAACGGCCAGGGGGAGCGCCCCGACCTGCTGGGGGCGCTGCTCTCCACGATCGGCATGACCGCCGTCGTCTTCGCGATCATCTCCGGACCCGAGCACGGCTGGGCGTCCGGCCAGGTGCTGCTGACGGCGTTCGTGGGGGTCGCGGTACTGGCCGGATTCGTGCTGTGGGAGCTGCACATCCCGTACCCGATGCTCGACATGCACTTCTTCCGGAACCAGAAGTTCGTCGGCGCGGTGGCGGGGGCCATCCTGGTCGCCTTCGGGATGACCGGCTCGCTCTTCCTGCTCACCCAGCACCTTCAGTTCGTCCTCGGGTACGGGCCGTTGGAGGCGGGTCTGCGTACGGCTCCGATGGCGCTCACCGTGGTCGCTCTCAACCTCACCGGCCTGGGCGCGCGCCTGGTCGGGAAGCTGGGGACGCCCACCGTCATCGCCGCGGGGATGAGCTGCCTGGCCGCCGGTCTCGCCGCCATCGCGGTGCTCGGCGGGGGCGGCGGGTACGGCGGGATGCTGTTCGGCCTGGTCGTGATGGGCGTGGGGATCGCCCTGGCGATGCCCGCGATGGCCAACGCCATCATGAGCGCGATCCCGCCGGAGAAGGCCGGGGTGGGCGCGGGCGTCAACGGCATGCTCGCGGAGTTCGGCAACGGACTGGGGGTCGCGGTGCTCGGCGCGGTGCTGAACGCCCGCTTCGCTGCTCTCGTGCCGGCCGCCGTCGGCGCCGCCTCGCTGCCGGCGGCCCTGGCCGCCGCCGACGGGCCCGCCGCCCGGGAGCAGATCAAGGACGCCTTCGCCTCGGGCCTGGAGGTCAGCCAACTGGCCGGTGCGGTCGCGGTGCTGGCGGGCGGACTGCTCGCCGCGCTGCTGCTGCGGCGGGCCGAGCGGGCGGGGGCGCCGGCGGCCGGGGCTACCGCGGCGCCGGCGGCCGGGGGCGCGGAGACGACACCGGTGGCCGGGGACACCGCGGCACCAGTGGCCGGGGCCGCGAAGGCCGGGGACCGGGCGGACTCGCCGGGACCGGCGGCATAGCATCGGACAGGGCGCGCGTACCGGACCGTCAGCGTCCGGTACGCCGTCCTTCCGGCAGGACGGCTCTGTCGCGCCCTTCCGGCAGGATCGAACGGCGGAGCGGTCCGCGCAAGACGAGGAGAGTGCGCCATGGTGTCCGAGTCCGACCGCGAGTCCGTGCCCGAGCCGGAGTCCGTGCCCGAGCCGGAGTCCGCGTCCGGGGGCGACCGCGTGAACAACCCCGCGCGGACCAGCGTGTGGCTGGACCGGCGGACCCCCTCGCGCTCCCGCAGGTCCGAGTCCCCGGCGGGCCTGGACCGCAACCGGATCACCGAGGCGTCGGTGCGGCTGCTGGACGCCGACGGCCTCGCCAGGTTCTCGATGCGCCGGCTCGCCGCCGAGCTGGACGTCACCGCGATGTCCCTCTACTGGTACGTGGACACCAAGGACGACCTCCTGGAGCTGGCGCTCGACTCGGTCTACGCCGAGATCGCCCCGCCCCGGGAGGCCGCCGACTGGCGGGACCGGCTGCGGGAGCTGGCCCGCAGCTACCGCGAACTCCTCGTCCGCCACATCTGGATCTCCCCGCTGGCCGGGACCTTCCTCAACATCGGCCCGAACTCCATGCTGTTCTCGTACGCCGTCCAGGACATCGTCCGGGCCACCGGGCTGCCCCTGGAACGGCAGACCGGCGCGCTCTCGGCGGTCTTCCAGTTCGTGTACGGATTCGGCACCGTCGAGGGCCACTTCAAGGCGCGGTGCGACGCGGCCGGGATCACCCAGGACGAGTACCACCAGCAGGCGATGGGCACGATCAGGGCGCAGCCGCACCTGCGGAAGATCGTCGACTACTCCGACGGCCTGATGGCGGCCCGGGGCGGGGACACGGTCGAGGAGATGCGCGAACGGGACTTCGTGTTCGCGCTGGACCTGCTGATCGCGGGCATCGAGGCGGTGCGCGACCGGAGCGGGTCAGCGGCCCAGTAGCCCCGCTCCGGCACCTCCGCCTCACCCGCTCCGGCCCCTCCGCCTCTCCAGCCCCTTTCCGAGGGACGCTCGGTGCCGGCGTGGGCCCTTGGAGGGACGCTCAGTAGCCGCGGCCCACGTGCACTGTCAGCTCGGGCCGGCGGCCCGCCGCCACGGCCTCCCAGCAGGCGGTGAAGTCGCCGGCGACGTCCTCGTCGGTGGTGATCCCCGAGGAGTGCGAGGTGATGACCGTACGGGGCAGCTCCCACACCGGGTCGCCGGGCGCGGCCGGTTCCTCCGGCAGCACGTCCAGCACCGCCCGCCGCAGTCGGCCGTCCCGCAGCGCGGTCTCCAGCGCCGCCATGTCCACGGTCGCGCCCCGCCCCACGTTGATGAACGTCGCCCCGCGCACCGCCGCGAACCGGGCGGCATCGAAGAAGCCCTCGGTGGCCCCGGTCAGCGGCAGCGTGGAGACCACCCAACGGGCCTCACCCAGCGGGTCGTCGTCCTCGGCGGCCCCGATCACGCGGTCGAAGCCGGGGACCACCCGGACGGTGCCCGGCGCGGGCCCGAAGCGTGTCGTGCGGGCGACGCCCACGGTGCGTACCCCGCAGGCCCCCAGCAGCCGCCCGACAGCCGCGCCGATGCGGCCGGTCCCGTAGATCAGGGCTGTCTGCCCGGCGACGAGCTCCGAGGGGAGGCGCTCCCAGTGCGCGCGGGCGTGCAGGGCGGTGAACTCCGGTACGGACTGGCACTCGGCGAGCATCCAGGCCAGGACGTACTGGGCGATCCGCTCGCCCATCCGCCCCACGGTCCGGGTCAGGAGTGCCGAGCCGGGCCAGGGACCTCCGGCGAACAGCGGGTCCGTGCCCGCGTTCACGCTGTGGAACCAGAGCAGCCGGTTCGTCCGGAGCGCGTCGGGCAGTGTCTCTCCCACGCACAGAAGGGGTGCGTCGGACGGTGGCGGGACGTCCTCCAGGGCCTCCGCGTCCCGCCCGGTGATCCGCTCCAGCTCCCGTACCAGGCCGCCGTCGAGCGAGGGCGCGACCAGCAGCCGGGCGCGTGCGAGGGCATCGGGCGCGGGCAGCGGGGCCGGGACGGGAATCCCGCACCCGAGGAGCGAGTGGGGCTGCCCCGGGACGGATACCGGCGGAGCGGGCTCGGCGTTCCCGTTCGCCGGGTCCCCTGCGGCTTCTCCGGTCACCGCGCGGTCAGCTCCCCGGGGCCAGGTGGGCGGGGAAGCCGCCGGTGGCGACGGGGCCCCAGCGCTCCGGGGTGACCCGGATGATCGACTTGCCCTGCTTCACCATCGCCGCCCGGTACTCGTCCCAGTCCGGATGCTCGCCCGAGATGTTCCGGAAGTACGCGACGAGCGGCTCGACCGAGTCCGGGGCGTCGATGACCTCCGCCGAACCGTCGACCTGCACCCACGGCCCGTCCCACTCGTCCGACAGCACGATCACGCTGACCCGCTCGTCGCGCCGCGCGTTGCGGGTCTTGGCGCGCTCGGGGTACGTCGACATGACGATCCGCCCCTCGTCGTCCACGCCGCAGGTCAGCGGGGAGCCCTGGGGGCGGCCGTCGGCCCGGGTGGTGAGCAGGACCGCCCGGTGCCGGGGGCGTACGAACGCCAGCAACTCGTCGAGCTCCACGGCGGTGTTGGTCGCGATGTTCGGTGCCATGCCCACCACCCTACGACCGGCCCGGGCCAGGGCCGGGGAAGCGCCCCGCCGAGGTCTAGCCGGGCACCGCCTCGCCCTGTACGGCCTGGATGTCCAGCTCCACGCGCAGGGTCGTGCCGATCGCGGAGATGCCCGCCTGGACGACCTGGTTGTAGTTCATCGCGAAGTCGGCGCGGCGCAGTTCGGCGGTGGCGTGGAAGGCCGCGCGGACCCCGCCCCACGGGTCGGGCCCGGTGCCGAGGTAGCTGAGGTCGAGGTCGACGGGGCGCGAGACGCCGTGCATGGTCAGTTCGCCGTGCACGGTCCAGCGGTCGGGTCCCGCCGGGTCCAGCGCGGTGGAGCGGTAGGCGATCTCCGGGTAGCGGTCCACGTCCAGGAAGTCGGGCGAGCGCAGGTGCTTGTCCCGCATCTCGTTGCCGGTGTCGATGCCGGCCGCCCTGATCACCGCGTCGACCCGGGAGCGGGAGACGTCCTCGGCGATCTCGATCCGGCCGCCGAAGTCGGTGAAGCGGCCGTGCACGCTGGAGATCCCCAGGTGCTGGGCGACCGCGCCGACCGAGGAGTGCGCGGGGTCCAGCGACCAGACGCCCGGCGGCGGCAGTTCCACCCCGCCCTGGCGGGCCAGCACGATCTGGCCGCCCTCGATGCGGCCGCTCGCGGTGACGAGGGCGGTGGAGGCGGAAGGGGCGTACCCGACCGCCGTGACGATCACCGTGTACGCGCCGGCCGCCAGGGAACCGTCCGTGCGGACGGCCCCGTCCTCGTCGGCCGCGGCGCGCAGCACCTGGGCGCCGGTCATGTCGGTGACGGTGATGACGGCGTGCTGGACCGCCCAGCCGTCCCGCGTCCGTACCTGTGCGCGAAGTCCCATCCCGTATCTCTCTCCTAGCTCGATGACCCGCGGCCGGCCCGAAGGAACCCGGGGCCGCATGAGTCGGGCCCCGGGGCGGTCACGGCAGGCCGTCCCCTGCTCGCCGTACCCGCCACCGGGGCCCATTTCCACCCGGTCGTGACAGCCTCTCCGCTGAAAGTGCCGTCCGACCAGGGGTCTTCGCGATCCCTTCACGTGCGCGTGCGCATCCCTATAGGTGCGCGCGCGACAGGTGTGGGCGCGCGCCCGCACCGCGGGGATCGATCACTCGCCCGGGTGGGCGAGCTCGATGTCGTGCCCGTCGACTCCCGGGCCGCTCACGGTCAGCGATCCGGCCACCGGCGGGTAGCCGGTCGCGATGACCGCGTACTCGCCCGCGTCCAGGTCGGTGAAGGCGTACGCCCCGTCCTCGCCGGTCGTCGCCGTGGCGACCACGTTGCCCGCCGCGTCGATCAGCGTGACCCGTGCGTCGGTCAGCGGGCCCCGTGCGGACCCGGCCCGCACGACGCCCCGGACCAGCGCGCCGGACCGCAGCGCGGCCTCGACGCGGGTGACGCCCTGGCCGCCGATCTCCACCGGCAGCGCCAGCGGACGGAAGCCGGCCGCGTTGACCGCGACGGTCACGGAGCCCGGGATCAGCTCGCCGAAGGCGAACTCGCCGGACGGGCCGGACGCGCCGGTGGCCAGCACATCGCCCCGGACGTCGGTCACGACGACCATCGCGCCGTCCACGGGGGCGCCGGACTCGGCGGCCTTGACCGTTCCGGCCAGTCCGCTCGTACCGGACAGCAGGATGTCGAAGGCCAGCGATTCCTCACCGACGACCACGGTGGAGGCCTGCGGCTGGAAGCCGTCGGCGGAGGCGATCAGCACGTAGCTGCCGGAGCCGGGGGCGTCCAGGCGGTAACCGCCGTCGGGCCGGGCCACGGAGCGGCCGAGCTGCCGGCCGCCCAGCGAGATCAGGGTGACGGCGGCGCGGGCGACCGGAGCGCCCTCCGCACCGCGCACCACACCGTGCACCGGGGTGCCCTGCATGCTGCCGCTGTCGACGGTGTCGTACGAGGCGGAGGCGGAGGCGGTGTCGACCGAGGTGACCCCGGCCGCGCCCTCGGAGACCGGACCCGTGACCGCGCCGACGGCGGCGGGTACGGGCACCTCGGCCGTCCCGACGGCGGCCGAGGCGTCGGCGGAGGCGTCGGCGGGGGCGTCGGCGGGGGCGTCGTTCGCCACGCTGCTCTTCAACGCGACCTCCTTGATGAAGAGCGTCACGATGAAGGCGACGAGCGCGGCCGGAGCGGCGTACAGGAAGACGTCGCCGACGCCGTGCCCGTACGCGGCCTCCATGACCAGGCGCAGGGGCTCGGGCAGCTTGTCCAGGTCGGGGATGCCCCCGCCGCCGGTACCGCCGTGGCCGAACGCGGCACCCTCCGGGCCGAGAGCGGCGATGCCGTCCTTGACGTAGTGGGTGACCCGGTTGCCCAGGACCGCGCCGAGCGCCGAGACGCCGATCGCGCCGCCGAGGGAGCGGAAGAAGGTGACGACGGAGCTCGCGGAACCGAGGTCCTCGGGAGCGACCTGGTTCTGGGTGGCGAGGACCAGGTTCTGCATCATCATGCCGATGCCGAGACCCATGACGAACATGTAGACCGCGACGTGCCAGTACACGGTGTCGTACCGGATCGTGCCGAGCATCCCGAGCCCGGCCGTGACCAGGAAGCCACCGGTGACCAGCCACGCCTTCCAGCGCCCGGTCTTGGTGATGACCTGGCCGGAGATGGTCGAGGAGAGGAAGAGCCCCGCGATCATGGGGATGGTCATCACGCCGGACATCGTCGGCGACTTGCCGCGCGCCAGCTGGAAGTACTGGCTGAAGAAGACGGTGCCGGCGAACATCGCGATGCCGACGAACAGCGAGGCGATCGAGGCCAGCGTGATGGTGCGGTTGCGGAAGAGGCGCAGCGGGATGATCGGCTCGGCGGCCCGCGACTCGGTGAAGACGAAGATCAGGCCGAGCAGGACGGAGCCCGCGACCATCACGCCACTCTGCCACGACATCCAGTCGTACTTGTCGCCCGCGAAGGTCACCCAGACCAGCAGCAGGGAGACGGCGGCGCTGATGAAGAACGCGCCGGTCCAGTCGACCTTGACGCCCTCGCGCTTGACGACCGGGAGCTTCAGGGTCTTCTGGAGCACGATCAGCGCGATGATCGCGAACGGCACGCCCACGTAGAAGCACCAGCGCCAGCCCATCCAGCTGGTGTCGGTGATGACGCCGCCGAGCAGCGGACCGCCGACGGTGGCGACGGCGAAGACCGCGCCCAGGTAGCCGCTGTAACGTCCGCGCTCGCGCGGGGCGATCATCGCGGCCATGACGATCTGCGCGAGGGCGGAGAGACCGCCGACGCCGATGCCCTGGACGATCCGGCAGGCGATGAGCATGCCGCTGCTGGTCGACAGACCGGCGACGACCGAGCCCAGGACGTAGATGATCAGGGCTATCTGGACCAGCAGCTTCTTGCTGAAGAGGTCCGAGAGCTTGCCCCAGAGCGGGGTGGTGGCGGTCATGGCCAGCAGCGAGGCCGTCACGACCCAGGTGTAGGCGCTCTGGCCGCCGCCGAGGTCGGAGATGATCTCGGGCAGGGCGTTGGAGACGACCGTCGACGACAGGATCGCGACGAACATGCCGAGCAGCAGCCCGGTCAGCGCCTCCATGATCTGCCGGTGTGTCATCGGCGTGCCGTCGGAGGCGCCGGAGGCGGTGGCGCCTCCGTGTCCTCCGTGCTTGGCGTGGCCGCCCCGCACACCGGTGGGTGTGGTCGTAGCCATTGAGTTCCTATCCGTGCGAATTTGCTTCTGTTACACAGGTGTACGGGTGTGAGCCTCGTCGCCGAGGCGGGTCCTGCACTCGCCGGTGTGACGTCCGGGGGCGCAGCCACCGGATCCGCGACAGGCGAAGCTGTCGCGCAGCCGGGACAGCAGCGCGATGAGCCGGCCGACGTCGTCGTCGGACCAGTCCTGGAGGTTGTGGGCGAACACCTCGGTGGTCCGCCGGGTCAGTTCGTCGAGCTGCTCGTGCCCGCCGGGGGTCAGCCGCAGGATGCGGGACCGCTTGTCCGCCGGGTCCGGAGACCGTTCGATCCAGCCGCGATCGGCCACGTGGGTCACATGACGGCTGGTCACCGACATGTCGACGGACAGCAGCTCGGCGAGCCGGCTGATCCGCATCTCGCCGTGCCGGTCCAGGAGGGTCAGCACGGCGGCGGAGCCCGCGGGGCACTCGTGGGGCAGCGCGCGGGCCAGTCCCCTCTTGACGGCCCCGACGGCGCTGAGCTGCCGGGCCAGTTCCTCGTAACTACTCCGTGCGGCCACGGGAACCCCCAGCACACTCACGACTATGTTGTTGCTTAGGGCAACGATAGAAGCCGTTGGTTGCTACAGGCAAACGAAAACGGCCTTGCAGAAGTAAAGGAACGCAAAAGCCTCCGTAGGGTCCGGGTCAAGCCCGCCGCCCGGCCGCGCCGACGCAGGTCGGAGGGGGTGCCGGGTGGCCCGGGGGTTGGGCCGTGGGCCCGAGTTCGCTAGGGTCCTGCCCCATGGCACACAACCCCCACGCCCCTCAGCCGGGCCCCGAGGGCACCCCGGACCCGGCGGGCAGCACGCAGATGTTCCGCGCCTTCGTCGACGAGGGCGAGCCGCAGCGCCGGCAGCAGCCCGCGGCGACCTCTTCCGGGCCGAAGGTCGGGGTGATCGCGGCGGTGATCGCGGTCGTCGTCGTCCTCGGCGCGGTGGCCTGGCTCGCCCTGGGCTGACCCGCGCCGGCACGGCCGCGCCCCAGGACGGTGCGCGCGCCCACGCCGGCACGCGCGCCGCAAGAGGGTGCGCCCTCATCAGCACCCGCGCTCCAGGACCTGCGGCCGGCCTCGACGGCATGCGCGCTCCAGGACGGTGCGGCCGCGACCGCACGACACGACAGCACGACGCGTACGACCGTACGATCCGGCCGCACGGAGGACGGGAAGCGGGGCCGCACAGCCGACCACCGCGCCACCGCCCCCGGGCGGCCTTCGTGCGTCACGGGGTCCCGCCGTCCGGTCAGGTCACTTCCACACGGCGGAGACGTCCTGAGTCTCTACGCGCATGCCCAGCGGGACCCGCCAGGACTCCACGCAGACGGTGTACGTCTCCGAGCGCGCCGAGCCCGCGCCGATTGGGGCGGGCAGGGGCTGGGAGGAGGTGATGGTCGCCCAGTCGACGCCCAGGGCGCCGATGATGTGCGTGGCGAAGGTGACGGTCCCCGAGTGCGCCGGGGAGCCGCCGGTGTTGCGGAACTCCACCGTCACCTTCTCGCACCACCGTTTGTCCGCCGCCTCGCGCTGCGGTGCGCTCAACGTCAGCGCGGCCGGGGTCGCGGGGGGAGCGGGAGGTTCCGGGGTTCCGGGACCACCCTCACCCGGTGGTGAAGGGGTGCCGGGCCCACCGGAGGCCGGGGGCCGGGAGCCGCTGCCCGGCTTCGAGGGCTCAGCGGGCTTCGGCGGCTTCGCGCCCGGCCCGGCGGGTGAGCCGCCTCCCTGACCGCCCGGCGTCTCCGTACGCGCCCCGCCGGGAGTGTCCTGGGCGCGCCCGGGCCCGCTCGCACCCGGGGAGGAGGGCGCGGACGAGGGACTGCCGGACCCGCGGCCGCCGGACCCGCGCTCACCGCTGCCGCCGTTCCCGTCCAGCGGGACCAGCGTCACCTTGCCCGAGGGCTTGCCGTCGCCGCTCGACGGCCGGTCCCCGCCATCGGCGGCGGCGCCCACGGCCACGTATCCGTCGTCGCCCGGTCCGCTCCCGCAGGCGGCCAGGAGGCCGCCGCCCAGACACAGAGCGGCCGCCGAGGCGACGACGACGGTGCCTCGGCGGCGGGTGGAGCCGAATGTCTGACGTCGCATCGCGCCAGTGTGGCTGACGACCCGTCAAATCTGAACCCCGGTGCAGGGACCGGCGGAGTCCGGCCGAACTCCGCCGGCCGGCCTCAGTCCGCGATGAGCCCTTCCCTGAGCTGCGCGAGCGTGCGGGTCAGCAGCCGGGAGACGTGCATCTGGGAGATGCCGACCTCCTCGCCGATCTGGGACTGCGTCATGTTCGCGAAGAACCGCAGCATGATGATCTGGCGCTCGCGCGGGGCGAGCTTGGCCAGCAGCGGCTTGAGCGACTCGCGGTACTCGACGCCTTCCAGCGCCGCGTCCTCGTACCCGAGGCGGTCGGCGAGGGAGCCCTCGCCGCCGTCGTCCTCGGGGGAGGGGGAGTCCAGCGAGGAGGCGGTGTAGGCGTTGCCGACGGCAAGACCGTCGACCACGTCCTCCTCGGAGACCCCGAGCGCGCGGGCCAGCTCCGGCACGGTCGGCGAGCGGTCGAGCCTCTGCGCGAGCTCGTCGCTGGTCTTGGTCAGGGCGAGCCGCAGCTCCTGGAGGCGGCGGGGGACCCGCACGGACCAGGAGGTGTCGCGGAAGAAGCGCTTGATCTCGCCGACGACGGTGGGCATCGCGAACGTCGGGAACTCGACGCCCCGTTCGCAGTCGAACCGGTCGATCGCCTTGATCAGGCCGATCGTGCCGACCTGAACGATGTCCTCCATCGGTTCGTTGCGGCTGCGGAACCGCGCCGCGGCGTACCGCACCAGCGGGAGGTTCAGCTCGATCAGTGTGTCCCGCACATAGGTCCGCTCCGGACTGTCCGTTCCCCCGGGGCCCGAGGCGGGGCCGAGCGCGGCGAGCCGCAGGAACAGGGAGCGGGACAGCGTGCGGGTGTCGATGGCTTCCGGCGAGCTGGTGAGCACGGCGGGTGCCGGCACGCTCTTCGTGAGCGTGAGCACCTTCGAGCTGCCCTGTTCTTCGGACATGCCACCCCCTTGAGGTCGCGGACGGTCGCGGTGGCCGCGACCATCGGAGGAACGCAGCCTCCACCTGAATACCGGAGGCGGGGCTGCGGCAAACGCGCTTCGAGCAGAATGTCACATGTCGGCAACACGCTGTAGTGACATGTCGACAAGTCAGCGCCGAATCCGCCCTGGAAAGAGGGGGTGTAGGCCTTTTATGCCGTCAGAACTGCTCTGTGGACGGTCTACCCGTTCCGGCTACGCCTCGATCCTGTTTGCGGATCTCAGTCGGGCGAAACTTCTGGCCAGAAGCCTTGACACATGCATCTGGGAGACGCCCAGTTCCGCGCTGATCTGAGACTGGGTCAAATTGCTGTAGTAGCGCAGGAGGAGGATGCGCTGCTCGCGCTCGGGGAGCTGGACGAGGAGGTGCCGGACGAGATCGCGGTGTTCGACGCCCGCGAGCGCGGGGTCCTCGTAACCGAGCCGGTCGAGGAGCCCGGGCAGCCCGTCACCTTCCTGGGCGGCTTCCAGCGAGGTCGCGTGGTACGAGCGCCCGGCCTCGATGCAGGCCAGTACCTCGTCCTCGGAGATCCTCAGCCGCTCGGCGATCTCGGCGGTGGTCGGGGACCGGCCGTGCGCGGTCGTCAGGTCCTCGGTGGCGCCGGTGACCTGGACCCACAGCTCGTGGAGCCGGCGGGGGACGTGGACGGTGCGCACGTTGTCGCGGAAGTACCGCTTGATCTCGCCGACCACGGTGGGCATGGCGAACGTCGGGAACTGGACCCCGCGGTCCGGGTCGAACCGGTCGATGGCGTTGATCAGGCCGATGGTGCCGACCTGGACGACATCCTCCATCGGCTCGTTGCGGCTGCGGAACCGCGCCGCGGCGTACCGCACGAGGGGCAGGTTCGCCTCGATGAGGGCGGCCCGGACCCGGCGGTGCTCAGGAGTGCCCGGCTCCAGGTCCTTGAGCTGGCCGAAGAGGACCTGGGTGAGCGCCCTGGTGTCGGCGCCGCGGGCCCTGGCGGGCCTGGCCGAGGGGTCCGGGGTCTCGGTCTGGATGTCCTCGGCCCGGGCGGTCTGAACGGTCTGGACGGTCTGGGGAGGCACTTGAGGCGCTGTACTGGCCGGCACGGTGACGCCACCCCTTTGCGGTCAACTACGGTCAACTCATCCGTCAAAAGCGGTCATAGCATCACAAGACATGTCCACTGTGTGCAAGCACCTCATAGTGCCGTGTTGAGGTCATAAAGGTTTAAACAGAACGGAGAAACCCCCCGCCTGGCAGGCGAGGGGTTGCTGGAACCGGGACGGACCGGTGCCGGGGAAGCGTCAGAAGGGATAGTCGGCGATCACCCAAGTGGCGAATTCCCGCCACTGTCCGGCGGCGGCCTGGTGGGCCGGGTGCTCGATGTACCGCTTGAGCGCGTCCTCGTCGGCGACGGCGGAGTTGATGGCGTAGTCGTACGCGATCGGCCGGTCGGTGATGTTCCAGGCGCACTCCCAGAACTCCAGCTCCGGAACCTGCCCCTCCAGCTCCCGGAAGGCCCGGTCCCCGGCGACGACCCGCGGGTCGTCCCGCTCGACGCCCTCGTTCAGCTTGAAAAGGACCAGGTGGCGGATCATCGCACTACTCCTACTTCACCAGCTCTGACATGAAGTCACCGACGCTCTGCGCGGCGGTGGAAATGCCTTCGAACCCTACCTGGACCAGCTCGGCGGCCCGCTGCGGAGACATGATGATCGTGTACAGCACGAAGACCACCACTATGTAGATGATGATCGTCTTTGCCTTGGCCACAATCCTGCCCCTCCATCGACCCCATGTGCGATCGGGCGATTGTATCCGCACGGATGGTCGTATCCGGGTGGCTGTTTCTGATCACTGATGCGGCCTTTAGGGACTTATGACCTCGCCATCAAGGTCTTTTGCCCGACCTCAAGGATCCTGCCGCGCGGCAGGATGGAAACCGAGCCCAACGGGACCAGGCAGGACCCGGAGGGCCGGAACAGGGCCTCTCTGTGGGGTCACCGCCGCGCGATCCCCCCTGACCGCGGCGGAGGACCAGCAGGCCCTGTTCTCACCGGGGGAAGCGGCTTGTCCCCCCGATGCCGCTTCCCCCGACCTGACTTTCCCGACGCCCACGCCGCCGCTCGGACGAGCCCGCTCGTGTCGATGTCGAGGCCGAACGGCAACGGAAGCCGCACGACGGCACCGAACGGGTAGGAACCCTCCACGTGGGCGTACCCCAGCTTCTGCGGCTCTGAGAAAAGCGTGATGCTGCGATCGACGCGGTCGACGAGCAGGTACGACGGTGCCCCCGTACTCGGCGTATCTACGTCGCTTGACGGCCCGGTCCGTCTCCGCGTTCGCGACAGCGATGTCCGGGACGTATCAGTTGGATGAGTACGTGATGCAAGGTTGGGGAATGCCCCCGCCGGCGCGGGGACGACAGCCGCTGAGGCTTCAGGTACTTCGCCATAGGGGGAACAGCCCCGCACGCGCGAGGGAGACCCGGCCCTCACCTTTTTGACACTGCAAAGCAGGGCTACGCCCCGCACGCGCGGGGACGACGTGCTCATCCAGAACTCGGACACGGTCGGAATGGGAACAACCCCGCACGCGCGGGGACGACACGTCCCCCCGATCCGCTTGGAGAGGGCCGAAGGGAACAACCCCGCATGTGCGGGGACGACACGTCCCCCCGATCCGCTTGGAGAGGGCCGAAGGGAACAACCCCGCATGTGCGGGGACGACCGGCGGCATCCTCGGTCACCTGGCCGAGGATCTGGGAACACCCCCGCACTCGCGGGGACAACCTCGGCATGCTCCACCCGCGGCCGAATCCGCTGGGAACAGCCCCGCATACGCGGGGACGACGGTACCCCGTCCTGCACCTGCGGTACCTGTCCGGGAACAGCACCGCACGCGCGGGGACGACCCAAGGACGCTCATGCTCACCTTCTTCAACCAGGGAACAACCCCGCACGCGCGGGGACGACGCCCTGGCCGTCCACGCCACGCAGACCCGCAAGGGAACAACCCCGCACGCGCGGGGACGACTCGGCATCGGGCCAGTTCAGGGCCCCGGACCAGGGAACAACCCCGCACGCGCGGGGACGACGAGGCAGGCGAAGCCCTCCTCGACCTTGACGAGGGAACAACCCCGCACGCGCGGGGACGACGTCCAGTTGGACGCCTGCACCGAGACCCAGACGGGAACAACCCCGCACGCGCGGGGACGACACCTGTTTCTGACTGGTCCCCACCCGCATCGGGGGAACAACCCCGCACGCGCGGGGACGACACCCCGGGCACGGCGCGCGTCCGTATCCAGCAGGGAACAACCCCGCACGCGCGGGGACGACCCCGCGCGCCCTGCGGAACTCCCGCTCTACATGGGAACAACCCCGCACGCGCGGGGACGACGGGGCATGGTCCGACGACTGGGTTGTCGACGAGGGAACAACCCCGCACGCGCGGGGACGACATCTGGACCACGGGCCAGGACCTTTCCGAGGCGGGAACAACCCCGCACGCGCGGGGACGACCGATCTACTCCCCTGACAGGCGACAACTCGAAGGGAACAACCCCGCACGCGCGGGGACGACCGCCCCCACCGTCGGCCGCAGCGACTCCCAGCGGGAACAACCCCGCACGCGCGGGGACGACATGGAGGCGGTGGAGAGGGGCGTCCTCGCCCGGGGAACAACCCCGCACGCGCGGGGACGACGTCACTGACCTGGTGTTCTATGAGGGCAGGAGCCTGTTTTTACCCACTTCTTTGAATTCGGGCATAAGGGGCCCTTCCGTTCTGTGGTGCACGCCGACCCGCATCTGCCCTCGAAGCCGCACCTACCTCCCGCCCCCAAACCGCCGCCTTTTCGACGCCTTGCTCCAGCCCTGGCGGGGAACATCGGCCGCCGCGCTCCCCGCCCGCGGGGCGCGGGAGCTCGGGCGGTGGATCAGCGTGAGGCCCTCGTGGTCGGTCGGGTGCCAGGTGTGGTCGTGGGTTTCGAAGGCGTAGCCCTGCTCGTTGTCCGTCTGGTAGGCGAGCAGGGCGCGGCCCTGGCCGGCGTACTCGCGGACTTCGGCCCACAGGAGGTCGCGGATGCGGGTGGACGGAGAGCCGAGGAAGACGCCCGGGGAGATCTCCAGCAGCCAGCGGGTGAGGAAGCCCCTGAGGCCGACCGGGCAGTTGGTGAGGACGATGACGGTCACCAGATGATCTCGTCTCCGTGGTTGCGCCCGCCCTCGACCATGACGTCTCCGTCGGACTGGAGCGTGACCCGGTCCGACGGCGTGCCGTCCGCCCGGGTCGTGTCGCGGGTGCCGTCGTAGCCGAGCAGGTCCTTGATGTCCTGGACACAGCGGTCGAGCAGGCCCATCCGGTTGATGCGGTCCCGGAGCATGCGGCGGGTCCGGGCCGCGATGTCGTCCACGCCCTCGACTGCCGCGTCGAAGGCTGCGGGAATGGCGATGTCCGTCTTGTAGAAGTCCGCGACGTCCATGACGAACGAGCGTTCGTGGCCGGAGTGGACGAACCCCAGCCCGGGCGAGCAGCCGAGGGCCGCGACGACGGAGTGGGATACGCCGTACATGCACTGCGCGGCGGCGGTGACGGCCTGGTTGGGGGCATCGCCCGCCGAGAAGTCGTCACGGTGGTACTCACGCTTGCGCCAGGGAACGCCCGTACGTAGGGACTCCCGCTTGTAGCACTCCCGCAGCCGCGTGCCCTCCTTGCCGAGGAGTTCGTTCCGCGTGCGGCCCGTGGTGTCCTCGCCCGGAAACCGCAGCCGGTACATGGCGCGTGCCACGTCCAGCCGGGTGCGCCGGTTCGCCCACGCCGTGGCCTGGGCCTCGATCAGGCCCGAGGATCGGGTGAGCGCCCGGCCGCCCGCGTAGTACCGGACCCCGTGCTCGCCGACCCATGCCACGCCCGCGCCGCTGTCGCCGAGGAGGGCCATCGCCTGGTGGGTGACGCGGGTGCCGGGGCCGAGCAGGAGCGTGCCGATGGTGGCTGACGGAATGTGCGTGACGCCGTCCGCGTCCTCGGCGGTGATCGCGTTGGAGTCCCGGTGCACCGTGCACCGTTCCAGGTAGACGAACGAAAGCCGGTCGCCGACCCGTGTGAGCTCGCGAGGGGTGGAGGCCCCTCTACGGCCGACCGTGCTCAACCTTCCCCCTTCACCTGTACGGGGGCCAGCGTCATCAAGCCGCAGCCGTACGCCTTGGCCTTGCCCAGGCCGTGGGTGAGCGTGCGGCGGAAAAGGTCCGGATCCGTGACGCGCAGGCGGCCGTCGAAGGTGACCTTGGTGATCTGTACATCGCTGTTCCCGCGCGTCGTCTCCGACGTACGTCGGAACTGGAGGGGGATCTGGTCGCGGACGATCAGTTCGTACTCGTCACCCACGGGCAGCAGGCGTTGTTCCGGCGGCTTGCGAACGACCTCGAAGCCGGCTTTCTCCTGCCGCTCCAGCAGCCAGTTCATCTGGTGACGGGGGGTCTGGTGCGCGGCCCTCTTCGTCCGCTCGCCCTCCTTCACGTACGCGTGGCGAATGTTGTGCACGGGGTTCGCGGTGAGCCTGAATCCCCACGTGTCGTTCGGATGGAGCGCGGTGAGGAAATCGGCGTACGCGAACGTCGTCCACCCGGGCTCGTCCGAGGCGGGCCAGCCCGCCTGCTCGACCAGGTGGGTCAGGTCGGGGCGGCTGGGGCTGACGATGTAGAGCACCGTCTCGGAGGTCCCGTTGCGGTCCACACGCCACAGCACGCGGGGGCCGGAACCGTCGCGGGAGGGCGGGGTGGGAAAGGATGCGTTCACCGCGCCGTGTAGACGGTGCGGTGAGCCGAGCAGTCGGCGGCCCTCTGACCGGCCGGTGTTCACACGGAATCGGGTGAGGTACATCAGTCGGTCCTCGTTGCGGCGGGCGTGGCGGGCGTGGCGGGCGTAGCGGGTGTGACGGGTGTGAGCAGGGCGGTGGGTTCGTGTGGCGGCCGTGACGATCGGGCCCCGGCCGTTGTGGGCACGCTGGCCTCGGTCGTCCGTACGCCCCGCAACCCGTACCGGCGGTGGCGCGGATCAAAGCTCACCGGGAGATCCCGCAGGGTGATGTCCGGCAACCGGCCGGGGGCGGACGGGCTGTCCAGCAGGAGGTCCAGGCGCACGTCGGCGGGTGGTGACTGGCCTTGTCGGCGAAAAGAGGCAGCACGCTGTTTTCGGTACCAGCCGGACGCCTCCCACGATGCTTCCCGGAGGGTCTGTTCCAGCTCCCCGTCCAGCGGCTCCGCGATCGTCACCGGCTGCGACGGCGGACAGGAACGACGGCCCAGGTAGGGCAGGAACACCGGCTCCAGCAGCGCCTCGTACAGCCGCCGCACGAGTCCGGGGTCACCGCGCACGCCTGCCACGAACACCGCGTCGGCGAGGTAGAAGCGCTCCGACAGCGGCATCGCTTTGAGCGTGTCGCCGTGGTGCGCCGTCTGGAAGTCGCGCAGCCGGGTGCCCGGTTGGTCGATACGCACACCGAACTCCAGCGCCGCGAGGTCGGTGAGGCCGGCATCCCGCCTACGTCCCTGAGCCGCGGCGAGGAGGCCGATGACGCCGCTCTTGGTCGGCGCGTTCTCCGTGGTGCGGCGAGTGAAGCGGGCCGCCGATCCCCAGGACTGGAGGGGCCCCGCGAGCCGCAGCAGCAGCACGCTCATGCCCCGGGCTCCGGCACGAGGCCCGAGGCGCTCCTCGCACCAGGGACGCCGGTGGCGGGCCCCGCGCCCTCCGGTGCCACCCGGGCGACCACAGCGTCTCCCACCGCGGTCAGCAGCTCGGGCAGGCTCACGGACCTGCCCAGCGCCTCCAGGGGCTTCGTCTCCTTGCCCACCCGGACGACCCAGCCCTCCGGGCCGTCGGAGAGGCCGAAGCTCGCCTCCAGATCCGGCACGAAGTCGGCCAGCTTCTCGCAGCTCCCCGCGAGGAAGCCGCCTTCCCCGCCCACCGCCACGGGTTCCTCGAAGGCGGCCACGTAACTGACGGGGCGCCGGGACCGGACCTTCACGATCACCGCCGCCGGCAAGGTCTGATGGCCGAAGGAGTTGATCTTTCCGGTGGGAAGGGACGTGATGAAGCCTTCGAGGAAGGCCGTGACAGCGCGTCGAGTGGGTTCCACCGGCCGGGCATCGTCGTGTCCGGCGCCCAGGTTCTCCTGGAGACGGTTCACATCGAGTGCGGCGTAGCGGTAAAGGGTGGCGGAGTTGAAGTCGACGGTGCCGATCATTCCGGCACCGGTCTCAGCGTTCGTGTTCTTGTCGTCGACCGCTGTGTAGTAGTCCGATTCGACCTCCACCGCGTGCACGCTCAGTGCGTGGGCGACCTGGGCCGCCGCGTCCACGTTGAGGTCGGTCGAATTTGCGACCATGCGTCCGAACAGGGCGATGTCCACCGAGTGCTCGGTGAGGACGAGTTGCTTGGCCCGGGCCTTGTTCTCCTTGTCCTTGAAGAATTCCTTGAGCGCCTTGACGTCACCGCCCTTCCCGCCTTCGAGCGTCATCGCGGCGAGGGCGTCGTACTGCCGACCGCTCAGGAACATCAGATAGGTGGACTCGGCTGCGGGATCCTCCAGGTCCTGCTTGCTCTTTCGGTTGGGGACGGCGACCTTCGAGCCGGTTGCGGTGGTGATGGTCTCCGCCGCCAGGCTCTGCGCGGCGGCACGCGGCAGCGACGGGTCCAGATCCAGGATCCGGTCGGCGAGGACCTCCACGACCTTCTTGGTGCGGATGCCGAGCTCGGACGGGTCGAGCAGCTCCGCGAACGCCGTACGGGTCGCCCGCTTCCACGCCTGGCTGGACACACGGGAGCGCCGCACGCCCCCGTACGTCGCCGATTTCGGCGTCCCCGTGTCATCGCGATTCAGATTGCTCGGCGGAACGGTCTGGAGAATGTGGATGTCGAGAATCGTCCGGTTCAGGGTCACGCGTGCTCAATTCCTTTGTTCGTCATGCGCGAGAGATGTTCTATGAGGGGAAAGGGTGCGGGGGCTGAGCGGGAAGCGTCATTCCCCTGCCGCGTATCCGCCGTATTCCTCATCCGGGGCCAATGTTCGGTCGATCGCATCGCCGGTGCCGCCCTCGGAGGCCGATTTGCCTTTCCTCGCGGCCGCGGCCGAGGCCGCGGCCAGATGAAACTCGCGTCCCCACTCCCGCTGAACCCCGGCCCGGTCGGGGCGGTGCTGCCACCGGTAGAGCTGCCCGGCCAGGCGCGCGTAGTCGAGGGGCTCGCGCGCGCCGCGCAGGAGCAACACGATCTCCCTGAGCCGTACCGCGACAGAGTCGAGGGATTCGGCCGTTCCGACCCGCACCAGGCGCTTGCGCAGCGGGGAGTCCTCCTCGTCCTCGCCTGAGGCCCCCTTCAGCCGGATCAGCGCGCGGACGGCTCCACCGAGGTTCTGCCTCCGGTCGTGCATGCCTGTGTCGCGGCCGGACTGCTGGTGCAGGGCCCACATGGTGGAGGCGAGGAAGACGGCTTCCTCGGCGTATTCGAGACGGATGAACTCGCGCCGGCCATCGAGCAGCCGGGCCAACTCCTCCGTGCCTCCGATGCCCCAGAGGTCCTGGACCTGATGAGCACGCTTTCCCGCGCCGCGCCGCAACCGGGCGAGTTCCGCCACGGCGGCCGACGTGTCGGACAGGTACTGAGGCTGGATTCGTGCGATGTACGAGCCCGTCGCGCGGGCGACCAGCCGGTGGGCGGGCATCTGCCCGACCGCTGGTGCGCCGTCCTGGGGAGGCGGCGAGGCGTCCGCGCCGGTCGTTGTAGGGGCGATGGTCATGCGGGTCCCTCCGAAGGTGCTTCGTCAGGTGTTTCGTCAGGTGCTTCGCCGGCGAGGTCGGTGCGGTCAGCGAGGTCGGTGCGGTCAGCCAGGCCGGCGGGATCGGCGTGGTTGGCGTGGTTGGCGGCGGTCGGTACAGATGTTTCCGGTAGCGGCTTGGGCAGCACCTTGTTGACGCGGGTCCGGAACCACAGATCCGCCCGAGAACTGTCGATCCAGCGCCTGCCCACGCCTGGCAACTCGATCACCCGCCCCTCGGCCGCCCCCCGGCCCGCCGAGTCGAGAAGCTCACGGCCGAGGCCGAGCACGATGTGCCGGGCGGTGGCCCGCCACGTGGCACGCGCCCGCTCCAGGTCCGTGTCCTCTTCGAGGTCCACCAGCCAGCGCCGGTACGGTCCGTCCAAAGCACCGAAGCCCTGGTCCCGGGCAGTGGTGGTGGCCGGCCCGGCCTCCGAACCGGACGCACGCGCCAGATTCCCGGCGAGGTGCCCCAGCGCGGACACGGCCCGCTCGGCGTCGGCGACCGCGTCGACCGCGACCGCCCCGTGCAGGCGGCGGTCCTGGTGGAGCAGAACGACCGGCAGGGCGATGGTGTCGTCCACCACTTCGTCCACCACGGACTGCTGCGTTCCGTAGACCGCGCCGACCAACCGCGTACGGATCAGCGAACCCTTCGGCAGCAGTCCCTCGGTACTGAGCAGGGCCAGCCATTTCACGACCCCGGGCGGTCGGCTCTGGTCCGTGCCCCGCCCGGTCGTGTCGCCGTCCTGCCGCTGGGCGTACAGCAGGCTCGCCAGGCCACGCCACGCCGCTCGGGCGGGGTCGTGCTGACGCGGCAGGTAGATCAGCGGGCGGCCGAGCTTCTTCTCCTGCGCGGGGCTGCGGCGCCAGCCCGTCATCGGCTCCGCCTTCTGCCGGTTGGCGGGGGCGAGCGGGTCACCGTAACCGAGGACGACTCCGGTGACGTCGACGCCCTCCGTGTGGAGGAGCAGCCGCCGGGACTGCCAGGTGTAGAGGTCGCGGGGCCCCGCCGGGCGAGGCGTGGAGGGGTCGCCTTCCACCACGCCGGGCCCCGGGGGCGTCTCGCGGCGCCATACGGGGAGATCGGCCTTCGGCTCCGCCGTCAGGATGTCCTCATCCGTCGGAATCAGATTCAGCAGGAGGGTCTCGCGCAGGGACGCGCCCTCCGCGAAGACGCCACCGAGGCCGCCCACCCAGGCGACACCCTGCGGGTAGACCCTTCCGCCCTTGACCCGCGCGTCGCCCTCCATACCGGACTTGATCCCGGACGAGTCGTACGCATGGGTGTGGACGAGCCAGCGGGCAGCCTCGGCGAGACCGAGCCGACCGACACCGGGCCGGCGCATGGAGAAGAACGCCTCACCGTTCGGCACGTCGGCCACGATCCGGTTCAGCGAGGCGACTTCGTGCTTCTGCGTATGCAGCCCCGCCACCTGGAAGAACGGGCGCTCCGGGTGGAGAAGATCGAAGCGGTCCCGGTGCCGGTCGAGATAGCCGGAGACGATCTCGAAGGAACCCGGGGCGTTCCACAGCGCTTCCCAGTCCTCCAGCTGCGCCGGTGCGCCGCCCGATCGGCCTTCGGCCTCGTCGAACGCGTCGTACAGAATCGCCAGCAGCAGGCGCAGCAGGGCCAGTTCCTGTGTCGGGAGATCGCCCACCAGCCGACGTACCTCGCCCGCCCGCGCGAAGACGTCCCTCAGCGACAGCTCGCCGATGGAGCCGTCCTCGTACTGGACGGGCAGCCACGGCCGGGAGACCAGGTCGAAAGAAGGTACTAAGGACGCCACTGCTTCGAGCCCCTTTGCTCTGCTTGCGCTGCGCGCGCCGACAGGACCCACCCGGAGTCCGTCGTCGGCGCTGTAGTGGACCTCCAACCCTGACAGGTGGGTCTGACAGTCCTCGTCCAGAACGAGCAGCAACTCTCCCGCCAGCCACGGGCACTCCTTCACCTGCCAGGCCGGTACGACGAAGCGCTCCAGCTCCGCGATGGTCCGATCGATCACACCCGGATGAGTGAGCGACCGGGGCAGCGTCAACGCGCACGCGGCGACGATCTCGGCGGCCCGATGGGGCGGAGGCGCGTGCTCCGGCAGATCCAGCCCACCACGGCCGCCGTCGAGCCAGCTCACGGTGGTCAGTCGGCCGTCCGCGCGGCGCTGGACGACCAGGACCTCAAGGCTCTCCTCGCTGTCCCGCACCTGCGCGCGCCCTCCGCGGCTGTCGTCCGCGTCCCCGGCGTTGCCGTCGAGCCAGCCGAACAGGGGCCGGCCCGCCCGCCGTACCGGCCCCAGCCGGAACACATCGGCCCGCTCCCGCTTCTCGGCCAGCCGGGTCAGATACCGTCGCCGGGCTTCGGCCAGCGCGGGGGCCCAGTGCGCGGGCCCGACCGGTCGTTCGTCGTAAGCGGCCTGCACCAACGGACTGATGTGGTCCGGCAGCACCAGCGCTACGCCATCGAGATGCGGACCCAGCACGGCGAGGGCTCGCAGCAAGGTGTGCGGCCCCTGGTACACGGCGAGGGAGCCACGTACGGGCGCGGGCTGATCGGCGTTCCAGTCCTCCACCCCGGTGATCAGACAGCGGGCCTGCGCGAGGAGGGGCGGTCGGGTACGCGGATGACGGTGCAGCCGTCCCATGCGCTGGAGCACCAGGTCGACGGGGGCGAGATCGGTGACCAGCAGGTCGAAGTCGATGTCCAGGGACTGTTCGACGACCTGGCTGGCCACGACGATGTGCGGCCCGGCGGGACGGTCGCCACCGGGCCCGAACCGCTCACGCAGGTCGGTGTCATTGCGTGCCCGGTCGGCTGCGATGAACCGGGAATGCGCCACGGTGACAGCCTCCGTCCCGAAGTGGGCGCGGAGGTGTTCGGCGGCTTCCAGAACCCGGTCGACGGTGTTGCGTACGACGAGGGCGCAGCCGCCGTCCCGCAACTCCTCGTCCAGCCGCCGTACGAGCGGGAGGAGTTCGTCGTCCAGTCGCTCCAGAACCACTTCGGTGCGCCGCCCGGAGGCGGGTTCGGGCCGGGCCGTCAGGATGAGGCCTCCGGGGGCGACGGCGGTGATCAACGGGTAGGCGTCATCGGGCAGTTCAAGGGCATCGGCGAGTTCGGGAGTCTCTTCCCCGGCATACGCCGCGGCCAGCTCGCGGCGGCGCCGCGCGGGCAGGGTGGCGGAGAGCATGACGACGGGCACCCGGTAGGCGGCCAACCATTCCAGTACCCGGTCGAGGTAGGCGTTCATGTACGCGTCGTAGGCGTGCACTTCGTCGATGATGACGACCTTGCCCGCGACGGCGAGGTGCCGCAGTGCCAGATGCCGGCTCTTGAGCCCGGCGAAGAGCACCTGGTCGATGGTGCCGACGGCGAAGGAGGAGAGCAGCGCCTTCTTGCGGCCGCGAAGCCACTGGTGGGCGTGGAGGGAGGCAGGATTCACGCGGCGCGCGCCCCCCGCACGGGAGACCTCCTCCACCGGGCTGTCCAGGTCGACGGCCGCGATCGTCCGCCGGTCGGCCTTCGTCATCCCGGCCCACACCTCGTTGAGGGCGGCCTTGGCATGGGCGAGGACCACGGAGCGGGGCCCGTCCGTGGGCAGGCGCTCCAGCCAGCGCAGCAGACGGGGAAACATGGCGTCGCCGGTGGCACGGGTCGGCAGCGCCACGAGACATCCTCCGGCACCCGACCGGGCAGCCAGGATCTCCGCAGCCGCGAAGGCGGCCTCGGTCTTGCCCTCGCCCATGGGCGCCTCGATGATCAGGAGCCCGGCTCCCGGCAGCTCCCGGGCGACCCGTACGGCGTCTTCCTGTACGGGCCTGATCGCGGCGCCCGGCGGAAGATCGAACCGATCCTGGAACAACTCCGCCGCGGTGCCCCCTGGTTGATCCGCCCGCCACGGCCCGGGAAGGTCCAGCCCCGCCCAGGCGGCCGCGAGCCGACGGCCCTCCCCTTCCGGGCCCACGGGGGCCCAGGAGGCGGGATCGTACGGGAACAGCTCGGAGGAGCTGGCGATCCAGTCCGAGACGATGACGATCGCCGTGAGCACGACCTGCACGGGCTGCGGCAGACGGACGGGCCGCCACTCGTCGAACCGCTCGTCCACGCCGGCCCGCACGGCACAGGCATCCATCAACTCGTACTGGACGTCTCGCCAGACGCCCTCGCTCTCTCCTCCGGTGCGCAACAGCTGTGGCCGGAGCCCGAGATCATGGATCTGCTGGTGATCCGGAGGTGTGCCGTGATGCCCGCCCGCGACCACGGCGAACTGCCCGGAAACCCGCTCACTCCACCCGAACCGCTCCGCCAGCCACTCCTGAAGAAGCATCTGCCCGGCCAGCCCGTGCGGCGCCATCCTGCGGTCCAGCCCGAACTGCTTCTGATACGGCATGGAGAGCCCGGCCACCCGCATCCGGTCGGCGAGCCCATCCACCTGGCAGGCGAAGGCGGGGGTGGCCTTGCCGATGTCGTGGACGCAGGCGAGGTAGACGGCCGCTTGTCGCGCGTCCTGCTCGCCGTGGGGGAACGCGTCCGCGACGAGCACTTTGACGTTGTCGGGCACCCACTCGTCCCAGAGCCGGCCTGCCACGGCGGCGCTGTCCGCCATGTGCCGCCAGAGAGGGAGCCACTGTTCGGTCTGCCGGTCGTGCTTGCCCCAGGCGGTGCGGGACGCGGGGGACAGGCGGGCGTAAGCCGAAAGGCTTTCCGGATGATCGCGGCTCATGGGCGTATTGGACATCGTCGAAGTCGCCGGCGGTCGCGATGATCGAGAATGAACGCAAGTGCGTTCATCTGATCGAGTGTGGCGGTCGGGGAGAGAGCTGCTGATGCGCGCCGCGCTTGGTGCCGACCGGAGGCGGCGGTGAGCCTGGTTGTCGGGCTTCGTTGGTCGCGGGGGCTCCGTTGGTCGACTCGCGGAGTGTGGGGGCATGGCGGGAGCGGTAGGAGAACGGGCGCCATAGCGCGAGAGGCAGCCCTCGCTGAGGCAGGACGGCTTGATTCGCACGTGCCCCCCGGCCGGGACCACAAAGGGGGCCAACCATGCCGGTCGACCGGTGGGGGTAGTTCCTCACTCGGTTGACCCGGGTGGGGGGCTGCCCCGCGTGCGGGGGCCACACCTTTACGACGCGACGGACCGCGCTCGCGACGGGACCATCCCCGCGTGCGCGGGGACCACAACAGTGCGGCGTCTTGCAGGGGCTCCAACACGGGGCCACCCCCGCGTGCGCGGGGACCACCGGCTGGACCGCATCCACGACATGGTCGACCAGGGACCACCCCCGCGTGCGCGGGGACCACTCGCCCTTCGCCCCGTACGCCTTGTCCTTGACGGGACCACCCCCGCGTGCGCGGGGACCACATGGCGTGTTCGAAAACGCGCACGTGATTGGCGGGACCACCCCCGCGTGCGCGGGGACCACCCCGCGTCGGGCCCCGTGATCTCGTACGCGATGGGACCACCCCCGCGTGCGCGGGGACCACGACCACACCCAACAGCCCGTAACCATCACGTCGGGACCACCCCCGCGTGCGCGGGGACCACCCACGCCTTCGTCTGGTGTGCGCCGTCCATCCGGGACCACCCCCGCGTGCGCGGGGACCACCGTACGCCGGGGGCTTCGAGGAGGTGGACCATGGGACCACCCCCGCGTGCGCGGGGACCACCCCCGCGCCATCTCCAGCAGCGGCACCCATGTGGGACCACCCCCGCGTGCGCGGGGACCACGGGGCGTGGCCCGGCAACCGAGTTGTCGACGAGGGACCACCCCCGCGTGCGCGGGGACCACGGGGCCACGGGGAACGGCTCCGGGAACGTGACGGGACCACCCCCGCGTGCGCGGGGACCACGACGGTCCGCCGGTGGCCACCCCCGGCGGTCCGGGACCACCCCCGCGTGCGCGGGGACCACCCGCACTGGCCCCGGTAGATCGGCGGCGCCGCGGGACCACCCCCGCGTGCGCGGGGACCACCGAGGTGCGACAACTTCGCCTGCTTGGCGGAGGGACCACCCCCGCGTGCGCGGGGACCACATGGTGTGCGCGGTCTCGGGGATGGTGAGCCCGGGACCACCCCCGCGTGCGCGGGGACCACTACCTCCCGCGTATCAGGCGGGCGCTCTAACCAGGGACCACCCCCGCGTGCGCGGGGACCACAAGCGGGACGAACTGATTGGACACGCCGCGACGGGACCACCCCCGCGTGCGCGGGGACCACTTGACGTCGATCAGCGCAATCTCACTGATCACGGGACCACCCCCGCGTGCGCGGGGACCACGGTCCCTGGCCGCTCGGCTTTCCGACAACAAGGGGACCACCCCCGCGTGCGCGGGGACCACGTAGGGCCCCCACCTCGGTGGGGGCCCTTTCCGGGACCACCCCCGCGTGCGCGGGGACCACTCCCGGAGGACGTTCGTGGCCGGGCCGCGCTTGGGACCACCCCCGCGTGCGCGGGGACCACGACGAACCGGGCTGCGCTCGGCGGCATGATCGGGGACCACCCCCGCGTGCGCGGGGACCACGGACTCACGGCATCCGGGGCGGCGATCGGCGCGGGACCACCCCCGCGTGCGCGGGGACCACCCCCCTGGTCAGTCGGTGAAGAACTGATATCCGGGACCACCCCCGCGTGCGCGGGGACCACACCCGAGCCGCACACCGACAAGCCGCAGCCGCGGGACCACCCCCGCGTGCGCGGGGACCACCTCCATGCTCGACCGGGCCGACCGGCCCCACCGGGACCACCCCCGCGTGCGCGGGGACCACCTGTTCCGGTGGTTCACCGGGCTCGGCACCCTGGGACCACCCCCGCGTGCGCGGGGACCACCGACCGGCCAGGTCACGGGTGGGCCCTCACTCGGGACCACCCCCGCGTGCGCGGGGACCACATCGCGGACCCGATCGACAGAACCTTGTCAAGGGGACCACCCCCGCGTGCGCGGGGACCACCAGCGCGGCGACGTAATCGCGTCGGTCCAGAAGGGACCACCCCCGCGTGCGCGGGGACCACCAGTAGTTCGAACGGTGCGCGGGCGAACCGGAGGGACCACCCCCGCGTGCGCGGGGACCACGCAGGCTGGCATGAGCGGCCCGAGGGGAAGTGGGGACCACCCCCGCGTGCGCGGGGACCACGGCCAGGCTCGCGCGGGTACTCCCACCCGTTCGGGACCACCCCCGCGTGCGCGGGGACCACCCCTGGCCGGCCCCGGGCCACTGGCCGACGCCGGGACCACCCCCGCGTGCGCGGGGACCACTTTTATGCGCTCTCCTCATAGCGCTTGATGATGGGACCACCCCCGCGTGCGCGGGGACCACCATGAAAAAACCCCCGGTAGTCGGGTAGTGGAGGGACCACCCCCGCGTGCGCGGGGACCACGGGCTCACCGCATCCGGGGCCGCGATCGGAGCGGGACCACCCCCGCGTGCGCGGGGACCACCGACGCCGGATCCGTCACCGACTTGGACGCTGGGGACCACCCCCGCGTGCGCGGGGACCACGGGAGGGGATCGTCGAATCCCAACCCGAGTGCGGGACCACCCCCGCGTGCGCGGGGACCACATCCGACCGGCTCCACGACGACGCCCTTCTTCGGGGGACCACCCCCGCGTGCGCGGGGACCACCCACCAACCCACTGGGTTGGTGGCCGCAGTGCGGGACCACCCCCGCGTGCGCGGGGACCACTCGAACGATCCGGACCGGGTGCCGCTCACAAGGGGACCACCCCCGCGTGCGCGGGGACCACGTACGCGAACCGCATGTCGTACTGGACGAAGGTGGGACCACCCCCGCGTGCGCGGGGACCACGTCCAGTCCACGCGACTGGAGCTGTCCGGCACGGGACCACCCCCGCGTGCGCGGGGACCACAGTTCGTGACCTGCGGGTTTATGTGGCGGCGGGGCTGAATTTACCTACTTCTTGAGAAACGGACATATTGCCCTCTGTGTTGCGAATGGCTTTGCTTGAAGCCCTACATGCTTGGGAGTGATTCTGCCCTTCCCGGGGCCGTGAGGGGCGGTGTCTTTAAGGGAGACATGGTCGTCGCCCGTCGTGAGGGAGCCTGGCCTCAGGAGTGGACCTTGCCGATGGCTACGGTATGCCGGGGCCGTGAGGCAAGCAGGCTTGTCGACGTGAGCTCAGACGGGTTTGAGCAGGTCGCGGAGGTTGTTCATGTGTGCTTTGACGTGGGCGATGTCGGCGGGGTGGGTCGTGTTCTCGTCGTCCAGGGAGCCGGTGTGGGTTGTGCGGCAGGGGCGGCAGAGGCCGTCGGGGAGGGCTTCTGGCTGGCCGGGGCGTCCGCAGTCGGTGCATTCCATGAGGAGGCGGCGAGCCGGGGCGGGGGCGGCGGGCCGGGTGTTCTCGGTGGCCAGGCGCGGTGGGATCTTGTCGGTGAGGCGGCGGCGGAGGAATCCGAGGGGGCTGTCGACCTGGGTGGGGAGTCCCGCGGTGAGGGCGTGGGTCAGGTAGTCGACGCTCACGCCCCGGGCGAGCCATTGCGCCGCCTGGGCTTCGAGGGCGGTGCAGTCGTCGGCGGAGAGGGTGAGGCGGTGGTCGTCGCGGCCGAGGCGGGCCAGGGCGAGGTAGGCGGGAGACCGGCCGGCTTCGGAGGCGTGGGGCTTCGCGGGAGCGGTGTCCGCAGCGGACGGTGCGGGTTCGGCTTCCGGCGCGGGGGCCAGTGCGCGCTGGCGCGGTACGGCGGTGGGTTCGGGAGCCTGGTCCGTGTCGGGGCTCTCCGGGGTGTGCGGCGACGGTTCCTCGGCCGGACCCCACGGTGACGGCGGTGCCGTGTCGAGGGCGGAGGCTTCCGGTACAGGCGCTGCGGCCAGGGTGGCCTTCTCGGTGGCGAGGTAGGTGTTCCACCACTCGTTGTCCCGCGCCGTGCGCGACCAGAACGTGCGGAAGACCCAGCGCGTCTCCTCGCCCGTACCGCCGACCGCGCACCGCACGCGCCGCAGGTGCCCGGCGACGGACAAGGCCGTCAGGGCGGTGGAGATGGCCTGCTGTCCGTAGAGCGGGAGCTGTTTCGCCAGGGTCTTCACGCTCATCGCCGCGCCTTCGGGGAGGTGGTCGACGAACCCGGCGACGTACCGCTCTCGCGTCGGCAGGAGGGCGAAGTCATCTCGCGTACGGGCCTGTTGGTCCGGTGCGGAGCGTTTGCCGTAGCCGGGCTTGGCCATCGGGTACGCGGCGGAGGCTGCTGGGGCGTGCAGGGCGGAGCTAGGGTGCTGAGTAGCCACGGGATCGTCTTTCTAGTGGGGTGATCTTGTGGTGAGACCCCGGCCTGGTGCTACAACACCGGTCGGGGTCGTTTAGTTCTCGCACCGTAAGCAGTCGTGACGCTGTGTCGCAAGCTGTCGGGATTAGTCATACTTGCTGCCCGTGACGGGGTAGGGGGGTAGGGGAGGTTTTCCCTAACCCCCTATTTCTCCCTGCCGGTTAAAGAAGGCGCTCGAACCCCGGGTCCCGCATCCCGACGCCCGAGTCCCGGCACCCGAGCTTCGGGCCGGGGACCCGCTCACGTACCCCCGGAAGAGTGACCCGACCGTCCCGGAGCCCGGAGCCCGAAGCCCGAAGCTCAGGGCTCGGGATCCGAGCTTCGGGGAGGGCTACTTCTTGCCCTCCCTCAGGGCTGCGCGGAGCCAGTCGAGGCTTCCTTGCGCCAGAAGTTCGTCGGCCAGGCGGTTGGCGGTGTCGGTGACGAGGCGGCTGCGGCTGTTGTCGATCCAGCGCTGGGCGTTCTCGTAGCCCTGGGCCTTGTATTCGATGCCCTGGAGCATGCACTCCAGTTTGTCCGCGTCCCGGGCGCAGACCGCCTCGGGTGACTCCTTGGCCTCGTACTCCGCGACCAGTTCGCGGACCGCCGAGGCGAGCACATCGGGCATGCCGGCCGTCTGGTCGGCGGTGACTTCCTGCGGGTCGCCGGCGGGCGCGTACTTCTTCCCCCCCGCACGCGCGGGGAGCATCAGTCTCCAAGGGAGTTAAGGGGACGTGTTCGTCCTCGTACGCCTCAATGATCTCTCTGGTTTTGGTCAGGGCGAGGGCGTGTTCGGCGGCGTCGGAGACGAAGCGAGAGAGTCCCCGGCCGTTTGTGCGGGCTTCGACCTCGCTCGCAAGCGATCTGGGGATGGTGGCGGACTTCTTGGCGGTGGTCTCGTGCTTTTGCGGCCGTGTATCACAGGGCGCACGCAAAACCCCCCTTGACCGCGTCTCCGCAGATCAAGGGGGGTGTAAGAGCGGTAGCGGTGGGATTTGAACCCACGGTGACGGGTTACGCCACACTCGCTTTCGAGGCGAGCTCCTTCGGCCGCTCGGACACGCTACCGAGAGAGAGCTTAGACCATCCCGGGGCGTGGACAGAAATCGGTTCTCGGGAGCGGGGCCCTACCCGGTCGGGCGGCCGGGCCGTAGGTGGTCGAGCGGTCAGGCCGTACCTGGTCGGTCGACCAGGTCGTACCTGGTCAGAGCGTGCGGAAGAAGGCCGTCAGCTGCTCGGCGCAGGTGTCCTCCAGGACGCCGCCGATCACCTCCGGGCGGTGGTTGAGGCGGCGGTCGCGGACGACGTCCCAGAGGGAGCCGGCCGCGCCCGCCTTCTCGTCGCGGGCTCCGTAGACGACCCGGGCGATGCGGGACTGGACCAGGGCGCCCGCGCACATCGTGCAGGGCTCCAGGGTGACCACCAGCGTGCAGCCGGTCAGCCGCCACCCGCCGCGGGTCTCGGCCGCCCGGCGCAGGGCCAGGATCTCGGCGTGGGCGGTCGGGTCGCCGGTGGCCTCGCGTTCGTTGTGGGCGGCGGCCAGCTCGGCGCCGTCGGGGCCGAGGACGACGGCGCCGACCGGCACATCGCCGGCCGACGCCGCCCGCCCGGCCTCGGCCAGGGCGCGGCGCATCGGTGCCTGCCAGGGGTCGCGCACGGGGTCGGGCTCGGGTACGCGTACGGGATCCGGGGCGGGCTCGGGTGAGGGGTTCGGCGGTCCGGCGGTCACCCGCGGACCCTAACGGACGGGACAGGACGGACATACGACGGGGACGGACATCCGGACAGGGACGGACATCCGGACAGGGACAGGCGCACGACGGTCAGAACGCTTGTCGGCCCGGCCTAGCGGACCGACTCCAGGACCTCCGCCGCTCCCACGGCCTCCGCGATCTCCGCGAGTGCGTCGGTCTGCAGCGTGAGCAGCTCCTTCTCGGACATCCCGAGGTCGGCGAGGACCCCGAGCTCCCCGATCGGTCCCGCGGGCACGGTGTCCGGGTCGGGGCCGTCCTCGTCCGGGTCGACGGCCGCGGGGGCAGGCCGTTCCGGTTCGCCGTCCTCGGTGCCGTCGAGGTCGACGAGCTCCTCCAGGGCGGCGATCTCGTCCTCGGCCCCTGGTTCTCGGCCGAGGATCTCGTCGGTGAGCAGGATCTCCCCGTACGAGGAGCGGGCGGCGGCGGACGCGTCCGAGACGTAGATTCGGGGGTCCTCCTCACCGTCCACCCGGACGACGCCGAACCAGGCGTCCTCCTGCTCGATGTAGACCAGGACCGTGTCCTCGTCCACCGAGGCCTCCCGGGCCAGATCCGTCAGATCGGACAGGGTCTCCACATCGTCGAGCTCTGTATCGCTCGCTTCCCACCCGTCTTCGGTGCGCGCGAGCAGTGCGGCGAAGTACACCGTGACTCTCCCACTGGTCATAGGCGAATCGGTCCGACGGGAGGGCGAACGGTGATCCGTCCGTCCTGAGCCCCGCCCAATCGGCATCGTGGCAGAAACAAGCGCTGTGCGAGACCTCTTCGGCCGTTGCGTCGGCCATCAGTTCCAGGAGTGCCTGGTCGGCCGTCTCCCTGACGAGCCGATCGGCGGAGGGAGTGCGCCGGTGGTACGAGGAGAATTCACCAGCGGAACGTGCGCATCCGCATCTGCTGCCGCATACGCGCCGCACGGGCGCGGCGCGGCTGCACCCGGTCGCGCAGCTGCTTGGCCTCGTGGAGTTCGCGGAGGAACTGGGCGCGTCGCCGGCGTCGGGCGGCGTCACTCTCCTGCGCGTCCTCGACGTCATTCGCCGCGCCCTCGGCGTCGCGCCCATCGCGCGGCCCGCGCGAGGCCGGGCCGCTCCGCAGTTCCCCGTCAGCCATCGACACACCACCCCAGTGCTGGGTCCGTATGCCCCCACCTTCCCTCCGAACAGGTGGTTGATGCCAGCGCAGAGCATCGGGCGGCGCGGTTACTGTTGACACATGCGGATCCACGTCGTCGACCACCCGCTGGTGGCGCACAAACTCACCACGCTGCGCGACAAGCGCACCGACTCCCCGACCTTCCGGCGGCTCGCCGACGAGCTGGTCACCCTTCTCGCCTACGAGGCCACCCGGGATGTGCGCACCGAGCAGGTCGACATCGAGACCCCGGTGACGCCCACGACCGGGGTGAAGCTCTCGTACCCCCGGCCCCTGGTCGTCCCGATCCTGCGCGCAGGTCTGGGCATGCTGGACGGCATGGTGCGGCTGCTGCCGACCGCCGAAGTGGGCTTCCTCGGCATGATCCGCAACGAGGAGACGCTCCAGGCGGAGACGTACGCGACCCGGATGCCGGAGGACCTCTCCGGCCGCCAGGTCTACGTGCTGGACCCGATGCTGGCCACCGGCGGCACCCTCGTCGCGGCCATTCGCGAGCTGATCAGGCGCGGCGCCGACGATGTCACCGCCGTCGTCCTCCTCGCGGCGCCCGAGGGCGTCGAGGTGATGGAGCGCGAGCTGGCCGGGACCCCGGTCACCGTCGTCACCGCCTCCGTGGACGAGCGGCTCAACGAGAACGGCTACATCGTGCCGGGCCTCGGGGACGCGGGCGACCGGATGTACGGCACGGCCGAATAGGTTCGGGCGGCGGCCGAGTGGGTCCCCGGGGCCCGATTAGGTCCTCCGGACGCCAAGGGGCCAGGTAGGGCCGTTCCACGGTTTCGCGCCCCGTTCCGGCTCGTACTTATGCGTACGGTGCCGGGACGGGGCGCTTTCGTGTGCGGGGTTCAGCAGGAGGGGGACGGGGCCGGTGCCGGCTTCGTCAGGGCCGCCATCGCGGCGGTGGCCTCCTGCGGGGTGCTGAACGCCTTGAACTTCGCCCCGAGGATCAGGTCGACCTCGCCCGTCCTGCGGGTGTCGGTCTTCTGCACCGTGCCCGCCAGCTGGGTGCCGAGCACGGTGAAGCTGCCGTCCGTCGCGGTCGGTGCGCCGAGCAGCACGCCTGTGCCCGGCACCTTCTTGTCGTACGCCTTCGCCGCGTTGCCCACCTCGCCGATGGCGAAGCCGCGCTTCTTGAGCTCCTCGGCCGCGGACTTGGCCAGCCCGCTGCGCGTCGTCGCGTTGTAGACGTTGACCTTGATGGCGGCGGGCTTCGGCAGTGCCTTGGCCGGGGCCGCCGACGGCTTCGCGGTGGGGCAGTCCCGCTTGTGGTCGGCCGCACTGGCGCTCTTGTCGCCGCCGGTGAAGACGTCGATGAGCTGCAACGTGCCCCAGCCGGCCAGGCTGAGGGCGACGACGGCTCCGATGCCCGCGATGACCAGCCTGCGGCGGTGCCGGGGGCGACGCATACGAGGATAGGCGTCGCCCGTGATGCGGTACTTTCCGCCCATGCCGGGGGGAGTGAGCATGCTCATGGACGCAGCGTAGTGCGGCCGGTGAGGACGCGTACAAAATGATCAACACATGGCACCCGGATGAGCGTGAAAACACTCGAAAGGCCCGAATCGGGCTTTGGTGAGGTGCGTAAACCCGGGTGGGGTGTGCGGGCGTCCACGCGGCGGTGAGCGTGGGTGGCCGGGGCGGCGTCAGCCCAGGTCGAGGACGCGGGCGTGCAGTACCTGGCGCTGCTGGAGCGCGGCCCGGACCGCCCGGTGCAGCCCGTCCTCCAGGTAGAGGTCGCCCTGCCACTTCACGACGTGGGCGAACAGGTCGCCGTAGAACGTGGAGTCCTCGGCGAGGAGGGTCTCCAGGTCCAGCTGGCCCTTGGTGGTCACGAGCTGGTCCAGGCGAACCGGACGCGGCGCGACGTCCGCCCACTGCCGGGTGCTTTCCCGGCCGTGGTCGGGGTATGGCTTCCCATTTCCGATGCGCTTGAAGATCACACGGAAAGCCTACCGGGCAAGGGCCACCGGGCGCAGCCGGGGAAGCTCACCGCGATGCGGGTGCAAAGGCCGTATACCGCTGAATAGGGCGGGATACCAGGACAGGGGTTACGGGGACAGGGGTTACGGGGGCAGGGGCAGGGGCAGGGAGCGGAGGGAGTGCCTGAGCGGGCCCGGTGCGGGAGACGTACGTACGGATCCCGCACCGGGCCCACGGCCGGTTCAGTTCACTGTGCTCACGGTTCAGTTCACGGTTCTCACCGTGCTCACGGTTCTCACCGTGCTTACGGTCGCCGCCTAAGGCTCGTCGCTCGCGGGGTCCGTTTCGGGGCGGCCGCTACTCCGCGACGCGGCCGTGGCCCTCGCGCAGGCCGCCGCCGCTGCCACCGCTGCCCGGCGTACCCGTGCCGGTGTCGGGGGTGACCGGGCGGGTCAGGGAGCGCAGGTCGTGGGCGTACGTCCCGACGGCGTTGGCGATCACGTCGATGTTGGTGTCGAAGTGGCCCATGTCGATGTTGTCCAGGTCGTCGCAGGCCGCGTGGTAGCAGGGGTCGTACGCGATCCCCGCCTCGCCGCCGAACACCTCGGCCTGGGCCGCCGTCTTGATGCCCTCCGCCCCGGTGTCCGTACCGCCGGACGGGATGCCGACCTCGATGAACGGCCCGTAGTCCGAGCGGCCGGTGAAGTCGGTGCCCTCGTGCGGCTTGCCCTTGCCGTCGAGGAACTCGTTGATGTCGCGCTCCAGTTGGGCCGAGCCCTCCGGGCCGGGGCCCTCGCCGACCTCGTCGGAGTTGTCACCGTCGAAGACGAACTGGACGCCGTTCGGCGAGGCGATCATGTCGAAGTTCAGGTAGAGCGCGATCTGCTCGCGCTGCTTCTCGGAGAGCGCCGCGACGTACTTCTCCGAGCCGATCAGACCGTTCTCCTCGGCCGACCACCAGGCGAACCTCACCTTGTTGGCGGGCTTGCTCTTCGACTTCGCCAGGTCCAGGGCGACTTCGAGCAGGCCGGCGGATCCGGAGCCGTTGTCGTTGATGCCGGGGCCCTCGGTCACCGAGTCGAGGTGGGCGCCGAGCATCACGGTCCGCGCCGTGCTGCCGCCGGGCGTCTCGGCGATGACGTTGCGGGTGGGTCGGTCCTGCTGGAACTCGCGGATCTCGAAGGAGACCGTGACCTCGCCGCCCGCGAGGTCGGCGGCGAGCTTCTCGCCCTCCTCCTGGGTGAGGCCGCCGGTCGGGATCTTTCCGGCCGCGACCTCGCCGAGCGTGCCGGACAGGACGCCCTCGACGTTGTTGTAGATGACCGCTCCGGCCGCGCCCGCCTCGGCGGCGGCTGCCTGCTTCTCGGCGAAGGAGCACCCGCCGCGCTTGATCAGCGCGATCTTGCCGGTGAAGGTCGTGGAGGCGTAGTCGGCGGCCTCGCATCCCGTCGTCGCGTCGACGGGCACCGCGACGAGCGCCGCTGTCAGGCCGCCCACCTCGGTCGACGGCGTGTACGTCATGGCCTTGATCGTGACGTCGCGGGGCGTCGGCGTCACCACGGAGAGCTTCTCGGCCAGCGTCTCCGTGTAGGTGAAGCGGAAGGTCTCGTACGAGACCTTGTACCCGGCGCGCTGGAGCTGGCGGTAGACGTACGCCGCCGAGGCGTCGTGGCCCAGCGATCCGGCGGCGCGGTGACCGTCGGTCGAGTCGGCTATCGCCTGGAACTGCTGGAGGTGGCGGTAGGCGTCGCCTGCGGACGCGTTCCTCACCAGTTCCCGTGACAGCTTGGCTGCTTCCTTCCCGGGGTCGTGGGGCGCGGGGTGCCCGGGGTGCGGGGACGCGGCCAGGAGGAGCGGTGTGGCCAGGGCGGTGGCGGCCACGACAGCCATGGCTCTGCGACGTGTTGCGTGCACAGGAGTCCTTCCGGTCTGAACGGCTGGTGCTCTGAGCGGCTCAGTACCTGGACCGCCGGTGTTTCGAGCGGCTCAGTACCTGAACGGCTGAACAAATGTGCTGCGAAAGCTAGCGAGTGGGGTGACGCCTGTGAACAGATGTGGCCGGATCCGATCGGTGAGAGGGCGGTGTCGGCCTGATCCGGCGCTCGACCAGGTCACTTCCCGGTCGACTGCCCGGCCGACTTCCCGGGTGATGAGCCGCCCGACTTCCTTGGCGACGCCCCGCCCCGTTGCTTCGCCGCTTCGGCAGACTTCGCCGTCCTGGCCGCCGTTTTGGCCGCCGTTTTGGCCGTCCGCTTGGCCTCCTGTTTGTACGCGCGCACCTCCACGAGTGACTCCGGGCCCGTGATGTCGGCGACCGACCGGTGCGATCCGGCCTCGCCGTACGGGCCCGCCGCCCCTCGCCACCCCGTCGGCCGTACGCCGAACTGCTTGCCGAGCAGCGCCAGGAAGATCCGCGCCTTCTGTTCGCCGAAGCCGGGCAGCGCGTTGAGCCGCTCCAGCAGCTCGGCGCCGGTCGCCGCGTTCCGCCACACGGCGCTCGCGTCACCGCCGTACTCCGCCACCAGGAACTGGCACAGTTGCTGCACTCGCTGGGCCATGGAGCCGGGGTAGCGGTGCAGGGCCGGTTTGGTGGTGAACAGCTCGGTGAAGGCGTCCGGGTCGTAGGCGGCGATCCGCCCCGCGTCCAGGTCGTCGGAGCCCATGCGCTCCGCGAGGGTGTACGGGCCCGTGAACGCCCACTCCATCGGAACCTGCTGGTCCAGCAACATGCCGACCAGGGCGGCCAGCGGGCTGCGGCCGAGAAGCTCGTCGGCCTCCGGATTCTGGGCGATCCGCAGGGTGATGTCCTTGCCGCTGTCGCTCGTGGTCATGGTGCCGATCATCGCGAGCACGGCGGACGACGGCGAGCGGTACTGCGCCGATGGCCTCTTCCCTGTCGGCCGAAGGGAGTAAGGAGGAGCGGGGCGGCCCAGCAGGGGCGAACGCGGAAGCCGAGCAGGGAGGAGCGGGGAAGCCGAGCCGGGAGGAGAGGGGCGGCCATGGTGCGCGCGTCCGTCCGTGCCGCCGCGCTGCCCGATGAGGCAGCTCCGGATGCCCCGGCCGGGCCGGGGCTCGGGCTGGACGGCCCGGGGGCCGCGCCGTGATCGTGGAATGCCGAGGACGGTGCGGTCAGGGGAGATGAGGATGGACGCGCACGACATCGAGCAGGAACACCACGAGAACCACGGACACGGTGGACACGGTGGACACCACGGGCACGGCGGGCGGGACCAGGCCCACGAGCGCGATGAGCAGCGCGGCGAAACCGCGGCCGAGGCGCCCGGCGAGCGGGACCACCACGTCTTCCGCGCCGCCGCGGCGGGCCGGGCCGATGTGGTCGGGGCGGCCGGGATGGGGCTGCTCCAGCGGACCGCCGGCAACGGGGCGATCGGGGCGATGGTCCAACGGGCCCGGTCCGGGGCCGCGGAGACCGCCGCCGAGCAGGTCGAGCCGGCCGAGCCGACGGGGCGGACGGGGCAGGCCGAGGAGCAGCGGTCGCCGGTGCACGACGTGGTCTCCTCCGGCGGCTCGCCCCTGGACACCGACACCCGTACGGACATGGAGAGCCGGATGGGCGCGGACTTCTCCGACGTGCGCGTCCACCACGACTCCGCCGCGCACGAGTCGGCGAAGGGCGTCGGGGCGCACGCGTACACCGTGGGCAACAACGTGGTGTTCCAGCGCGACGCCTACGACCCCGGATCGCCGCAGGGCCGGACCACGCTGGCCCATGAGCTGACCCATGTGATCCAGCAGCGCAACGGCCCGGTGGAGGGGACCGAGGCCCCGGGCGGCATACGGGTCAGCGACCCTTCGGACCGGTTCGAGCGCGAAGCCGTCGCGAACGCGGACCGGGTGCTGTCCGATCCCGCGCCGGAGGCCGCGCCCGCCCCGGCTGCCCCCGTGGCCGCCCCTGCGCCCGTCGCCGCTTCCGCCGCCGTGCAGCGGGCGGCCACGGAGGACGAGGACGAGCAACCCGCTGACGTACAGGGGTCGTTCGTGCAGCGTGCGGCGGAGAAGGCGCCGGGCGAGGAAGAGGAAGAGGAGAAGCCCCCGGCCTGAGGGAGTCCGCTTCGGCCGACCGGCCTGCCGGCCAGTCGGCCGGTGACCTGATGACCTGGTGGACCGGTCGGCCGATGGACCGGTGGACGGGTCGGCCGGTGGGCCCGTGGGCCGGTCCCTGTGTGGGGCTTCAGCCTGCCGGGGTGTCCGTGCGCATCGTCCCGCCCAGGAACATCGAGGACGAGCACCGCGAGGGGGCCGGGGCGCCCACCGGCTTGCCGACCCGCCGGCAGTCGATCGTCATCGTGACCTTGCCGCCCGCGGGTACCAGGATCGGGGTCACGAAGTGGTAGTCGGAGTCGCGGAAGTTCTCCAGGCCGAGGCTCAGGACGCGGGTGCCCTCGCCGGCCGTGACGGTGACCGTGCCCGCGTCGCCCTGCGGGTTCTGCACCACGATGTCGGTGAGCTGGAAGGTCTGGCCGGCCGGTACCTCCAGGGCCGTCCCGGTGTTCGGACCGCCGCCCACCGCGTCCCGCACCCGGGCCTGCGCGCTGGTCGGGGCGCCCGACGCCGTGTCGCCGCCGCCCCCGCCGCTGCCGCCCGAGGCGGAAGGGCCCGGTGACGGAGTGGGGTCGGTCGAGCCGCCGCCCGTGCCCGCACCGGCGGAGTCGCCGCCTCCGGAGTCCGCACCGCCCTGCTCGCCCTCTTCCGGGGCCTTGCTCTTGTCGGCCGCGGCGGCCGACCGTACCGCTTCAGGAGTGACCGCCTCCCGGGCCGCGGACTTCACCGCCGGGCGCAGCAGCGCGTACCAGAGCCCCACCAGGACGAGGATCAGCAGAGCGGCGGTGAGCAGGGCCCGGGGCAGCCAGCGCGGCAGGATCGGGTCCTGTTGGTAGGAGCCGTCCACCAGCACGGGGGCCGGCGCCTCTTCGCCCTCGGGCGGCTGCGGGGCGGCGAACACCTGGAAGGCGTGCGTCACCGGCGTACCGCGCCACATCCGCTTCGCCGGGTGGACGCGCAGCTTCGCGAACTCCGCGTGCCCCGGCTCGATCCGCAGCTCGGACGCGGCGAACACCACCCGAGCCTGTTCCGTGCCGGGCTGGGCTCCGAGCCGTACGGTCACCGGGGTGTTGCCCCGGTTGTCGACGGCGAACTGGTGCCGTCCGCTCCGCGAGCCGTTCGAGCCGCGCGGGACCAGTTCGGCGGTGGTCTCGGTGAACGGCAGGACGGTCACCCGGCCCTCGGGCACCACCGTCTCGCTCCGGTCGCCGGTCGGCATCACCCGGATCCCGAACGTGCTCTCGCCCGCGAGGACCGTCGCCTCGCGCGGCGGGCGCATGACCAGGGAGACGGTTCCGGAGTCACCGGGGTAGAGGGAGAGGACCGCGGGCTCCATCGCCGACCAGGCGGCACAGGTCCCGACCACCTCGAAGTGGTATTCCTCGACGGTCCGGCCGGAGTTGAGAATCTGCAGGGGAAGGGTCGTCTCCTCGCCCGGTGCGACGGTGACGGACGACGCGTCGAGGCTTGCGGTAAGACTCATACGCGGACCGTAGGACCGGGCCGGAGGGCGGGCACCGGTCACGGAGGAACACTTTCGGGCAGATGTGATGCCCGAGGCAACCTTTCAGTTTCCTCACGAGTAAGAACGGGAATCCTCAGACCGCCTCACAACGGATGGGGCGGACGAATACAGCTGTGGAGCTTGTGCCTGCAGTGTGACGCTTCCGGCTGGTGCCCAGGGGGAGCATTCGCATGGAGCGCATCACTGTCGTTTTACGTGCGCAGGACCCGATTTCCCAGGCCGGAGTGGCCAGCCAGTTACGGGCCCGTCCCGAGGTTGTCGTCGTTGACCGCGACGACGCCGAGCCCGCGCCCCAGGTCGTGGTCATGGTGGTCGACGCGGTGGACGACGAGGTGCTGCGCGTCCTGCGTAACATCCAGCGCACCAGCACCTGCCGCACGGTGCTGGTGACCACGGACATCGACGAACAGAAGCTGGTCAGCGCGGCGGAGTGCGGGGTCGCGGGGGTCGTCAGGCGGTCCGAGTCGACGCCGGACCATCTGGTGCAGGTCATCGGCACGGTGGCCCGGGGCGAGGGGCATCTCCCCTCCGACCTGCTCGGACGCCTCCTCGAAGAGGTCGGCAGGCTCCAGGGCCAGGTGCTCGGCCCGCGAGGCCTGCACTTCACCGGCCTGGCCGCGCGCGAGGTGGACGTGCTGCGCCTGGTCGCCGAGGGGTACGACACCGCGGACATCGCGACGAAGCTGGCGTACTCCGAGCGCACGATCAAGAACGTGCTGCACTCGGTGATGACCCGCCTGCAATTGCGTAATCGCTCCCACGCCGTGGCGTACGCGATGCGTCAGGGCCTTATCTGACGGTCGGTCGAGCCGCGGACGTCATCATGAACCCCTATGCACCATCGGGCAGTTCCGCCTTCCCGCGGAAGTGACTCGTCTCTCTCCGCACGCGCCCGGCCGGTGCGCGACGGTGGCCTCCGGGTGTCGGGCGGGGCGCGAGGAGGGGAACGCTGTGCGGTGGTTTCAGCCAGGAACGGGACCGCGAAGGCGAGTGGCGGGGCTCGTTCTCCTGCTGCTGGCCGCCGGTCTCGCCCCCGCCTCGGGCGTGAGCGGTGTGGCGTCCGCCGTGCCCGTGCCGCCGGAGCCGTGGGTCACTCCGGCGACGCTGGAGGAGGCGCTCGACCCGGGCGGTTCGACGGGTGTGGACAAGCGGGTGCGGACCCCGGCGATCCCACCGCGGCCGGATGTGGTCCTGCTGGTGGACGGTACGGGGAGCATGGAGGTCCCGATCACGAGCGTTCAGGAGAATCTGCCCGACATCGTCGGCAAGATCAGGGCCGAGGAGCCTGATTCGCGGTTCGCGGTCGCCACGTTCGGCGACCAGCAGGTCGACAGGCCGAACGCGGGGTTCCGGGTACTCCAAGAGCTGACGGACGACATCAGCCTGGTCCAGACCGGTGTCAACGGGCTGCGCACGGACCTCGGCGGGTTCAGCATGGGTCCGTCGGAGGACTGGATCAACGGTCTGTGGGAGATCGCCGACGGCGCGGACGGCAAGACGGTCTTCCGTGAGGGCGCGAGCCCGGTCGTCGTCCTGGTCAGCGACGCCTCCAGTCACGCGCCGAGCAACGGCCACACCATCGACGACACGATCGCCGACCTTCAGGACAACGGAGTCCGGGTGATCGGCATCGAAGTGGAGAGCGACCGCGGGGACGGCCTGAACGGCAACGGGAACGCCAACAACCCGGACTACCCGGGTCAGATCGAGATTCCGCCGACCGAAACCGGTCAGGCCACCCGGATCATCGAAGCGACCGGTGGCCAACTGCTCGAAGGTATCCAGCCGGACGACACGGCCGAAGCGATCATGAACGGCTTCGACAATCTGCCCACCTCCGTCGGCCATGAACTCGCCGACTGCGACCCACATCTCAGCGTCGCCCTGGACCCGCCGACGAGACGGCTGACCAGCGGCGGAACCGCCCAGTTCACGGAGACCGTCGACGTGTCGGCCGATGCCCCGCAGGGCACGACGCTGACCTGCACCGTGCAGTTCCTGCTCGGAACCCAGGTGCCGGGGACGGACACGATCGGGCCGGCCGCGGTGCCCGATCCGGACTTCCAGCAGCAGATCAGCATCGCCGTGAACGACGTCGACGTGCCCGTCGTCACCGTGGACGACCGTACGGCCAGGGCGACCGACGACGACGGCGTCCGCATCGACTACACGGCCACGGCGACGGACCCGCAGGACGGGGCGCTGTCGGTGACCTGTGCCCCGCCGTCCGGATCGCTCTTCCCGGTCGGAACGACGACGGTCACCTGTTCCGCCACGGACTCGGCGGGCAACACGGGGGCGGACACGGCCCGGTTCGAGGTGCTGGAACCCGTGGTCCCGCCGGACCCGCCCGCGCCTCCGCCGCCGCCCCCGCCTCCGGCCTCCGACCTCGCGGTACTGGCCGATGTCAGCCCGGACCGTACGTACGTGGGGCGGCCCGCCACCGCCCGGTTCACGATCACCAACGCGGGGCCGGACACGGCGACCGGCGTCGTCCTCGGGACAGCTTGGCCGAGGACGGACGAGTCGAAGGACCGGAGCCTGCCCGGCCTGAGCCGGTGCACGGCGGCGCGGCCCTGCACGATCGCCGCCGGGGACCGGATCGAGGTGACGCAGAGGGCGACCTACCGGGCGGCGGTCACCGGTGACGTGCGGGCCACCGTGCGCGGAACCCTGCCCGACGGGCGTACGGCGAACAACCGGGACCTGGACCGGCTGAGGGTCCTCAAGCCCTCGCTGACGGTCACCCCGCAGGTGGCGAAGCCGGGGCAGCCGGTACTGGCCCGGGGCAAGGACTATCCGCCGGGCGAGACCGTACGTTTCACGTGGAACATCGGCATCACGGCGGACCGGTCCGGCGTACGGGTCGGCCGGGACGGCACCTTCGAGGTGCAGGTGTTGGTCCTGCGCAAGGACACGCTGGGCCCGCGCGTTCTGCGGGCGGAGGCCCGCGATCTGCCGCGCCTGCGGAAACCGGTCCTGGTCGTGCAGCACAACCTCCAGCCCCCGGACTTCGCGGGCCGGTCATGAGTGGGCTCTTCGCTTCGGAGGCGGTCACCGGATGATCCACGAGGTGGACGACGTCCTGCGGGCCCTGATCCGGGCCGAGGTGCTGGAGGGCCGTCAGATCGCGGTGGTCTTCGACGCCCCGACCCGGGAGTGGGCGGCCAAGGTCAACGCCCCGATGGTCAACCTCTACCTCTACGACATACGCGAAGACATGCGGCGGCGGGAGCGCGGCCTGCACAACGAGTACGACGAGCGCGGGGCGATCGTGGCCCGGCGCCGCCCGCCGCGCTTCTTCAAGCTGTCGTACCTGATCACGGCGTGGACGAAGCGCCCCGAGGACGAACACCGGCTGCTCTCCTCCCTGCTGGCCTGTCTGCTGCGGTACGAGGCGCTGCCGCCGGAGCGGCTGGCGGGCTCGCTGGCCGAGGTCGGGGCCGCCGTCCCGATGTCGATCGCCCTGCCGCCGCCGGAGGACCGGTCGTTCGCCGATGTGTGGAGCGCGCTCGGGGGCGAACTGAAACCCTCGCTCGACCTGGTGATCAGCGTTCCGGTGACGGCCTCGCCGGTCTACGAGGCGGGCCCGCCGGTGGGCGACGAGGGGCTGCGGGCGCAGTTCGGGGATGTACCCGCGCCGGTTTCCGGGGAGCTGGCGGGGGCCGGTGCGACGGAGGCGCAACCGGGTCGGCCGGGGCTGCCGGTGTACGGGTCGCGTCCCGGGCGGCCGGTCCGGGAGCCTTCCTCCGCGCCCTCGGGCGGGGCGCACGGACGGGCGGTGTCGCTGCGGATCACGGAGCGGCGGGGGTCGCCACCTGAGCAACGTGAGAGACGGGGTACATCACCTGAGCAACGTGAGCGACGGGGTACGTCACCTGAGAGAGGGGACGTATGACAGCCCGGGACGCCGTCGCCCCGGACCTCCGCCATCTGCTCGCCCGGGCGGCGGCCGTGGAACGGCGCATCCGGCACGCGGTGGAGCTGCGGCGGAGCACCGATCCGGACCCGGACGACGACTTCCGGGGCCTGTATCTCACGGATGACAGCATCGTGCGGCTGCTGGACGAGGAGGGGGCGAGGGGGTTCCCGGCGCTGGACGGTTCCTCGGCCGAGGGTTCGTCGGCCGAGGAACCGGCCGGTGAGGGGGCCGCCGATGCGGAGGGGGATTCCCGACTGGCTTCACTCGCGAGGGAGTTCGGGCTCACGTCGATCGACACGGAGATCCTGCTCATCGCGCTCGTACCGGATCTGGACGACCGTTTCGAGGCGTTCTACGGCTATCTGAACGACGACGTGTCCCGTCGCCGCCCGTCCATCGGGCTGGCGCTGGGCCTGTGCGGAGTGGCTCTCTCCGATCCGGCGGCCCGTGCCCGGCTGGCCGCGGGAGCACCGCTCCGGTCCGGCGGGCTGCTCCTGGCGGAGGACCTGAACCGCCCGTTCCTGAGCCGTGCGCTGCGGGTGCCGGACCGGGTGGCCGCGCACCTGCTGGGCGACGACACCCCGGACCCGCGACTGGCGGACCTGCTGGCCCCGTGGCAGGCCGTGCCCGGTGTGGGGGACCCGGCCCCGCTCGCCGGGGTCCTCGCCGACGGCGTACGGCTGGCTTACCTGAGCGAGGACCAGGGCGGGGCCGGCACGGCGCTGGCAGCGTCGGCGCTGACGCGGGCGGGCCTGGGCGTCCTGGGCCTGGACCTGGCCCGCCTGGCGGAGGACCCGTCGCCCGCCGAGGCGGTGAGCGCCCTGGTCCGGGAGGCGCGCCTGACGGGTGCGGGCCTGGTCTGCGCGCCGCTGGACGCGGTGTCCCGGGAGCGCCCGGGGCTGCTCAGGCTCCTCACGGCCACGCCGGTCCCCACGGTCCTGGTGGGCCGGGCGCCCTGGGACGCGTCCTGGTCGGTCGCCCCGCCCTTGCTGCTGCACGCGCCCCGGGTGGAGCCGTCGGCGCGGGGGGCGCTGTGGCGGGACGCGTACCGCCTCCGGGAGGACGCGCCGCTTCCGGCCGCCCTCGCCCCCGACCAGCTGCTGGCCCCGTTCCTCCTCACTCCGGAACAGATCACCGGAGCCGCCCGCTCAGCCGCCCAGGCGGCCCGGCTGGCGGGCGGCGAGCTCACCGCGGACCACGTACGGCGGGGGGCCCGCGCCCAGAACGCGGCGGGCCTGGACCGGCTGGCCCGCCGCATCGAACCCACGGTGACCTGGGACGACCTGGTCCTCCCGCCCGACACCCACACCCAGCTCCGCGAGCTCACGGCCCGCGCCCGGCACCGTGACCGGGTGCTGGGGGAGTGGGGGATGCGGCCGGGCGGGGGCCGGGGCCGGGGGGTGTCGGCGCTGTTCGCGGGCGACTCCGGCACGGGTAAGACGATGTCGGCGGAGGTGATCGCCGCGGACCTGGGGCTGGACCTGTACACGGTCGACCTGGCGACGGTGATCGACAAGTACGTGGGCGAGACGGAGAAGAACCTGGAGCGGATCTTCACGGAGGCGGCGGGCGTGAACGGCGTGCTCCTCTTCGACGAGGCGGACGCGATCTTCGGCAAGCGCTCCGACGTGAAGGACGCGCACGACCGCTACGCCAACGTGGAGAGCGCGTACCTCCTGCAACGCATGGAGTCCTTCGACGGCCTGGCCATCCTCGCCACCAACCTCCGCGCCAACCTGGACGACGCCTTCACCCGCCGCCTGGACCTGGTCATCGACTTCCCGGTCCCGGACCCCGAACAACGCCTCCTCCTCTGGGACCGCTGCCTGGGCCCGACCCTCCCGCGCGGCACGGACCTGGATCTGCCCTTCTGCGCCGAGAACTTCGAGCTGGCGGGGGGCAACATCCGCTCGATCGCGGTGACGTCGGCGTACCTGGCGGCGGAGGCGGGGGGTGCGGTGACGATGGAGACGGTGATCCACGCGATCCAGCGGGAGTACCAGAAGCTGGGTCGGCTGACGCTGGTTTCGGAGTTCGGGCCGTACTTGGGGCTGGTGACCTGAGGGGCGCTCGGGGGCGGGAGCTGGGATCAGACCTTGACGATCCGGACCCTGTCGCCGCAGAGCATGGTCAGGTCCTCGGGATCGGAGGTCAGGATCACGGCCGGCTTCGGAGCGTGGAGCGCGGTGGCCGCGACGACTGAGTCGATGGCGTACTTGTGCCCATGAAGGCCCGCGTCGACGAGCAGGGCCATCGCCGTGCGCCCGATCTCCTCGGTGACCGGTTCCACGTTCAGCCGGGACACGGCCCAGTTGAAGCGGGCTGAGTTCACCCGTGCGTGATGCGCCTCGATGAGGGTGAGGATGCTGGTCACGACCCGCATGTCCTCCTGTTCGGCCCCGCGTACCAGGGCCATGACCCGGCGGTCGTCGGCGATCACCTTCGACAGTCCTTCGCTGTCCAGGACGAGGGTTCCCGGCCGGTTCATCAAGCCGCGCTCCCCATGCCGCCGTCGGCGTCCCCGCGCAGCAGGGCACGGGCGGCGTCGATCTCCGCCTGGCTGAACTCACCGTGCTCCGCCTCGTGTGCGGCGGTCAGCTCGGCGAGGTTGTCGCGCTCGATCTGCCGCTGCACGGCGGCGTCCACGTACGCGGAGAACCCCCGCTTCCCGACGCGCGCGCGGACGGCGGCGATGTTGCCGGAGTGCAGGCTGACGGAGACGTTGGCGGTGGGGCCTTCACCGGGTCCATAGGTGACTTCGTCGCTCATGGGACTGATTCTAACTAGTATTTCTTCTAGTAGAGATAGTGCGTCCGTTTGTCGGTGTCCGGTACCCGGCTTCTTCTGTCGAGGTTTCGCGTAGGGCGTGGCTATGCCCGTGTGTGTTCCTGTTCCGTTCACGGGCCATGGATGGCGTCGATCCTGGGGTGACTGAAGATCTGTTCGGTAGACGACCAGCGATGAAGGTCACCCCGGCGAGGGCCTCGGAGGCCACCGGGCGCTACCGGGCTGTTCAGCCCATACGCTCGGCCAGTCGGACCTCGAGTTCCTCGTGCCGCGGATCCGGCAGGGCCACCTTCAGGAGGTCGAGCCCGGTCCGGATAAGGCCGACGAGAGGGGCGTACTTCGGGTCCGCAAGTCGTATGTCCGCATAAAGAAAATGCCATCCGTGAAAGCCCTTGGTCAGCAGGAGTGCATCTAAGTATGCGGAATAATCCAGGTCGAGTTCGAAGGTCCCGAACGGGAAATAGTGGGCCCACACCCGGGGTGCAATGGTGTTGGACAGCAGCCGGACGGCGGCAAATGATATGGCTCCTCCTTCCGGGTGGTAGTCGATCACTCGCAGCTGCTGGAAGAGTTCACTTTCTGCGTCGTTCTGGGCGCTGCTGGTGTCGGGCGGCGCGGATGCCAGTGCGTCAATCAGTTCGTGCAGGAAGAATTCTCCACCTCCGCTGGTAGAGGCATCGGTTGCGTACCAGTGGATTCCGAGGTCCAAGTAGCGCACGTGTTTTTCTGTGAGGCTGGGGTCTAGGTTGATTCCGCACACTTCCATGAGTTGGGAGAATCCAGCCGAAGAATCTTCGGCTATGTCGCTGATGGCGCCCTTCCTTTCTCCGTCCACACGGATGACGTCGCACTGTTTCAGAGCTTCGATCATATCGAGAAAGCGACTCTCGATCGGTGACGGGCTGGGAGTAGGCATGCCGTTTCCATTCTCCTTGATTTAGATGCTAATGCGTCCTTGGTTTATTGCGTCGATTAGGGTGTCTATCTTATTTGTAACTCCGTCGATTCCGTTTGAGCGTCGGGAGTCGGCGGCTATTAGCCTGAGTCTCAGACTGGTGGTGCTGGTGAAGGTCCCGCCGCTCTTGAGTTCATCGATCACCATCTGAGAGAATGATTCGAATGTTTTCGATCCGAAAATCGCGTTACTGAGACCTTTCCAGCCGCGCTTGCCGATCGAGTCGAGTATCAGCGGGTTTCGCCCGGTGAGGCTTGGTGCCGTCTGAGGGCTCGACGTAAGTTCTTGTTTCTTTGCGGTACTAGGATTCTTCGGTTCCCACGCACCGTCCTTGACCTCGTAGCCAGCCCAGCGCACCGTTATGGTGTCGAGGAAGCCGTCGGGATTTGTGTGCGTGCTTACGTCGACCTCGTACCAGATCATTTCCTCTCGCCCTTCCCTAAGGGCCTCTGCCGCAGGGTCTTCGACCCCGAAGTGGAAGGTTGTGTTCGTCGTGCCACGGGCCACTACCAGATTGGAATCGGTAGCCTTCCCGCCGAGAGGGAAGGGCAGTAGATGCATCTTCACCCAGACTGCATTTTTGGAGGGGTTGAGGCTGTTCAAGCTGACGAAACTCCACCCGCGCAGCGTGGCGCCATTATTTGCGTCTGCGAGCTGACCCGGGTGGATGCTCGCAATATCCTTGGGCAGGTAATGCGCTTTGAACCCGGTAGTTAGCACACCGTTAGAGAATGGCGGCAGCACAGGAGGAGGGAGTGGAGGCTTGGGGCTTCGGACGGCGAGGAGAGCTGCAAGGTCCTTCATGTCCGCGACCAGCAGGTCGTAGTCCCGCTGGCGTCCTGCGCTGGGCGCGCCGTTTCTGCCCAACGCATCCTTTCTTTTTCCTACGTCATCGGACTTCGCTATCGCGGCGGCCAATGCCTCACCCTGTTGCGCCTTGGCTGGGCTTGTCTCGGGCATATTCTTAACTTCTGTGTCCCACGCCCCGAAGAACTCGGTGATCCGTTGTTCGACGCTGTGTACCTTCAACTCCGCCGAAGTGCCACGGCCCGCGAAAAGTACCTTATGCCTCTCTCCGTCGCGAGTGGCAAAAGGCGTGGATGGTAGGGCGATGTCGGTTGCCGGGTTCGAACCCTTTCCCGGCTCTTTGTTTTCGTCCCCATTCCTTCTTTTAGTCTCGTCGTTCTTATCGACCTTTCTTTTCTTGTTCCACAGCGACTTCCCCTTCTTCGCGATGAAGTCGACGATCTTGTCGATGGCTCGCGTGACCGGTCGTGACACCGACTGGAAGACCGACTTGACCTTGTTGGCGAGGCCGCCGATGCCCAGCAGGGCGGCGAGGAAGCCGATCAGGAGGGGGACGCTGGAGGCGAGGGCGGCTTCGATGAGTTTGGGGACGCCGGCCTGGCCGCCGTTGGCGATGGCGATGACCGCGTCCAGGACCGCGTTGACGAAGTCCGCGATCTGCGCGCCCTGCGTCACGATGAACGTGACGATGTCGATGATTCCCTTGACCGCGCGGACGAACGCCGAGGCGGGGTTCAGCAGGGAGATGATCCACGTGATGCCCGCGATGAGGACCGTGGGGATCAGGTAGGTCGTCAGCTTGCCGAGGATGGTGGCCTTGAGGTCGCCCGTCTCGGCCTGGATCTCCTTGACCGCGCCGGCCGGGCCTTCGGCGGCGAGGTTCTTCGCCACCGGGACCGAGGTTTCGACCGCGCTCATCGCCTCGTCGGGGACGCCCTTGCGGGTGACGCGGGTGCGGATGTTGTCCCAGGTCAGGCCGAGCATCGAGCCGATGAGCTGGATGATGCCCTTGAGGTCGAACTTGGCCGGGAGGTCCAGGCCCGCCTTGACCGCTGTGCCCAGCAGCCAGGAGACGACGCCGGTCTTCAGGTGGTCGGCGATGTTCGTGATGAAGAGGTTCAGGCCCGCGCCGACCGCTTTCACCAGGTTGCCCAGGAAGCCGATCGGGTCCTTGATGATCTTCATGATCGCGGAGGCGGCCTTGGCGAGGATGCCCAGGAGCAGGTTCTTCAGCTCGTTGATCGTCTTGATGGCTCCGACGATGGCGTCCTTGGCCTTGTCGATCAGGCCCTTGTTGGCCTCCTGGAGCTTCTTGATCTCCTCGTCGATCTTGTTGAGGGCGGCGGTGTACTTCTGGGCCAGGTCCTGGACCAGCTGTTCCGACTTCTCGTTGACCGTGGCTTCCAGGTCGTCGAACTTGCCCGCGAAGTCCTTCGCCGCCTCCTCGCCGAACTGCTTCAGGTCGGCGGGGAGCTTGTCGACCTCGGCCTTCAGCTCCGTGCGGCCCTTGGCTATGCGGGCCTTCGCCCTGCCGAGTTCGGCGCCGATGATGTCGGCGACCGAGGAGATGACCGTCTGCATGCGGGAGACGTAGAGCTTGCGGGACTCCTGGTAGAGGTCGTTCGCCGCCTTCGGCAGGCCGGCGAACTTGTCCTTGACCCAGCGGATCTTGCCCCGCACGCCCGAGTACCGCTTGTCCTTGTACTTCTTCATCCGGCTCTTGTGGTCGGCCGTGAAAGCGTCCCGCGCTGACTTCTCGCCCGACGTGAACGCCGTGTCCACCTTCTTGTCCAGGCCGGACAGGGTGTCCTCGACGTCCTTCTTCGTGCCGTCGTAGACCTTCTGGAGTTTCGCCGTGACCTCGGCGCGTTTCTTCTCGTCCTTCGACTTCGTGTCGTTCTTGCCGCCGTCGACCTGTTTGCCGGCGGTGGCCCGGGTCGCGGTGAGGCCCGCCATCGCCTGGGCCCCGGAAGCTGCCGCGTTCTCCTTGGCGGTGGAGAGCTGCTGGTCCTCCGCCGCCTTCCCCTTCGCGGGGGCCTTCGCCGCGTCCGCCTCGGAGGTCTTCTTCGCCGACAGCGCCTCGGTGAACTCCGGTTCGTTGCCCTTGGCGAGCTGTTCCTCGGTGACCTCGGCGTCCGCCATCGCCTTGTCGTTCTCGGCCGGCCCCTCGGAGAAGTCCGTGACGGCCGCGGGCTGCTTCTCGGGCACCGCGTCCGTGGCGGACGGTGCGCCCGGATTGCCCGGAGCCTGGTCGGGGGAGAGCGGGGTGACCTCCTTGTCCTTGGCGGCCGAGGTGTCGGGCGGGGCCTTGGTGGCGGTGTCGATGTCCTTGGCGGAGGTCTCCTTGCCGTCGGTGACCTTGCCGTCGACCTCTGCCTTGACCTGGTCCGCCTTGCCGGACTTGGCGAACTTGTCGGCCTCGTCGAGGTTCTTGGGGGCCTGGGAGTCGATCGCCTTGTTCACCGCGTCGATGAACGCCCTCTTGTCGAACTCCCCGGGCTTCGCCGCGTTCATCTTCTCGGCGTTCGCCGTCTTGCCCTGGGCCTCCTTGTCGTCCGGCGGGGCCACCGCCGCGTCCTGCGAGGCCTTCGACTCCGCTGCCGCCGGGGCGTGCGCGGCGAGCCGGGTCCTCTTCCCCGCCACGTCGGCCTTCACACCGCGGAAGCGGGCCGACTGCGCCGGGGACGGTTTCACCGGCGCCGTGTACCGCTGGGCGACCAGCCGCGACACCGCCCCGTTCCCCGCCATGCGTTGCAGCCGTTGGATGGAGCGGCGGTCGGGGAACGGGGCCGTGGTCGCCCGCTCCGTATGCGGCGCTTCTGTGCGCGGCGCTTCCGAGCGGGAGAGTTCGAGGGCCGTCCCGTGATCCGGGGCGTGCACGGCGTCGAGGTGCGGGGCGTGCACGGCGTCGTGACGCGGTGGCGTGGCGGAAGGCTTCTCCGGAACCGCCTTCATCCGCCGCCCCTCCCGCCTCTCCCGCTCCCGCCGGCCAGGAGGCCGCCCGGATGTGGTGCATGCGTGGTGGCTGCCACCGTGCCGGGGAAGCCGGGGACGTACGCAGCGCGCGCGGACCGCGTGCGGGGCACGGCGGGGCGGCATCCGCGGCGCGGTCGCGTTGCCTCATCGGGCAGCCCTCGATGCGCGGCGGGGCGGCCGACCGTCCGTTCCCGGTGATCGCCCCCGTGACGAGAATGGCCCGCGTCACCCGGTCGAGCCGTGCGTTCAAGCCGTGCGTTCAAGCAGTGCCTTCAAGCAGTGCGTTCAGGAGTGTGTCGAGGAGAGGCCCTTATGCCGTCGTACCTGTCCCCCGGCGTCTACGTCGAAGAGGTCGAGTCCGGGTCCCGGCCGATCGAAGGGGTGGGCACCTCGGTCGCCGCCTTCGTCGGCTTCGCCCAGAAGGGCCCGTTCGACGAGGCGACGCTGATCACCAACTGGAGCCAGTTCGTCGCCACGTTCGGCGACTTCGTCGACGGCACCTACCTCGCCTCCTCCGTCTACGGCTTCTTCGCCAACGGTGGCGGGGTCTGTTACGTCGTCCGCGTCGACGACGGCACGACGGCGGCTCACATCGGGGCCGACGGGGCCGAGGCGGGCGACACCGGGGAAGCCGGTGAGACCGGCGAGCTGCCCGTCGGCGCCGAGGTCCCGGTCGGGCCCTACGCCGTACGGCCCCGGCCCGGCGTGAGCGGCGAGATCAGTGTGGAGGTCGCCCCGGTCGAGAGCGACGATCCGCCCGCCGACGTCTTCCGGTTCCTCGTGAAGCGCGACGGACAGGTTGTGGAGACATACCCCTCCGTCACCACCAAGCGCAGCAAGGACAACGTCGCCACCCGCGTCAACGCCAAGTCCGAGCTGATCGAGGTACGGGAGTCCGGGCGCGGCGCCGCCCCCGCCCCGCCCGCGCCGCAGACGGTGGTCCTCGCCCCGGCCGCCCCCGCCGCCGGCAGCTCCGGTGCGATGGCCCCCGAGGTGTACGTCGGCGACGCCGACCGCCGTACGGGGCTCGGCGGCCTCGAAGCGGTCGACGAGGTCACCATGATCGCCGTGCCCGACCTGATGAGCGCGTACGAACGCGGGCTGCTCGACCTGGAGTCGGTCATCGCCGTCCAGCAGGGGCTGATCACCCACTGCGAGCTGATGGGCGACCGGGTGGCCATCCTCGACCCGCCGCCCGGGCTCACCCCGCAGCAGATCCGCGGCTGGCGCACCGGGCAGGCCAACTTCGACTCCAAGTACGCCACGCTCTACTACCCCTGGATCAGCGTCGCCGACCCCGCGTCCGGCCGCGCCACCCTCGTACCGCCCAGCGGGCACATCGCCGGGGTCTGGGCGCGCAACGACGATACGCGGGGCGTGCACAAGGCCCCGGCGAACGAGGTCGTCCGGGGAGCCGTCGCGCTGGCGACCCAGCTCACCAAGGGCGAGCACGACCTCCTCAACCCGATCGGGCTGAACTGCATCCGCGCCTTCCCCGGCCGGGGCATCCGGGTGTGGGGCGCACGGACTCTGGCGTCCGACCCCGCCTGGCGGTACCTGAACGTCCGGCGGCTCTTCAACTACCTGGAGGAGTCGATCCTCGCCGGTACGCAGTGGGTCGTCTTCGAGCCGAACGACGACGCCCTGTGGGCCCGTGTCCGGCGCACCGTCTCGGCGTTCCTCGTCAACGAGTGGCGCAAGGGATCGCTGTTCGGGCTGACCCCCGAGGAGGCGTTCTACGTGAAGTGCGACCGCGAGACGAACCCGCCGGAGAGCATCGACGCGGGTCAGGTCATCTGCGAGATCGGGGTCGCCCCCGTCAAACCGGCCGAGTTCGTGGTGTTCCGGCTCTCCCAGCTGACCGGCGGCAGCGGCGGTGTCGACGAATGACCGGCCGCCGCCCCCGTTGGTCGCTGACAGCCCGTTCCTGAGTCCGGCGTAAGGAGTCTGCTGTGCCACTTCCCGATCTCGACAGTTCCGTCGGGCATTCCTTCGGCCTCGAATTCGACAGCGTCATCATCAAGCAGATCACCGAGGTCAGCGGTCTGAAGATGGAACAGGACGTCATCGAGCTGAAGCAGAACACCTTCGACGGCAAGTACGCCATCAAGAAGCTGCCCGGTCGCCCCAAGGCGGGTGAGGTCACCGTGACGCGCGGGCTCACCGAGGACAACAGCTTCGAGCGGTGGATCAAGGACTCGCGGTTCGGCCGCATGACGAACGCCCGCCGCAACGGGGCCGTCATCGTCTACGACTACGAAGGCCTGCCGATCAAGCGCTACAAGCTCATCAACGCCTGGCCGAAGTCCCTGGAGATCGGCACCCTGAAGGCCGGCGACACCTCGGTGCTGACCGAGAAACTGGCGATCACCTACGAGGCCATGGAACTCGACTGATGCGCCGCTCGGTCCAGTACCGGAGCCCGGATCAGGTCGAGGCCGCGGCCGGGGACCGGGGCGGCTCCGGAGGCCGGCAGGAGACGCTGCGTACGGAGTTCGGGTTCGAGCTGCCCCGTGGTTACGTCGACGATTCGGGCGCGGTCCACCGCACCGGTGTGATGCGCCTGGCCACCGCACGCGACGAACTCGTCCCCCTGCGGGACGACCGGGTCAGGGAGAACTCCGCCTATCTGTCGGTGGTCCTCATCTCGCGGGTCGTGACGCGCATCGGCACGGTCGAGGACATCCACCCTGGTGTCATCGAGGATCTGTTCGCCTCCGACCTGGCCTTCCTCCAGGACTTCTACCGCCGGATCAACGCCGAGGGTCACACCCGCGCCGCCGTCACCTGCCCGTCCTGCGACGAGGAGTTCGCGGTGAATCTCGCCGGTGGCCGCCTGGGGGAATCGTGACGTACGCGGCCGACCTGCTCTACGAGGAGGTCGCGTACCTCGCCTACCACTTCCACTGGCCACTGGACGATCTGCTGGACCTGGAACATCCGGAACGCCTGAAGTTCGTCGCGCAGGTCGCCCGCCTCAACGGGCACTAGCCGCCGGCCGGGCGCGACACACCGTGCAGGGGAGGACGAGGAGCTCATGGGGTTGATGTCCTGGCTGCGGGGCGGCCGCGGCGGTGCTGACCGCTCCGGCGATGCGCCCGCCCTCGTCCCTGCGCCCGCGCCCGCGTCCGTGCCCGTGCCCGTGGCCGATCGTGGCGAACGGGTCGACGTGAACCGGCTGGAGCCGATCCAGCGTGTGGTGTCCGGGCAGCAACTGACCGTGGGACCCGCGGAGTTCGAGTCTTCGCTCGCCACCCGTCAGGACACCGCGCTCGGCACCCCGCTCGGGCACCTGGTGAGCCCTGACGCTCCGGCCGGGCTGGTGCGCGGGGTCGGTGTAGCGGAGTCCACCCCGTCGCCGTCGCCGTCGTCCGTCGCGGCTCAGCGGTCCGTGGACATGCCGATGCGGGAGGCGGTGACCCGCTTCGGGCGGGTGGGCGGGCCCGAGGCCGTGCCGGGGATGGTGCCCGCGCCCGTACCCGCGCTCGTACCCGTACCCGTACAGCGTCTGTACGGCGGTGAGCACTCGGCCATGACGTCCTCCTCCGGGGCGGAGAGCGGTCCCGGGGGCGGGGAGGAGTTGCCCGTACAACGTCTGGTGGGTGAGCGGCCCGTCGTGGCGGAGCCCACTCCTCCGGCTCCGTCGCCCGACCCGACGCCCGCCCCGGCCTCCGGCAGCGTCGGCGTTCAGCGGGCCGTGACGCCTCCGGGGGCGGACCGGCCCCGGCGGGCACCCGGGCTCGGTGCGCCCCTGCCCGGTCTGCCGCCGACCGCCCAGCGGCGGGCCGCCTCCAGCCCGGAAGCCCCCGGGGGGCAGGTTCCGCCTGGTGCCCCGGCTGTGCCAGGCCCGTCCGATGCCGTGTCGCCGGGAGGGGCGGACCAGCCCGTCGCTCCCTTGCTCGGTGACGATCCGCTGGTGGGGGAGTCGTCCCTGAGCCGTTCCGGTGATCTTGGAGTGGAGGCGCCCGCTTCTGCGAGTGATGTGAGTGATGTGAGCGGTACGGGCGATGAGGGCTTCGTGGGTGGTGCGGGTGGTGCGGGTGGGGCCAGGGGGATCGGAGGTACCGGGGTTTCCGTGGATATCGGGGGTAGCGGGGGCACCGGAAGTTCCGTTCAGCGGTCGCAGGTCGGTCCGCCTGCCGTTTCCGGTCCGTCGTCCGCGTCTCCCGCCCCGCTCGCCCCGGCGGACAGCGGCCCCGTCGCCCCCCTCCTGGGCGATCGGCCCCTGGTCCCGCGGAACATCGACGTACAGCGTGCCGCGGAGTCGCGTTCCGGGCCCGGCGGGGAGGCCGCGCCGGATCCGGGCGGGTCCGCCTCGCCCTCCGAGGGCGTACCGGTCCGGTGGACCGGGGCGGAGGACGGGGGGCCGCTGGCCGGGCCCGGTGTCTCCGTGGGGCCCGCGCCCCCGCTGTCCGGCCCCGCCGGATCGTCCTCCGCGGACTCCGTGCCCCCCGTGGCCTCCGCGTCCCTTCAGCGGCGGGCAGCCGGAGGGCCTCCCGTGCCGGCTTCGGTGGCGCGTTCCCTGCCGGGCTCCGCCAGTGGGCGTCGGCTGCCTTCGGCCGGTGCCGTGGCGGTGGCGGCCGGGGTGGCGCAGCGGATGGCCGACGGCAGCGTCGTCTTCGGGGGTGCGCCGTTCTCCGGCACCTCTCGGCCGGTCGTCCAGCGGGACTCCGAGGTGGCCGAGGCCGTCGAGGAACCGCCGCCGCCCGAGCCCGACCCCGTAACGGAACCGGAGCTCGGCCCCGTCCCCGGGGCGGAGACGGGGGGCGGAGCCGAGGGCGCCCCGAAGGACGGCAAGGAGGCTCCCGCCGTCACGGACGAGCTGGTCCGGGCCCTGTACGCCCCGCTCAGCCGACTCCTGAAGAACGATCTCCGGCTGGACCGCGAACGCGCCGGTCATCTCATCAACACCCGTCACTGACCACCGGGTTGAAGCCCGCAATGAGCCCGGCCGATCGGCTGCTCGACCGAACTGAGAGGTACGTGTCATGGCCACCGCCCAGGACAGCGACCCCGCCGTCAGCGTCTGCTTCGTCGTGACCATCGACGACATCGAGCTCGGGTCGTTCAACACGTGCGAGGGCCTCGGCTGCGAAGTGGTCCTCGAAACCCGGGAGGAGGGCGGCAACAACGGGCATCTGTGGCAGCTGCCGACCCGGCTGAAGTACAGCAACGTGAAGCTGTCCCGGCCGCTCACCCGGGAGACGGAGAAGGTGGCGCGCTGGTTCGCCACGATGACCACCGGGTTCAGCCGGAAGACCGCGCACATCGAGGCGCGGACCGGGGACGGGCAGAAGGTCGCCCAGTGGGGGCTGCTGGAGGTCGTGCCGGTGCGGTGGACCGGGCCCTCGTTCACGCCCGAGTCGCCCAAGGTCGCGATGGAGACCATCGAGATCGCGCACCACGGTTACGTGATGGAGGGCTGAGGGCGATGAGCGGTGCGGGTCCCATCGCGTTCAGTGCGGCCGGTACGTCGGGGGTGGCCTCGGCGGCGAAGGGCGGCTCGGCGCGGCCCAAGCTGGAGCACGCCTACCTGGAGCTGCGGACCCCGCCGACCGGGGGCGGGCTGACGCCCGGCGGGCCGTGCGGGCGGATCGACTTCCAGTTCAACCCCAAGGAGTTGAGCCTGACCAAGGCGGCTTCCTGGAAGCGGAGTCCGGCGAAGGGGGCGAAGAGCTCGGGCCCGCCGGAGTACCAGGGCTCGCAGCCCAGCAAGCTCACCGTCGAGATGTTCTTCGACGCCAGCGACACCCAGGACACCCGGGTCGTCACCTCGGTGGAGCAGCTCTTCGCGTGCTGTGTGCCGACGGACGAGACCCGGCAGCAGCAGCGGTCGTCCCCGCCGTGGGTCGTCTTCCACTGGGGCGGGCTGACGGGATTTCCCGGTTACGTGAGTCAAGTCGCGGCCAAATACACGCTGTTCACGACGTCGGGGGTGCCGATCCGGGCGGTCTGCCAGGTCACCATGGAGGAGATCAGCGGCGAGACGCCCGGCCAGAACCCGACCTCGGGCGCGCTGGCCGCCCGGCGCGTCCACCGCGTCGGCTCGGGCGACTCGCTGCCCTCGCTCGCCCACCGGGAGTACGGGGACCCCGGTGCCTGGCGGGTGATCGCCGAGGCGAACGGGATCGACGACCCGATGCGGCTCGCGCCCGGCACCCAGCTCCTGCTGCCCGCCCTGGACGAGCTGGCCCGGCTCAGGGACTCCTCGGGCCGGGACGTCGCCGGGGCCGGGCGCGGCAGGGGGCGGGGTTGATGGCGCAGCAGGGGGTTTCCACGGCGCTGACGGTGGAGTTCGGCGGTACGCCGCTGCCCGCGAAGTTCGTGAACACGCTGGTCGAGGGCTATGTCGACGACAGCCGTACGCTCCCCGACCTGTTCCTGCTGCGGTTCCGGGACCCCGACCGGGTGCTGCTGGAGCAGGCCGGGCTGAAGATCGGCACCGAGGCCCGACTGCTGGCCCGCGCGGGCGGCGGCACCGAGCCGAAGCCGCTGCTGGAGGGAGTCGTCACCGCGCTGGAGGTGGAGCTCGACGAGTCCGGCACGTTCACCGTCGTCCGGGGGCTCGACGAGTCGCACCGGCTGTTCCGGGGCCGCCGGGTGGCCAGCTACCAGAACATGACCCTCGCCGACATCTGCGGCCAGGTCGCCCAGCGTGCCGGGCTGAAGCCGGGCCCGGTCGACATCGCCGGGCCCGTACTGGAACACATCGCCCAACCCAACATCACCGACTGGGAGTTCGTGCGCGGCCTCGCGGAGGAGGCGGGCGCGCAGGCGTACGTACGGGACGGGCAGCTGCACATCACGAAGCCGGCGGAGGCGGGCGCCGCCCCCGACGCCTCGGCGCGCGCCGACCGCGACCCGCTCGTCCTGGAGCTGGGCAGCAATCTGCTGCGCTGCCGGGCCGGGGTTTCGGCCGCCGAGCAGGTCTCCGAGGTGGAGGTGCGCGGCTGGGACGTCCGGGCCAAGCAGCCGCTGGTGGGCCGGGCCCCGGCGGGCGCGTCCGCGACGCTGGAGCTGGGGGTGACGGCGGCGGAGGTGTCGGCCCCGTTCGGCGAGGCCCGGTTCGTGGTGACCGACGCGGCGTACGGGACGCAGGCCCAGGTCGACCAGGCGGCGAAGGCGCTGGCGGAGCGGATCGCCGGGTCGTTCGCGGAGCTGGAGGCGGTGATCCGGGGGAATCCGGAGGTGCGGGCGGGCAGTGCGGTGGCGCTGAACGCGGTGGGCGCGCCGTTCGAGGGCCGGTACACGGTGACGACCTCGCGCCATGTCTTCGACGCCGTACGCGGGTACGAGACCTGGATCACCGTGTCGGGGCAGCAGGAGCGGTCGCTCTTCGGGCTTACGGGCGGCTCCCCGGCGGCGGCGGGCAGTTCGCGGTGCGCGGGGCTGGTCAGCGGGACGGTGACGGACACGCAGGATCCGGAGGGGTCCGGGCGGGTCAAGGTGCGGTTCCCGTGGCTCTCCGACGAGTACGCGAGCGACTGGGCGCGCACGGCGCAGTCCGGCGGTACGGGGGGCGGCGAGGCGTTCATCCCGGAGGTGGGTGACGAGGTGCTGGTCGGCTTCGAGCACGGGCATCTGGACCGGCCGTACGTCCTGGCGGGGCTGTACAACGGGCAGGACCGGCCGGGGGGTGGAGGCGGGGGAGGGAGCCCAGCCGCCGGTGCGCCCGGTGCGCCTGGTGCATCAAGTGCTTCCGGCGCCCCTGGTGCGACCGGTGCTTCTGGCGGCGCAGGAGGCGCAGGAGGCGCGGGAGGCGGGGACGAACTCGTCGATCCCACCACCGGCGCGGTGAACCGCCGCGCCTTCGCGTCGAAGAGCGGAAACCAGCTGGAACTGCTGGACGCGGCGAACGGACCGCAGGGCGTCCGGCTCCGCACCGGTGACGGCAAGCTCACCATCGACCTCGACCGCAAGGGCACCGCCATCGTCATCGGCAGCGACGGCAGCGTGACCATCGAGGCCAAGGAGCAGGTCTCCATCCGGGCGGCCGACGGCGTCGCCCTGGACGCCGGCCGAGGTGCGCTCGAACTGACAGGTGAGAGCGTCACGTTGACCGCGCGGAAGGGCGTTTCCGTGGACGGCGGCACCGGAAAGGTCGGTCTCGCGGCGCAGGGCCCGGTGGAGGTGCGGGGCGGTGAGGTCACGGTCGACGGAAGCCGCGGCACGGAGATCAGGAGCGGGGGCTCGGTGAAGATCAACGCGCCCATGGTGAAGCTCAATTGACGACCAGTCATTCATCACGTGCGGGAGGAGTGCACAGCATGTCCGACGCAACAGCCGCTCCGGCGGCCCGGGTCGGCGACCCTACGGGCCATCCCGGCACGGTCGGGCCGCCAGGAGTCCTGTCGGTGCTCATCGGCGGGAAGCCCGCCGCCACCGTCGGGACCGCCCATCTGTGTTCCTCGCCCGCCGCCCATCCGCCGACGGTCCTCGCACCGCCCGGCAGCTCGACGGTGTTCATCGGCGGGCAGCCGGCCGCCCGTGTCGGGGACCTGGCGGGCTGCGGCTCCCCGGTGCTCTCCGGCTGCCCGACCGTACTGATCGGCGGGTGAGCCGGACCATGGGACAGCAGTTCATCGGCGCGGGCTGGGCGTTCCCGCCGCGCACGGACGCCACCGGTTCCATCGCCCTGGTGCGGGGCGAGCACGAGCTGGAGGAGTCGATCCGGCTGATCCTGGCGACCTCGCCGGGGGAGCGGCCCATGCGGCCGGAGTTCGGCTGCGCGGTCAACGACTACGTGTTCGCCCCGGCGGACGCGGGGACCGCCGGGCAGCTCGCGTACGAGGTGCGGCTCGCGCTGGAGCGGTGGGAGCCCCGGATCGAGGTGACCGAGGTCGTCGTCCGGTTCGACGAGGCGGACAACGGCGTCCTCTACATCGACATCGGCTACACCGTGCGCGGCGCGAACGACCCCCGCAACCTCGTCTTCCCGTTCTACGTGATCCCGCAGCACGCCGAGTCCGCCGAGGCATCGGCCGACGCCGAGGAGGCGGGCGCATGACCCTGCCCGGCCCGCACGAAGGCCCGCACGAAGGCACACACGGAGCCCCGCGGGAAGGCGCACACGAAGGCCCGCACGAAGGCTCGTACGAAGAGGAGGCGAGGGCGTGACCCTGCCCAGCCCGCACCTGGACGACCGCACCTTCCAGGGCCTGGTCGACGAGGCGAAGCGCCTGGTGCAGCAGCGCTGCCCGGAGTGGACCGACCACAACGTCTCCGACCCCGGGGTGACGCTGATCGAGGCGTTCGCGACCATGGTCGACCAGCTCGTCTACCGGGTGAACCGGGTCCCGGAGAAGAGCTATCTGACCTTCCTCGACCTGATCGGGGTGCAGCTCCACCCGCCGACCGCCGCCCACACCGAGGTGACGTTCCGGCTCTCCGCCCCCCGCCCCGAACCGGTGCTGGTGCGCATGGGCACGGAGGTCGCCACCGTCCGTACGGAGACGGAGGAGGCGGTCGTCTTCACCACCTCCGAGCCGCTCTCCATCGTCCCGTGCGCCTTCGCCCACCTGGCCACCTGGCCCTCGCCCGGGGAGGCCGTCGACCGGACCGAGGAGCTGACGCTCGGCCGGGACGTGCCCGTCTTCGGGGCCACGCCCGCCCCCGGCGACTGCCTGTACGTCGGGCTCTCGGCCGCCGTTCCCGCAGGCGTACTGGCGCTCCGGCTGGACTGCACGGTGGACGGCGTCGGCGTCGACCCGGCCCGGCCGCCGATCCTCTGGGAGGCCTGGGACGGAGCCAGTTGGGTGGTCTGCGAGGTGGAGAAGGACGACACCGGCGGCTTCAACCGGTCCGGTGAGCTGATCCTCCACCTCCCGCGCACCCATGTCCCGGCGGCCGTCGTCCGGCGCACCGGGGGCTGGCTGCGCTGCCGGCTGATCGAGGCGGATCCGGGCCAGCCGACGTACATGGCCCCGCCCGTCGTGCGCGGCGTCACCGCCTTCACCATCGGCGCGACCGTCGCCGCCGAGCACGCCGAGACCGTCACCGACGAGGTGCTGGGCCAGGCGGAGGGCGTCCCCGGGCAGGTGTTCCGGCTGGCCAGGCCGCCGGTGGTGCCGGGGGAGTTCGTGGTCGAGGTGACCGACCCGGCGGCGCCCGACGCCGTCGTCGGGCCGGACGTCACCCGCTGGAGCCGGGTCGACGACTTCGCGCACTCCGGCCCCGAGGACCGGCACATCACGCTCGACCCGAGCGCGGGACGCGTCGAGTTCGGCCCCGCCGTACGCGAACGGGACGGCTCCGTACGCCATTACGGCCGGGTCCCGGTCAAGGGCGCCACCGTCCGGGTCCGCTCCTACCGCAGGGGCGGCGGGCTGCGCGGCAACGTCGCCCGCTCCACGCTCCGCGTCCTGCGCAGCGCCATCCCGTACGTCGCCCGGGTCGAGAACCGCCGCCCGGCGCTCGGGGGCGTGGACGGCGAGAGCGTCGACAGCGCCCGGGTGCGCGGGCCCATGACCCTGCGCACCCTGCACCGGGCGGTCGTCCCGCACGACTACGAACTCCTCGCCCGGGAGATCGCCCCGGACGCGGCCCGGGTCCACTGCATCCGGGCCGGCACGCAGGACGGCGCGGAGGCCGCCGACGCGGGCGGGGTGCGGCTGCTCGTCGTCCCCGCCGGGAGCGGCGACGAGCAGGGCCGGATCGGGTTCGACGAGCTGATCCCGCCCGCGAACACGCTCGCCCTGATCGCCGGACACCTGGACGCCCGGCGGCCGATCGGGGCCCGGCTGGTCGTCGAGCCGCCGTTCTACCAGGGCGTCACCGTCGTCGCCCTGGTCCAGGCGGAGCGCGGGGCGGTCGTGGAGAAGGTCCGGATGAGCGCGCTGGCCGCGCTGTACGGGTACTTCAACCCGCTCACCGGCGGGCCGGCCGGGGACGGCTGGCCGTTCGGCAGGCCCGTCCAGTCCGGGGAGGCGTTCGCCGTGCTCCAGCGGGTGCCGGGGGTCGACCTGGTGGAGGACGTCCGGCTGTACCGGGCCGACCCGGTCACCGGCGAACGCACCGACGCCACGGCCAAGATCGCGCTGGACCCGCACGCGCTGGTCTTCAGTTACGAGCACCAGCTCCGGGTGAGGGGGGCCTGATCCGATGCGTGGTGGAATCCCGGGTCTTTCGACCCCGCACCCCCTGATCGACCGGCTCCCCGCCGTCTACCTGGAACAGGACTTCCTCCAGCGCTTCCTGGCGGCCCTGGACGACGTCCTCGCTCCCGTCCTCCTCTCCCTCGACAACCTGCCCGCGCACCTGGACCCGCGCAGCGCCCCCGACGACTTCCTCGACTGGCTGGCCCAGTGGGTGGCCGCCGACCTCCACGAGGGCAGCCCGCCGGAGCTGCGCCGGGCGGCGGTGCGCGGCGCGGTCGCCCGGCACGCCCGGCGCGGCACGGTGGGCGGCCTGGCGGAGGCGCTCCGGCTGGAGACCGGTACGGAACCGGAGATCGTCGAGAGCGGCGGCACCGCCTGGTCGACCGGGCCCGGCACTCCGCTGCCGGGCCAGGGCCGGCCCTGGGTGACCATCCGCATCCGGACGACCGGGGACGGCGGGGACGGCGGGGGAGGCGGGGGAGGCGGCGACGGGGGCCGGTCCGGGCCCGGCGTGCGGCCGCCGGATCGGGTGCGGCTGGAGGAGCTGATCGGCGCGGAGGTCCCGGCGCACGTCGGATTCACCCTGGAGCTGCTGTGATCTGCGACGAGTGCGGACATCGGAACCCGCCGGGCCGGGAGTTCTGCGTGGCCTGCGAGGCGTTCCTGGGGTGGGAGGGGGAGGGCTCGCCTGCGCGGAACGAGGCCGCCGCGCCGACCACGCCGACCACGCCGACCGAGCCTCATGCGACGACCGGGCCCGCTGCTTCCTCCGGGCCTCCCGCTCCCGGCCCGCCCGTGCCCGCTCCTGGCCCGCCCATGCCCGCTTCCGGCCCGCCCGTGCCCGGTCCCGGAGCACGGCCCGGGCCCGTTCCCGTAACGCAGCCTGTTCACGGGGCACGGCCCGCCGCCGGGTCCCCTCCCGGGACGCAGCCCGCACCAGGGGCACCGCCCGCCTCCCCCTTCGTGACGCCGCCCGCGCCCGCACCCATGGCGTCGCCCGCGCCCATGCCCGTAACGGCCCCGCTGCCCCCGGCGTCCGCGACGCCCTCCGGACCCCCGCCGCCACCGGAGGCAGCGGCCCCCCGGCGTCCGGGCGAAGCCCCGCCCGGTCCAGCTCCCGGCCCCGACGCGTGGCCGGACACCGGGTCGGGGCCCGCCACCGAGCCGCCCCGCCACCCGGAACCCGTCGGCACGCCGGTCCTCTGCCCCAACTGCCGTACGGAGAACGCCCCGGGCCGCACGCTGTGCGTCCGCTGCGCCCTGCTCCTGGACCCCGGGCCCGCCCCCGAGGGCCGGCTGTCGTGGTGGCGGCGGCTGCTGCGCCGCCGGCCCCGACAGGCGCGCGCGGCGGGGTCGCGTCCCCGGCGCGGGTGGCGGCGGCCGAGGGTCGGGCTGCCCATCGTGCTGATCCTGCTGGCGGTGGGCGTCTGGTTCGCGCTGCCGCATCTCTCGGGCCTGTTCGGCTTCGCCAAACAGGAGACCGGAACCCCGGAGTCCGTGCCGCCCGCTGTCTGCCGGGGCTCCAGTGAGGCGGTCGGGCACCCGGCGGCGGCGGCGTTCGACGGGTTCAACAACCGTTACTGGGCACCGGAGAAGACCGGCGAAGGGGTCGGGGAGCACTTGGAGTGCGACTTCGCCCAGCCGGTGCGGATGATGAAGATCGTGGTGTTCTCCGGGACGTCGGCGCGCCAGAACGAGTTCCTGACGCAGGGCCGCCCGGCGCGGCTCACGGTGGAGCTGACGTCGAAGGACGGGGAGAGGACCGACCGGACGATCCGGCTGCGCGACCAGGCGGGCCAGCAGATCTTCGACGTACGGGGTTCGGACACGGTCAAGGCCCGGCTCACGGTCGAGTCTGCGTACGGCTCGGGGAAGGACCGGCGGACGGCGGTCGCGGAGATCGAGTTCTTCGGAAGGCGTGAGTGAACGGTCGGACCGATGCGGCTTGTTACGGTCCCAGCCGGTCCGCACGCATGCGCAGGTAGCGGGCCTCGGGTTCGCTGAGCGTGCCGTCGGCGGCGGCGCGGTAGGCGGCGCGGGCGGCGGCCGGCTCCCCGGCCCGCTCCAGGAGATGCCCGCGTACGGCGTCGAGGCGGTAGTGCGGCTCCACCGTCCCCGTCAGGGCGTCGACCGCCGCCAGCCCCGCCCGGGGCCCGTGCACCATGGCCACGGCGACCGCCCGGCCCAACGCGGCGGCGGGGTCGGGGGTGCGCCGCACGAGGAGTTCGTAGAGGGCGAGGATCTGCGGCCAGTCGGTGTCCTCCGCGTGCTCCGCCTCGTCGTGGAGGGCGGCGACGGCGGCCTGGAGCTGGTAGACCCCGGCCGGGCCCTGGGCGAGCGACTCCTCGGCCAGCGCGGTGCCTTCCGCGACGGCCGTACGGTCCCAGAGCGCCCGGTCCTGTTCGTCGAGCGGGATCAGCTCGCCGTCGGGCCCGGTGCGCGCCGGGGTGCGCGCCTCGGTGAGGACCATCAGCGCCAGCAGCCCGGTCACGCGCCCCTCGTGGGGCAGCAGCCGGCGGACGGCGCGGGTCAGCCGGAGCGCCTCGCGCGCCAGGTCCGTGCGGTGGAGGTCCGGGCCTGCGGTCGCGGTGTAGCCCTCGTTGAAGATCAGGTAGAGGACCTGGAGCACGGCGCCGAGCCGCTGGTCGAGGTCCTGGGCGTCCGGCCGCCGGAACCGCGTACCGCGCAGCGTCCGCTTGGCCCGGCTGATCCGCTGCGCCATCGTCGCCTCCGGCACGAGATGGGCGCGGGCGATCTCCGCCGTGGTGAGACCGCCGACCGCGCGGAGGGTGAGCGCGATCTGGGCGGCGGGGGAGAGCGCGGGGTGGCAGCAGAGGAAGAGCAGGGTGAGCGTGTCGTCCTCGGAGGGGGCCCGGCCCGTGCCGGAGGGGCCTTCCCCGGGCGGCTGCGCGACGAACGCGTCCGCCGGGGTGAGGGCCGCCGCCGTCTCCTCCCGCCTGCGACGGGCCTCGTCGCTGCGGAGCCGGTCGGTGAGGCGGCGGGAGGCGACCCGGATCAGCCAGCCGCGCGGATTGTCGGGGACCCCGTCCCGCGGCCACTGCTCGGCGGCCGCGATCAGGGATTCCTGGACGGAGTCCTCGGCGGGTCGAAGTGCCCGTACCGGCGCACGAGCGCGCCGAGGACCTGCGGCGCGTGGCGGCGCAGCAGGTCCTCGATGATGACGTCGGCCGTACGATCCATCCGCGTCCCCGGGTGTCGCGTCAGTCGTCGATCCCGCCGTCGACGGGCCGGATGAGCACCGGGTAGTCGGGCGCCCCGGCGGGCTGCGGACAGCGTGCCACGCGGGTCGCGATCTCGGTCACCCTCTCCAGGCTCTCGCAGTCGAGCACCCAGAACCCGGCGAGCAGCTCCTTCGTCTCGCTGTACGGCCCGTCCGAGACCACCGGACGGCCTTCGGAGTCGAGGCTGACGGCCCGGCCCGAGGCGGGCTCCCGCAGCCCGTAGCCGGTGACCAGTTCGCCCGACTCGGCGAGGTCGTCGTTGATGCTGCCCATGTAGGCGAACATCTCCTGCATGGCCTCCTTGTCCCAGGCCGGGCTGTCCGCGTTCCCCTTGCCGGTCTGCGCGTCGTAGTCCGCCTGGCTGCCCTGGACCATCACCAGATACTTCATGACCGTCGCCTCCTGGTCGCTCGTTCGCTCGCTTGTTCGGTGGTGCTTCTTCCTCTTGCACAGGGGACGTCGGGGCCGGTGCGGGGTTCTCGACACCACGCGCGAAGTTCTTTCGGATTCACCCGCTGGAGGGGGCGGAAGGTGAGGTTCAGTAAAGTTCGGCAGCGTTGCCCCGCGCCCTTTGCTGCCCCTTCCTCCTGCTGGCCCTCCCCCTTGATTCCTCCCTGCCGCGCCGAACGAGGTCCCGACCGTGCCTGCCGCCCCCGCCGCCTCCTCCTCCGTCCCTGCCGCTCCCCGGCACCCCGTCTCCGTCGTGGGGATCGGAGCGGACGGCTGGCCCGGCCTGTCCGGTACGGCGCGCGAGGTGCTGTGCGCGGCGGAGGTGCTGATCGGCGGGGCGCGCCAGCTGGACCTGCTCCCGCCGGAGTGCGCCGGCGCCCGGGTGAGCTGGCCGTCCCCGCTGAGGCCCGCCGTCCCCCGGCTGCTCGCCGAGCACCGGGAGCGCCGGATCGCGGTGCTGGCGAGCGGAGACCCGATGTTCTACGGGATCGGGCGGGCGCTGGCGGCGGAGCTGGGCCCGGAGGGGCTGCGCGTGCTGCCGCACCCGTCGTCCGTCTCGTACGCCTGCGCGCGCCTCGGCTGGCCGCTGGAGGACACGGAGGTCGTGACCCTGGTGGGCCGCCCGGCGGCGCGCCTGGCGGCGTCGCTGCACGAGGGCCGGCGCCTGCTGGTCCTGAGCGCGGACGCGAGCACTCCGGCGACGGTCGCCGCCCTGCTCACGGCGCACGGCTTCGGCCCGAGCGGGCTGCGGGTGCTGGAACAACTGGGCGCCGAGGACGAGGGTTGCGTGGACGGCGTCGCGGAGACGTGGGAGCACCCCCCGGGGGACCGCCTGAACGTCGTCGCGATCGACTGCCGGGCGTCGGCGGAAGCGCTGCGGCTGGGCACGGTCCCGGGCCTCCCGGACGAGGCGTACGAACACGACGGCCAGCTCACCAAGCGCCACATCCGGGCCGCCACGCTGGGAGCGCTGGCGCCCGCGCCCGGAGAGCTGCTCTGGGACGTGGGCGGCGGCTCCGGCTCGATCGCGATCGAGTGGCTGCGGGCGCACCCGTCCTGCCGGGCGGTGAGCGTGGAGCGGGACCCGGTGCGGGCCGCGCGGATCACCCGTAACGCGGAACGCCTGGGAGTCCCCGCCCTGGAGGTCGTCACCGGACCGGCCCCGGCGGCCCTGGCCGAACTGGAGGCGCCGGACGCGGTGTTCATCGGCGGCGGCCTGACCGCTCCGGGCCTGCTCGACGCGTGCTGGGAGGCGCTGCGGCCGGGGGGCCGGCTGGTCGCGAACACGGTGACGCTGGAGTCGGAGGCGCTGCTGGCCGAGCGGCACAAGGCGCACGGCGGCGAGCTGGTGCGCCTCGCGGTGGCCCACGCCGTCCCGGTCGGCGGCTTCACCGGTTGGCGCCAGGCCATGCCCGTAACGCAGTGGTCGGCAATCAAGCCCTCGGGTTCCGGGGCACGTTCGCACAAGGGAGATCGATCATGACGGTGTACTTCATCGGCGCGGGCCCCGGCGCGGCCGACCTGATCACGGTGCGCGGCGCCCGGATCCTCGCCGCCAGCCCGGTCTGCCTGTACGCGGGCAGTCTGGTCCCGGTCGAGCTGCTGGCCGAGTGCCCGGAGGACGCCCGCCTGATCGACACGGCGAACCTGGACATCGAGCAGATCACCGCCGAGCTGGTCCGGGCCCACGCGGACGGCCACGACGTGGCGAGGCTGCACTCGGGCGACCCGTCGGTGTTCAGCGCGGTGAACGAACAGATGAAGCGCCTGGACGAGGCGGGCGTCCCGTACGAAGTGGTCCCGGGCGTGCCCGCGTTCGCGGCGGCGGCAGCGGCGTTGAAGCGCGAGCTGACGGTCCCGACGGTCGGCCAGACGGTCATCCTCACCCGTATCGCTCAGCGCGCCACGGCGATGCCGGAGGGCGAGGACCTGGCGACGCTGGGCCGCAGCGGCGCTCTGATCGTGCTGCACCTGGCGGCGCGGTACGTGGACCGGGTGGTGGAGGAACTGCTCCCGCACTACGGGGCGGACTGCCCGACTGCGGTGGTGGCGATGGCGTCCCGCCCGGACGAGATCATCCTGCGGGGCCCGCTGGACTCGATCGCCGAGCAGGTGAAGGCGGCGGGGGTGATCCGGACGGCGGTCATCATGGTGGGCCGGACGCTGGGTGCGGAACAGTTCCGGGACAGCCACCTGTATGCGGTGGGGCGGGACCGGGGGGAGTGCTGAGGGACGTGCGGAGCACGGGCGACGAGGCGGGGCGGCCCTCGTCCGACGCGGACGACCTGAACGCGGGGACGAACGCGGACGCCATGAACGCGGGGACGAACCGGAGGATGAGCCGTGAGGAGGCGCTGTCTCTCGTGCGGCGTCTGCTGAACGGTGCCGAGGAGGCGGAGGGGGACGAGATCCTCGACGCCTTGGAACGCGGGCTCGCATGCCCGCACGTCAGCGACTACATCTACTGGAGCCCGGACCGCGACCCCGACCCGGAACAGATCGTCGACCGAGCACTGGCCTACCGACCGATAGCGCTCTGACCCGATCAGCGGCGCAGGGTCTCGCTCCTCCCGTCGCACGGGCGGGCGCGTGGGAGACGCCTGCGAGGGTGCGGGCCTGCCTTCTCCGCTCGACGCCGGGAGTTCTCGCTACGTCCTTCGGGCGGCCGGAGAGGTGGCGGCCGACGTCACAGGGCGATCAGTCCTGCCGCCGTCTCCCTGAGACCGCAGGCATCGAAGTAGAACGATCGCAAGTGCTCTTCGAAGTCGGCATGCAGCCACTCACACCCCGCAGCACGGCATCCCGCAGCGGCTGCCTTGACCAGCGCGGCCCCCAACCCGTTCGAACGATTGCGCTGAGCCACGACCGTGTCCAGGACGAACGCATGGACCCCGCCGTCCCAGGCGACGTTGACGAAGCCGACCAACCGATCATTCTCCCAGGCGCAGACCCAGCCGAGACTGTGACGCCGAAGCCTTGCACGCCAGTCCGTTTGCCCGACCGGATGACCGAACCCTTCGGCATGCAGCTTGTTGAGAGCCGAGTTGTCGACCTCGCCCCGCCACTCATACGTGATCGTCATGATCCGAACCTAGTGACCACCAGAGTCGCGCGCCGCATATCGGTGAGTGCTGCGAGCCCCAGGAGCCGCGGGCCTGGCATGTCAGGCGTGGCCAGTAGCCTCGGGCCTCATGGGCCTACAGATCGACGTCGTGGCGGGTTACCCGATCAACGAGGAGATGGAGAGGGTGCTCGGATTGGCCGAGGCGGTCGGCGAGCCCGTCTCTGTCACGTTCGTGTGGGAGGGGCGGGAGGAGTCGGAACGCGCGGTGCTGGTGCCCGCGGCCACGCTGGCGCTCTGGGAGCACTGGGCCCCCACCGCGTACCCGACGGGTGGAGCCGCGGACGAGAACCAGCCCGTGGCGGAGGAGCCGGAGCTGGCCCATCCACAGGAGTTCGGCGCGTTCACGCTCTTTCGTCGTCGTGCGGGTGGGCGTACGGCGGTTGCTCGCAAAGGCGTCGTGGTCGCCGAGCTCCTGGACCCCGACGAGGCTCACTGGCTCCAGGAGGAGGCCCGCAATGTCCGCCAAGGCTTCATGGATCCGAAGCAGAGGGCGGCGTTCGAGGAGTTCCTTGCCCGGCAGTCGTCCCCGCCTGAGCAGTGACGCGCCGATTCGGGCATCGGGCTTCGTAGCTGGATGACGTGATCGTCAGGGCATGTCGTTCGGATCCGGCCGGGCCTGCGGTAGAACCGGGCCCGCGGTAGAAAACGGAAGGTCTCTTCGCTTGAGGTCGTGGGAGATTCTTCCCATGTCGAGCAGCGTTGCCTACCCCGTCTTCCGGACACCCGACCTCGATCTGGCCCTGCGCGTGGCTCGCCGGATGGTGGCCTTCGGTGCCCAGCCCACCTCCGAGGTGTCGGTGGAGGCCGAGGCGCCTACCGTGGCCGAGGCGGGGCGGCTGCGTGACGCTCTGCCGGACTCGTGGTTCACGTGCTGGAACATGGACGCGCCTGCCGTTCCGCCGCCCGGCATCCCGGACCTGACCTGCTCGGCGCCCGCCCGTGAGCTTCCGGACAACCTGGCCGACACACAGGTGTATCTTCCCTTGACCGTCTCGATGCTCGACCAGCCCCTGGGGAGCATCGAGGATCATTTCGCCGCGGTGATAGGCCCGCACCCGGCAGAGATCCACTGGTCCTCGCTGTCTTGGCGCGAGGCGCCCGAACGCGACCTGTACGGCGAGAGAACGCACGCGGAGGTCACGCTCCTGTTGAACCGCGACTCTCGTGGACTCGACGCCCGAGCCGACACGCACCTGGTGCTCGTCCACGTTCGACGCGACAACGGCGACGGCTACGAGGAACGCTTCGCGGAGTGGCTTGCCGAACAGATCGGACAGAAGGTCATCGCAGCCCCGCAGCCCCGCAGCCCCGCAGCCCCGCAGCACTCATGACGCCATGACGCCATGAAGCCATGGAGGCCATTGAGGGCTCAGGAGACCGCCTCGGAGGACAACACCGCCTCTATGAAGGCAGTCGGCGGAAGGTAGCCGTGGGCTTCGACATAGTGGGCGATGAGTTCGGGGGCCGCGTACGCGACACCACTTCCCATCACGCGTATCTCAGCACTTCCTTGAGGGCCGTCGGAGCGCTGAGGAAGCTGAGGAAACAGTCGCGAGGCACACCAGGGGCAGAGGTGAAAGCCACGCGTCGGCTGCGCCCGGTGCGTGCGGGTCATGCGCTTCAGCGCCTCCGCCAGACTCGGTGGGGGAGTGCCCCGCGCGTATCTCCTGCCGCGTCCGAGCCAGCCGACGTTCAGCACCGGGACGCCCCGCCAGGAGCCTGGGGCCTCGGGGCTCCGTTTGTCGCTGTGGTACGTGTACGGGGTCAGATCTCTGTAGTACGTCATGGCGGCTGTCTACCAGTTGCCGTACCAGTTGCGGTACCTGTGGCAGCAAGTGCCATGAAGTAGCGGGCACACCGAGAAGCAGCGGTGCACCACGGGCAACTCCGAGCAGTCGTCACGGCCTGGGGAGGGAAGCCGTGCCGACCCAGCGGTGGTACGCGTTTACGTCGACGTTGCTGCCGCACACGATGGTGACGACGTGCCGGCCGGCGAAGCGGTCGCGGTCTTCGAGGATCGCCGCGATGCCGAGCGCGGCCGACGGTTCGACGACGAGGCCGGCGTGGTCGAGGAGCATCCGCATACCGGAGATGATCGACGGCTCCCGGACCAGGACGGCGTCGTCCGCGACCAGGAGGAGATCGTCCAGGACGGCCGGGATGGGACGTCGGCCGGCGACGCCGTCAGCGATGGTGTCGGTCGAGTCGGTGGTGACGACACGACGCTGGTGCCACGAGCGTGTCAGCGCCGGTGCGCCCAGCGGCTGGACGCAGATCACCTCGACTTCGGGGGCCAACGCTTTCACCACATGACCCACGCCGGTGGCCAGCGCCCCACCGCCGAGAGCGATCAGGACGGTGTCGAACGACGGCGAGCCGTCCACCAGCTCCAGGCCGATGGTTGCCGCGCCCTCGCAGGTCTCGATGTCCAGGCTGTCTTCGACCAGCCGGATGCCGTCGTACCGTGCGATGGCCGCCGCCCGCTCGCGCGCCGTCTCATGGTCGCCGGCCACCAGCTCCAACCCGGCGCCCAGTGCGCGGATGCGATCGAGCTTGGCACGAGTCGCGGAGCGGGATGCCACGACGGTGACGTCGAGCCCCCGGCCGCGACCGGACCAGGCGAGGGCCTGGCCGAGGTTGCCCGCGCTCGCGCACACCGCGGCCCGCGCGCCGTTGTCGGCGAGCAGGCTCGCGACCACCTCCGTGCCGCGGGCCTTGAAGCTGCGGACCGGGTTCGCCGTTTCGAGTTTGATGCTCACCGTGCACCCGAGGCCGGGCTCCAGCGCCTCGCAGCGGTACAGCGGTGTGTCCAGAAAGACCGGGTCGATCACCCGGCGAGCCGCCCGGATCCGAGCCGTGTCGAGCCGTGTCTCCCGCACGACACAGCAGCGTAGCGCCACCGGTGCCGGTCCCATGGGCAACTGGTCGTATACGTCGGTCGGTTGGGGAATGACGCTGCGGCGGGTTCCTCGGGGGCCTTCGACGAGGCGACCGTTCTCGAAGCGGGCGGCGGCCCGGACGAGGGCGACGAGCCGGGGCGAGGCGCGTGGTGGTTCTGGTTTCTCGCGTCATGACGGTCAAGGTGGTCAAGGCGGTCAGGGTGCTCAGCGCTGCTCGGCTCCGCGGATGGTTGTCACGGAGTAGAACGGGTCGATCGGTGGCACCAGTTCTCCGGTGGCGACTTCTACCAGGTGCGCCGGTGCGTCGCCGCCTTGCAAGGCCGTCACGTACTCGATGGTCTGGGCGTGGGAGAGTGCCGGCACTCTTCGGCGCAGGAGGCGCATGGCATGAACCCGTCCCCGCGTGTCTGCCATCGCCCGCGCCTCGTCGTGCAGTTCGTCCACCGCGGTCCGCGTGACCTGCCCGCGAATGCGGGATCGGTAGTCCGTCTCCCATGCGTCGGTCACCGCGGAGACGACACCGATCCGGTGCAGGCTTCCGTCGACGCGATCGACGAGGTACGGCCCGTTCCCGGCCAGCAGGAGGTTCGGATCCAGGGTGCGCAGATACTCCTCGGAGGTCCAGGAGACGATCCATACCAGCTCGTGCCGCTCTGTGTGCGACACCGCCATGCGCATCGGGTCCAGCCCCGCCGACAGCTGCCGTTGGTAGTCGTGTTCCAGCTCTTCCTCGACTGTCCGAACCGCGGCTTCTTGCTCAATCACTCGATCAGCATCCCGTAATGACCACGGCATCGGCCATCAGGTTTTCCGGCCGTTTCGATGGACGAGCGAGGCCGGCCCCCGTGCAACATCCGCTCTGCCGGGGGAGCTTGGCCAGCCGTGTCCCTTTCGGGTGGGATCTTGGGCCTATGGTCCACCGTGAACCGCACCCTGCGGTACCGTGATCACATCATCACGCTCTGTGCGTACCGCGCATGGGGCGGCCCCCGGTGGTGTTCACAGCACCGAGCCGAGGGCCTTCACCCAACTAGTGGAAGCACAGGTCCACGCAGGATGCTTTGGCATGCTATCGCGCCCTCTCGGCGCTACACGAAGGCTTCGCACGACGTCGTGCGTCATCCGCGTCTGTGCAGTGACGCGAAGGTTCTGATTCTCTACGTCCAGGGGTTGCCGGACGGTTGTACGGATCTGGCGTTGTCCGAGCATGCCCGGAAGCTGGGCATCAGGGGGCGGGCGTTTCAGCGGGCCAAGGAGCAGTTGGTCCTGTGCGGGTTCGTGCATGAGCGGCGGGTCTGCGGGGAGCGTGGGCGCTGGAGCACGCAGCAGTTGTTCGCCAACGTGCCGTTGGCCGAGGCCGAGGTCGTCGCCGTGTGGTGCGACGCAGGTGTCGGCGGGGGCGTCAGCGGTGGTGTCGTCTCGTCTCCGAGTGCGCGGTTTCCGACCGTCGGTCAGCCGGGGTCCCGGACCGTCGGTCATCAACTACCGGTAGACGAAGAACGGGCGAAGAACACTTCCCACCCACCCACCGAAGCCCCTGAAACCGAAGCGGACTTGGTGCCGCGCTCGCCTGAAGCAGTCGAGGCGGAGGGTGTGTTGTTGTCGTTGCGGCATGCCAGCGCGCAGCTGCGCCTCGGTGTTCCCCAGGCTCGTTCGCTGGTCGCGCAGGCGGTGGAGTGGCTGCGGCGCGGGGTCTCCGGGGGTGAAATGCGGCGGGTGCTGAGCAGCAATCTCCCGCAGGGCGGGGTCCGGTCCGCTGTGGGGTTCCTGCGGCATCGGCTGGAGTTGATGATGCCCGAGCCCCTCCCGGCTGCGCCGGGCATCGAGCCGGAGGCGGGGTCCCAGTTCTCTCCGCCGCTCCCTCCCGCGCCGCTTCTGCCGCCCCCGCCTGCCGCCCCTCGGTACGTTGCGCCCCTCGTCACCTGCGCGGGGCCCGGGACCGAGCACGTCTTCCGGGCCATGGCCGAGGAGACCGAGTGCTCCGACTGCCGGCAGGCCGCCGCCTGGGCCCGCTGGGCCGAGCACCGGATCGCCGACCTCGGGGGCGACGCCGATGACTGGCAGGCGCAGGCGCAGGCGCAGGCGCAGGAGCAGCTCGGCGGGTGGCGGGGGCGGTTGGCCGCTGCCACCGCCGCTGCCGCCGCCCGGCAGGCGGAGGGACCGAAAGCGGACGCGGACGTGCCCGTGCCCGGCGGCGAACAGGTCGCTGCCGGGCACGGGCACGAATAGCGGGCGAGGGTGGCGGGAGACCGGCTCAGCCCCGATAGGGGCCGCGTCCGTCAGCCCTTGATCTCGATCTCGCCGTTCTTCGAGGTCGAGGAGTCCGTCTCCTGAGCGTCCGAGGCGGCGGGAGCGGGCACCGTGCTACCGCTGCCCACGCGGCCCTTCAGGTTCTGGAGGAGGGACGTCATGTCCACGCCCGTCGTCGAGGTGAGCAGTTCCATGCCCTGGGCGACGTTGTCGGTGACCGTGCGGGCCAGCTGGCTCGCGCCGTCCGTGGAGATGACCGTCATCTTGTCGATGGCGCTCAGCGGCTCGGAGGCCTTCGCCACGACGCTCGGGAGGACCTCGACCAGCATCTGGAGGACGGCCGCGTCACCGTACTGCGCGAACGCGTCGGCCTTCTTCTGCATGGCCTCCGCCTCGGCCGCACCCCTGGCCGCGATCGCCGCGGCGTCCGCCTCACCCTCGATGCGGACCGCGTCGGCCAGTGCCGAACGGTGCAGCTTCTCGCCCTGACCGGTCAGGCGCGAGCGCTCCGCGTCCGCCTCGGCCTCCTTGACCTGGGCGATGCGGCGGGCCTCCGCCTCCTGCTCGGCCTGGTAGCGGGCGGCGTCGGCGGGCTTACGGACCTTCGTGTCCAGCTCGCGGTCGGTCAGCGCGGCCTGGCGCTCGGCGACCTTCTCCTGCTCCTGGAGCACTTCCTGCTGGCGTGCGGCCTCGGCGAGCGGACCGGCGGCGTTGGCCTTGGCGGCCGCGGCTTCCGTCTCGGCCTTGATCTCGGCCTGCTTCAGGTAGTACGTGCGCTCGGCGATGGCGATCTCCTCGGCCGCCTTCAGCCGGGCCTGCTCCGAGGCCCGCTTCGCGATGGCCTCGGCGATGTCCGCCTCCTGCTTGGCGCGGGCGGCCTCCGGGCGGCCGAGGTCCTCCAGGTAGGAGCCCTCGGTGGTGATGTCCTGGATCTGGAAGGCGTCCAGGATCAGGCCCTGGCCGGAGAGGCTGGCCTCGGCCTCCTCCGCGACCTGCCCGGCGAACGCGGCCCGGTCCCGGATGATGTCCTCGACCGACATGCGGCCGACGATCGCGCGGAGCGCGCCGGAGAGCACTTCCTGGGTGAAGCCGACGATGCCGTCCTGCTGCTGGAGGAAGCGCTGGGCCGCGGCGCGGATCGCGTCCTCGCTGCCGCCGACCTTGACGATCGCGACGCCTTCGAGGTTCGACTTGACGCCGCGCAGCGTCACCGCGCCGCGCACGGCGATCGGGATGTGCCGGCTGGACAGGTCGAGGGTGAACTTCTGCTGGACGAACGGCACGACGAAGACGCCGCCGCCCACGACGACCTTCTGGCCGCTGTTGTCGATGCTGGTCTGTCCGGTGATCGGATCCGTCGACTTCTTGCCGCGGCGGCCGGTGATGATGAACGCCTCGCTGGGCCCGGCGACCTTGTAGCGCGTGATGACGACGAGGCCGAGCAGAACGAGGAGTACGACGATGCCGATGACGGCGATGACTACTGGACTCATGTGATGTGTCCCCCCTGCCTCCCGTGGGGGACGGCAGATTGTTGTGGAGCTGGGCGGTGCGGTGGAATCGGTAGGTGCGTCAGGTGCGTCAGGTGCGAGAGGTGCGTGGAGCGAGGGTGCGTGGCGGTGGGTACGCGGGTGAGGCGCGGTGGCCGCGTGGTCAGCGCTCCACCGGGCGGACGGCGACCGACGTGGTCGACAGCGCCTCTTCCACCCAGATCTCGGTCCCGCGCGCGACGGGCGTGGCCGACTTGGCCGCGTACTTCACGGGCTGGCCGCCCAGTCGCAGCAGCACCTCGCCGTAACCCTCGGCCGGAATGGCCGTCACGACGGACCCCGAGCTGCCGATCAGGTCGGAGCCGCGCGGAGTGGCGTCTGTCTGGTCGCGCATCAGGGCCCTGCTGAGTTTCCAGGTGAGCCAGCCCGCGACCAGGCCTGCGGCGACGCCGACGACGGTGGCCAGAAACGTTCCGGCTCCCGTCGAGCCGAGCACGATCGCTCCGCCGAAGCCGAGCATCGAGATGAAGCCGGCGATCACCGGAAGCGAGAGCAGTCCGTCGAAGAGGCCGTCGAGAACACCGTCGAAGAGCCCTTCGAGGATTCCGCCGAAGATCAGGGAGAGCGCGAGCAGCACGATCCCCGCAATGCCGAGACCGAGAAAAATGGTCACGCGATCACTCCTCTGCTGTCCCTGGTGTCCCCGTTGCCCCTGTTGTCGACTTCCGGCGGGCATTTTCCGTCGATCTGGCTGGATGATCCCATACAGCACCTACCTCGGTCACTGCCGGATCCCGGCAGTCTTTATGCGTCTTTGATGCCGGACAGGCGGTCCGTGAGCGTGGCGAGCGACTGGAACGTCGCACCGAGCAGGGCCACGTGCTTCCAGCGCAGGACTCCGTCCGGGCCGATCAGGAAGACCGCCCGCCGCACCCCGATGCCCGGGGCGGAGACCCCGTACGCCCTGGCGGTCTCCCGTCCCTCGTCCGCCAGCAGCGGCATGCGCAGATCGAAGGCGCGGGCGAACGACTCATGGCTGTCCACACCCTGTGGACTGATTCCCCAGACGTCGGCGTCGAGGCCCTCGAAGGCCTCCATGCCGGAGGAGTACGAGCACAACTGCTTGGTGCAGACCGTGGTGTTGTCCCCGGGATAGAACGCCAGCACCACGGACCGGCCGCGTGCGGACGACAGTCGGTAGTCGGCTCGCTCGAAGGTGTCGCCCGACAGGACTCCGCCCGGGAGAGTGAAGTCCGGTGCTGCGCTGCCGAGTTGAGGGCTTGATGGCACGATGTCTCCTTCTGTGTCGCGTGTAAGGATTGTCCTGTATGCGCCAGTGTGTCATCTCATTGGTCAAGACCAATCTTGGAATGATTTCTTCCGCCCGGAGCCGCTGCCTAGCCTTGCATCCGTGGCCCAGGAGGGCGTTTTCCTCCTGTTCGGGCCGCTATGTCTCCGTGTCCGCACCAGCTCAGGGAGAATCATGTCCACGTCTCGACGCTTTGCCGCAGCGGCCGCTCTCGCGGCGGCCCTCGGATCGGGGATCGCGTTCGCTCCGCCGGCGCTGGCCGCCGCGGAGTGCACGGCCGGTTACACCTGTCTCCACTACAACTCCCACTACCAGGGGGGAATCTACAAGCAGTGGGGCCAGGTCTCCGACTACACGGGCAAGACGTACGTCGCCAGTACGAACGGCAGTGCCGGCGCCGGCCAGACGGTCAAGAACAACGCCGCCTCGGTCAACAGCTTCGACTACAACAAAGAGTTCACCGTGTACTACAACCGCAACTTCAACTGTGAGGTTGCCTGCCAGACAATCGGCGTCGCCGGGGCTCAGAACCTCAACGCGTCGCTGAAGAACAACAACGCCTCCGGCAGGCCCACGGGTCTCTGACGGGTTGGGCCGGTGGGCCGCGCACCGTGCGCGGCCCGCCGGCCATCGGCCACCGCCGGTCGCCGGCCATGTGTGCCGTCGATCCCTCCGGCCGCGTCGTCCCTTCCTTCCTCGGGAGTCCTCAGTCATGCGCATCGCACGTCTCGCCGGTCCCGCACTGGTCTGCCTGCCCGTCCTGCTCCTCACCGGATGCGGGGACGACGGCGCCGGCCGAAAGGGCGACGCGAACGGCGTACCGGCTCCTCCGCTCGGCGCCGTGCAGAAGCTGCTCGCCACCGACCATGTGACCCTGCCCGTCGAGCCCTATCTCCTCTCCCCCGACCAGCGGCTCCAACTGCTCAAGGCGCACGACGCGTTGACCGTACGGTGCATGGACCGCTTCGGCTTCGACCACCCGAGGCCCGTACGGCAGAAGGACCCCGGCATCCCGGACCGGCTCGCCCTGTGGCGTTACGGAGCCAACGACCCCGCCGACGTGGAGATCAACGGCTACACCCGGGGGAACAAGAGGACCCCGCGGACCGCCGACAGGCCGCCGGAACCCGTAGCCGGGTCGATGACCGTTCTGACCGGGGCGGAGGGCAGCGAGAAATTCGGCCCGGGCGGCCAGACGGTCAACGGGCAGAAGGTCCCCGAACACGGCTGCTTCGGCGAGGCGAACAAGGCGCTCACCGGGTCGGTCGAGCGGCTGGCCGACGACTCCGAGGTCGCGGTCAACGCCAACATCGACTCCGTGTTCAAGGCCGCCGAGGACGCGCGGGTGACTGCCGTGTTCAAGCAGTGGTCGGCCTGCATGAAGAAGGAGGGCTTCACGTATGCCACGCCCCTCGAACCGTTGAACGATCCTGCGTGGGACCGCAATGTCACGGCGTCGCAGGAAGAGATCGCGGTGGCGGTGGCCGATGTCCGCTGCAAGCAGCGATACAACGTCGTCGGCGTCTGGAACGCCGTGGACGTCGCCTACCAGAGGCAGTACATCGAGGCGAAGCCCGAGGTCTTCGCCGAGGTCAGGAAAGAGATAGCCGGCTGGATGGACCGCGTGGCCGGCATCCGGACCAGCTGAGCACCCGAGGGGTCACGTACATGGACGAGTCGCGCCCCGGCACGGGCGGGAACACGGGGGACGAAGCCCTCGATACCGAAGGCGCAGAACCGGGCCGGCGCCCGGTCGCCTCCGGGCTGGCAGGACGCCGACGCTGGGTGCTGGCGATCACCATCGCCGCCGTCGTCGTGTCGGCCTCCGGCGTCGTCGCCGCCGCCCGCATCCAGTCCCCGGCCGAAGCCGCCGCGGCGGCCGACCCACCGCCCCCGGACGTGCTGACGGTCCCGGTGGAGAAGCGTGTCCTCAAGGACACGGTGATCATTCGCGGCACGGTGGCGGCGACCCAGGTCGTCGAGGTCGCTCCCGAGGGGGCCGGCGGGACTTCGGGACGGTCCGTGGTGACCGGCATGGCCAAGGGCGTCGGGGACGCCGTCCGGGCCGGTGACGTCCTGTTGGAGGTTTCCGGCAGGCCCGTCTTCGCCCTACCGGGAACGGTGCCCGCCTACCGGGACCTCAAGCCGGGAACCCGGGGCAAGGACGTCGGGCAGCTCCAGAAGGCGCTGCGAGCCCTCGGCCACGGCACCGCCCCCGATCGGCCCGGTACCTTCGGGCCCGGAACGGGCAGGGCCCTGTCCGGTTTCTACGGCAGGCGCGGCTACGAACCGCGAGCGGCGCGACCGGACGGCGAGGAGGCCCTGGTGGTGGCCCGGCAGGCCGTCATCGACGCGGAGCGTCTGGCGCAGGACACCGCGGCCGCTGCCGCCCGGGCCGGCCGGCCCATATCCCCGCCGGCAGCCCGCGATCGTCCTTCCGCGGCCACCGAGGATGCCGCGGCCACCGAGGAGGGCCCCGGCGCCGGCGGCGACAACGCGACCGCGGAGCTCGGAACCGCCGCCGCACGGGCTGCTCAGGACCTGGCCAGGGCCCGCGGCGCACTCGCCGAGGAGGAGCGGCGGCAGGGGCCGTCGTTGCCCGTCGCCGAGGTCGTGTACGCCGCCGGCTTTCCGGCCCGGGTCGAGTCGGTGTCCGTAGCGGTGGGCTCGACGCTGTCCGGCAGCGCGATGACGCTGTCCAGCGGCGAACTCGTCGTGGCGGCCCACGTCCCCGAGTCCCAGGTGGGGCTGCTCAAGGTCGGCCAAGGAGCCGAGATCTCCTCGGAGCTGGACCGGGAGCCGATACCGGCCGGGATCTCCTTCGTGGCGGACGCGCAGGACAGGGCGGAGACGGAGAACGGGGCGGGGGAGGAGCCCGGGGAGCCGGACCCCCGCGCCGGTTCACGCGGCTATCTGGTCCGGGTCGAGGCGAAACGTCCGCTCGCCGACGCCCTGTCGGGCCGCGAGGTGAGGGTGACCGTCGCCGCCGCACAGAGCAGGGGGAAGGTGTTCGCCGTGCCGGTCACCGCTCTGGTCTCGACTCCCGACGGATCGAGCGCGGTCTCCGTGCTCCGCGCCGACGGGAGGCGGGACCGGGTGAAGGTGCGGCCCGGCATGGAGGCCGACGGGTTCGTCGAGGTCGGCCCCGTGGAAGGTGACGTCCTCGTCGCGGGGGATCAGGTCGTCGTCGGCATCAGGCCGACGGAGGGCGGCCGGGAGGGTGCCCGGTGAAGGGCTTCGGACGGATGCGCGCGTCGACCGGGGGCGGGGTCGGGAACAGTCACCGGGGCGAGGCCGGGGTCGCCGGGGAGGAAGGCGCACCAGGAACGACGGCCCTGAGCGGCACGGGCCCGGAAGTTCCCCCCGTCATCGAGTTCCGGGACGTCGAGCTCACCTATCCCGGCCCGCCTCCGGTCCCTGCGCTGCGGCGGTCCGACCTGCGCATCGAGAAGGGCGAGTTCGTCACGGTCGTCGGGCCCTCCGGGTCGGGCAAATCGACGTTTCTCAACATCGCCGGACTGCTGGACTCGCCCACCGCCGGGGCCTATCTCCTGGACGGCATCTCGACCCGCGAGCTGAGCGACAAGAGGCGTACGGGGCTGCGGGGCAATCGCATCGGATTCGTGTTCCAGTCGTTCCACCTGCTGCCTCACCGCACAGCGCTGGAGAACGTGGCGCTGGCCATGGTGTACACGGGCGTTTCGCCCGCCGAGCGGCTGAGGCGTGCGCGTACGGCTCTGGACCGGGTCGGTCTCACGCATCGCGTCGACTCCCCGCCGACCCGGCTGTCGGGTGGCGAACGGCAGCGCGTCGCCATTGCCCGCGCGCTGGCGGGCGACCCCTCTCTGCTGCTGTGCGACGAACCCACGGGGAACCTGGACTCCGGCAACGCCCACAAGGTGATGGAACTGCTGGCGGATCTGCACGCGGACGGACTGACCGTGGTCGTCATCACCCATGATCAGCAGGTGGCCGAGCGAGGTGGGCGAACCGTCACGATCAGGGACGGCCGGCTGAGTGCGGCACGGGAGCCTCGGCCATGAGGATCTTCATGCGCGCAAGCTCGTGGGCCCGGTGGGGTCCGGCGGGGCCGGACTCCACCGGCCTGTCCGTCCGCGATCTGATCGCCGAGGCCACCGCGGGCATACTGCAACGGCCCGCCCGCTCTCTCCTCACCGCCCTGGGGACGGTGCTCGGCGTCGGCGCGTTCGTGGCCGTGCTGGGGCTCACGGCCACCGCTGCCGCACAGATCGACGCGCGCTTCAGCGTCCTGTCCGCGACGGAGGTCGGCATCGAGGACGTCTCGGCCGGCACGGACGACGTCGTCGGCACCGCTTTCCCCCCGGACGCCGACGCACGGCTGGCCGCGCTCAACGGCGTCCGGGCGGCCGGAGTGCACTGGTCGGTGCAGCTGCCGGCCGATGTGAGGCTCTCCACCTCCCTGGCCACGGACGCGGGGGCGGAGCAGCCCTCCGTCACCGCTGCGACCCCCGGCGCTCTGGAGGCTGCGGGCGCCCGGCTGCGGGAGGGGCGGCTCTTCGACGCCTACCACGAGGAGAACGCCTCCGAAGTGGCACTGATCGGCCAGGGAGTCGCCGACCGGCTGGGCATCACCACGCTGGAGAATCGGCCCACCGTCTTCCTGGGGACACGGCCTTTCACGGTGATGGGCATCCTCGGTGGGGTGGACCGCAAGACGGAGACCTTCCTGTCCGTCGTGCTGCCGCGCTCAACTGCCCAGCAGGCGTGGGGGCTTCCCAAGGAGGGCGTGTGGATGATCGTGTCGACCGAGCTGGGGGCCGCCTCCCAGATCGCGCACGGGGCGGCTCATGCCCTGCGGCCCGACCATCCGGAGTACTTCTCCGTCGTCCCGCCGCCGGATCCCAAGGAGCTGCGGGGCGATGTCTCCACCGACCTCAGTCAGCTCTTCCTCGTGCTCGCGGGGGTCTCCCTGCTGATCGGCGGGGTGGGCATCGCGAACACGACGCTGGTGGCGGTGCTGGAGCGGACCGGCGAGATCGGCCTGCGCAGATCGCTGGGAGCCCGGGCACATCACATCACCGGTCAGTTCCTCGCCGAGTCCGGAGCACTGGGCACGCTGGGCGGCCTCGTCGGTACCTCGCTCGGAGCCGTGACCGTGCTGGGGGTCGCGCTGAACCGCGAGTGGACTCCTGTTCTGCACCCCGGCGTCGTCGCGGCGGCGCCGCTCATCGGACTGGCCACGGGGCTGATGGCCGGCCTCTATCCTTCGTGGCGTGCATCTCGCGTGGAACCCGCCGAGGCCCTTCGCCGCTGAGACGGGGGCGACGGCCCCGTGATGACACCTGAGGTCTCGTTCGGATCGGAGAGGCCCGGGCCCATCCGGAGCGGCCTCGGCGCCGAATACAGGGGGAGGGGGCAGCGCGCCCCGCACCCGCACCTGGAGGTACGTGTGGCCCAACGACCGCCGTCGGCAGCGGTTCTCGTTCTGCACGGGGGCCGCGAGACCGGTACGGAACCCCCGCCGACGGGACCGCTGAATCTGCCCGGCGTCCGCATGCGCCCCTTCGTCCGGGCCGTCGCCCGGACCGCCCGCGCGGCCGGCGAGGACGTCCTCGTGAGGCAGGTGCGGTACGCCCACCGGGGCTGGAACGGCGCCCGCGCGGATCCTTTCCGCGACGCCGTGGCCGCCCTCGACGCGCTGCGGGAGGAAGCGGGCGAGGAGCTGCCGGTGGTCCTCCTGGGCCACTCCATGGGCGCGCGCGCCGCCCTCCGCGCCGCCGGGCACCCCCTGGTGCGGGGCGTCGTCGGGCTCGCCCCCTGGTGTCCGCCGGGGGACCCGGTCACCCAGCTCGCGGGCCGTGACATCGTCCTCGTCCACAGCAACCGGGACCGGATGACCAGCCCCCAGGCCACCCAGTCCCTCACCGCCCGGGCCCGTCGCGCCGGGGCCCGCAGCTGCATGGTCACCATCCGGGGCGGCGACCACGCCATGATCCGCCGGGCCGCGGCCTGGCACCGGCTCACCACCGTGCTGGTCGCCGGACTGCTGGGTTCCGGCAGTCTGCCGGGCCCGGTCGGCGAGGCCCTCGCCCTGCCGCCCACCGCCGAGGCCACCGAGGGCACCCTCGACCTGGACGCCGATCTCGGCCCCGGCCCCGGCCCCGGCCCCGGCCCGGGCCCCGGCCCCGGCCCGGGCCCCGGCCCCGGCCCGGGCCCCGGCCCCGGCCCGGGCCCCGGCCCCGGCCCGGGCCCCGGCCCGTTCCGGGACCGGACGGGCGCCCCGCGCTGACCGGCCGCGCTGCGGATGCGTTACGGGAACGGGCGGCCGACGATGGAGTCCCGGGAGCCCGGGAGCGGACGACGCCGGGAGGCACGCTCTTGCAGGCCGACACGTGTGACGAGGGGATGCCGTCGTTCTTCGACCCGAGGACCGTCGCGGCCCTGTTCGACGGAAACCCGGCCGCCGTGGCGGTCCTCGACCACGATCTCCGCTACACCTACGTCAATCCGGCCCTCGAACGGCTCAACGGCCTCCCCGCCGGCTCCCACATCGGGCGGACGTTCTTCCAGGTGCTGCCCGGGCTGCGCGGTCAGGCCTCGGCTCTGCGCGAGGTCCTCGCCGACGGGAAGCCCCGCGAGGAGACGATCCAGGGGCAGACCTGGGTGGCGGACGACGCGGACCAGCGCTTCTGGCGCGCCACGTACAGCCGGCTGGACGCGGGCGGGGCGGCGTGCGGTCTGATGGCGATCGTCGTCGAGATCACCGACCTCACCCGCCAGCGCGAGGAGCTGGAGGAGGCCCGCGGCCACGTCGCCCTCCTCAGTACCGCCGCCGTCCGGATCGGCACGACGCTCGACATGGACACCACCTGCCGGGAGCTGGCCGCCTTCGTCGTGCCCGACTTCGCCGACGTCGCGGCGGTCGACGTGTTCCCGGCAGAGGTGGGGCACTCCGTACGCCGCGCGGAACCCGGCGTCGTACGGCTCCGGCGGGCCGCAGTGCGGGGCGACGGCGAACTCGACGAGCAGGTGCAGCGGTTCGGTCACCCCGGGGAGTACGTCGACTTCGCGGCGGACTCCGCGGTGACCCGCTGCCTGGCGGAGAACGAGCCGGTCCTCGACGACTGGGAGGACCACAGCAGCGGGCGCAGCGTCTTGACCGCGGACCGGATCACCGCCTCCCGGGCGCTGGGGCTGCGCGAGGCGCTCGTCGTCCCGCTCACCGCCCGCGGCCGGCCGCTCGGCGCGCTCACCCTCGTCCGGGCGGAGGGCTCACCGGCCTTCAGCGGCCAGGACGTGGCCGTCGCCCGCGAGCTGGCCGTCCGGGCGGGCGTCGACCTCGACCACGCCCGCCGCTACGACCACGAGCACAGCATCGCCCGCGAACTCCAGCGCTCCCTGCTCTCCGAGCCCTGGGGCCCGCACCCGCACGTCGAGATCGCCACCCGCTACCTTCCCGCCGACGAGGGCGTCCTGGTCGGCGGCGACTGGTTCGACGTCGTACCGCTCAAGGACGGCCGCCACCTCAAGGCGATGGGCGACGTGATGGGCCACGGAGTGGAGGCGGCGGTCGCCATGAGCCAGTACCGCTCCCTGCTGCGGCTGCTGGCCGGGGACGACCTGCACCCCCACCAGATCCTGGAGCAGCTCGACGGCATGGTGGAGCGGTCGGGCCTGGACCGGGCGGCGACCTGTCTGCTCGCCGTCGTCGACCGGTTCGGCGGGGTGTGCGAGGTGGCCAGCGCGGGCCATCTGCCCCCGGTCTTCATCGACCCCGCTCCCGGCGGGGCCCGGGTCGTGCCGGTGCCGGTGGGGCCGCCGCTCGGCACCGGGTTCGGCGGGTACCGGACCGCGTCCGTGCCCTGCGGCCCCGGGACCGTGCTGTTCATGTACACCGACGGGCTCGTGGAGCGCCGGGGCGAGGACATCGACGTGTCCGTGGGGCGGCTGGCCTCGCTGACCCTTCCGCTCGGCGGGCGTCTGGAGGACCTGCTGGACCGGGTGCTGGACCGGTTCGGCGACGACGCGGAGGACGACATCGCCGTGCTGGCCTCCCGGATCCGTGAGGACCCGCCGGTGGTGCGGCCGACTCCTCCGGAGTGACGAGTGACGAGTGACGAGTGACGAGTGACGAGTGACGGAGTGACGGATCGGCGGATCGACGGGCCTGGCTGCCGCCCGAGGCCGGGCCGGTTTGCTGCCCGCGGCCCCGCCGTGACGGGTCAGCCCAGTTCGAGGCTCGTGATGCCGTACAGGCCGGTCCGGTCGATGACCGGTTCCGGGCCGCTGTACATCCGCGCGGTGTCGAACGAGGGGGTCAGGCCCAGCTCCTCCGCCAGCCGCACCGCCGCCGGGTTGACGTCGGGCACGTCGATCGCGACCGGGCTGTCCGGGGCGGTGGCCGCGAGCGCGCCGACCAGAGCCGCCGCCACGGCGGGGGACGCGGCGTACAGGGGGCCGATCCGGGACGCGGCGCGGCACGCGCGCAGCACCGCGAGGCCCTGGAGCTCGCCGTCCCGGACCGCTGCCAGGGCCGTGCGGCCCGGGGCGGTGATCCAGGAGGCCAGGAAGGTGTCCCGGGCGGCCGGGAAGTACCGGAGGTCGTAGGCGGCGAGCCGGTCGAACGGCACGCTCCTGGCGTCGACCAGTTCGGTGCCCGGCGGCGGCGGAACGTCCCCGGGGGGCGGGGGCGTTCCCTCGTACCGCGCGTTGCTCCAGCAGGTGCGGAAGCCGGAGCGGCGGTAGTTGTCCTGTTGCGCGGGCACCCCGTCCAGCCCGACGGTGCGCCCGGCGAGCCGGGCCGTGCCGGCCTGCCAGGTCCGCAGTCCGTAGCCCTGTCCGCGCAGGTGGGGGCGGGTCAGGTAGAAGCCCAGGAAGCCGTGGTCGCTGCCGTAGCGGACGACGGAGACGGAGGTGACCGGCTCGCCGTCCAGCCGGCCGAACAGGAAGCCGCCTGGGTCGGTCGCGAAGAACACCCCGCCGTCGTTCAGGCCGGGGTTCCAGCTCTCCTCGTGGGCCCACTCGCCCAGTGTCACGATGTCATCGGCGCGGGCCGCGGTGATCTCGAAAGGGTTCGGCACGGCACAGTCGTACCCCGGGCGGAGCCGCTTCAGTGATCGACGCCGGGGCGATTTCCGGCCTTTCGGGCGGAGCCGGCGCGCGGTCGGTGCTCAGACCGCTTCCGGGTTCTCCCGGCGTCGGCCGCGCAGTTGACGCAGGACGAGGGCGGCCGAGGTGATCAGCGGCAGCAGCCCCGCCACCGCGTCGGCGGTGTTCAGCTTGTCGTGCGAGCCCTTCGCCCGGCGGACCTGTTTGGACGCCCTGATGACCGCGAGCGCGCTGCTGCCCAGGCTCAGTACGAGCCCGGCCTTGCTGCCGCGCAGGCCCTTGGCGGGCGCGGACCGGTTCTTCGCCATCGGACGTACCTCCAGCCTGCGGGCCGTCCCGTTCGCGGGCAGCCCTCCCCATACACGTAACCGGGTGTCCGCCACCCCCGCAAACGGGACGGCCCGCGAGTCCGCCGCGCCGGCCCCGTCCCGCCGTGGCGCCCCGGCGTCATCCCTCGTTCACACCACGTCCGCGCGGGGGTCGTCGCGCCTTGCGATCGTCCCTGCGGAAGACCATCACGCGGGAGGGAACGTCCATGAACAGACCGAGGGCGGGGGCACGGATGCCAAGGGGTCCACGGATGCCGAGGAGCGGCGCGCTGCTGCTGGCCGGGGCGCTGGCGGCGGGCACGGTCGTGGCCGGTGCGGGCACGGGAGCCGCCGCCGCGGACCCGTGCACCGGGAGCGGGCCGCTGCCGCGCGTCTGCGCGCAGCCGGGGGACCTGATCGACGTCCGTCTCGGCGAGCTGCACCCGACGCAGGCCGTACTCGGCTTCGACCAGGTCTTCTACAAGCTCGGCCGGTACGGCGGCGACCGTGACGAGGCGGCGGGCGACGTCAACAAGCGGTTCGACGACTGGTGCGAGACCAACGGCCAGGAGGAGGCGGCCACGGCCGGTCCCGGCGCCCGGCTGGACGACCCGTCGAGCTTTTCCTGCACCGTCCCGGTCGGGCAGGAGACGGCCGGGACGATCGCCCCGATGAAGACGGCCGTGGTCGGACCCGGCGGCAAGCTGTACCTCACCGACGGGCACCACACGCTGACCTCCTTCCTGGAGGGCCCCGACGGCTCCGCCGACCTGCGCATCCGGCTCCGCGTCACCGACAACTTCAGCTCCCTGTCCACCCCGGCCTTCTGGCAGCGGATGACCGAGCAGAAGAAGGTGTGGCTGCGCGACGGGAACAACCGGCCGCTCGGCGTCGACCGGCTGCCGGACCGGCTCGGCATCACGCACTTCCGCGACGACCCGTACCGCAGCCTCGTCTACTTCACCCGCGACATCGGTTACGAGGTCCCGGACGGGGCCACGGAGTTCCTGGAGTTCTCCTGGGGGTCGTGGCTGCGCGGCGAGCACGACACGAGCGCGTACGACCTGACGGCCCCGGGCCCCTACCTCGACCTGGTGAAGGGCGCCTCGAAGTCGATGGCCGCCCTGGACGCCGACGCGGTCGTCGACGACGGGAGGACCGCCGCCCAGCTCGGCCGGATCGACGAGTGGAACGGCGGCAAGAAGGAGACCGGCGGGGAGTTCGCCAAGCTGGGCAGGCCGCTGAGCGACCCCAAGCCGGGCAAGCTCGCCGAGGCCCTCGACTACAAGGCCCGCGTCCTGCCCGCCCCCGCCTGCACCCGCACGGTCACCGGCCCCCGCACCGGACCGCTGACCGTCACGAGCGGCGTCACCTGCCTGGACCGCGCCGCCCAGCGGGGCCCGGTCGTCGTCCGCCCCGGAGCGGCACTCGTGGTCACCGGCTCCACGCTGGACGGCCCGCTCCAGGCCGACCGGGCGGCGGCGGTCCACCTCTGCGGCTCGCACGTCGGCGGCCCGGTCTCCGTGAGCCGCACGACCGGTCCCGTACGGGTGGGGGGTCCGGGCTGCACCGCGAACACGGTCGCCGGGCCCGTCGTGCTCACCGGCAACACCGGCGGCGTGCTGTTCGCCGCCAACACGGTCACCGGCCCGCTGGTGTGCTCCGGCAACCGGCCGGGCGTGGACGACACGGGCCGCGCGGGCGAGGTGGGCGGACCGCGCACCGGTCAGTGCGCCGCGCTCTGACGGGGTGACGCCGATCCGGTGACACGGATCCGGTGACGTCGACCCGGTCGCCCTCAGACGAGCACGTACGCCACCGTCGTCGCCGCGCCCAGGCCCGCGCCCGCCACGGTCTGGGCGACGGTGTGGTAGCCGAGGGCGACCCGGGACCAGCAGACCGCCGCCGTCACCGCGTACGCGGCGATCCACCAGGGGGAGTGCACGACGGCGAGGAGGGAGACGGACGCCGAGGCCACCGCCGAGTCGACCGAGATCTTCCACACCGTGTTGACGGCCAGCAGGCCGATCGTCATCACCCACAGCCCGAGCATCGCGACGAGGATGCCGGTGGGCGCGTTCCCCAGCACCATCACCACCGAGCCGGCGCCGATCGAGCCCAGGATGACGAAGAAGATCGGCGCCCGCTTGGTGCGGTCCACCACATGGCGGTCGCCCCAGGTGCCGCGCCCGCGCTCCCACTCGATGTACCCCGCCGGGATCAGCCCGGCGCAGAGCGCCCCGAGGAAGCCCCAGAGCAGCCCCGTCCAGTCGCCCGCCGCCGCCAGGCCGATGGAGAGCATGCCCGCCAGCAGGACGTTGCGCGGCTGGAGGACGTCGGTGACGGTGCGCGCGGCGGAGGCCGTGCGGGCGGAGGCGGTGGGGGTCCCCTCGCCGGTCGTGGTGCCGGTCATGCGCTCGTCTCCGTCGTGCGGGTGGTGTCGGCCGTCGCGGCCGCGAGGACGGCGCGGGCGCGCTCCTCGTCGACCGTCCGGTAGGCGGCGGCGACCCGGACCAGCCGGGCCACCTCGCCGTCCTGGTCCGCCGCGTGCTGGGCGGCGACCGTCGCGGCCGCCCCGGCGGGCGCGCCGGAGTCCTTCGCGAGCAGGGCGGCCCGGATCCAGTAGGCGTCCGTGAGGGACTCGGTCCTGCGCGGGTCGTCCGTGTCGCGGGCGGCGGCCCTTCCGGCGGCGGCGAGCAGCCCGTCGGGCACGTAGTGGCGCAGTTTCTCGGCTGCGTCCGCGATGTCGGCGGCCCAGCGGTCCACCCGCAGGTCGGCCGGGACGTTGAAGCGGGTCAGCTCGCGGGCCAGCGGTGCGGGCGGGTCGAACGGCTGGTCCGGGAACGCGGCCATCAGCTCGTACCAGAGGGCGTGCAGCCGGACCTGGGCCCGCCACAGCCGGGCCCGGCGGGCGCCGGCCGCGAAGGCGGGGACGGACGCGCCGAGGGCGAAGAAGGCGAACAGCACCAGTTGCGCGGCCTCGGTGACCTGGTCGAACCGCAGGGCGAACGCCTCGCCCGGCTCGTCCACCACGCTGATCCACAGGAACAGGGTGCGGCTGACGGTGTAGCCGACGCCGATGAACATCGCGAACGTCATCATCCCGAGCCCGATGCGCAGATGGCGCCGCCGGGTGTCGAGGGTGGCCAGCGCCCACTGGAAGGCGCACACGGCGGACGCGGCCCCCAGGTAGAGGTAGAAGACGCTCATGTAGAGCGTGGCGCCCCACTCCCCGGCGTGGTCGGAGACGAAGCGGTCCGAGGGCTCGGAGCGGTCGACGACGGTGAAGAAGAGGACGGTCAGCAGGATCAGTGTGGCGACGGAGGCCTTGGCCGCCAGCTTCTGGACGAGCCGCGCGAACCGTACGTGGCGGGGGACCGCGCCGTCTTCGGGATAGCTGCCGTAGATGGCCACGATGTAGCCGAGGATGGCCAGAATTGCCACTGTGGCGGTGTAGTGCTTGATGAGGACGGCGAGGTCGGTGATCGCGCTGTTGTTGAGGCCGATGCGCACCACCTCGGTCTTCGTCCACAGGGCGATGGCGAATCCGGCGTAGCAGCCCCACAGGGCCCGCCGTCTGCGGTCCTCCTCGTCGCCCCACAGGGCAGCGGGCATACGCCACAGGGCAACGGCCGTCATCAGGCCGGCTATCAGGTAGCCGGCGAGATCGAGGGGGGTCACGGCGGTGTTCGTCCTCGGGGTCGGGAGCGCGGGGTGTGGGGCCCGCGGGTGGGACGGTGGCACGTGTCAGGCGTCGCCGGACCGTCTTCCGGGGAAGAGACCGCGCCGTCGGTGGGCCACCGGACGGGACAGGGAGTTGTCCAGCCGCCCCACCATGTCATCGGTGGTGAGGTCCCGCGCCATCCGGGGGATCAGCGAGGCACCGAATTCGGCCATACGTTCGTCGTGGGTCGCGTACTGCGCGCGGGCCTGGACGGTGCCCCCGCCGGAGGCGAAGGACGCGGCGGCGGCCGGGGAGATCATCCGGGCGATCAGCGAGGTGTCGAAGACCGGGAGGAGCGAGCGGAGCTGTTCCGCGTCGAGCGTCGTCCCGTGGTCGAACCACTCGTGGCACAGCTCGTGCAGGATGACGTGCTGGGTCTGGTAGGCGGTCGGCCTGCGGCGGTAGAGGACGAGGCTGGTGCCGCCCGCCTTCAGGCGCAGCCCGCAGGCGGCGTTGACGCGGGCGAGGCGGTCCGGCATCTCGTGCAGCCGGATGGTGCGCCCGCTCGCCTCCTCCATGTTGGCGACGAGCTGGTCCAGCGTGAAGGGAACAGGGATGGGCAGGTCGGCGAGCCCGGCCTCGCACTCTCTCCGCAGTTTCCGCAGGGACATGACCAAGACGCTACGCTGCCGGACCCGCCGGGCGGCGGTTCACGGCGGAATCGCTGCCGCCGCCTTCCCCCTCCGGCCCGTCCTTCTCCCGGGCCGCGTCCTCCAGCAGGGACAGGGCGAACCGCAGCAGTTCCGGCGGGAGCCCGTCGTCGTCCAGACCCCGGCCGGCCAGGCCGCTGATCTCCCCGGTGCGCCGCTTGGCCAGGAACTGGAGTCCGGCGACGACGTCGTCGACGACCTCGGACTCCTCCTTGAAGAAGCGCCAGTCCACGCCGAACCCCAGGCCGAGGGCCTTGAGGATGTCCTCGGAGGGCTGGGTGACCTTGCCGGCCAGGATGTTGGAGAAGTAGCTGTGCGACAGCGAGCCGCCGCGGTCGCGGACCAGCTCGGCGAAGACCCGGCCCGAGATCTTCTGGCCGGGGAAGGTCTTCTCGACCATGTACTCGACTTTTTCCCGCAGCGAGCCGAGGCGGGGAAGCTCGTCCGGACCGGGGGGTTCGACGGGTTGCGGACCGCGTTCGTCGCCGTCGTCCATGGTCATCCGGGCCTCCACGATCACCTCGGAGTCGGAACTGAGCTTGCGCAAACACTCTACGTCACTGTTAACTCGAAAAAACACGGGCAGGGGACCACGAGGGGAGTCCCCTGCCCGTGAATGATCCTGTGCCCCGCGGGGCCCGGAGCGGGCTCCGGACAGGGGTGTAGCCCTTCACGACGGGGGATGCGTGAAGGGCTACGCGTGCATTATGGCCCCACGGTCCTCCCGGCGACAACTGACCGGTCGGTCAGTGATCCGCGGGAGTGCGTCCGCCGCGTCCTTCCCGGTGGCCCAAATCTGTTCCGGCCGCGATAGACATGAACTTGCCGGGCGATTAGGATTTCTTGTGCAGTCACGTGAACCAGGTGTACGCAGCAGAGGCGCACCCCGCAGGCGTACGGCGCCCGGCTCCTTCGGTCGCGCGTGACGGAAGAGGTGCAGATGCCCCCGGAGACCCCCTCGCACGCCACCGACCGGCTCGACGACGACGATTACCCCGCCTACACGATGGGGCGAGCCGCGGAGATGATCGGTGCGACGCCGGGGTTCCTCCGGGCGATCGGCGAGGCCCGGCTGATCACCCCCCTGCGGTCCGAGGGCGGCCACCGCCGCTACTCCCGCTACCAGTTGCGCATCGCCGCCCGCGCCCGCGACCTGGTCGACGCCGGCGCGCCCGTCGAGGCCGCCTGCCGCATCGTCATCCTGGAGGACCAGCTGGAGGAGGCGCTGCGCCTCAACGAGGAGCTGCGCGGCCGGTCCGCCCGCTCCGGCGGCCCGGCCGAGCGCTGACGGACGCCGACGGCGCCGATGGGGGCCGCGCCGCGGGTCGCGCGGGGTCTCGCGCGACCCCGAGGAGATATCTGCATTCGCCAGCACAGAATTTCGCGCAATGCGCGATGAGGCTTTTCTCTTCCCGGTCTGTTCCGACACGGCCGGTGATATTAGGCACCCTCCTCTCCCGGTCCATCGTGCTAGTGTTGATCTCAGTTGCAGTTGTGGTTCCCAAAAACTTCAAGTGTTCTTGCCGGTCGGATGTCGGCGGGCACACTTTTGTATTTCCGGTGTTCTTCCGGACGGGGTAATCATCGCGGCGACGTGGGGTCCGCACAGTGTGGGCCCGCGGGCTCTGCCCCTAAGGAGATATGACATGGCTACTGGCACCGTGAAGTGGTTCAACGCGGAAAAGGGCTTCGGCTTCATCGAGCAGGACGGCGGCGGCGCCGACGTCTTCGCCCACTACTCCAACATCAGCGCCTCCGGCTTCCGTGAGCTGCAGGAGGGCCAGAAGGTGAACTTCGACGTCACGCAGGGCCAGAAGGGCCCGCAGGCCGAGAACATCACCCCCGCCTGATCACTCAGGTAGTACTGCGCAGCTGGGGCCCGCACCTTGGGGTGCGGGCCCCGGCTCGTTGTCGTTTCCGGGGCCCGCTCTGCGCGCCCCCCGACGAAGCCGCGTCCGGTGAACTGTTTCCCGGCGGCCGGGCTTCGTTTTCTTTTGTCATTTCATCGGCTCGTTCTTGCGATTCTGGGTGCCGTTCACGGTCGCTTCCCGAAAAAGAATCCCTCGATACGTGCCCCATCGAGGAAAGGTTCTGAATGAACCGCGAACGCACGCCCCGCTCGAACGACCGATTTTCCCGCACCCGCTCCGGCGGCGCGCCCCGCTACTCCGGTGGCGGCGGCGGTGAGCGCCGCGCCGCGGGCTTCGGCGGCGGACCCAAGCGGTCCGGCGGCTCCGGCGGATCCGGCCGGTCCGGTGGCTACGGCCGCCGCTCCGCCTCCGGCGTCAAGGGCGAGTTCGCCCTGCCGGTGACCGTCACCCCGGCCCTCCCCGCCGCCGAGACCTTCGGTGAGCTGGAGATGCCCGCACCGCTGAAGGCGGCGCTGGTCGCCGAGGGCATGACCGTGCCCTTCCCGATCCAGGCGGCCACCCTGCCGAACTCGCTGGCCGGCCGGGACGTCCTGGGCCGCGGCCGCACCGGCTCGGGCAAGACGCTCGCCTTCGGCCTCGCGCTGCTGGCCCGCACCGCCGGCCGCCGCGCCGACGCCAAGCGCCCGCTCGCCCTGGTCCTCGTCCCCACCCGGGAGCTGGCCCAGCAGGTCACCGACGCGCTCACCCCGTACGCCCGGTCGCTGAAGCTGCGCATCGCCACCGTGGTCGGCGGCATGTCCATCGGCCGCCAGGCCAGCGCGCTGCGCGGTGGCTCCGAGGTCGTCGTCGCGACGCCGGGCCGCCTCAAGGACCTGATCGAGCGCGGCGACTGCCGACTGGACCGGGTCACCATCACCGTCCTCGACGAGGCCGACCAGATGGCCGACATGGGCTTCATGCCGCAGGTCACCGAGCTGCTCGACCAGGTGAACCCGGACGGGCAGCGGATGCTCTTCTCGGCCACCCTGGACCGCAACGTCGACCTGCTGGTGCGGACGTACCTGAAGGACCCGGTCGTGCACTCCGTCGACCCGGCCGCCGGCGCCGTTACGACGATGGAGCACCACGTCCTGTACGTCCAGGGCGCGGACAAGTACGCCACCACGACGGAGATCGCGGCCCGCGACGGCCGCGTGATCATGTTCCTGGACACCAAGCACGCGGTGGACAAGCTCACCGACCACCTGCTGCACAGCGGGGTCCGGGCGGCGGCGCTGCACGGGGGCAAGTCCCAGCCGCAGCGCACCCGCACCCTGGAGCGCTTCAAGACCGGGCACGTCACGGTGCTGGTCGCCACCAACGTCGCGGCGCGCGGCATCCACGTCGACAACCTCGACCTGGTCGTCAACGTGGACCCGCCGAGCGACCACAAGGACTACCTGCACCGCGGCGGCCGTACCGCCCGCGCCGGGGAGTCCGGCAGCGTCGTCACGCTGGTGCTGCCCAACCAGCGCCGCGAGATGACCCGGCTGATGGCGGACGCCGGGATCACCCCGCAGATCGCCCAGGTCCGCTCCGGCGAGGCCGAGCTGAGCCGGATCACCGGTGCGCAGGCCCCCTCCGGCGTCCCGGTCGTCATCTCCGCCCCGGCCAAGGAGCGCGGCAGCGGCCGCGGCGGCGCGTTCATGGGCCGCGGCACCAAGCGCGGCGGCAGCGCGGCTCCGGCCCGGGGCCGCCGTCCCGGCCTGCCGACGCCCGAGGCCCGTGCGGCCGCAGCGCAGCGCCGGAACAACCGCGCCGCGTGATCCGTGCGGCCGGCGGTCCGCCGCCGGCCGCCCCGTACGCCCGGCGATCCCTCCGCCGGCGCGTGCACCGGGCCCCTCGTCCGGGCCCTCCACGTCCCCTCCGTGCACTCGACACGTCTCCGTGCACTCGACCCCCTGTTGAGGAACCATGCGCTGTGTCATCGCCCGCTTCCCCTTCGATCTGTTCAAGAACGAGGTGGAGGACTCGATGAAGGGCATCAAGCCCGAACCCGTCACCGGCGACGCGGTGGTCATCAGCCGCCGGGTCTACCCCGTCAAGCAGGTGGGTGAGGTCATCACCCGGCAGGACCGCCGGGACTTCAGCTCCGCCGAGGTGGTCCGGGCGCTGTCCAAGCTCGGCTTCACCTGCCGTACCGCCGAGTCGGCCGTGCCCGCGCCGGCCCCCGCCCGTACCCCGCTGGAGACGGCCTCCGCGCTCCTGGGGACTCCGGCGGAGGCGCGGAGCGAGGCTCCCGGAGCGGTGTCCGCACCCCGGGCCGACGGGGTCTGAGACCTGCTTCCCCGCCCCGCGACGCCGGCTTCGGGCGTCGCGGGGCGTGCGATGATCGCCGCCATGATGAGGAAGCTGACCGCGTTAGGCGTGACAGTGGTGGCGTCCATGCTGCCCGCCACCGCCGCGCACGCCGACGAGACGCACACCAACGCTCACAACGGCCCGCAGGTGGCCCTGATCTCGACGGGCCAGATCGACGATCCGCTGGAGGACGTGCTGGAGCACGTCGCGGTCCTCGGCCACAACATCATCGTGGACTGACCCTCCCCCGGACCCTTCCAAGACCCTTTCCGGCCGTTCGGCGTCTCAGGACGCGCGGGCGGCCGGTGGTTTCTGCCGGGCCCACTCCATGCGCGGCTCCAGCAGCGGACGCAGGAGCCGCCGGACCGGGGGCGTGCACAGCAGGGTCATGACGGCGACCGCGCCCAGGGTGACGGCGACCGTGCCCAGCGTGGTGTCGAAGAACGGGTCGTCGTAGAAGCCGCCGTACCGCAGACCCCGGACGACGAAGCCGTGGAGCAGATACCCGTACAGCGTGCAGGTGCCGAGCGTGGTCATCCAGCTGCGGCCCTTGGGCACCCAGGCGAGGAAGCACGCGCCCAGCACGATCGCGGCCACGAACAGCAGGACCGTGGCGGTCGGGCCCGTCCACTCGGCGACGTTCAACTCCTCGGTGCTGTTCTTCCGGAAGAACCACGAGGTCGAGGTCCGGGGCACCAGCCAGTACGCCAGCAGCATCCCCGCCACGAACACCGGCACCGAGACGACCCGCACCCAGGTGGAGCGGAGAGCCGCGAAGTGCTCCGGGCGCAGCCGCAGGCCCAGTACGTAGAACGGCAGGAACTGCAGGATGCGCTGGATCTGCAGGCTTCCGTCGGCGGCCGGCGACACCGTCGCCAGGGCGGCGACGGCGACGGAGACCAGCACCGGGAAGCGCACGGACTGCCACAGGGGGGTGGACAGCCGCCAGAAGAACAGGGCGGGCAGGAACCACAGCAGCCAGTAGGGCTGGAGCAGCGAGAGCGCGTAGTCCGGGTCGCGTGCCGCCCGTTGGAACAGCGTGTACAGGATCTCGAACAGGACATAGGGCACCAGCAGGCTGGTGACCAGCTTCCACACCCGGTCCGGCCGCAGCTCGAAGTTCCGTGAGAAGTAGCCCGCTATCAGGATGAACACCGGCATGTGGAACGTGTAGACGAAGGTGTACGCGGCTTCCACGAGGCGGCCGGGAGGCAGGGGCTCCCACGCGTGTCCGATCGCCACCAGCACGATCGCCAGGTACTTCGCGTTGTCGAAGAAGTGGTCCCGGCCGCCGGACGGCGGCTTTCCGGTCGCCGGGGCGCCGGCAGCGGCGGTGGGGTGCGGCTGCTCGGAGGTCAGGGGGGAGGGCATCCTGACACCCTAGAACGCGGAGGCGTTCCGTCCGCCCACTGTGGCGCTCATCACCTCCGGGTGACCCGCTCGGACGGCTCCGCGCTCCCCTCGGCGTCCAGGTGCGGCAGGTCCGTACGCCGATGCGGGGGAACGGGAGCCGGACGGGGCGGGGGCCTGCCCGGGGGGTCGGCCTGGGGGTGCCCCCACCCCGGCCCACCGGGCTCCCGGATGGGCATCGCTCCCCGGTTCGACAAGGCTTCGTCCATGACGACTTGGACCCGGAAGGCCTTACTTCTCACCGTCTCCGCCGCCGCCGCGGCCGGCACGCTGACCGCCGTCGGCGCGCCCGTGGCGCACAGCCGCCCGACGGGCCCCGCCGCACCTCCGCTCAGCTGGGGGGCCTGCGACCCGATGCCGGGGACGCCCGTTCCCGACGGGCAGCAGTGTGCGACGCTCCGCGTTCCCCTGGACTACCGCGCCCCCGGCGGGCGCACCGTCGACGTGGCGGTCAGCCGGCTGCGCACCGACCGGCCCGAGGCCCGGCGCGGGGCGCTGGTGGTGATCCCCGGCGGCCCCGGCTCCTCGGGGGTCCAGCGCCTCGCGCAGAAGGGCGAGGCGCTGCGGGCGGCGACCGAGGGGGCGTACGACCTGGTCAGCCTGGACCCGCGCGGGGTCGGCCGGTCCACCCGGGCAGGCTGCGGAATCCCGGAGGCGGACCGGCAGTTGGTGACGCTGCGCTCCTGGCCCGCGGCGGACGGCTCGATCGCGGAGAACGTCGAACGCGCCCGCCGCACCGCCGCCGCCTGCGCCCGCGACGGCGGTCCGGAGCTGCGGTCCCTCACCACCCGGAACGAGGTCCGCGACATCGACCGGCTCCGCGCCGCCCTGGGCGAGCGGAAGGTCTCCGTCTGGGGCTCCTCGTACGGCAGTTACGTCGGGGCCGTGTACGCGCAGGAGCACCCGCGCCGCGTCGACCGGCTGGTCCTGGACAGCACCGGCGACCCGGACCCGGCGCGGGTGGCGTACGGCTGGCTTTCCAACATGGCGCCGGGCGCCGCGGACCGCTTCCCCGACTTCGCGGCGTGGGCGGCGGACCCCGCCCGGGACGCCGAGGGGCTCCGGCTTGCCCGGCGTGCCGAGGAGGTGGAGCCGCTGTTCCTCGCGCTGGCCGGGGAGCTGGACCGGGTGCCGAAGGAGTCGGACGTGCCCGGCGTCCCGCTGACCGGGAACCGGCTGCGGCAGGCGCTCCAGCTCGCCCTGTACAGCGACTCCGCGTTCGCCCCGCTGGCCCGGCTGATCCGGTCGGCGCAGGATCCGGAGGCCCGTCCGGCGCTCCCCCGGGAGCTCGCGGGCGCGCTGCCGGACGAGGACGCGGCGTTGACGATGGCGGTGGTCTGCAACGACGTGCGCTGGCCCCGGCCGGCCTCCGGGTACGCCGGCCGGGTCGCCGCCGACCGGGCGCGGTATCCGCTGACGGCCGGGATGCCGGTGAACATCACCCCGTGCGCCTTCTGGAAGTACGACGAGGAGCCGAGGCCCACCCGGATCACCGACGAGGGCCCCTCGAACATCCTGATGATCCAGAGCCTGCGCGACCCGGCCACCCCGCTGGCCGGAGCCCTGAGGATGCGGGCGGCGCTCGGCGAGCGGGCCAGGATGGTCACCGTCGGAGAGGGCGGGCACGGGATGTACCTGGGCAACGGCAACGCCTGCGGCGACCGGGTGGTCAGCGACTTCCTGGTGACCGGGAAGCGGCCCGCCCGGGATGCCCACTGCCCGGACCGGGCAGCGTCCGACAGGGTGTCATAACGGTAGATTCCGGGGTGTTCCTTGCTATACACGAGCGATGGAGTACCCCGGGACCCTCGTCCTGATCATGGCCCTGGCGGTTCTCGCCCCGCTGCTCGGTTACGCGACCGGGCGGTGGCTGCCGGTCCCCGTCGTCATCTTCGAGATCGTCCTCGGGATCCTGGCCGGGCCCGATGTGCTCGGCTGGGCCCACCACGACCAGGTCATCGACACCCTGTCCGACCTCGGGCTCTCGATGCTGATCTTCCTCGCGGGCTACGAGATCCGGTTCGCCGAGGTCCGCGGCGACACGCTGCGCCGGGCCGGCGGGGCGTGGGTCCTCTCGTTCGCCACCGGGCTCGGCGTCGCCCTGCTGCTCAGCGGGGCGGACCTGGCGAAGAGCCTGGTCATCGGCACCGCGCTCACCAGTACGGCGCTGGGCGCGGTGCTGCCGATCCTGCGGGACTCGGGGCGGCTGGAGGGGCGGTTCGGGTCGGTGGTGATGGCGTTCGGGTCGGTCGGGGAGTTCGGCCCGATCATCGCCATGGCCCTGCTGTTCAGTGGCAGGAGCCCGGGTGCGGCGAGCGCGGTGCTGGCCGTGTTCGCGGTCGTCACGGTGGGCGCGGTGTTCTGGGCGATGCGGCCCCGGCCGCCGTGGTTCGCCCGGCTCATCGCCGTGACCCTGCACTCCAGCGGCCAGTTCGCGGTTCGCTTCGTGATGCTGCTGCTCGCCGGGATGCTGGGCCTCGCCCACGTCTTCGGCCTGGACACCCTGCTCGGCGCGTTCGCCGCCGGGATGCTGACCCGGCTCGTCCTCCAGGGGGCGGTGCCCGAGCGCAGCGGGGAGATCCTGGAGCGGATCGAGGCGATCGGCTTCGGCTTCCTCGTGCCGTTCTTCTACATCGTCACCGGTATCGACTTCGACCTCGCGGCGCTCCTGGACGGCGGGCGCCCGCTGCTGCTCCTGCCGGTCTTCCTGCTGCTGTTCCTGCTGGTGCGCGGGGTCCCGGCGTATCTGCTGGCCCCGCGCGACCTGACGGGGCGTGCCTCACGGTCCGCGCTCGGGCTGTTCGCGTCCACCTGTCTGCCGCTGGTGGTCGCGATCACCGCGATCGGCCTGGACGAGAAGGTGATCGGGGCGGGCGAGGCCGCCGCGCTGGTCGCCGCCGCGATGGTGTCGGTGCTGGTGTTCCCCCTGGTGGCGTTCCGGCTGCTGCGACGGGAGGAGGGCGACGGGGGCAAGGCCGTCCCGGGCCGGACGGCGGAGACCGGAGAGGCGTGGTGAGGTCCCGCGCCTCCTGGGGCCGGTACTCAGGGTCTGTCCTCCGTCGGTACGCACAGGACCGGGACCGTCGACATGTGCAGCAGCTTGTGCGGGGTCGAGCCCAGCAGGGCCCCGCGCATCGGGCTCTCGCCCCAGGTGCCGACCACGATGACCCGGGCCCCGTGCCGTTCGGCGGCTTCCAGGAGGGCCTGCGCGGGGCTCTCGTCCAGTACCTCCACGCTCGCCGGTACGCCCGCCTCCTCGGCCGCGGCGAGCGCGTGCTCCAGGCCGGTGCGGCCGGCCTGCCGGATCGCTTCGTGGTGGCTGCGGTACTCCGCCCCGTCGCGCAGCCCGGGGGCCGCGGCCCCGTAGACCAGCACCAGCTCCTCCCCGTACGCCGCCGCGACCTCGATGGCGATGCGCAGGGCGCGGGCCGCGCCGGGGGACTCGTCGTAGCCGAGGACGACCGACATCTCAACGCCCCTTCCGGGCGGGGGCGTGCACCAGGTCCGGGTCGGCGACCCCCGGCCGCTCCTGCCAGAACACCGCGTCGCGCAGCCGCCACACCACCATCAGGACCACGCCGACCAGGGAGATCACGATGCCGATGACGAGCGGCGGGCCGAGGCCGAACCAGGAGGTGCCGCTGTAGGAGTTGGCCGGGTCGGACATGTCGATGACCGAGCGCACCAGCAGCCAGGTCAGCAGCCCGGCGCCGACCACCGGGCCGAGGCCGATGAGCAGGAAGTTGCGCACGCTCTCGGTGAGGTGGCGCCGGTAGTAGACGGCGCAGGCCACCCCGGTGAGCGCGTAGTAGAAGGCGATCAGCAGCGACAGTGCGGTGAGCGAGTCGAAGAGCGCGTTGGTGGAGATCTGGTTGACCACCAGATACCAGGCGATGGCGATTCCGGCGACCCACCACGTACTGACGTCCGGGGTGCGGAACCGGGGGCTGATGTGCCCGAAGTGCCGCGGCAGTGCCTGCCGGCGGGCCATGGACAGGGCGGTCCGGGACGCGGGGATGATCGTGGTCTGGGTCGAGGCGATCGCGGAGGTGGCCACCGCCAGCAGCAGGATCCAGTCCCAGCCGCCGAGGACGTCCCCGGCGAGCTGGGCGAAGACGAACTCCTCCTCGCCCGCGTTCTCCGCCAGGAACGCCGTGCCGGCGAAGGCGACGACCGCGATGGCGACCGACAGATAGGTCACCAGGAGGACGACGGTGGACCAGAGGCCCGCCCTGCCCGGGGCGCTCGCCGAGTTCTCGGTCTCCTCGGTGAGGTTGACCGCGGACTCCCAGCCCCAGTAGATGAACACCCCGAGCAGCAGCCCGCCGGTCAGCGCCGCCCCGCCCGCGCCGAAGGGGTTCAGCCAGCCGAGGGAGGGTTCGATCGAGTCGAAGCCGGTCGTGCCCGCGTACACCTGGTAGAGCGCCACCACGACGAAGACCAGCAGGAACGCGATCTGGAGGAGGATCAGCACGTTCTGCACCTTCGCCGACAGCTCGGTGCCGATGACGCAGAGCCCGGTCATCACGATGATCAGGAGGACGGTGAGCAGTTGGCGTACGACGTCGTTGTCGACCCAGCCGTCCAGGCCCACCGCCAGCAGGGTGAAGCTCACCGCCACGTCGGCCAGCGAGCCCACCACCAGGACACCGGTCATGGTGATCGCCCAGCCGCCCAGCCAGCCCGCCCAGGGGCCCATCGCCCGGGTCACCCAGGAGAACGTCGTGCCGCAGTCCTGGTCGACCTTGTTCAGGTAGTAGAACGCCGAGGCGATCAGCAGCATCGGCACGAACGAGGCGAACATGACGCCCGGGGCGTAGATCCCCACCAGGGCGACGACCGGGCCGATCACGGCGGCCAGCGAGTACGCCGGAGAGGTCGCGTTGAGACCGATGACGAGGGCGTCGACGAACCCGATCGCGTCTCGCCTGAGGCCGACCGCCGACGCGTCCCGCACATGGTCGTGGGCCATGGTTCCTCGCTCCGCCGGGCATCCCCGCCGGGAGCGGGCGATGGTCCGGATCTCATCGTAGGAAGCCCCGGCGATACCCGCATTCCGGACGAAACGCCTCAGCCGGTGGTGCGTCACCCGAACGGCCCGCTCCTCTGCGAAGCCGGAGGTCAGACCGCAGGGTGGAGTGCATGTGGTCCCGCCGACTCGTCCTGGGCGCTCTCCTCCTGCCCCTGGCCCTCCTGGTGTTCGGGGACGGCCCGGCGTTCCACGCGCCGGGCGCGGAGCTGGCCTCCGGACCCCGCCCGCCGCGCGGACTGCCGCAGCCGGGCGTCATCAGCCGCCGGGAATGGGACGCGGACGAGGAGCTGGTCCGGGAGGGGCCGCACTACACGGGCGCGGCGCGGGCGGTGTTCGTCCATCACACCGGCAATCCCAACGACTACGACTGCGCGGACGCCCCCGACCTGATCCGGGCCGTCCAGAGCGACCACATCCGGCAGGACGGCTGGGACGACATCGGCTACAACTTCCTCGTCGACCGCTGCGGCACCATCTACGAGGGCCGCGCCGGCGGGGTCGGCCGCTCGGTGCTCGGCGCGCACACCAAGGGGTTCAACACCGACACGGTCGGCATCGCGGCGATCGGGAACTTCGGCGCGGGGGCCGAGGTCCCGAAGCCGATGATGGACGCGCTGGTGAAGCTGGCCGCCTGGAAACTGCGGCCCGGGGCGGACCCGCTGGGCAGGGTCGACCTGGTCTCGACGAACGACGAGAGCCGCTTCGACGAGGGCCAGGTGGCCCGGCTGCACGTCATCTCCGGGCACCGCGACAGCTTCGAGACCCGCTGCCCCGGCGACGCGCTCTACGGGCTGCTGCCCGAGCTGCGGGAGCGCGCCGCGAAGCTGCGCGCCGCCGCCCCCGGGCACTCGGCGGCGGCCCGGCTGCGCCCGTACGTCTGACGCTCCCGCGCGGGTGGGCTACCGGGCGACGAACTGGGTGAGTATCGCCTGCACCTCGTAGATGTCGACGCCCTTGGTGAACGTCTTCTGGAGCGGGGTCGCGCTGCCCGAGATCCAGATCTTCAGCTCCGCGTCGAGGTCGAACGTCCCGGCCGTCTCCACGGAGAAGTGCGTGATGCTGCGGTACGGGACGGAGTGGTACTCCGTCTTCTTGCCGGTGATGCCCTGCTTGTCGACGAGGATCAGCCGCCGGTCCGTGAACAGGATCGTGTCGCGGATCAGCAGGAAGGCCGCGTGCACCTGCTCGCCCTGCCCGAGAAGCCGCGCGTAGTCCTGCTGGGCGGTGGCCGGATTGATCGTGTGCGCGTTGCCGAACAGTGCCATGAGGTCCCCGTTTCTCCGTGTTCTCCGTCGCGTGTTTCTCTGCCGCGTCGTACGGGAGTACGTGTGCGGTGGGGTTCTGGTTCCCGGACCGTCGCGGCCGACACCTCCCGCCTACAGCGGGACGGCCGTCGCCTCGGTGGCCTTCACGCTGGTCCAGACGGTGCTTCCGTCGGCGATGCCCAGGTCGGCGGCGGCCCCCGGGGTGATCTCCGCGACCAGGTCCGGGGCCTCGGCGGAGGTGATCAGCAGCCGCAGCCGGCTGCCGCCCGAGGTGATCTCACGGACGGTGCCGGGCCAGACGTTGCGGGGGGAGCCGGTGGGCCTCTCCCGGTGTACGGAGACGGCTTCCGGCGCGATGACCGCGAGGGCGTCCGTGCCCGCCGGGAGGGGCTCGGCGACCACGAGGTGTCCGCCGCCCTCCAGGGCCAGGCCGGTGGCGGTGGCGGTGCCGGGCCAGGCGTTGCGGCCCAGCATCCGGGCCACCCACGGCGAGCGCGGGTGGCGGGTGACCTCGGCGGGCGGCTCGTCCTGGAGGACCCGGCCGTCCTCCAGCACCAGGACCCGGTCGGCCAGCGAGACCGCCTCGACCGGGTCGTGGGTGACGATCAGGCAGACCCCGCCGAAGTCCGCGAGGTGCCCGCGCAGGGTGTGCCGCACCCGGGCCCGGGTGGTCTGGTCGAGGGCGGCGAGCGGTTCGTCCAGCAGCAGGAGGCGGGGGCGGGCCGCCAGCGCGCGGGCCAGGGCGACCCGCTGGGCCTGGCCGCCGGAGAGCTGGGCGGGCTTCCGGTGGGCCAGGTGGCCCACCCCGAGGCGGTCCAGCCAGTCCTGGGCCTCGCGCCGGGCCGCGGCGCGGGGCACGCCGTGGGCGCGGAGCCCGTACGCCGTGTTGGCCAGGGCGCTCAGGTGCGGGAAGAGCGCGCCGTCCTGGGGCACCCAGGCGACGCCCCGGCGGTGCGGGGGGAGTCCGGTGACGTCGCTGTCGCCGAGGCGCAGGGCGGCGTGCGCGCGGGGCGTGAGGCCGAGGAGGGCACGCAGGAGCGTCGTCTTGCCCGCGCCGTTGGGGCCGACCACCGCGATGGTGGTGGAGCCCGGGGCGTCCAGGGTGAGGTGCGTGAAGCCGGTGACGTCGGCGTGCAGCGGCCAGGCCTCGGGCACGACCTTCGTCAGCGGGTCGGCGGCGGGGGCCGGGAGCGGGTCCGGGACCGTGGCCGCCGGTTCCTCCGGGTGGGCTGACGCCCGGCTCACGGGGCCCCGGTGGTCGCCCGGGGTGCCGGTCCAGCGGCCCCGGAGCGCGATCAGGACGATCATCGCGATGGCCAGGAGCAGCAGGGAGACCGAGGTGGCGGCCTCCGGCGAGTCCTGGAGCAGCAGATAGACCTGGAGCGGCAGGGTCTGCGTGGTGCCGGGGAGGTTCCCGGCGAAGGTGATGGTCGCGCCGAACTCGCCGAGCGCCCGCGCCCAGGTCAGGGCGGCTCCGGCGATCAGTCCTGGGGCGACCATCGGCAGCGTCACGGTCAGGAACACCCGGACCGGCGAGGCCCCCAGTGAGGCCGCGGTCTCCTCGTACCGGGGGCGCAGCCCGCCGAGCGCGCCCTCCAGCGAGATGACCAGGAACGGCATGGCGACGAACGTCGCCGCCAGCACGGCCCCCGAGGTGTGGAAGGGGAGCGTGACGCCGAAGGTGTCCTCCAGCCAGGGGCCGAGCAGCCCGCGCCGCCCGAACGCCAGCAGGAGGGCGACGCCGCCGACCGTGGGCGGCAGGACCATCGGCAGCAGTACCAGCGAGCGCACGAACGCCTTGCCGGGGAACGGCACCCGGGCCAGCAGCCAGGCCAGGGGCACCCCGAGCAGCAGGGAGAGCCCGAGCGCCCACAGGGAGACCAGCAGCGAGAGGCGCAGCGCCTCGGTGGTGGCCTCGGCGGTGAGGTGGGCGCCGAGCTCGCCCCAGGAGGTGCGGACCAGGATTCCGGCGAGCGGCAGCATCAGGAACGCCACGGCCAGCAGGGCGGGCACCGTCAGCAGCAGGGGTGCGCGGGCCCCTGCGGTGCGGCGGCCGGGACGTCTCATGGGTGACCTCGTCGGACTCGGAGTGCGGTGCGGTGCCCGGCAGGCCCGTCGGACGGGACGGTCTGCCGGGCGGTACGGGTCTGCCGGGGCGGGGTGCGGTGACCGGTGCCGGCGGGGTGCGGCTACGGCTGCTGGAAGCCGGCGCCCTGGAGGATCTTCTGCGCGGCGGGCGTGGAGAGCCAGGCGACGAACGCTTCGGCGGCCTCGCCGTGCTTCGACGTCTTCAGCGTGGCGGCCGGGTAGGAGGCGATGGCGTTCTGCTCGTCCGGGATGTCGATCGCGTCGACCTTGTCGGTGGCGGTCGCGGCGTCGGTCCTGTAGACGAGCCCGGCGTCGGCCTCGCCGAGCGAGACCTTGGACAGGACCGCGCGGACGTTGGGCTCCTGGGAGACCGGCTTCACCTCGATCTTCTGCGCGTCGAGGATCTGCGCGCTGTAGCGGCCCACCGGCACCTCGGGGGCGGCCAGGACGACCTTCAGCTTCGGGTCGGCGAGGTCCTTCAGGCCCCCGACCTTCTCCGGGTTGCCCTCGCCGGTGGCGATGACCAGGCGGTTCCTGGCGATGACGGTCGGCTTCCCGGTGTCGCCGGAGAGGCCGTCCATCGTCTTCGTGTCGGCGGTGACCAGGGCGTCGGCGGGGGCGCCCTGCTTGACCTGGGCGGCCAGTTCCTGGGAGCCGGCGAAGGAGAACGTCACCTTCGTGCCCGGGTTCTCCTTCTCGTACGTGGCCCCCGCCGCCTTGAAGACGTCCGTCAGGGAGGAGGCGGCCAGCACGGTCAGGTCGGCCTTCGGGGCGCCCGTCGCGGCCGCCGGGCCGCTGCCCTTGTCCTCGGCCGAGCCGGAGTCGTCGCCGCAGGCGGCGAGCGGGATCAGGAGGGCGGTGGTCAGGACGGCGGCGGCCGCGCGGCGGGGGCTGATCGCACGGCGGTGGTTGATCATCGGGGACATGAGGGTCTGGGCTCCTTGGATGCTCGTCGTCGGCCGGTCTCAGACGCGGTCGATGTGCACGCTGGTCGACTTCACCCGGGCGGTCGCCCGCATGCCGACCTCCAGCCCCAGCTCCTCCACCGCCTCCCGGGTCAGGAGCGAGACGAGCCGGTGCGGACCGGCCTGGATGTCGACCTGGGCCGCGACGTCGCCGAGTCTCACCGCGGTGACGATGCCCGGGAACGCGTTGCGGGCCGAGGTGTACGCGGCCTCGTCCTCGCCTTCCGTGCCCTGGCCGACCTCGATCGAGAAGGCGGCCAGCGCGCGGCCGTCGATCAGACGGCGGCCGGCCTCGTCGCGATGGGTCGCGACCCGGCCGGCGTCCGCCCAGCGGCGTGCGGTGTCGGGGCTGACCCCGAGAAGTCGTGCCGCCTGGCCGATTGTGTAGGACTGCATGTGCAACACGCTAGGCCATTTGGGCTGGCATTTACCATCCTCTGGACGATGATCCATCGCATGTGCGAGAGGCCTCGGAGGAACGTACGGGTGCGGGCGCGGGACCGTGCGGGCCGCATGTACGGAGCCCGTCGAGGGCGCGCGTACGGGCCGCGCCGGGTTCTCCGGTCGCGGCCCGTACATGTGACGGCCCCGGGTCAGGTCACCGGGCTCGTCGCCGGCATCTCGCCCTCGGTGGTGGTCACGTCGATCACGGTGAACCAGGCGCCCTGCGGGTCGCTGAGCGTCGCGAACCGGCCGAACGGGCTGTCCACCGGCCCGAACCGCAGCACCCCGCCGCGCTCGGTCGCCTTCGCCGCGGCGGCGTCGCAGTCCGGAACGGCGAAGTACACGTTCAGATACGCGGGCGCCTCCGGCGGGAAGTCGTCGTCCATCGCCATCCGGCCGAGGACCGTCTCCCCCCGGACGTCGAACATGGAGAAGTCCATCGACTCGTCGTCGAACTTCCTCACGGTGTAGGGGAAGACCGACGGGTAGAACGTGTCCACCTTCTTCGGGTCCCGGGTGAAGACCTCGCCCCAGCAGTACCCGCCGGGCGCGCCCATCTCCGTCTCGAACCCCTCGTGGCGGCCGGCCTGCCAGATGCCGAAGACGGCTCCACCGGGGTCGCGGGCCAGTGCCATCGTGCCGAAGTCGCCGACCCGCATCGGCTCCATCAGCACCTCGCCGCCACTCGCGCGGACCTTCGCCGCGGTGGCCGCCGCGTCCGGCGACGCGAGATACAGGCACCACGCCGACCGGTCCTCCGCGCCCGGCATCGGCGGGACGACGGCGGCCGCGGCCTTTCCGCCCGCGTAGGCCTGCGTGTAGTCGCCGAACTCCGACGCGCTCTCGCCGAACGTCCAGCCGAGCACGTCACCGTAGAAGCTCTTGGCGCCCTCGACATCGGCGAACATGGCGTCCGCCCAGCACGGGGTGCCCTCGGGTTGTACAGCCATGACGCCGGTCCTTCCCTGGAGTCCCTGTCCTCGGCCCCACCCGTACGGGCCCCCTGCCCGCACCGGCAACGCTAGTCAGCGGGGGGCCGGTCCGCGCGTCGGGCGGCGGGCTGAGAGGGCAGGGGCTCCCGGTCAGGAGGAGTCGGTCCGGTGTCTGGCGGGCCGCTCCTCGGCGGCGTGGTCCGCGCAGTCGGGGTTCTCGCAGGGGCCCGCGCGCCAGACGGGGACGAAGATCCCGAGGGACTTGTGGCGGTGGATCTCGGAAGGGACGGGCTGTTTGCAGGTCGGGCACATGAAAGCGGCCCGCTGTCGGGTGTCACGCTCTTTGCTGGCCATTCATTCACGATAGGCGGGGCCGGAGATTTTGGAAAGTCTTTCCCTTTGCGATACCGGGGAATGGCATTGCTTTCCGTGACCCTACTTGTCCGTATCGGTGCCGGAGGTGCCGGACGTGTCCGTGCCGCCCGGACTCTTCGCCGGGCGGCGCATGCTCAACGTCACCGAAACCGCCAGAATGACGATGATCACCGCGAGGCTCACCGGCGACGGAATCTCCGGGATCGAGGTGCTGATCATCTTGTGGCAGGCCTGGAGGACGAGCTTGACCGCGATGAAGGCGAGGATGACCGCCAGTCCGTGGCTCAGGTAGTGGAACCGGTCCAGCAGCCCCGCCAGCAGGAAGTACAGGGCCCGCAGCCCCAGGATCGCGAAGGCGTTGCTGGTGTAGACGATGAAGAGGTCGTCGCTGACCGCGAGCACCGCGGGCACGCTGTCGACCGCGAAGATCAGGTCGGCCGCCTCGATCGCGGCGACCACCGCGAGCAGTGGGGTGGCGACCCGCCGCCCCTCCTCGCGGACGACGAAGTGCGTCCCGGAATAGTGGTCCTGGACCGGCATCACTTTCCGCAGCAGCCGTACCGCGAAGCTCTTGCCCGGGTCGAAATTCTCCTCCTGGCCGCTGAGGATCTTATAGCTGCTGTAGAAGAGGATCGCGGCGAAGAGGAACAGGACGAAGGTGAAACGGTTGACCACCGCGACACCGAGGGTGAGGAACACCGCGCGGAAGACCAGGGCGCCGATGACGCCGAAGAAAAGCACCCGGTGCTGATATTCCCGGGGCACCTTGAAATACGCGAAGATCAGCGCGAACACGAAGAGGTTGTCGACCGAGAGGCTCTTCTCCAGCAGCCAGGCGGTCGTGTACTCCGTTCCGGCGGTGCTCCCGAGCGTCAGGAAGACGACCGCACCGAAGATCAGCGCGAGGCTCACCCACAGCGCGCTCCACAGCCCGGCCTCCTTGAAGCCGATGACATGCGCCTTGCGGTGCGCCAGGAGGTCGACCGTCAGCGAGACGACGACGGTCACGGCGAACACGATCCAGAGCCACACCGGTACGTCCACGCCGGGTTCCTCCCACTCGGGTTCTTACGAGTGTGACCCGCCCGTTCCGTTGCCGCCCGCCGGGGGACGCCGGGTGGCGGCCGCGACCGAGGCCATCAGCTCCGCGTCGAGGAACGAGGGGTCGGCCAACCGGGTGGCGGCGGCGTAGGAGTTCAGCAGCGCCTTGGTGACCCGCAGCGCGGCCTCCGGGCGACGGACCACCGGCTTCGCCCAGGCGGCGACCGCGGCGTCCAGCTCCGCCTCGGGCACCACCCGCTGGAGCACCGACAGCTCGCGGGCCTCGGCGGCGTCGAAGGCCCGGCCGGTGAGGATCAGCTCGCGGACCCGGGCCGCGCCCACCTCGTGGATCAGCCGGGGCAGCAGCCCGCCCCAGGCGGTCGGCAGCCCGAGCGCCAGCTCCGGCAGCCGGAAGGCGGCGGTGTCCGCGCCGACCCGCAGATCGCAGGCGAGGGCCAGCGCGAAGCCCGCGCCGACCGCCTTGCCCTGCACCCGGGCGATGGTCACCGCCCGACCGCCGGAGATCGCCTCGCAGACCCGGCGGGCCTTCTCCCCGGCGATCCGGATGCCCCGGCCGGCGGGGTCCTCCTCCAGCCACCGACCGAACTCGGTGCGGTCCCCGCCCAGGCAGAAGTCGGCCCCCGCGCCGCTGAGCACCAGCACCCGCACCTCGGGGTCCGGGACGGCGACGATGTCCAGCAGCTCGTCGAGCATCGCCTCGGTCACCGCGTTGCCGGTGTCCGGGGCGTGCAGCTCCACATGCAGGACGGGCCCCTCGCGCCGGGTGCGTACCGTCGGCGAGCGGTCCTCCGAGCGGCCGCCCGGGGAGAGGAACTCGGGGAGCGAGAGCTTCACAGGGCCACGCCCAGGGAGGTGATCCGTCTGAAGACCATCCGGGGGGCGTACACCGGCCGCGAGACGGTGTGCAGGGTGGGGAAACGATCCAGCATCCGCGCCAGCAGCGTCCGCGCCTCCAGCTTGGCCAGCGCCGCGCCCAGGCAGTAGTGCACCCCGCCGCCGAAGGTGAGGTGGCTGCCGCCGCGCAGGATGTCGAAGGCGCCCGGATCCGGGTTGCGCCGCGGATCGTGGTTGGCCGCGCCGTACAGGACGTGGATCATGCTGTCCTTCTTGATCGGGACCCCGGCCAGGACGGTGTCCTCGGCGGCGATCCGGGTGTTGATGTGGATGGGCGGGTCATGGCGCAGGACCTCGTCGACGGCCGCGTCGATGTGTTCCGGGTACTTCCGCAGCCACGCCCACCGGCCGGGCTCGGTCAGCAGGGAGGTCATCGAGGAGAGCAGCGTCGCGGTGGTCTCCAGCGAGGCGATGGTGACGAACATGGTGAGCCGGTAGAGGATCTCGTCCGCCCGCTCCCGGTCCGGCTCCATCGCGTCCCAGGTGTGGATCCAGCCGGTCAGCACGTCGTGGCGGGGCTCCGCCCGGCGCCGGGCCACCAGGCCGGTGAAGTAGGCGCGCAGTCGCAGGGTCGCCTCCTCGGAGACGGCGAGCTGCGACTTGGTGGGGAGCAGTTCCTGGGCGAACACCTGGTTGTGGGTGATCTCCAGGATGTCCGGGTAGTCCTCGGGCGGTATCCCCAGCCAGGCGCCGACGGTCATGACCGGCAGCTGCTCGCTGACGGTGGAGACGAAGTCGGCCTCGCCCCAGCGGAGCTTCTCCGCCAGCTCGTCCAGGAGCCGGTCGGCGTCGCGCTCGACGTCGGGGGTGAGGCGTTCGATCGTGGAGCGGTCGAAGAGGTTGCCCAGCGAGCGGCGCTGGCAGGTGTGCTCGGGGGCGTTGAGCCGGGCGAGGGTGGTGGTCATCTCCCGGGTCGCGATCGCGTCCCACTGTTTGGAGTCGTCCTGCCGCTGCTGCCAGGCGAGGTCCGGCGCGAGCCAGTTGCGGCCCCGGAGCACCTGGCTGCAGGCGTCGAAACCGGTGACGAAATACCCGTTCCACGGAGCGCGGACGACGTCACCCATCGCCCGCAGCTCCGCGAGTATTCCGTACGGCTCGGCCTGTCCTTCCGGGGAATTGAGTCTGCGGAGCAGACCGATGACCGCGCGCCGTCCATCGGGCGTCCTGGCTGTACCGCCTGTGATGCTCACGCAGAGTTCCTCGACCTAGGCCCATGGTTACCGCCCTGAACCTACCCCTCCAAATATCGGCGCCAAGCATCCTTCTTTGTTGCCCCCGTCACATGCAATCGTCACTAAATGCCCGTTGTCATATGCGAATTGTCGGCCCGTGGGTCATACGCGGAACACGTCGAGGAACGAACTCCACCAGCCCTTCTGCTTCTTGCTCTGATCCTGGGCGTGACGGGGTGTCACCGAAGGCGCGGAGGACGCGTTCCGGAACGGGTCGGGCAGCTGGGCCGAGGTCGGGGCCGGAGGCTGCGCCCCGGTCCCCGTACGCCGTGCGGCCGTCGGGGTGAACCGTACGGGCAGCGCGACCAGGGCCCGGTGGAACGGGCCCGGCCGCCAGGCCACACCCGAGGCGGGCACGGCCAGCGCGAGGTCCGGAACGGTGTTGAGGATCTTCTCGATCGCGGTCAGCGCGATCAGCGTCGCCGGCGACTTGGCCGGGCACACGTGCGGGCCCGCACCCCAGGCCAGGTGGGCGCCCTTGCTCAGGGTCTGGCGGGCGTCGGTGAGCCCCGGGTCGCTGTTCGCGGCGGCGAAGCTGATCAGTACGGGGGTCTCCGCCTTCAGCACGATCCCGTCCAGCTCGATGTCCCGCACCGGGTAGTGCGTCGCATAGTTCGCGATCGGCGGGTTGTTCCACAGGACGTCGTCCAGCGCGTCCTCGACGAGCAGCCCCGAACCGCGCCGCTCGGGCGCGCCCGGCTGGTCGCCCGCGAGCATCAGCAGCAGCGCGTTGCCGATCAGGTTGCGCTCCGGCTCCACGCCCGCGCCCATCAGCATCACCAGCTGGTCCTTCAGCTCCTCGTCCCGCAGCCCCGCCGGGTGCTGGACCAGCCAGGAGGTGATGTCCTCGCCGGGCTGGCGGCGCTTGATCGCCACCAGCTCCATCAGGCACTCGGTCAGCTCGGCGTTGGCGCGGAGCACGTCCTCGCCGTCGAAGATGGCGGACATCGAGCGGGTCAGCCGGTCGCCGATGTCGCCGGGGCAGCCGAAGAGCTGGTTGAAGAGCAGCAGCGGCAGGAGCTTGGCGTACTCGTTGAGCAGATCGGCGGTGCCGCGCTCGATGAACTGGTCGATCAGGTAGTCGGCGATCCGCTCGACGTCCCGGCTCAGCCGGGAGCTGTTGAGCCGGGCGAGCGACTCCGTGACCGCCTTGCGCAGCCGCAGGTGCTCCGCGCCGTCGGTGAAAAGGCAGTTGGGCCGGTACACCATCATCGGCACGACGGGGCTGTCCATGGGGACGGCGCCCTCGCGCAGCGCGGCCCAGCGCCGCGAGTCCCGGGCGAACAGCGCCGGGTTCTGGAGCACCCGCAGCGCCGCCTCGTGCTGCACGATCAGCGTGGCGTCCACCCCGGGGGCCAGCTCGATGGGCGCGGCCGGGCCGTGCGCCCGGGCCGCGTCGTAGAAGCGGTGCGGATCGGCGGCGAACTCCGGTCCGTACAGCGACGTCTGCTGCTGGTGCATGGGGCACCCGGCGGGGGCGCTGTACGGGGTGGCTCCCGGCGACGGGTCCATGTCGGCTTCCTCGGTGTGATCGCGGGGCCCGGTAGGCCCCGGCTCGGGATACGTCTGGGGGTGCGTCAGGCGGCGTGCGCCAGCAGGTGGCGGACCAGGGTGATCAGGGCCTGTGCGGAGGAGTTCTGGTCCCGGGCGTCGCAGAAGACGACCGGGGTGTCCGGCAGCAGGTCGAGCGCCTCGCGCAGTTCGTTCTCGGCGTGCTGCGAGTACGGGTCGAAGCTGTTGACGGCGACCGCGTACTCCAGCCCGTACGTCTCGACCAGGTCGATGACGGGGAAGGTGTCGGCGAGCCGCGCCGGGTCGACCAGGAGAAGCGCGCCCAGCGAGCCGCGCGCCATGTCCTCCCACAGCTCCACGAACCGCTGCTGGCCCGGCGTGCCGAACAGGTACAGCACCAGCTCGTCGCTGAGCGTCAGGCGCCCGAAGTCCAGGGCGACCGTCGTCGTCTTCTTGTCGGGGGCCCCGCGCAGATCGTCGACCTGGGCCGCGGCCTGGGTCATCCGCTCCTCGGTGCGCAGCGGAGTGATCTCGGACAGTGTGCCGATCAGCGTCGTCTTGCCCACGGCGAAGTGCCCGACGACGAGGATCTTCGCCGCACGCTGCACCGCGTCCGGCACATAGATGCTCTCAGCCGAACCGGACTTGGAGTCCATGCAACACCTCTTCGAGGATCTTCCTGTCAACGAGCTGGGCCGGCGGCGGCGCCTTCCGGCGCAGCAGGTGTCCCTGCTGGTGTAAATCCTGGAGCAGGAGACGGGCCACCCCGACCGGGAGGCCGAGATGGCCCGCGACCTCGGCCACCGACAGATAGCCGCCGGAGCACAGCTCCCAGATCGCCTTGACCTCGGGGCTCGGGTTCGGCGGCGGCTGGCGGTCGGGGGCGAGGGTGACCAGGGTGACGAGGGAGAGGTCCTCCGCGTCGGGCAGCCCCCGCCCGCCGGTGATGACGTAGGACCGGACGAACCCGCTGCTGACCTGCTGCTCCTCGCCCGGCGCCGTCATATCTCGCTGCTCGCGTTCTGGCGGGGCGGCGTGGTCATCGCCTTCCCCAGTGCGGTGACCTGCTGCTGCATCCGGAAGGACATCGCCTCCATGTCCACGTCGGCGGCGGCGGTGGCGGCCAGGTAGGCGCCGGTGCCGGCGGCGATCAGGAAGATCCAGCCGTCCTCGTACTCCAGGAGCGTCTGCCGCCAGCGGCCCGGCTCACGGGTTCCGATGAAGGGGGCGACGGCCCGGCTGAGGGACTGCATGGAGCTCATCGCCGCGGCGACGGTCTCCGCGTCGTCCCGGCCGATCTCGCTGGAGTTGGCGAGCAGCAGGCCGTCGGCGGACACCAGGATCGCGTGCCGGGCGCCGGGTACCTGGAGCAGGTCGTTGAGTACCCAGGACAGATCGGGGTTCACTGGAACTCGGGTCCTTCCGTCGTCGTCGTGTCGCGTCCGGACCGGGTGCCGCGCTGGAACGCGCCGAGTCGGGAGGCGGTCTCCTCGTTGCTGCGCACGGGCTCCGGTTCCGCCGAGGGCACGGCGGAGACCGGGCTCTTACGACGACGTTTCGGCAACCCCCCGGCGGTGGTGGTGATCTGGGCCAGTGGCTGGGTGGCGGTGTCGGGCTGCTGCGGGGCGGGCGGGAAGAGCGGGGTGGGCGCCGGAGCCGGGGCCTGCCACTGGTCCGCCTGCCGCACCTGCTGCACCTGCGGCGACGGGGGAACGGCCGCTGCGGGTGCTTCGGCGGGCGCCGCGGCCGGCGGCGCCTCGGTGGTGAGCAGTTCGTCGGGGATGAGGACCACCGCGCGTACGCCTCCATAGGGGGAAACGGAGTCCACCGAGACCCGGAAGCCGTAGCGGGCGGCGAGCATCCCGGAGACGGCGAACCCGAATTGCGGCGGGATGCCCAGGCTGGAGACGCTGATCGCGGCCTGGGGGGAGAGGAGAGCCGCCGCGCGGTCCTTCTCCTCCTGGCCCATGCCGAGGCCGGCGTCGTCGACGATGAGGCAGACGCCCGTCGGCACGGCCTGGATGTTGATCTCGACCGGGGTCCCGGGAGCGGAGTAGTTCGTGGCGTTGGCGAGCAGCTCGGCGAGGACCACGGCGACCGGCTCGACGGCCCGGCTCACGACGGAGAAGTTCACCTGGCCGTTGACCCGGACCCGGTCGAAGTGCCGGATACGGCCCTGGGCGCTGCGGGCCACGTCGAAGACGGAGGCCACGGTCTCGCGCCGGCCGAGCCAGCCGCCGCAGAGCACGGCGATGCCCTGGGCGCGCCGGCCGAACTGGCTGTTGGCGTGGTCCATGGCCATCAGGTCGGCGAGGATCCCGGGGTCGTCGCCGTACTTGCGCTGGGCCTTCTCGATCACGACCTGCTGTTCGTCCGCGAGACCCTGGAGGGTGCGGACGGCGGCCTTGAGGACGGCCTTGGTCTCCTCCTCGGCGTCCTTGCGGACCTCCGCCAGCTCGGTGGACTGACGCTGGAGCAGACCGTTGTGGACGACGTGGAGCTCGTCCCGTTGGTGCAGGAGCGCGTCGCGCTCCTGGCGCAGCTCCGCATGGTGTCTGCGGAGCTTGACGTTGGTCGCGCGAGCCCGCAGAACGGCACCCACGGCGACCAGTGCTACGACAACCAGCGCCCAGATGACGGGGCCCTGTGGAAATGTCATGAGACTCACTTCAAGTGCCATGGCGGAAACGGCTTGACACCCCGTCAGGCGGCACGCAGCCAAGGCTCGTTCGCCACGACCGTGCGCCGCTTCGGGAGGTGCCCCTCCGAAGGTGGGGCCGAGGATTTCATCCCTCCCGGAATGCCCCCACACGCCATCAGCCCACTGGAAGTAAGATGATCTTATCACCGGCCGCGCCGTGAAATGTCAAGGCCGCCACGCCAGTTGCCAGTCGACTCACAACGTTCACATTGCGAAGACGTGGCGGACGGCAACCGGTCGCCGTCCGGCGGGGGTTGGTCAGCTCGGCCGCCCCGTCGAGGCGCGGGTCTCCAGGGTCCAGGCGTGCAGCCGGACGGTATCGGGCGCCGCGCGGTCCGCGAGGATGTCGCAGAGCAGCTCGGCGCAGGCGCGGCCGTACGCGGCAGGGCGCAGGTCGACGGCGGTGACGGGCGGCTGCGCGCCCCGGGTGGCGGCGCCGTCGACGCAGGACGCGACGAGCAGGCCGCCGCCGGGCGGGACCCCCGGGTCGCCGCCGTCGGGTGCGCGGCGCGGAGTGCCGCCGTGGAGGGCGCGGCCCGGGTCGCCGCCGTCGAGCGCGCCGACCGGGCGGCCGAGGGCCGCCGCGGCGCGCAGGACGCCCGGGGCGGAGCCGTCGGGGGCGCTGATCACGGCGTCCACGGCGGGGTGGGCGGCGAGGAGTTCCCGGGTGGCCGCCTCGGCCTCGCCCGGGGTCGCCGCGAACGGCACGGTGCGCAGCGCCACCTCCACCCCGTGGGCCAGCCCCCAGGCCCGGGCCGTCGAGCGCAGGGCGGTCGCCCAGGCGGAGGAGCCCGCGGGCGCCAGGAGTGCGGGGTGGCGGGCGCCCCGTTCGGCGACGTGGTCGAGGAGGGCGGTCAGGGAGGCGGCGTTGTCGCAGACCACCGCCGCGCTGGGGCCGGCGGCCGGGCCGAGGTAGCGCTCGCCGGTCACCACCGGGACGCCCGCGTCGAGCAACGCCGGCACCGCGCTGTCGCCGGCCTCGGGGTCGATCACCAGCAGGCCGTCCACGCGCGAGGCGATCCGCCCGCCCGGTGCCCCCCGGGATGCGAGCAGCACCACGTCGAGCCCGTCCTCCTGGGCGCGCTCCACCGCCCCGAAGGCGAGGTTCATGTAGTAGTCCAGCCGGGTCGCGGTCGCCGGCAGGTGCAGCCCGACGGCTCCGGCGCCGGCGCGGCGCAGCCGCCGGGCGGCGCTGTTGGGGCGGTAGCCGAGCTCCTCGGCCACCGCGCGGACCCGGACCCGGGTGGCTTCCGCGACCCGCCCCGAGCCCTGGAGCGCGTCGGACGCGGTGCTCTTGGAGACCCCGGCGGCGCGGGCGACATCGAGCAGGTTCACGGTCCGGGAGGTCACGGGGGTGAAGTCTAGACGTTCGTCGAGGGGCGGGCCGAAGGGTTGCCGGAACGTTCCGGCAAGGTTAGGTTCGATGGATGCCGGAACGTTCCGGCACGCTTGCGCAGGTCGTGTGCCCGACTTCCCCGTAGCCGAGTGCCCGACTCCCGTAGCCAGCCGCTCCGCCCGTTCCCGCCCCGCCGGCCCCTCCCTCCCCAGGAACCGCCATGCGTCTGATCACCGCGTACAACCCGCCCGCGTCCCCGACCCGGACCCGCCCCGCCGAGCGCGCCCCCCTGCGTGTGGCGGCGGTCCAGCAGCGCTGGCACCGCGACCCGGCCGAGCACCGGGCCGCCCTGCTCGACGGCATCCGGCTCGCCGCGGCCGAGGACGCCCGCGTGGTCTGCCTCCAGGAGCTGACGCTGTCGCCGTACTTCGCCGTCGTGCGCCGGGCCGACCACCCGGGGCCCATCGGACCGGAGGAGCTGCTGACCGGCCCCACCTTCACCTTCGCCGCGGGGGCCGCCCGGGCGTACGGCGTGTACGTGCACGCCTCGCTGTACGAGAAGGCCCCGGCGCCCGGTGGCGAGGACGACGGCCTCGGCTACAACACCGCGATCCTCGTGGCCCCCGACGGCACCCTCGCCCAGCGCACCCGCAAGACCCACATCCCGGTCACCGAGGGGTATTACGAGGACCACTGGTTCCGCCCCGGCCCGGCGGGCGACGACGCCTTCCCGCTGGTCACGGTCGACGAGGCCCGCTTCGGCCTGCCGACCTGCTGGGACCAGTGGTTCCCGGAGCTGGCGCGCGCCTACTCGCTCGCCGGGGCCGACGTCCTCGTCTACCCGACCGCCATCGGCTCCGAGCCGGGCTTCCCCGGCTTCGACTCCCAGCCCCTGTGGCAGAAGGTGATCACCGGGAACGCCATCGCCAACGCCACCTTCATGATCGTGCCGAACCGCGTCGGCGCCGAGAACGGGCTCACCTTCTACGGCAGCTCCTTCATCGTGGACCCGTACGGCCGCGTCCTGGCCCAGGCCCCCCGTGACGAGCCCGCCGTGCTGGTCGCCGATCTCGATCTCGACGCCCGCCGCGACTGGTTGGAGCTTTTCCCGTTCCTGACCACCCGCCGCCCGGACGCGTACGGTCCGCTGACCGGGACCCGCTGACCGAGATCCACCGGACCCGGACCCGGACCCGGACCCGGGCGCGGTCCCGATTCAGCGACCCGCGTAACGGCTTTCGGGACGGGCCAGGCCCAGGTGGCCGCGGAGCGTCGTCGCGCCGTACGCCGTCCGGAACGCGCCGCGCCGCTGGAGCTCCGGCACCAGACCCCGGGTGATCGCCGTGAGGTCGTGCGGCAGGGCGCCGGGGCGGAGCCGGAATCCGTCGAGCCCGGCGTCACGCCAGTCGAGCAGCAGGTCGGCCAGTTCGCCGGGCGTGCCGGTGAAGATCGAGGCGTCGGAGGCGAGTGGGGCGCCGGCCGACTCGTCCAGACGCGCCCTGCGGCGCCCGGCCGCGCCCGGTTCCTCGTCCAGGAGGACCAGCAGGTCCGCGAACCGCAGGAGCGGCCGCTCCCCTACGTCCCGGCCGGTGCGCCCCACCGCCGCGCCGACCTCGGCGAGCACCGCCGAGACACCCGCCCGGTCCTGCGGCGTGAGGTGCACGACGTCCGAGGAGAGCGCCGCGAACTCGTAGGGCACGGAGGCGTGCGCGAGGCTCACCACCGGGGGCGCGCCCTGCGGTGAGCGCGGTGTGATCGAGGGGCCCTTGACGGAGAAGTGCGTGCCCCGGAAGTCGATGTGGTGCACCTTGTCGCGGTCGAGGAAGCGGCCCGTGGCCGCGTCCCGGATCTCCGCGTCGTCCTCCCAGCTGTCCCACAGCCGCCGCACCGCCTCCACCGCTTCCGCGCCCTCCGAGAACAGCGGGCTCAGCCGGGCGGCGATCGACTCCGGCGCGGTCACGTCGTCCTCGGTGAGCTGCGGGGTCGGGCGTCGGCCGAAGTGCCCTGCGTCGGCTGCGCGGGAGGAGATCTGCGGGCGCCAGCCCGCACGGCCCGCGCTCGCGTGGTCGAGCGTGGCGATGCCGATGCCGACGTGGAACGGCTCGGTGTGCGTGACGTTCGTGGTCGGGACCAGCCCGATGCGGGTGGTGAGAGGCGCGAGGTGGGCCGCGAGCAGCACCGCGTCCACACTGCCCCGGACCTGGTCGGTGCGGTCGTCGGGCCGGTGGAAGGCGGCGGACTGGAGGCCGAGCGCGTCCTCGAAGGTGACGTAGTCGAGCAGGCCGTGCTCGGCCTCGGCGACCAGCCCGGCCCAGTACGCGGCCGAGAGCAGCTCCGAGGGCCGGGCGCCGGCGGCCCGCCACGCGGCCGGGTGCCAGCCCGCGCCGTCGAGTGCGACGGCGAGACGCAGGGGGGCGTTGTCGGTCATGCGGGGCTCTCCTTCTCCTCGTTCACGGCCCGCCGGGTCGTACCGGAGGGCGGGCCGAGGTGGTCCCGCAGGGTCGTTCCCGTGTAGTCCGCGCGGAACGAGCCCTTCTCCTGGAGCAGCGGCACCACCCGGTCCACCACGTCGTCCAGGCCGCCGGGGGTCAGATGGGGGACGAGGACGAAACCGTCGGCGCCCTTCGTCTGCACGAAGTGGTCGATGGCGTCCGCGACCGTGCGCGGGCTGCCCACGAACGTCGGACGGCCGCCGACCTCGATGACCAGCTCCCGTATCGACAGACCTCGTTCCGTGGCGAGTTCGCGCCACCGCCGGGCGGTCGCGGCCCGGTCCCGGCGGAACACGGAGTGCCCCCGCAGGAAGTGGGCGTCGTCCTGCGGCTCGATGCCGGGCAGCGGTCCGTCCGGGTCGTAGGCGGACAGGTCGCGGCCCCAGACGGCCTCCAGATGGGCGATGGCGGTCTGCGGGCTCACCAGGTCGCGGGCGATCTCGTCCGCGTACGCCGCCGCCTCCGCGTCGGTGCCGGCGACGACCGCGTTGGCGGTGGCGAGGATCAACAGGTCGTCGGGGCTCCGCCCGTACGTGGCGAGGCGCCGTTTCACGTCCCGGTAGAAGTCGCGGGCCGCGTCGAGCCGGTTGTGCTTGCTGAAGACGACCTCGGCCTCCGCGGCGGCGAACTCGCGGCCCGCGTCGGACTCACCGGACTGGATGATCACGGGGCGCCCCTGCGGGCCCGGCGGGGTGGTGAACCGGCCCGCGATGTCGAAGTGCCGCCCGTGGTGGGCGAAGCGGCCTGCCCCGGCCCGCGCGAACACCCCCGACGCGGCGTCGGCGCGCAGGTCGTCCCCCGCCCAGCTGTCCCACAACAGGCGAGCCACGGACAGGAATTCGGCAGCACGGGAATAGCGGTCGGCCTCGGGCAGGAAGCCGCCCCGGCGGAAGTTCTCGCCGGTGAAGGCGTCGTTGCTGGTGACCACGTTCCAGGCGGCCCGCCCGCCGCTGAGGTGATCGAGCGTCGCGAACCGGCGCGCCACCTCGTACGGTTCGTTATAGGTCGCGTTGACCGTGGCGGCGAGCCCGAGGTGGGTGGTGACGGCGGCCAGGGCGCTCAGCACGGTCAGATTCTCCGGGCGTCCCGCGATGTCCAGGTCGTAGACCTGCCCCTTGTGCTCGCGCAGCCGCAGCCCTTCGGCGAGGAAGAAGAAGTCGAACTTCCCGCGTTCGACGGTCCGCGCGAGCCGGACGAAGGAGTCGATCGCGATCTGGCTCTCCGACCTGGGGTCCGACCAGACGGTCACGTTGTGGATCCCGGGCAGCTGTGCGGCGAGGTGTATCTGTCTCATGCCTGCCCCTCCTTGCCGGCGGTCGTAGCTGTCGCGGTCACGTTCCGCCGGGTGGGGAAGCCCGCGCCACGGGCGTACAGCACGACCGCGATCACCGGCAGCAGGAGCAGCAGGACGGCCCAGGGGAAGGAGTCGCTGCCGGTGGTGTCGAGGAGGATCCCGCCGACGATGCCGCCGGCCGCCATCGCGGCGTTCCAGAGCGTGACCAGCATCGCCTGGGCCGCGTCGGCGGACGCTCCGCCCGCGTCGCCCGCGGCGGTCTGGAGCAGGGTGGGCATCCCGCCCCAGCCCAGGCCCCACAGCACGGCGGCGGCGTAGACCAGGGTGGTGGTGTCGGAGAGCACGGCCAGGAGGGCCGCGGCGACGGCGACCAGCAGGGCGCCCGCGATGGTCAGGCCGCGCAGCCGGTCGTGGATCAGGACGCCGGTGATCCAGATGCTCGCGAGTGACGCGGCTCCGAAGACCAGCAGGATCAGCCCGGTGGAGCCGCCCAGGCCGAGGTCCTCCAGATACGTGGCGATGTAGGCGTACAGGATGGTGTGGGCGAGGACGAAGACCAGCGTGACGAACAGGACCGGGCTCACCCCCGGGACGCGCAGGGTCCGCAGCATCTTCGGCCGCTCGCCGCGGCCCTGCCCGGGGAAGTCCGGCACGGCCGCGGAGATCCACAGCAGGAGCAGCACGGTGAGCCCGGTCATGGAGAGGAACGCCACCCGCCAGCCGAGCGCGTCGCCGAGGAACGTACCGGCGGGCACGCCGAGCGAGAGGGCCACCGGGATGCCCGCCATGGCGACGGCGATGGCCTTGCCCTGGAGGTGCGGGGGAGCCATTCGCCGCGCGTACCCGGCGAGCAGCGCCCAGGCCAGACCGGCCGCGACCCCGGCGACGAACCGTGCCGCCATCGTCAGTTCGTAGACGGACGACAGAGCGGTGACGGTGTTGGCGAGGGCGAAGCCGCCCATCGCGGCGAGCAGCAGCCGCTTGCGCCGCCATGCGGCGGTGGCCGCCGTCAGCGGGATCGCGGTGAGGGCGGTGCCGATCGCGTAGACCGTCACCGTCTGACCGGTCGCGGACTCGCTCACCCGGAGATCCGCGCTCATCGCGGGGAGCAGGCCCGCGGGAAGGGTCTCGGTGAGGCTCGTGATGAAGACGGCGGTGGCGAGGGCGAGCAGGGCGAGCAGCGGGAGCTTCTGCTGCGCCCTGTCCCCGCTCCGGGGCTCCGGTGCCGCCGGGGAGGCGGCGGCCGTGTCGGGTGCGGTGCTCATGGGGGCTGCTCCAAGGGTCCGGGGTGGCGGGTGGTGGCGGCTCGGTGAGGTGGCCGACTGACGGCACGACTGTGCGCCGCAGGGCTTCGGGAAACCTTCGGGAACGCTGACGACCGGCTCCTTTCCCCGCATGTACGGTGGCGCGTATGCGGTTTGGGGTGCTCGGGCCACTGGTGGTGGGGGACGGCGAGGGGAACGACGTGGTCGTCCCCGAGCGCAAGGTCCGGGCCCTGCTGGCGGACCTCCTCGCCCACGACGGCGGCCCGGTCGCCGCCGACCGGCTCATCCACGACCTCTGGGGCGACGCACCGCCCGGGAATCCCTCGGGTGCGCTCCAGGCCAAGGTCTCCCAACTGCGCCGGGTGCTCGGCCGCGACCGCGTGGTCCGCCAGCCCCCGGGGTACCGGCTGCGGCTGGAGCGCGGTACGGACGAGGTGGACGCCGACCGCTTCAGGGCCCTGGTGACCGAGGCCCGCCCCGTACGGGATCCCCACGCGCGGGCCGCCCTGCTCACCGAGGCCCTCGGGCTGTGGCGGGGCCCCGCGTACGCGGACTTCGCGGACGCCCCGTTCGCCCGGGAGGCCGTCCAGCGCCTCGCGGAACAGCGGCTGTCCGTGCTGGAGGAGCAGGCGGAGGCACGCTGGGAGGCGGGGGATCATGTGCTGCTCGCTGGAGAACTGGCCGATCTCGTCGCCCGGCACCCGCTGCGGGAGCGGCTGCGCGCGGTCCAGATGCGGGCGCTCTACTCGGCGGGGCGCCAGAGCGAGGCGCTCGCGTCGTACGACGACCTCAGGGGCCGGCTCGTCGAGGAGCTGGGTGTCGACCCCGGCCCCGAACTCGCGTCCCTGCACCGGGCGGTGCTCCGGCAGGACCCGCTGCTGATGCCGGTGCCGGTGTCTGTGTCGGTGCCTGTGCCGGTGGCGGTGCGAGGGGCGGGTCCCGTGGCCTCGCGCCCGGTATCCGTGACGGGTCGCGCCGGCCTCGTCGCGGATCCGCGCTCCCAGGGCTCCCCTGCTCCCCAGGAACTTCAGGCGCCCCAGGAGCCTCAGACTCCTCGGAGACCTGAGGCTCCCCGGACACCTGAGGCTCCCCGAACACCTCAGACTCCTTGGACACCTCAGCTTGCTCACGGGCCTCACGGGCCTCACGGGCCTCACGGGCCTCAGGGGCCTCAGGTGCCTCAGGTGCCTCAGGGGAACCTTCCGTTGCCCCTCACGGCCCTCGTCGGCCGCCGTCGGGCGCTGGCCCGGATCTCCCGTCTCCTGGCCGGCGAGCGGCTGGTGACCCTCACCGGACCTGGCGGGGTCGGCAAGACCCGGCTGGCGGTCGCCGCGGCCACCGCCGAGAGGGACCGTGTCGTGGTCGGCGGCCCGGGAGGCGGCGAGGACGGCGAGGACCACGGGGGTGGCGAGGACCACGGCCCCGGGCCGAGGTACGGCGGCCCGGGGGACGGCGTCTGGCTCGTCGAGTTCGCGGGCGTCCGTACGGGCACGCCCGCCGACCTGGCCCAGATCGTCGCCGCCACCCTGGGCGTCCGGGACGACGCCGCGAGCGCCGCGCCGGGCGTGGGAGCCGGCGCCCTGTCCCTGCCGCACCGTCTGGCCGCCGCCCTGCGCGACCGCCGGACCCTGCTGGTCCTGGACAACTGCGAGCACGTCGTGGACGCCGCCGCCGGGCTCGCCGAGCTTCTCCTGCGCACGGCCCCCGGGCTGCGCGTCCTCGCCACCGGCCAGGAGCCCCTCGGCCTGGCGGGTGAGGCGGTGTTCCTGGTCGAGCCGCTCCCGCCCGCCGAGGCCGCCCGGCTGTTCGTGGAGCGCGCCGCGTCCTCGGCCCCCGGCTTCCCCCGTGATCCGGACGGGCCCGAGCGTGAGGCCGTCGCCGAGATATGCCGCCGCCTCGACGGCATCCCGCTGGCGCTGGAGCTCGCCGCCACCCGCGTACGGGCCCTGGGCGTACGGGAGCTGGCGGCGCGGCTGAGCGACCGCTTCCGGGTCCTGACCACCGGCCGGCGGGGTGCCCCGGCCCGCCAGCAGACTCTCCGGGCGGTGATCGACTGGAGCTGGGAGCTGCTCGGGGAACCCGAGCGCGTGGTCCTGCGCCGTCTCGCCGTCCACCGGGACGGCTGCGATCTCGCCGCGGCCGAGACCGTGTGCGCGGGGGACGGCGTCGCCCGGGAGGACGTGCTCGACCTCGTCGGGCGGCTCGTCGACCGGTCCCTCGTGGTCGTGGCGAACGGTCCGGACGGGCCCCGCTACCGGCTCCTGGAGTCCGTCGCCGCGTACGCGACGGAGCAACTGCACGCGACGGAGGGCCTCGCGGCCGTACGCGACCGTCATCTGCGCCACTACCTCGCGCTCGCCCGGTGCGCCGAACCCCGGCTGCGCGGCGCGGAGCAACGCCGTTGGCTGGACCGGCTGGACGCCGAGGCCGGGAATCTGCGGGCGGCCCTCGACGAGGCGGTGCGCCGCGCGTCGGCCTCCCCGGGCGCGTCGGCCTCTCCAGGTGCGCCGACGGCCCCGGGGACGGCGGGTGAGGTCGTGCGGCCGGCTGCGGCGCTGGCTTGGTGGTGGCTGTTGCGAGGCCGCCTCACCGAGGCGCGGCGGAGTCTGCGGGCGGTCCTGACGGCCGTACCCGGGGGGTCCGCCGAAACGGCCGAACTCGTGCTGCTGCACCGGGCGTTCGCCCTGCTCACCGGAGAGACCGGAGGTGCCGGAGGTGCCGGAGGTGCCGGTGGGGCCGAGGACGGGGCCGAGGACGGGGCCGAGGACGGGACCGGGGACGGGACCGAGATCACGGCGGGGATCGCGGCCGGGATCGAGGTCACGGCCGAGGCTGTCGCCGATCCCGTGCGGCGGGCCCGTGCGCTGTGGTTGTGCGCGTACGGACTGTTCAGCGCGGGTGACACGGCCGGGGGCGAGGCGCTGAACACCCGTGCGCTCGACCTGTTCACCGCCGCGGACGACCCGTGGGGCACCGCGGCCGCACTCGGCCTGCGGTCGACGCTCGCGCTGGTCGGCGGGGACCTCGCGGGCCTCGATCGCGACGGATTGCGCAGCGCCGCGCTCTTCCGTGAACTGGGCGACCGCTGGGGTGAATTGCAGACGGTGTCACCGCTCGCCGCGCTCGCCGAGATCAGGGGCGCGTACGAGGAGGCCGGGCGACGGCAGCACGAGGGCCTGCGGATGGCGCGCGAGCTGGGCCTTGAGGCGGAGGTGTCGGCGCGGCTCTCCGGGCTCGGCCGGCTGGCGCTGCTCGCCCGCGACTGGGACCGGGCCCGTGACCTGCACGAGCGGGCGCGGCGGATCGCCGCCGAGCAGGGCTACACGTACGGCGAGATCCACTCCGGGATGGGCCTGGCCCTCGGCGCCCGCCGCTCCGGCGACCTCGACGCGGCCGAGGCGCACCTCCTGCGCATCCGCGACGGGTTCGCCGCCGTCTCGTCCCGGGCGGGCGACCACCTGCTCTGCGCGGAGCTCGGCTTCATCGCCGAACTCCGGGGCGAGGCGGGCCCGGCCGCCGCGCACCACCTGCGTGGCCTGGCCGTCGCCCGTGTGCTCGCCGAGCCGCGCGCCCTGGCGCTGTCCCTGGAGGGCCTGGCAGGGGCGGCGGCCCTGGTGGGGAGCCTGCCGGAAGCCGACTGCGCCGCCCGCCTCCTCGGCGCCGCCGCCGCGGCCCGACGCCGTGCCGGAGCCCCGCTGCCGCCCGCCGAACGGGCCGACGTCGACCGCGTCACGGCGGCGGCCCGGGCCGTCCTGGGCGGACCGGCGTTCACGGAGGCGTTCGACCGGGGCGGCCGGGAGAGCGCCGAGGACGCGGTGCGCGAGGTGCGGACGCTGCTGGCACGCCCCGAGCCCTCCGAGCTTCCGGAACCCGCCTAGCCCGCCGAGCCCGCCGAGCCCCCCGAGCCCGCCGAGCCTTCCGCGCCACCGCGCACCTGCCGATACCTAGCCGATACAGAGCCGTGCGGTGTTCGAAGCACGCCCCTGACCAGCCGGAAGCGGTGCTCCAGGAGGCTGTCGACGTACCCGATCCCCGGTGTACCCGACCCCGGTGTACGCGAACGTCAGGAGACCAATGCCGTGCTGAGCCCACCGGAGGCCGCAGCGTCTCCCACGGACGCGGAGCCAGCCCCCGGGCCCGCCCCCTCCGGGCCCACCGGGCGGTCCGCCCGCCGCCCCGGCCCGTGGCTCGCCGCCGCAGCGGTCGTCTGGGCCGCGGCGATGGCGCTGCACGGGTGGATCCCGAGCGCGGGCGTCAACGCGGGCAGTCTCTTCCAGACGCTGCTGCCCTGGGCCGGCCTCGGCGTGCCGGTCCTGTTCGGGCTCGCCGTCGTACGCCGGTCCCGGACCGCCATCGCGGCGGTGCTCGCGCCCGCCGTCGTCTGGGCCACGCTCTTCGGCGGCGCGCTCACCGACAAGCGATCGGACGGCGGCGATCTGACCGTGGTCAGCCACAACGTGGGCGAGGGGAACACCGACCCCGCCGGGACCGCGCGGGTCCTCGCCGGGGCGGGCGCGGACGTGCTGGCGCTCGAAGAGCTGTCCGACGCGTCGGCGACCGTCTACTCCCGCGAACTGGCCACCGCCTATCCGCACCACGCGGTGGTCGGCGGGGTCGGCATCTGGAGCAGGTACCCGCTGGCGGAGGTGGAGGTGGTGCCGATCATGCCGTGGACCCGCGCCCTGCGCGCCACCGCCCGGACCCCGGACGGGCCCGTCGCCGTGTACGCGGTCCATCTGGCGTCGGTTCGGGTCTCGGCGGCCGGTTTCACGACGGGCCGCCGCAACGCGGCGGCCCGCGAGTTGGCCGCCGCGCTCCGGGCGGAGCCCGCGCCCCGGGTCGTGGTGCTGGGCGACTTCAACGGGACGTACGAGGACGGCGCGCTGGCCCCGGTGACCTCGCGGCTGCGTTCGGTGCAACGGGAGGCGGGCGACGGCCTCGGGTTCACCTGGCCCGCCGCGTTCCCGGTGGTCCGCATCGATGACGTACTGGTACGGGGGATGACCCCGCGCGCCGCCTGGACCCTGCCCGCCACCGGCAGCGACCACCTCCCGGTGGCGGCCACGGTGAGCCGGTGACGTCCCGGTGGTGGCGGCCACGGTGAGCCGGTGACGTCCCGGTGACGAATCCGCCGCCGCCGGGGTGGGCCGGCGACCGGGCCCCGCGCCCTCCCCCGACTACGATGCGAGCGACCCATGACCTCGAAGACCTCGAAGACCTTGAAGACCTCGAACGCCCAGGTAGGCAGCGTGTCCGAAGCCCGGGGCCCGGCCCCCGTCAGCGTGCTCGTGGTCGAGGACGACGCCACCATCCGCCGCGCCGTCCAACTGGCCCTGGAACGCTACGGCTACCGCGTGGACGTGGCCGCCGACGGGCTCACCGGCCTGGAGGCCTTCCGGGCGGGCGCGCACGACCTGTTGATCCTCGACGTGATGCTGCCCGCGCTCGACGGCATCGGCCTCTGCCACCGGATCCGCGAGGAGAGCCCCGTCCCGGTCCTGATGATGTCCGCGCGCGGCGACACCCTCGACGTGGTCGCGGGGCTGGAGGCGGGGGCCGACGACTACGTCATCAAGCCCGTCGACACCGGCGTCATGGTCGCCCGGATCCGCGCCCTGCTGCGCCGCGCCACCTTCCGCCCGGACGGGCCCGGGGCGGCCGGGAAGCCCGGCCGCCCCGATCACATCCTGGTCTTCGGAGACCTCAGCGTCGACACGCTCGGCATGGAGGTGCGCCGGGCCGGCGAGACCGTGTCGCTGACTCCGACCGAGCTCCGCCTGCTGCTGGAGTTCGCCGCCGCGCCCGGCTCGGTGCTCGACCGCCGACGGCTGCTGCGCGACGTGTGGGACTACGGCTGGGAGGGCGACACCCGGGTCGTCGACCTGTGCGTACTGCGGCTGCGGAAGAAGATCGGCAGCGGGCGGATCGAGACCGTCCGCGGCTTCGGCTACAAACTCGTCCGCGGCTGAGCGGCCGGGCGGACGCCGTGGACTTCTTCAACCCCCGCGCGCTGCGCTGGAAGATCGCGGCCCTGGCCGCCGCCGCCTGCTGTGCGGTCGCGGCCGTCGTCGGCCTCCTGGTCCACGACGCGACCCGGGAGCGCGGGCTGCGCGTCGGCCACGACCGGACCCTCACCCGGCTGATCGCCGCCGAGCGGGAGTTCTCCCGTACGGGGAGGGCACCGGCCGACATCGACGTACGGACCAGGGCCGAGCTGCCTCCGCCGCTGGCGCGCGACCTCGCCGAACGCCGTCCCGACACCGACGGCGGATACGCCACCTGGTACGACGTCGATCCGCCCAACTGGTACTGGATGTGGGGCGCCGTGGCCGTCGCCGACGACCGGATCCTCGTCGTCCGGGACGACATGAGCGCCGAGGTCCGGAGCCTCCAGCTCCTGGACCGCAGCATCGTGAAATCCGTCCTCGTCGCCCTCCTGTTCGTCGTCCCCCTCGCCGCGCTCGCCACCGAACCGGTCAATCGGCGACTGCGCCACGGAGCCCGTACCGCCCGACGTATCGCCGACGGCGACCTGGACGCGCGCATCGGCCCCGCGGGGCGGGCCCGCGACGAGATCACCGAGATGTCGGCGGCCGTCGACGACATGGCAGGCGCCCTCCAGCGCAAGCTGGAGACCGAGCGGCGCTTCACCGCCGACGTCGCACACGAACTGCGTACCCCGCTCATGGGCCTGGTCACCGCCGCGGGGCTGCTGCCCGACGACGACGAGGCGACCGGTCTCGTACGGGACCGGCTGCGGGCCCTGAACGCGCTGGTGGAGGACCTGTTGGAGGTCTCCCGCCTCGACGCGGGCGTCGAGCGGGCCCGCCTCGACCCGGTGCCGCTGGGCGAACTGGTCACGGACGTGGTGCGGCGTACGGGCACGGACACCCGGGTCGACGTCGGGGCCGCCGCGGTGGTGGAGACCGACCCGCGCCGGGTGGAGCGGATCGTGGTCAACCTCGTGACCAACGCCCACCGGCACGGCGCGGCTCCCGTCGAGGTGACCGTGACCGGGGCCCGGATCGCCGTGCGCGACCACGGGCCGGGTTTCCCGCCCGACCTGCTGGAGCGGGGCCCGCAGCGCTTCCGCACCGGCGCGAGCGAACGCGGCCGGGGACACGGTCTCGGCCTGACGATCGCCCAGGGCCAGTCCGAAGTCCTCGGAGCCCGGCTGACCTTCGCGAACGCCCCGGGCGGTGGAGCGCTCGCGACCCTCGACCTGACCCCGGGTCCGGCCTGATACGGAACCGAAACGCACTCTCGCGGGGGCGGAAACGGCGCTGTACGGGTGCGGAAGGACGACTCCTCGAAGGTGACAGAGGTACGGGAAATCGCACCGGTCACCTGGAGGAGCCCATGCCCGACACCCTTGACACTCCCGACACCCCCGCCGTTCCCGCCCTCACTCCTGCCCCCGCCCCGGTCGCCGGGAGCGGCTTTCGCGCCCGCTTTCGCGCCCGCCTCCGACTCCGCCGCTCGGTCCTCGTACCGCTGACCGCCGCCGTGGTGCTCGTGGCCGGTACGGGCGGGTGGTACGCGGCCGGCGGCGGCAGGTCCGCGGTCGGGCCGGCCCCCGCGGACGGGCCGGGGGAGAAGGTGGCACCGCTCGCCAGGTCGATGCAGCTGCCCTGGCCGCGCGAGGGCCAGGCGAGCGTGGCGGTCGAGGGGATCGGCAGCCTCGGCACCCGGGGCGAGCAGAAGCCGGTTCCGATCGCCAGCGTCACCAAGGTCATGACGGCCTACGTCATCCTGAAGGGCCACCCGATGCGGGCCGACGCCCCCGGCGCGACCGTGGTCGCCGACCGGCGTGCGGCCGACGAGTCGTACTCCTCCGTCGAGACGACCGCCCCGGTGCTCGCCGGGCGGGAGTACACCCAACGGCGGCTGCTGGAGTTGATGATGGTCCCGTCGGGCAACAACGTGGCGCGACTGCTGGCCCGTTGGGACGCGGGCGACGAGAAGGCGTTCGTCGCGAAGATGAACCGGGCCGCCGCCGGACTCGGCATGCGCGCCACCACGTACACCGGGGTGAGCGGTATGGAGGCGAGTTCGAGGAGTACGGCGGACGACCAACTGCGGCTGGCCCGCGCCGCGATGGAGGACCCGGCCTTCCGGCGGATCGTGGCGAGAGCCTCCGTCACGGCCCCGGGCGCCGGGGTGACCTTCCGCAACACCAACAAGCTGCTCGGGCGCGACGGGGTCATCGGCCTGAAGACCGGCTCCTCCACCCCGGCGGGCGGCAACCTCGTCTGGGCCACCACGCAGGAGGTCGCCGGAGTCTCCCGCCTGGTCCTCGGGGTCGTCCTGCACCAGCGCGCGGGCACCACCCCCGCCGAGGGCAGCGCCGCCGCCCACGAGGCCAGCCGCGCCCTGATCACCGCGATCCGCGCGGGCCTCCCGGCGGCGGCGAAGAGGGCATAGGGCACCGGGTCAAGCGGGCATAGGGCACCAGGTCAAGCGGGCATAGGGCACCGGGTCAAGCGGGCATGGGCATACGGCACCGGGGCGGCGACTCGCGGGTCAGTGCAGGGTCGTCAGCATCTCCGCGGTGAACGGGGTGATGTCCGCGGTGCGCCCGTGCAGGGTCTTCGCCGCCCATTCGGGGTCGGAGATCAGCGCCCGCCCGACGGCGACCATGTCGAACTCGTCGCGCTCCAGGCGGTCCAGCAGCTGCTCGATGCCGGTGACCTTGGAGTCGTTGCCCTGGAAGGCGCTGAAGAAGTCGTCGTCGAGGCCGACCGAGCCGACGGTGAGGGTCGGCCTGCCGCTGATCTTCCTCACCCACCCGGCCAGGTTCAGGTCGGAGCCCTCGAACTCCGGCAGCCAGTAGCGGCGGGTGGACGCGTGGAAGACGTCGACACCGGCCTCGGCCAGCGGCGTGAGCAGGTCGTCCAGCTCCTGGGGGGTCCGGGCGAGCTTCGCGTCGTAGGCGTCCGCCTTCCACTGCGACATCCGGAAGAAGAGAGGGAAGGCGTCGGAGACGGCGGCGCGGCAGGCCGCCACGATCTCGGCCGCGAAACGGGTCCGGGAGACCAGGTCGCCGCCGTAGGCGTCGGTACGCCGGTTGCTGCCGGACCAGAGGAACTGGTCGATCAGGTAGCCGTGGGCGCCGTGCAGTTCGATGCCGTCGAAGCCGATGCGCTCGGCGGTGGCCGCCGCGTCGGCGAAGGCGGCGATGACGTCGTCGAGGTCCTGCTGCGTCATGGCGCGCCCCTTGGGCTCGCCGCTCAGGGACAGGCCCGAGGGGCCGACCGGCTCGGCGTCCGGCACGGGGCCGGCGCCCTCGGTGCGGGTGACGCCCACGTGCCACAGCTGCGGGATGATCGCGCCGCCCGCGCGGTGCACGGAGTCCGCCACGTCGGCCCAGCCCGCGAGCGCCGCCTCGCCGTGGAAGCGCGGGACGCGGTCGCTGGTCCCGGCGGACGCGTGGTCGACGTAGGTGCCCTCGGTGATGATCAGCCCGACATCACCGGCGGCCCGCCGGGTGTAGTAGTCCGCAACGTCCTGCCCCGGCACGCCGTCCGGGGAGAACTGCCGGGTCATGGGCGCCATCGCGATCCGGTTCCGGCTGGTGAGTCCACGGACGGTGAACGGGCGGGAGAGGGCGCGCGCCGCGCGGGCTGCGGACGCCTCGGTGCTCGTGGAGGCTGCGGTGCCTGCCTGGTCGGTCGTCTCGTCGGTCCTCAGGTCGGTCGTCACGTCGGTCGGAGCGTGTGCCGTCACGTCTGTCACGTCGGTTTCCTGTCGCTAGCCGGGGGTGTCCACCCGGCCCCAACACGCTCCCGCCGCGTGGGCATCCCGGCGCCGCCCCCGATCCGGGCAAAGCCTGAGCAAAGAACGGAGTCGGCCTCCGGTGGCTGGATCGTCGGCGGTGCGGCACACGGGGGCGGGTGTGTGACCTGGACCACTCCCGAGTGCCGATGACTTCGCCGTCCACCGCCGGTCATATCCCCGACGCCTTCCGGACGGGGAGGGCACAGAAGACGGGACATCCCATGACCGACGCCGCGAAGGGCCCTGCCAGCTACTTCCCCTCGATCGAGAAGAAGTACGGCCGCCCGGTCTCCGAGTGGAAGGGCCTCATCCGCACCTCCCCGCTGACCAAGCACATGGAGCTGGTCGCCTGGCTCAAGTCCGAACACGGACTGGGCCACGGCCACGCCAACGCCCTGGTCGCGCACACCCTCGCCGAGGGCGACCACCCCGAGGGCGACGCCGCTGGACCGGTCTCCGCCCACTGACCCGGTCTCTCGACGGCCCTCGTTTGTCGCCGGCTCCCTCCAGCTGTGTCCGCGATCGGTAACCGAGGCATCCCACCAGGGCGTTCGCCTGTCCAGATGGGTGCACGGCATCGGTGGAGACGGCAAAAGGGGCGGGCGGACATGGGCAAGCACAAGGGAAGGGCATGGCACAGCCGGCTCCTCGCGGCGGCGCTCGGCGTGACGGCGCTGGCCGCCGCCACCTCGGTGTGGACCGCGCAGGCCGACACCACCGGGGGGCGGTCGTCGGGGAGCGTCGTCTCGCCGGACGAGCGCGACCGGCCCGTGGACAAGGTGGCGGTGGACATCGCGCACGCCTCGGACCGCGGGGCCCGGGGCGTCAACATCACCATCGACGACGGACCGGACCCGGTCTGGACACCGCAGGTGCTGCGCCTGCTGAAGGACGAAGGCGTGAAAGCCACGTTCTGCATGGTGGGCACCCAGGCCCAGGCATACCCGGACCTGGTCAAGCAGGTCGTGGCGGACGGCCACCGGCTGTGCAACCACACCGTCTCGCACGACACCGCCATGGACACCAAGCCCGAGGCCTACCAGTCCCAGCAGATCCTGGACGCCGAACGCATGATCACCAAGGCGTCCGGCGGCGTCCGCTCCCAGTACTACCGGGCCCCGGGCGGCGCGTTCACCCCGTACAGCCGGCAGCTCGCCGCGTCCCACGGGATGCGACCGCTGGGCTGGAACGTCGACACCAAGGACTTCCAGCACCCCGGCGCGGACACCATGGTCGCCACCGTCAAGCGCGAGATCTCCAACGGCTCGACCGTCCTCTTCCACGACGCGGGCGGGGAGCGCTCGCAGACGTTGGCCGCTCTGCGCGAGGTCCTGCCCTGGCTGAAGGAGCAGGGCTACTCCTTCGGATACCCCGTGCGCTGAGCGAAGCCCTCGCGCGGTGAGCGGACCCCTTGCGCGGTGAACGGAGCCCTTGTGCGGTGAGGGGGATTCGCCGGCTCGCCCCGCCCCGATCAAGGGCGTTCAGCGGAAACGCAGTTGGCCCAGAGAACCGGACTGTCGCTGTACGCGTCACCCTCGTCGAACTGCGCGGCCGTGACCGGCGAGCCCTTCGTGGCGGTGAGCGAGCAGGTCTCGTACGGAGCGCCCTCGGTGGTGAACTCGCGGGGCGTGCTCTCCCTGTCGCACTTGCCCGGGAGGTCTCCGATCAGCACGATGCCCGTGCCCGCGCCCCCTTCGAGCACACCGTCCAGCTTCAGCGACGCGTACGTCAGGTCGGTGCCGCCGACGTTCGCCACCTTCATCTTGATGAAGTAGAGCGTCATTCCCTTCCCCTTGTCACCGAAGGCGGCCATGCCCTCGCTGCTCGGCTCGCTGCTCGCCCAGCACGGCCCGACGGAGCGGTCGGGGGACGCGGGCCGGGCCGTCCTGAGGTGGGGCTGATGCTCAAGGATCCGCGCCCGCCAGTAGAGTTCGATGCTTGTTCGATTCGACGCGAGGTGGGGGGACGGATGGTGGGCGCACAACTGAGAGAGACGGCACAGGAGTTGGCGGCGGTGTTGTGGCGGGAGCACACCGTGTACCGGGAGCGGTCCGGGGGGATGGTCATCCGTGGTGAACACGTGCGGCGGTGGATCAGCCTCGCCCCGGCGGGCGGCCGGGACGAGATCCTCGTACGCGCGGGTCGCATCCTGGACGGCGGCACCACCGCTCCGGCGCGTTCGGAGGCCGTGGTGCCCCTCTCCGCCGGTACGGGCGTGCTCGCCGCGACCTGCCGGCGCCTGCTGGCCGACGCGGCCGCCGACGCGTCGCGGCCCGCTTTGGACCGGCAGGACGCCGGGCGGCCCCGGCGGTCCGGGAAGTCCCGCAAGACCCGCAGGTCCGCGCGGCGGAACGGCAGAGGGAGGCACACCGGTTTCAGCTCATGGGTGATCCTCGTGTGCGTCGCCGGCGTGATCGCCCTGTTCGCGTACACCTCCGCGATGCACGGCTGACGCCTGCGGGCGTCCGGGCACCGGGGGCGTCCAGGTACCCGGGAACCCGGACCTGGAGCGTCCAGGTACCCGGACCTCGGGCGTCCACTCTCCGGCGGCCGCACGCCCCGGGAGCGCGATCAGGCGGAGGCGCCGCCGTCGATGACCAGGTCGCTGCCGACCACGGAAGCGGCGTCCGGCGAGGCCAGATACAGCACGGCCGCCGCGACCTCGGCGGTGGAGGAGACCCGCCCCAGCGGCGACTCGTCCTCCATCCGGGCGGCCCGGCCTGCTTCGGTCTCGCCCGGATGCAGCGACATGGCGGTGGCGGTCGCGCCGGGGCTGACGGCGTTGACGCGTATCCCGTCGGCGATGTGGTCCAGGGCGGCGGCCCGGGTCAGGGCGGCGACGGCCGCCTTGGTGGCGATGTAGCCGGCCGCGCCCGGGATTCGGGTGTGCGCGCCGAGGTTGGAGGCGATGTTGACGATCGCGCCGCCGGTGGGCTGGTCGCGCATCCGGGCGATCTCGGCCTGGAGGCCGAGGAAGACCCCGGTGACGTTGATGTCGAGCTGGGTGCGCCAGTCCTCCTCGGAGAGGTCGGCTACGGCAGCGCCGCCGCGGAAGACGCCCGCGTTGTTGACGGCGACATCGAGGCTCCCGAAGTGTTCGACGGTGCGGCGGACCAGCGCCCGGACGTCCTCGGAGCGGGTCACGTCCGCGGTGATCGCGACCGCCGAGCCGCCCTCCTTCCGGATCAGGGCGACCGTCTCGTCGAGCGGTGCGGCGGTACGTCCGGCCACGACCACCGAGGCCCCTTCGGCGGCGAAGGCGAGTGCGACGGTCCGGCCGATGCCGGATCCCGCCCCCGTGACGAGGACGGCCTTGTCGGTGAAGCGTGCGGGCATGGCGATGACTCCCTTGACGGTAAGAGGTAAGAGGTAAGAGATAAGAGGCAAGAGGTGCGCGGTAGGAGGTAAGCGGTTGTTCTTCGGCTGAGGGACAAGGTGCTCGCGCGGCTACGTGGCGGCCACGGGGCAGCGTGCTCGCTCGGCTACTCGGTACGGAGGTTGATGAACGCGGCGACGGCGAGGAGGACCGCCGTCGCCGCGAGTGAGGTGCTGTCGGAGCCGAGCGTGAGCAGGGCGGCGAGGACGACCGTCGGGCCCAGTTCCATCGCGGTGTTCATGACGCCGCCCGCGAGTCCGGTCCGTCGCGGCTCCACCCCGTCCGTCGCGAGGACGGAGGCCGCCGCGAAGCCGGCGGCCGCGCCGGCCGGCAGCAGGAGCAGGCCGGGGAGGAGCCCGTAGGCGTAGGAGTGGTGCGGTGTCAGGCCCGTGAGCGCGATGAGCGCGAGGCCCGTCGAGGCCACCGTCAGTCCGGCGGTGGTCACGGCGGGCGCCCCGTACCTGGCGATGAGCGGGCCCGCAGTGCGGCCGGAGACGAGCAGCGCCACCGCGAAGGGAACGAAGGCGGCGGAGGTCGCCAGCGTCGACCAGCCGCGGCCCTGCTGAAGGTGGAGCGAGAGAAGGGTGAACGTGGTGGCGGTCCCGGCCGCCGTCAGCCCGATGGCGGCGAGCGCGAGGGCCCGGCGACGGTCGCGGAGGAATCCGAGGGGCAGCAGCGGGTCGCGCAGGCGGCGCTCGACGACCAGGAAGGCGGTGAGCATCGCGGCCCCGGCGATCAGCGGAACGAGGACGGCCGCCGATCCCCAGGGGCGGGCCTCGGTGAGGACGAGGCCGTAGCTGGCCAGGGTGATCCCGGCGGTCGAGAGCAGCGCACCCGGCAGATCCAGGGAACGGCCCGTACCGGCCGGGGTCGCCGGCAGCAGCCGCGGGGCGAGGACGAGGGCGAGGGCGGCCACCACGACCGGGACGGCCAGGGCGAGACGCCAGGACGCGAGCGCCGAGATGACCCCGGAGAGCAGGTGCCCCGCTGTGGCGCCGATGACCGAAAGCCCGCCCCAGGTGGCCATCGCCCGCCCGTACGCCCCGGGCCGGGGGAAGGACGCGCGCAGTACGGACATGGCCGCGGGCGCGGCGAGGGCGGCGCCGGCGCCCTGCGCGAAGCGGGCGGCGAGCAGGGTCCCCGCGCCCGGGGCGAGCAGGGCGGCGAGGGACGCGGCGGTGAAGACGAGCAGCCCGGCGGTGAGGGCGCGACGCCCGCCGAAACGGTCGGCGACGCGGCCACCGAAGAGGAGGAGCCCGGAGAAGGCCAGGCCGTAGGCGGAGCTGAGGAGGATCAAGTCGGCCCGGCCGAGCGAGAACGCGTCGCCTATCCGGGGCAGCGGCACGACGAGCGAGGTGAGCGTGAAGAGCAGCGACATCTGGACGACGCCGAGCAGCGCGAAGGCGGGACCGGGTGCGGGACCGGGTGCGGGACCGGGTGCGGGACCGGGTGCGGGACCGGGTGCGGGACCGGGTGCGGGACCGGGTGCGGCTAAGGCGGCTCTTTCGGTCCTGGTGCTCCAGCTCTGCTGGCCGGCCATTTCTCCCCCGATATTTGACTGAACGTTCTGTTATGAGGTCATGAAGGCACCCCCCACAGGAGGTGCTGTCCGGCGGTGCTGCCGCTCAGAGGCGTCGTTCGCGGTGGTTCTGTTCAGTCGAGCAGGCTCAATGCCTGCTCGGCGGCGTCCCGTACCCGGCCGGGTTCCTTCGTCGCCTTGCCGACGACCCGCAGGCCCTGCATCAGCACCAGGAGCATCCGCGCGAGCGCACGCGGATCACGGTCCGCGGGCAGCTCGCCCTGCGCCTGGGCCCGTGCCAGCGCCGAGTGCAGCAGCGTCTCGAAGTGGTCCCAGCTCGCCTCGACCCGGCGGGCCGCCGCCGGGTCGTGCGGGCCCAGCTCGGCGGCCGTGTTGGTGATGAAACACCCTCTGGCGCGCTGGTCGTCGGCGTTCGCCTCGGCGGCGAACCGCCGCACCGCCGTACGCACGGCGGGCAGTGCGGAGCCCGGCTGGGAGAGTTCACGCAGCAGGTCCGAGTCGCTGCTCTCGCTGTAGCGGTCCAGCGCCTTCAGGTACAGCTCGTGCTTGTTGCCGAAGGTGGCGTAGATGCTGGCACGTCCGATGCCGAGGTGCTCGACGAGATCCGCCATCGAGGTCGCCTCGTAGCCGCGCTGCCAGAACAGCTGGAGGGCTGACTGGAGTGCGGCTTCCGGGTCGAATTCCTTGGTTCTGGCCACGGTCGAACTCTAGGCGATAGTGAAACGATCGGTCAAATATCACCACGGGCGGTGGGCGGCCTTGCGTCGCCAGGGGGCGGTAGCCGCTCAGCGCGTGGCGTCCCGCTCCGCCGCCCACACGACGGAGCGGTGGACCGTGGGGCCGTCGACGCGGACCGCGCCCGCCACATGGGCGGCCCAGAGCAGATCCTGGCACCCGAAGAAGGATTCCCCCCAGCTGTCCACCCAGATGTGGACGCGGGACGGTCCGACCTGTACGGCGTCCCACCAGGCCCAGCCCCGGGAGTCCTCGTCGGGGCCGAAGCGGTGGAGCCAGTCCCGCAGTTCCCACGGCCGGCCGCCCCCGGTGTGCTCCACGTACCCGTCGCGCCCGGCCCGTGCGAACTGCGGGACTGGCCCCTCGCCCCCGGAGCTCGCGGCGACGAACCAGTCCGGTACGCCGTCGACCGGCAGGCTCTCCTGCTCGGGATCCGCGCTGACGCCGAGTCGTACGGCTGCTGAGAGCACCGACCGCAGACGCTGTTCGTACGCCGCGGCGTCCCCGGACGCGTCGACGGCGAAGAGGGAGAGAACGGGCGGCGCGGCACCGGTACTCGGGCGGCCCCGGAGCAGCCGGAGTTCGGCCGCCAGGTCGTCACGGGTGTGCATCATGTGAGGTCCTTCCCTCCTTGGGCTGCTCGTACCGGCGGCAGCACCCCTGCCCCTATTCCGCCTCACGCAGCAGCCCGATCACGGCGTTCCTCAGCTCTTCGACCGAAAGATCGTCGGGCCCCTCGAACCGCGGGTCGATGGAGAAGTCCTCCAGCAGCGAGAAGACGCGGTCGAGAAGAGTCTCCAAGGGATCGCGGACCCGTTCGCCTCCTCGCAGCGAACGCCGTCTCACGTCCAGCTACTTGATGGCGAACTCCCTGCCCGTACACCGCCCTACCGCGAAATCGCGCATGAAAGTCAGCTGTTGGGCAGTGGCGGTGCCCGCGGAGACGTCCCGCGGGTGCTTCCAGGCGACCTGTACGGGACGAAACGACCGGGCTGTCGACTCCAGGCCGGGCCATCGCCCCGCTGCGGCTCGTGCGTAACGGGCGAATCGGGCTCGGCCTCGGTCCACTCCCTCCGGCGCGGCCCCCGCGAGGAACGACGGTGTACCGGCGACCAGTGCGAAGCCGGGCCGGGAAAAGAGCATCGCCCCCTCCAGGCCCGCGGCGACGAGCAGAAGGGGCGGGGACAGCGTGAGGAGGCGGGGGTCGGTCGGCGGTAGACGGTGGGCCGGAGCCGCCGACCCGGCATCGGGACGCACGACCAGCACGGCGTCGACTCCCGCCGTCCGGCACCCCTCGGCGATACGCCCGGCGAGGGAGCCGTCCGTGTGGGCGCCTGCCGGTACCGGGACGATTTCCTTGTTCCCCACCGCGAGCCAGAGTTCGCTGTACCGCCACTGGCCCTTGAGAACGTCCAGGACACCCCTGGCTCCGCCCGCCGCGCCGATCACCATGGGAACCTTCTGCCGACAACGCCTCGGAACAACTCCCACTCCTCCGGAGGGCAGGCACCGGGCCCCAGGGTCGGGCAGGCCGCCCCCGCGTGCGAGGTGTGCGGGAGTGTTCCAGGATCACAGGTCGTCAGGGGTTCCGTCGATCGCGGGCCCGCAGCCGTCCGGAAGATGGCCGGCGACCAACTCGTATGCCGCTTCCACCGTATCGACCTCGCCGAGGAGGGTTCCGTCCGACTCCCGACGCACGCGGTAGCCGCCTTTGACCAGCGGATAGACCGTACCGACGTCACGTGTCCACGGCCACCGGGTGCACCGGCTCAGATACAGGACGCCGTGGCTCACCATGGGGTGGAGGCACCGCAAGGGCGGGTGGGCGCAGGCGGTCCGGGGCACAGCCGGATCGATGAGATCGGGCCCGTAGGACAGCACAGCGGACCACTCCGCAGCCACGATGTCAGCAGCGCTCCGGGAGCGCACCGCGCTCTCACTGTCCACCTGGGTCACTCCGATGCTGTCGGCTTCTTCGGACGTTCGGACGTTGCCGCACCCGGCTCTACCGCGCCGCCTGCGCCGCGACTCGGCCCTCATGCAGTGCGAGAAGTTCAAGGAGGTCATTGGCGATCATGACCTGCGCGAGGCGACCGGCGACGGCCACGACCTGGGGCCAACTGCCGGCGCGCAGGTATTCCACGTCGGTGTCGTGCGGGGCCTCTGTCCCGGCGGTGTCGAGCGCGGCGCCGAGCTGCCGCATGAGCGCGACTTCCTCGTCGGTGCGCAGGCCGATACCGAGGTACCGCTCCGGGTGTTCGGCATCGCAGAAGTCGTCGAAGAGAACGTGGAAGATGTGGTCCAGGTTCTCGAACGTGGACGGATCGAGCCACACATCACGCTGCCAGGGCGGATTGGCCAGTGCCAGCACCGCCGGTACGAGCTGGATACGAACACGTGCCGTGATCAGCCTGTCATCGTCCACGTGGCGGATCCTAACGCCCACGCTCCCGGGCGTGGCCCGACGAGGGCCGAACTCGCGCTCCGAGCCGGGGAACCCTCCCGATGTTCGGCCGAGCGCCCTGCGCCCTGCGCTCTGCGCCTTGCGCGCTGTGTTCGGGGTGCCGGACAGCGTCAGTCGTCCGAGCGGCGGTCGAGGACTTCGCGGGCCCGCAGGCCGGCCTGGAAGCGGGAACGGGCGCCCAGCGCGGTCATGAGGGACGCGACCCGGCGCCGGTAGGTTCGCAGCGACACCCCGAGAAGGCGGGACGCCGTTACGTCCGTGTGCCCGGCCGCCAGGGACCGCAGAACGGTCTGCTCGGCCTCGCCGAGACGGGGAAACGGGGTGCGACGGTACGTGGCGAGGTCCGCCGAGGTCTCCCAGGCGGCCTCGAAAAGGGCCCGTACTCCGGCCACCACGTCCGGCTCCTGGACGACGCTGTACGTGCGGAGTCCACCGGTGGTGGGCCGCGGGGCCGCAAGAACGGCGAGCCGCCGGTCGACGACGATCACCTCGTGGGCAGGGGACGCCGGCGAGATCCGGACCTCCGCGCCGGCACCGGCGATACGGTCGAGCAACTCCCCTCCCCCGGCGTCCTGGAAGACGGCCGGTCCGTACAACTTGCGCACCACGAGGCCCGGTACGAGGGCCCGTCGCGCGCCGGAGGCGGCCGCCGACCACGTTTCGTGCTCCCCGGCGGCGCAGAGGAACTCCCGCCGCACGCCGTCGAAGAGGGCGCCCGCACGCCGCACCAGCTCGTTCGTGCCCCGCAGCGTCACGATGCTCGTCATGGCACCAACCTGCCAGCCGTTCGACTCCGGTACGAGCGGTACCGAGGATCAGGAGGCATGACCACGATCCGTGAGAAAGCCGCCCCTTCCTTCCTCCTCGGTGGAAACCTTCCCGTAGCCCGGATGGGTTTCGGCGCCATGCGGCTGCCGGCCCGGGAGATCGCCGGCCCCGCGAACGATCCGGAGACCTCGGCGGCCGTACTGCGCCGGGCCGTCGAGCTGGGGGTGAACCACATCGACACCGCCTGGTTCTACTTCCACGGCGGGCTCTCGGCGAACGGACTGATCCGCCGCACCCTGCACCCCTACACCGAGGGCCTCGTCCTGGCGGCCAAGGTCGGCCCGGTCCGGAACCCCGACGGCGGCTGGGGCGCCCCGGCCGGCCCCCGGCGGCTGGCCGCAGACGTCCACCGCACTCTGCGGGAGCTCGGCCGGGACCGTCTCGACCTGGTCTACCTGCGGCTTCAGCCGGATGAGGACGCGGACGGGGACGCGGGCGGAGACGATTACGGGACACTCGCCGAGCGGTTCGGCGCGCTCGCCGCCCTGCGCGAGGAAGGCCTGATCCAGCACCTCGGCCTCAGCAACACGACCACCGATCAGCTCGCCCGGGCGCAGCGGATCGCCCCGGTGGTGGCCGTGCAGAACCTGTACGGGCTGTTCCACCGCCCCGACCCGGCGGTCCTCGACGCCTGCACCCGGCAGGGCATCGCCTTCGTGCCGTTCTTCTCCCTGGAAAGCCTGGGCCGCCCGGAGCCGGCCGAACCGCTCGGTCGGATCGCGGCCCGGCACGGTGTGTCTCCCGCCCGGATCAAGCTCGCCTGGATGATGGCCCAGTCCCCGGTCGTCCTCCCGATCCCCGGCACCTCCTCGGTGTCTCATGTGGAGGACAACATCGCTGCGGCCGTTCTCCACTTGAACAAGGACGACCTGGACGAGCTGGCGGTAGTTCCTTGAGACGTCGTCAGGTCCGGGGTCCGTGGATCCTCCGGTGATCATGGGGGCGCACGAGGCGTGTCGTTCATCGACGATTGGACCATTCGACTTCCCAACGCGCTTCGGTGAAGAACCTGTCCAGGTCTTCGCGGTTCTCCACCCAGTGGTCACCGCACCCGTCGAGGAACTCCGGGTCCTCGGCGATGAGGATCAAGTAGCTGGGCGGATCATCGGGAAGTTCTTCGATCCTGACGAATTTGCCGCATTCGTCCCCTGCTGTCATTCGGCCGACGTCATCGATCTCGATCATCTTGTGCTCTCCGGGAATGCCCTCGGCGCTGGGGTGACGACCATGCCGAGCAGTCCTCCACCGAGATTTCCGCGACGGCCGCGTCCGTGACGCCCTCAAGGTCCGCGACGTAGGTGCGTACGTCGGGAAGCGGAGTGCAGAAGGTGATGTTCGAGGTGAGCAGGGCCTCCTCGGTGTCCGCGAAGGAAAGGGAGACATACGCCTTCACTTCGGTGTCGCCGAATTGCTCCTGCGCCTTGCGGAGGCAGGCGGACACGTACGCCAGGCACCTCCGGACGAGGAGTGGCGTGCGCTCGTGCGGTGCGGCCGGGAGGTCGTAGTCGGTCATTCCTCTCCCGTTGATCGTGGTCTCCTCCGCGAGCCGGTCGGCGTAGGCGCCAGGCGTCCTCGGACGGAGGCCGGTCAGCACGCGCCCACCGGAGGCGGTGACGGACCATCCCTGCCCGGCGACTTCACGGAACAGGGGCGGGGCGTCCTGGTCATGCAGATCGGTGACGTCCGTTGCCCACAGGATTTCCCTCATGCGGCCATTGCTTCGCATCGCTGTCCCCACTCATTCGTTCGCGTAGTCCTCGATCAGCCGGTACACGAGAACACTTAACCTCCCGCGCGCGGGTCCCACCCCGGACGGCGTTCGCGGCCAGGAGCGCGCCGAGCCGCCGACGTATCCGGGAGCGGAGTCCGCGGAATGGGAGCAGGCGACCGGCTTCGGTGACCCGGCCGTCGAGCCGTAAGCCGGGTCAGGGAGCTGGTTCAGGGGAAGAGGGAGCGGGCGGGCGTCCGGAAAGCCTTTCTCGTCGTGGGGGCGAGAGCGGAGAAGTCGACCAGTCCGCCGTCGCGCAACGCCGGGTCATGAGCTGCACGGAGACGGTTGATCGTCCGCATCCGCTTCCCCCGCCGAACACCAGGGCGAGAGGGCCCTGGCGTCCCGATGGCGCGCAGCCGGTCCTCGTCAGGATCCGGCAGGTCCAGCCGCAGGCAGCGGCGCAGGAAGGCGGGAGGGAACTCCCTCTCGCCGTTGCTCGTGATGACCACGACCGGGAACTCCTGGCAGCGCACTACCCCCTGTGGACGGTCACGGTGTCGCCGCCCCGCGCCCTGTGGACCTCGATGTCGTCCTCGCCGGGCGGCAGCCGGGTGAGTTCGGGGATCTCGAACTCACCCTCCTCGAAGACCGTCAGAAGGTCGTTGGGCAGGTCGACGTCCCCCTTGTCGAGCGCGTCCACGAGCAGCACGCGGCGAAGCCCGTCCGCCACCAGCGCCGTGCCCAGCGGTCAGAGCCTGACGAAGTAGCCGATGCCGGGGGCGTCCGCGCCCTTGGCGGGGCCGGTGGAGCGCTGGTACCGGATCCGGTGGAGCGCTGGCACCGGATCCGGTGGGCCACGGCTTCCGCCATGTAGCCGGAGACGTTGTCCGTGAGCTTGCGGAGATTCGCGACCTGTTCGCTGGGGAGCGTGACGGGTGACGCGAGTGGGCGAGGGCCGCCGGCACCGGGGCGGCCATGCGGGCCGCGTTGCACCGAGGTGATGGCGCAGCCCCGCTACCGGTCGTCACACGTCGGTCGATCGTGCGAGGTCAGAGGGAGACTTGCCCCTGCTCGTCCGATGGTTCGTGCGCCACGACCTGCTGGACGAACCAGGACATGATCCCGACGATCTCCTCGGAACGGTTAGCCAACACCTCAAGAGGGAACGACGGGCGCAATTCGAGCTTTGCCTCCGCCAGTTCGATACCCGGGACGGCGTTCAGACGGGACATGAGTTCCTGACGCAGTCCGCTGTCGTCGAAGGGCGGCCGGGAGCGCATGTACTGGAAGACGACCTCGACTGTGCCGAATACGGGGTAGAGGGTGAAAGGCCAGATGGCGGCGGCGCGGGGCGCGGACTCCTTGCGCAGCATCAGGAAGCAGCTGGTTTCGGTCGCCCTGCCGTAGTCGAGATGGCAGCCAGGAGCGATCCCTTCCCATGACTGGAGGACGGTGAGGATCGCGTCGGCGGCGTCCGGCCGATTGGCCCGCAGCAGTTCGGTGAAGCGCGCGGCACGAGCATCGAACGATCTGCCCGTGGCCGCCGAGTCGGAGGAGCCGCTCGACGATCCGATCTCGGGCACCTCCTTGCCCAGGAGCGAAGCGAGGTCCTCCGCGGTCAGGCGATGGGAACTGCGCGCCTTCCCGCTGGCGTCGAACGGCACCCCTTCCGCGTGCAGGAGCGTGAGGGGGTTGCCGCCGTATTCGTCGTTCGACCAGCGGAACGACGCGGAGACCCGTCCGGCGGCGGTCAGCACCCGGTAAGCCCCGTGCACGCCGGCCTTCGTGGCGAGAAAGTTGCCGACCGGGACAGGATGGCTGCCGATCAGTTCGGCGATGTCCCCGTAAGTGGTCCAGGTGCCGGTGGGCATGGCGATCAGCGCGGCGCGCAGATCGGCCCACCCCGTCCGCTCCTCGCTGTCCGCGCGTTGCTCCCCCTCGGGGCCGGGCCACAGGGAGACGGCACGCGCGGCCAGGTTGTCGGCACGGTCCAGGATCTCTTTGCGGCCCCACCGGCGCGTCGCCGCGATCTCCTGGTTCATCCGGAGCGAACTCGCCTCCAGAATCTGTTGTTTCCGCTCGAAGGGGTGGTTGGAGAGTTTGGTGTTCTCGGCCGAGAGCGTCAGGTTTCCCAAGGTGTGGACCAACAGGTCGTGCAGTTCCTGAGGGGTCTGGCCGTCATCCGAATCCTCGGCGAGGACGTCGATCCATGCCTGGGCCGGCCGCTGTGGCAGCACGTGCTCCACCGTGAGCTTGGCCCGCTTGAAGTCCACGGGCTCCGCCGATCCGTAACTCTCCTCCAGCCGCTCCAGGACGTACGCGCGTTGCGGTCCCTGCCCGTTCCAGTAGAACGGCTTGCTGCGGATTCCGTCGGCTACCTCGGCGTCAGTGGGCCAGCCGCGGCGTCGGCCCGAGAGGTAGCGTTGCACCGCCTCCGCGGCCGGCCGGTCGGTCTCCATGTCACCCGGCATCGACATGAAGAGCCGGTTCAGGCTCTGGGTGCTGACCTGGCACAGCATGCGGCGGACGAGGAATCCTTCGACGTATCCGAGGGCCCTCGCCGCCTCGTCGGCCTGGGCGCGCCCGGCGTCCACGAGATCGAGCAGATGGAGCGCGATCGGATAGTGGATGCGTCCGCCCCAGCGGGCGAGGTGGCGAAGCTGCTGGCGCAGCTCGTCATGCGGCTCCAGAGCGGGATCGAGGATCCGCCGCAGCAGCTCGGCCCGCCGGGCGAGCTCGCCGATCTCCTTCTCCAGCGCCTCCTCGTTCCCTGCCAGCGGCTCGAGCCGCTGTTGCTGGACGCGGTAGATGTCGGTCTGCTTCGTCTTGCTCTCGCCGCGTACGACCAGGTCGAGCCAGACGAGGAGTTCCAGATTCTTGGGCCCCAATTGCTGCTGCATGGGCAGCCACAGCTGCTCGTACACACGCTCCCCCCGGCCAGGGAGCAGCATGAACACATAGTTCCTGAGCAGGTCGCTCTGGCTCAGGCCTACGCCGGTGTTGTTGATCGACTCGAAGATCCGGTACACGTTGTCACCGCGCTCGGCGGTGATCTCCACGATGGAGAGCAGATCCCGTAGGGCTATCTCCACCGCGGTCGTCCACTCCGCACCGTGTTGCTCCTGTCCGCTCGCCAGCACGCCGCGGAAGAAGCGGTAGGAGGCCCCGATGTTGTCGGCGCCGCCTGAACGAGGACTGTTGGAGACGCAGGCTCCGTAGGACGCCCGGTCGGCCTGGGTGGGAAGCAGCCGGAAGTACTCATCGCCTTCGAGGAACTCGTTGACGAGGTACTGGCGGTGGATACGGTCGGCCGTCCGCGCGGAACCCTCAGCCACGGAATCCCGGATGTGGTCGCGCAACGCGGTGAACGCCAGCATGATGGTGGTGATCCGCTGCTGCCCGTCCACGACGAGCCAGCGTTGCACTCCTCCGGCCTGCAACTGGCCCGGGGCCAGAACGACGGAGCCGAGGAAGTGCGAGGGGGGACTGCCTCCTTCGAGCTGCTGCTCGACCAAGTCGATCAGGTCGTCCCACAGCCGCTCCAACTGCTTCCGCGTCCAACTGTAGGTCCGTTGGTAGAGAGGTACCTGGAACTGCTTCTCCCCCTGAACGAGCTTCAAAAAGGTGATCTCTTGCGCACGCAAGGAGCGGCCCCCCTCGATTGTGAACGTCTTGCTCGGCGGCCTCGCGACCTGTGACGTCTCCCCACCAAGAGCGTAGTGCGCGGCTTCGCCGCGCGTAGTCCGGTCGTGAACGCGCATGGCACTGAGGTCCGGTCGGTGAACGCGCATGGCACTGAGGATTCACCGTCCCCATGTCCCTGTGCGGCTCGCGCAGTTCTCCAGCAGCGGCAAGCGGGGAAGTCGAGGAATCCGGCATAGCCGGGGTGGCGGTCCCGGGCGAACCAGGCTTCCACGCACCGCCGATGAACCCGGGCTGCTGCGGGCTGCGCCAACCCAGAGGTCTCACGGCAGGGCCCCCAGGGTGGCTGCTGCCGTGGTCACAGATCGTCGGCCGACCCGTCGAGGGCTGGGCCGCAGCCTTCGGGAAGGTTCGCGGCGATCAACGCCACTGCCTCCTCCACCGTCTCGGACTCCCCGAGAACCGTACCGTCGGACTGGCGGACGACCATGAACCCGCCCCCGGCGCGCGGGAACAGGCTGCCCACGTCGTGCGGCCGCGGGTGGCGAATGCATCGGCTGAGGTACAGGGCGCCGTGGCTGACCGTCGGAAACAGTTCCCGCAGGCGAGGGTCTGCGTAGGCGGCCCGGGGCATGGCGGGATCGATCAGTCCGTCCTCGGATTCGAGAACGGACTTCCACTCAGTCGCGACGATCCCAGCAGCCCGCGTGAGAGCTTCATCGTTCGCCATTCGGCAGTCCATCACTTTCGGGGCTCTGGTGGTTGCATCTCGGGGATGCCCGGCTTCGGGACTTCCTCGATCTCCCCATCTCCTGAGTACCACCGCGTTTCCTCCCACGGGCGGCCGATCGGTTCGTCATCGTCGAACACCAAGCTCGACTCGTACAGGCGCGTGTTGCGTGCGAGGACGCTCACTCCCAGGCCGCCTCCCCAACCCGTCACTCGGCCAGTGCCGGGGTGGGGTGCGGAGTGTCCTTCATGGGCAACGAGAGGACCGCGACAGCCACGCGAAAGGCTTGGCTACGCGGCCCTCGATGTGCGCGGCCTCTTGCCGTCGCGGAGAGCTGTCCGGGCCCAACGGGCCGTCGGGGCAATGGAGATGGGTACCCATTCCCTGCGGGACCCGATGTCACAGGTCGTCGGCCGTCCCCTCGATCGCAGGTCCCCAGTCCTCGGGCAGGGTTGCGGACAGCAGCGCGACTGCCTCCGACGCGGTGTCCGCCACGCCTACTTCACGGAGGCCGGACTCACCCGTCTCCCACAGGCGCATGACGGAGAAGCGCCCGTCGCGTCGTCCGAAGAGGGAGGGCACGTCCCGGGACCATGGATACCGTGTGCAGCGGCTGAACTGAAGAGATCCGTGACTGATGAGCGGGAAAAGTGAACGCAGTCTCGGCTCCGCATGGGCGGCCCGTGCAACGTTCGGATCGATCACGCTGGATGATTCCGAAAGGACGCTCTGCCACTCCCTGGTGACTGAACCGGGGATGCCGGCCTCGATCTCGTCTGCCATTCGCCTGTTCTCTCCTGCGTCTGTGGTACTCGGGATTCTCCTGCACACGGCGATCCGTTCCGCCCACCATGTCCTTCGAACAGATTCGTCGGCAGGGGAGTCCGCTTGCCGTTTCCGGAAGACCGCATGCCGATCGGGATCCGCGAGGGGCCCGTTAGCGGCTCTGTCAGCACGGCGTCTTCAGCGGACCGCTTGTTCGCTTCGGTCTCCGCGTCGAAATCTTCCATCTCCAGACGGATGTACTGCTCGAAGTCGGCAAGGGCGGCGTCGGGCTGTGACGCGGCAAACGCGGCGACCTGGACATGAATCATGCGCAGGATGTGCAGCGTCTGCTGACCTTTGCAGTTGGTGGACTCGCCCATGGACGATCCTTCTGGCTGAGATGGGAAGGGGCGGACTCAGGTGGCGAGCAGGGTGTTCTCAAGGCGCTGCACTGCGTCTTCGTGGGGCCGCAGGTGTGGCTGCATCACCCACAGGTCATCGTGGCGGTTCGAAGCCCAGCGACTACCATGTCTTCTGCCCCACAGCTGTCTCCCTCGCGAGCCTGTCCCTTCTCTGTAAGCCGTATCCGACCGCTGTTGCCCGCTCTTCTGGGCACGGCTGGCGTGGGCCGAGTGGCCCGGCGTGCATCGTGCTGAGCGCATCCGGCCTCCATGCGGCCATCAGTCTTCGTGCGGAGTCTCCAGCTCTTGGAGCCGTTCGCCGATGTCGGTGGCCCATGCCTGTGCCCACTGCCGCAGCCCGGTGATTGCTTTCTCGTCGAGCCCGTAAGCGGCGAATTCTGTGTCGTCGATCCAGTCGGCTCCGCCCAGTCGTGCCTGAAGCTCGCTCAAATCGAAGCAGTCGCGGGCATGGCGGCGTCCGAGCTCCTCCAGCTCGACAGGGCTCCAGCGGTTCGCAGCGGCCTGTACGTCGATCAGATCCCTGTCGAGTCCGCGGTCGAAGAGCGCGCGAACCTTGGTTCCGACGACATCATCGAGGGACAGCACCAATCCGTGCTCGGTGTGTACGGGCGGTCGCCAGAGCGCTGACCTGCCATCCGTGTTGTTGCAGGCCGGCGCGCACGGCAGCAGCAATGTTCTCCATGCGATCGGGGTTCTCGTCGCTACGTCGAGGTCCTGGCTGAGCCGGTCGACCAGGCCGCGTGCCTGAACTGCGTAGCCGCCGGTAAGCGCCAGAGGGTAGGCACCGCCCACGGCGAGTACATCAGCCAGCAGAGCGACGGTGCAGGTCGGTGAGGTTCACGCAGCAGCCTGGGCGCTGTGAGCCAGCTCGTCGAAGGAGTGTTCCCAGACTTCACGGACATCACGGCTGATCAGTGTGCGCAGTGTGGGCCACAAACTGACGAGAAGGCCGCGGTTGAGGTACCGGACCAGATCGTCATGCTGACCCTCGGCCAACACGATGCGGTAATAGCTCATCCGCAGCCGTGGCTGGTCGAGGTCGAACGTGGTCAGCCCCGACCATGCCAGGTGAACTGGCAGGCGCACCGTGCCGTGCTCGGGGCCGACAAGCTCGGAGAGGGCTGCGGGCGTTCGCCGGGCGAACTTGGCACGGCGGAGATCAGAATGACTGGGCTGTGATGCCATACGTCGATTATCCAGGGAGAGGCCACGAAGCCGACCGGATGCATCCAAGGCGATCCGAACGAAGAAGCCCCTGGCCGATGGTCAGGGGCTTTCATGTGGAGCGGGTGACGAGAATCGAACTCGCGCTCCGAGCTTGGAAATCAGCGGTGCTTGGGCTGCCAGAGGGGCTATGACCTGCGCTTTCCCATGAGGGAGCTTGGGTTTCCATGGTCTCTGGAAGCTGTACCTGACCGTTGTTGTCCGCTCTGCTGGGCACGGATGGGGCACGAGGGTAGCGGTGCAGCGGACCTTGCCAGGGCGCGCTCGGTGTGGGCCGGCGCGTCAGAGAGGGATGATGCGGACCTGGTCTCCGCAGAGTTTGGTCATGTCGTCGCTGTCGGAGGTCAGGAGGGCGACAGGTTTCTGCTGGCGCAGGGCGACCTCGGCGACCGTGGCGTCGATGGCGTACTTGTGCCCGTGCAGCCCGGCGCCTTGGAGGAGCTCAGCCGTCGCTTTCGCCGCCTGCTCGGTGACGGGCTCCACCTTGACACGGGACAGGGCCCAGTTCAGGCGGGGCATGTTGGTGCGGGAGTGGCTGACTTCCACGATGGTGTTCGCCCCGATCACGAGGTCGGCTCCCATGTCGTGGAAGACCTGAAGCATCGCGAGAAGCTTGCGGTCCTGCGCGATCCAGGCGGAAAGCCCTTCCGAGTCCAGGACGACGGTTTCGATGCGTTCGATCACGCGGCGTCCGCGCCCGTGGAAGCGCCAGCGGAGCCGAAGATCTTCGCGCGGGCCTCGGCGAGCTCCTCGTCGCTGAAGGGTCCGTGCTCCTCCTTGTGACGGCGGAGGCCGTCGCCCAGCAGCTGGTGCCGAATCTGGCGGGCTACGGCTTCCGCCACGTAGCCGGAGACGTTGTCCGTGAGCTTGCGGAGCTCCGCCACCTGGTCGCTGGGGAGCGTGACGGTGATGCGAGTCGTTGAGGACATACGTCAAGCATACTGGAGTATGCACGCAGGCTTGGGTTTGTGGCACCGATCCTTCCGGTCAAGGTGCCGCCACCGGAGGGTGCGGTTTCCGGTGCTGGAGTACGAGCCCGCCGACCATGCGCGTATCGGTCAGAAGGGTGGTTCGAGATAGCTGGGGCCATCACTGTGTGGCCCCCAGGCCCAGGACTCCTCCAGCAAAGGCTCGGAATCGGGGGCGCCGTGGCCCCACGCTTCGAGCGCCTTCCGGGCAACACGCCGGTTGGGCTCGTCGCCGCTGGTGTCCAGGATGGCGCGCGCGTGCACGACGAGCTGATCGCGGTGCCCGGTGAGCGCGGGGTGCTCGGCAAGGATGAGTGCGGCGATAACGGCGGCTTCACGCACGTCCTCGTGGCTGTCTCGGAGGAAGGGCGAGACCGCCCGACAGAGCATCGGGCGCAGGTCTCGGAAGGACGTCACGATGGTGCCGGGGGCGAGGAATCCAGGGGAGTACTGCTCCGTGCGGCCCACAATTTCGTCGGAGGCGTCGTAGACCGTGGAAGCCAACCAGCTCAACAGCGCCGCGCGAATGGGGACGTTGCGATAGGGCCGGGGGGTCGTAACCGCCGGGTGGGTGAGGATGCCGGCGACATACATGGCGGCGGGGGCAGTGGCTTCGTAGATCGTGTTCTGGTGGCCGACCATCTCACCCAGCTCTGACAGGGCGTTGACCTGAACCTTGGGGTCGGGCGTCAGCAGTCGCGTGAGGACCTCGGGAAGGTCCTCACCGTTCCCGAAGGGCGTCTCGAGCGAACCCCAATCGGTCTCCGACAGGACTACCTGGTACGGCGGCAAGAAGGGCTCGCTGGGTGCGCCGAGGTTGGAACGGCTGTGGTTCACAGGCAAAACCTAGACCAGAAGTCGGGTGCAATTCTCATGGTCTGCGGCGGTGAGGATGGACCTCTTGGCCCCCAGGAAGAGGCTGAACCATGTCGAGAGGGCGTCGATCTGAACGATCTCACCGTCTGTGCCAGGCAGGGCGCGGGCCGCGGTAGGCATGCCGGAGAGCTTCCGTTTCTACGACCTCCGGCACACCGGCCACACCCTCTCGACACGATCAGGGGCCACGCTTAAAGACACGATGGTGCGCGCCGGCCAGTCGACGGAGAAGGCCGCCCTGATCTATCAGCACTCCGACCACGAGCGCCAAAAAGATGTGGCGGGCGGGCTGGACCGGATGGTGCGCAAGGCCCGCGAAAAGGGGTCAGGTAGTGCGTAGGCGGTGCAAGGCGCTTAGGGAGGTCTAGACAACGACGAACCCCCAGGCCGTTGGCCTGGGGGTTCGTGGAAGAGCGGGTGACGAGAATCGAACTCGCGCTCTGAGCTTGGGAATCAACGGTTTCTAGGGCGTTGAAGTGGCTCCGACCTGCGATTTCTGATTGGTCAGGTCATCGGCTCCCAGTCCCTGGGAGCTGTATCTGACCGCTGTTGTCCCCTGTGCTGGGCACGGGTGGGGCACGAGAGCCACCCGTGCGCCGCGTGATCCGGGCGGGCCGGCTGGTCAGGAGGGATGATGCGGACCTGGCTGCCGCAGAGCTTGGTCATGTCGTCGCTGTCGGAGGTCAGCAGGGCGACGGGTTTCGGCTGGCGGAGTGCGACCTCGGCGACGGTGGCGTACTTGTGTCCGTGCAGTCCGGTGTCCTCGAGGAACTCGGCCGCCGCCTTCGCCGCCTGCTCGGTGACCTGCTCCACCTTGATGCAGGACAGGGCCCAGTTCAGGCGAGGCAGGGTGGTACGGGAGTGGGTTACCTCCACGATGGTGTTCGCCCCGATCACCAGGTCGGCTCCCATGTCGTGGAAGACCTGAAGACCTGCCCGGTGTCGTAGCTCCGTCCGTCGGCGTTGATCGCGTGCCCACGGCGAGGAAGTGGATGTCGGCGAGCTCGGCTGCCTCTGCGAGGCTGGTGGTGAACCGCAGGCGTCCGGTGGCCGTGTGGGTGCTGAGGAGTTCGGGCAGGCCGTGCTCGTAGAAGGGGCACTCGCCGGTGTTGAGGCGGTCGATTTTCGCCTGGTCCAGGTCCACGCCGATGACCTCGTGACCGATTTCGGCCATGGCAGTGGCGTGGGGGATGCCCAGGGGACCAGCCGATGAGGGATACGTGCATGGGGTCGACGCTCCTTTCCTTGTCTCTCGCCCGCCCAGAGGAGTCCGGGTTGGGCGGGTGCGTCACGCTAGCGCCAACACCCGGCAGGACCCCCTTCGTACAGGTGGATCAACCAGTCTGCTGCTTCAGCAGGTTGACGAGGGCGGGCGGCGCTTCGCCGGCGGTTGCCCACCAGGTCGCCGTCCTGGGGTCCTTCCAGCGGGTACGGCATGAACTGGCCGTCGCGCCAGAGACCCTCCGGGTCCAGGTAGACGACCCGCATGCCTCGGGCGCCGGCGCGGGCCTGGACCTTGCGGCGGTCGGGGTGCAGCCCGACGACGAGAAGGGCCTTGGCGCCGTCGGCCCACTCGACATCGGGTACAGCCTGGTCGTACCGGCGTATGAAGCACTCGTCGAGCCCGGCGCGCGGCGAGCACGTCGAAGTTGTCGGTGATGACCGGGTCGACGAGGTGCCGGGCGTCCATTAGTTCCCTCAGTGCCCACATGGCCGGAGTCGGCTCGGCGAGGAAGCATGCGCAGAACATCTCCACGAACCCCGCCGTCTTCTCCTCCGGCTCTGCCAGCAGCTCGTGGAGGAGAGTGTCCGCTGTCGGGGAGAGGATGAAGCGGTGTTCCCGAGGCTCATGGCCTTGGCGGTCGGTGACCCGGTAGATCTCGTGGAGCCGGTGCAGGGGCGGGATGCCCGCCTCGACCGACGTACCGCAGCCGATCTACACCTGGAATGGCCGCTGCAGGAGCGAGAGCTTACCGGCCGTGCTGAGTGGCGGGATCTACGTCCCTTAGTCCCCAAAGCAACTTCAGTGAGGGTTCTGCCCGGGGCTGGTAGGGCTCTTGCCTGCGCGGCTGGTCCGCAGATGTCCACGCTCGTCTGCAACTGTTCGCCGACGCTGTCACGGCACGCAAGCACTCACCAGCTGCCGATCTGCGACTTTGAGCCGAGTCAAGTGGACACACGTCAGCCTGAGGGGTCCTCTCCTGCGTTGATCAACAATCGTGCCTGACCGTCTCTGCCGGCGCTTGTCGTGCTGTCGCCTTCCGTGGCGTCGGAACCAGATGAACTGCTCTCCATCAGCTTGACTGGCAGGCGGGTAAGCCGGATACTGCGATTGGAGAGTGCTAGAGCTTGGTTCCCTTGGTACACCACCCAAGGAGACTTGGCGTGAGCGATCGATCAGCTCGGTGACGCTGGGCTTACTGACGCACAGTAGGTAGGCCCACTCGCGAAGCCAGCCCCTGCGGGGAAGCACGGTTGATCGCTAGCTGTCGCTGGTGCTACTTCCACAGACGTTAGCTTAGGCCGTGACCCATAGGGTCACGGCCTAGCTCACTAATTGGAGTAGCGTTGACGAATCGATCCGTAGCTGAGGGCCAGCCACTGCCAGACGAGCAGAGCGCAGGCGAGGGCAATGACGAGGCTTTTGCGGTCTTGGCAGAAGCTGTTACGTCGCTAATGCAGCCTGGCAATCGCCCTCCCACAGGCAGTGAAATTCGGCTGGATATGAAACGCCGTACCTACGGTGGATTCAATCCGAAAGCTCTGGGATATAAGAGATTTCGCGACTTTCTGGATGATGCTGAGGCGCAGGGGTTTGTGGTCATCGACCGTGACCGCCCTGGGGACGTGGCGGTCACTATTCCTGGAATTCGGCAGGCGAGTAGTCAATCCTCGGTTATTCGCAGGGATCTATGGAAGGCGTTTATCGACTGGAATCCTGCATTCGTTCGATATTTCGCATTCGATCAAAATCGGGCCATCGTGATCCCAAAAGTTGCTGCGCCTCTGGAGCCTTCACGGTACGCAACAATTCGCGGGCGCATTAAGGATGAACCGGAAAATTTTTGCGAGATCAAGCCGGTTTCCTATAACGTCCAGCATCAGTGGATGCAGGAGTTCACTGCTAATGTGAGCGAAGAGAAGACGCGGACTCTTTTGCAAAAATCGCTGGAAAGCGAGAAGCCAGCAAAGATGTTCGCGGCCGTTCTCCGTACGCTGCCTAGCGTGCAGCAAGCCTGGTATGGCAAGTTGAGGGACGGTGTTGACGTCTACGTCCAGGAATGGCTGGCCAGTGATGCGCGCCTCGCTGATGTGGAAATTTATGCGCCGCGCACCATTGAGAGTGAATCTGCACCTGGCAAACACGCCAACCATTCAGTGAGTGAATCAGAGAAGGGGCTAATTGAGGCTGCCTCGGTGCTTGCGTCGAACAGTATGGGGATTAGTAAAAATTTGGCTCAATTTCTGCTCTCAAGTAGTGGGGAGAAAGAAAGAGGCTCCTCGGATCTCAGGAGTAGTTTGCATGCCGCCATCGATAGGATGCCGGACGAGGAACTACGGAAAATTGTTATCCCTGTCGGATATCTATTCGAAGCGTGATGGCTGCCGGTGCATACACTCAGGAATATCGTGGAGGGATCTTGCCCTGTTCCCAAAAGTGTGGGAGCAGTCGGGTCGTTCCCACGCAACTTGAAGGCTCGGTCGAAGGTGCAAGTTCCAGGGCAAAGGGCCCTGATTCTTCCAGGAGACATGGCTGGTATCGAGCGGGTTGACGGCCCTGGTACCCCATCAGCCGGGCTTAGCGGCCTGGGAGATGACGAAGCTAGAGCAGTCCGATCGCTTCTTCTGGCGAATCCCGCTTTCATTACCCCGCTTGAGAACCCATCGCAAGAAGAACTGCTTAGCCTGGGTGTAGACCCTTCGGGATTCAAGTCTGAGAACCCGCGTGCTGTTGCCTTGTCGGTCTGTGCCCAGCTTCCTAACGGCACCCCTCTTTACGGGTGTTCCAGGCTTGTTGCACTCGAAAACGGCCTTCGCATGGGTAGCACATTGCTGCTGCATAGTGCGGATCGCTGGACGGAGACACTGGAGAGTCTAGAAGCCGAACTCGTTGTGCTTCTGCAGGCAGCGGCCGAGGGTGTTCAGCCACGCCCCGAGCCCAACGGTAAGGAGTGGCGCAAGGTTGCGGCGCTTCTCGGGGGTTCAGACTCCCGCTCCAGCCTTCCACGTGACTGGAAAAGGCGCATGAGGCTGGCTGCGGGATTGAGAGAGGTAGAGCTTGATATTCGGCCAAATCCTGAGTCGGCAAGAAGTGAAATTGTTAAGGACCTTCGCAGTAAACCACCTAACGCACTCCTTGTCTGGGTGGATTGGGTAAAAAACCCGGAAGTCTTCATTGCCCCGTTCATTGCGGCACGTCCAGGGGCTAAGGCGGAGCACCTGGGAACGCGTGATCAAGCAATGGATTTCAGTGAACATTTGGCTGAACTGTCCATGCATCTTTCGGAAATATCACCAATTGGTGAATCGGTGGTCTCGAATTCGGAGGCTGTGAAAGATTGGAGTCAGGCAGCGGGTAAAGTGCTAGAATTGTGCGGGGAGCATCTTGTTTTAACTGAACGAGCCGTCAAAATGCTGCATGGCAACCCCTATCCCAAGCCTGCTCGAATGCTGGATCACTTGGAGCGGCTGGCTCGTGTGGCTAAGGCGTATAGTCAGGGGCGGGGCGATTTGGGCGGACGGCTAGCCGACTACGCCTCCTCTGAAGAGGGCATTGAGATCGCGCTGACAGACAATGGTCTCGGGAATCCGAGAATTAAGCTGAACGGTGAATGGTTTTCAACTCAGCCGCACGTTAAAGTGGACGATGCTAAAAGCCCAGCGGATTGTGGCAGGGTGTATTTTGCTCTCGATAATGTCGGTTATCGTTTTGTCGTCGATCATGTTGGGCTGCATGACTACCGGTAGAGGCCGAAGTCGGCGGAGCGGGTTTGGCCTGGAGCTACTTTGGGGCGAATGATCATGGCCCCGTCAGCTTCCGGCGAGCCGGGCAGTCTGTGGGCCTGGTTAAAGCGCGACGTTGGGGCCATGCTCTTAAGACGCTTATGCGAATCAGCTGAAGTGGGCTGCTATGGAAAATTATTATCTGAATTTCCTATTCAGGCGTAAAGTGGCCCGTCAGGTCGCCTGAGCGGATTCGGCCGGTCTTCTGCCCGGTTTGGGGTCGAGCATGATCAGGGGGTCGTACGCTGGCCGCCAGGCCGGGCAGGGTGATCCTGCCCGGGATTTGATCGATTGGCCCCCTGGTCTTTACTGACGCGGGACTCGAACCGGGGAGGTGGCTAAAACCGTGGAGCCGAGCGCCCCAGCCACAACAGGTTTCTTCCTCAGTCTGGTGTTCGCTCCAGCCGGGCGACTAACGTAGCCGGGCCGGAGGCAGAAGCGCCGGGCCCCGGCGGTAAGCGGAGCGAGTCGCCTTTATGGAGTAGGGAAAGCCCTATCGCGCTGGGATTAAGGTGCCTGGCGCAGCTTGTGTGTCCGATGTGGCCATCGACCGCGCTCACCTGGAGTGGTCGACGGCCACGTCCGGAGGCCGTCAAGCCGCCGAGGCGGCTTCCCGGCCCCGTCGCGTACGACGGTGGAGGATCTCGTTGAAGGAGGCGCGGGCACCGATGGGGTCGATGTAGTGCATGGCCCAGGAGGGCGGCGATGACGGAGCCGACCAGGTCGTTCTGGACCTCGGACCAGGTGTGGTCGTCGCCGCAGGTAGTGAGGCCCTTCAGGCCGTGGAGGGCGTGCATCGCCTCGCCGGCTTCCTCGGCGACCTTGCCGACCTGGAGGGCTTTGAGCTCCTCGTCGGGGAGGTGGGCGCCTGCCGCTCGGCAGACGGCGGAGAGCTTCTCGATGTTGTCCCACAGGGTGTCCACGTCGGACCTCCGATCGATGGGTTCGGCTATTCCTGTGCGGGTCGTCCGAGCTGACGTACGGTCCATCCGGCCGTGCGCCAGGCGTCGGCGTCGATGAGGTTGCGGAGGTCGACGAGGACCTGGTCCGCGACCAGTGGGGCGAGGGCTTTGGGGTCGGCCTCGCGGAAGTGGGGCCATTCGGTGGCCAGGACGATCAGCTCGGCCGCCTCGACGGAGTCTTCGAGGGTTTCGCAGTAGTCGAGTTCGGGGTGGCGGCGCAGTGCTGTGGGTACGGCGTGCGGGTCGTGGACGATGACGGTCGCGCCGCGCTGGTGCATGAGCGCGGCGATCGCCAAGGCCGGGGATTCGCGGACGTCGTCGGTACCGGCCTTGAAGGAAGCGCCCCAGACGGTGATGCGTACGCCGTCGACGGGTCGGCCGAGCGTCTGCTCGATGAGCCTCAGCGCGGCGGTGGGACGGGATTCGTTGACCTCCTCCGCCGCGCGCAGCATGGTCGCTGCCTCGGCGGCGCCCAGGGTGCGCGCGGAGGCGGTGAAGGCGCGGACGTCCTTCGGCAGGCAGCCGCCGCCGTAGCCGGGGCCGGCGTTCAGGCCGCCGCGGCCGATGCGGGGGTCCAGGCCGATGGCCTCGGTGCGCTGCTGGACATCGGCTCCGGCTGCGATGCACATGTCGGCAACGCCGTTGATGAAGGAGATCTTCATGCCGAGGTAGGCGTTGGCGGCACCCTTGATGAGTTCGGCCGTGGCGGGGTCGGTCACGAACAGCGGAATGCCATTCGCCAGGAGGGGCGCGTAGACCTCACGTACCGCATCCTCGGCGCGGGCAGACGGGACGCCGACGACGATGCGGTCGGGGCGCAAGGTGTCGTCGATGGCGTGGCCCTCGCGCAGGAACTCGGGGTTCCAGACGACCTCCACGTCCTCACCGGCCGGAGAGAGACGGGCGAGGAGGGCCCCGAGGTCGCGGGAGGTGCCGACGGTGACCGTGGACTTGCCGATGACGACCGTGGGGCGGGTCAGGTGCGGGGCGAGGGCGCGGGCTGCGCCGAAGACCTGCCCGGTGTCGTAGCTTCGTCCGTCCGCGTCGATGGGCGTGCCCACGGCGAGGAAGTGGATGTCGGCGAACTCGGCTGCCTCTGCGAGGCTGGTGGTGAACCGCAGTCTTCCAGTGGCGGTGTGGGCGCTGAGGAGTTCCGGCAGGCCGTCCTCGTAGATGGGGCACTCGCCGGCGTTGAGGCGGTCGATCTTTGCCTGGTCCAAGTCCACGCCGATGACCTCGTGGCCGATCTCGGCCATGGCAGCGGCGTGGGGGATGCCCAGGTGACCGCAGCCGATGACGGATACGCGCATGGGGTCGACGCTCCTTTCCTTGCCTCTCGCCCGCCCAGGGGAGTCCGGGCCGGCCGGGTGCGTCACGCTAGCGCCAACACCCGGCATGGCCCACTTCGTGCAGGTGGATCAACCAGCCTGCTGCTTCAGCAGGTTGACGAGGGCGGGAAGCGCCTCGGCGGCGGTTGCCCGGCACACCAGGTCGCCGTCCTGGGGGCCTTCCAGCGGGTACGGCATGAACTGGCCGTCGCGCCCGAAGCCCTCCGGGTCCAGGTAGACGACCTGCATGCCGCGAGCGCGGGCGCGTGCCTGGACCTTGCGTCGGTCGGCGTGCAGGCCGACGACGAGAAGGGCCTTGGCGCCGTCCACCCACTCGACGTCGGGTACGGCCTGGTCGTAGCGGCGCATGAAGCACTCGTCGAGCCCAGCGCGCGCGGCGAGCACGTCGAAGTTGTTGGTGATGACCGGGCCGACGAGGTGCCCGGCGTCCTTCAGTTCCTTCAGCGCCCACATGGCCGGGGTCGGCTCGGCCAGGAAGCAGGCCCGGAACATCTCCACGAATTCCGCAGTCTTCTCCTCCGGCTCCGTCAGCACTTCGTGGAGGAGGGTGTCCGCTGTCGGGGAGAGGGTGAAGCGGTGCTCCCGAGGCTCGTGGCCCTGGCGGTCGGTTACCCGGTAGATCTCCTGGAGACGGTGCAGGGGTGGGATACCCGCCTCGACTGACGTACCGCATCCGATCTCCACCTGGAACGGCAGCAGGTCCGCGAGGGCGGACAGGTCCGGCATGCGGGTCGGCGTACCGGGGCGGTCCTTGCACCTGATCCCGGTGGAGAGGACGTTCCACGGCAGCTGCCGGACAGCGGGCGGCGGTGCGTAGGACACCGAGGCGATCTGCACGTCCAGGCTCCGGTAGCCAGAGGGGAGGGTACGGCCCGCCGCCGCGTCCTGGGGGTGGGCGTCGTGCTCGGTGATCCGGCACTTCAGGTCCCGGCGTGTCCATAAGAATCCGCCAGGAGCCTCCTTCCAGCCACCGGTGGCGAGCGAGTCCCACAGGGTGTCGTGGTGCGCGTCGATCTCATCCGCTGGAGCGGTAGCGGAGTGGTAGAGGTACAGGTCGGTCAGGCCGATGGCCGGCGCGGCGGTGGTGGGGACCAGACCGTAGCGGTAGCGGTAGTGGATGATCCGCCGCCGGGCGTCGTCGGCGGCCGTCCAGCCGCTCTGTTCGGCCGTGGCCTTCTCCTGCGTACGACGCCAGATGCCTTCCTCGATGTAGCGGGGTCGGTCGGCGTCGCCGAAGTAGGTCTTCCAGACCTGCTGTTGGTCGGGGATGAGCTGGTCGATGACGATGTACGGGATGTCCATGATCTCTCCCTGGAGAATCACGCCTGGATGTTCCGGGTGCATGGCAGGCTCCGTTGGCCGGGAAGGTGGGGTGAACGACCCGGACAGCGGAGCGGCGTCAGCGGTCGGAGGGCGGGCTCGCGTCCGTTGAGACGGCGGCGGGCTGGTGACCGAGGACGTTGAGGAGCGGGACGGCCTGCTCACGCAGTGCCCAGCCCGGTCCCACCAGGCCGGCGACCGCCAGAAGCGTGAGCGCGATGCCTCCGCCTTCGGGGCGTACGGAGCGCGGCGCGGCTTTTCGGGCGTGGCGTCGCCGAGGCCCGGTCACGGGGTGCCGCCGAGGGCCCGTCCGTGTGCGTCGACGAGGCGGCTGGTCTGCTGGTGCAGCCACTCCAGCTCGACAGAGGTGAGGATGAGCGCGCCATCGAGGGTCGAGCCGTCATCCAAGTGGAACTCGATGGGAACCGATCCCTGCCTGGCCCGCGGGTCGTAGACCGCGTCTCGTCCGGCCGAGAGCATGGCGTGGGTGGCCCTCACCGGCACGGGCCTGAGCGTCGTCCCGTCGGCGGGCGCGGACCACGGGGCCCCGCCCCCGGGCGGACGCAGGTGGTACGTCGTAGCAGAGCCCTCACCAGGGAGAGCGACTACGACACCCACACGGCCATCGCGAGCGCTGTCCGTGGCGAGGTCGCCGAGCAGTGGGCGGAAGGGTGCTGCCGTACCTAACTCGGTTCCCTGCGAAGGAAGATGAGAAGAACGTCGTCGTGTCATGCCCCGAAGTTAGGGACAGGACGAGCCTCGAATATGAGCCGGAGGAATACGACCCCTATCCGTCCAGGTGAAAGCGGTCGGACATGTGCCGCAGCTTCTCCCTCGTGGCTGCTCGTTCCGCGTAGACGATGCTGCGGAGCGTTGAACGGGCGATGGGGTGGTTCCGTACGAGCTGCGGCGCGATCCGCTCAGCCGCCTCCAGCTCGGTGAGGGCCTTTGCCCGGTTTCCGTCCCACAGCCAGGCCCGCGCCACGTCCATGTGGTGGTGTCCCTGACGGGAGTTGGGCAGTGAACCGATCAAGCTCGGGCTGGTGCGGCGGTTTATCTCCAGCGCCTTGCCCTGCTTGCCCATTTCCAGGGCCACGCTGATCGCGTGGATCTGCACGTTCCCGGCGGAGAACGTCAGCGAATGCCGGTCGTACACCGGTGCCCCTACGTACGCGTCCATGCGTTCCGCCGCGTCCTTCGCGTGACCGATCCGGTCCTCCGCTTCCGATGGGCGGTTGGCCCGAGCGGCGGAGATGGCTGCTCGAAGCTGCAGCGTGCCCCAAGCCCGTACGGCCAGCGGATCACCGTGCTCGTACGGCTGTTGCACCGAGGCGATCGCCTTGTCCGAGAGGGTCAGAGCGTCGGCCCAGTCAGCCGTCGCCCACATGTCCCAGACGCGCATCCAGTCGGCGACGGCAGGCAGCACCGGATCTCCCGACAACCTGGCTGACCACGCGGCCCGTTCGCACGCCATGGCCACCAGCTCGAGGTGTCCGAGGGCGTGCGCGGCGGTGTGCGCGAACTTGCAGCACACGGCGTAAATGGCATACGCCTCTTCCCGTTCGTGCCCGTCCGAGTCCTCCGCCAGGGCGCGTGCTTCCCGGAACAGGTCCGGGAGAACTCGGAGAATCGCGACGTTGGAGGCGGTGTCCCGCAGGCGGTGCAGCCGGGTCACCTCACGCCATAGCTGTGAGGCCGGTCGGGGGACCCCGTCGAAGACGGGAACGAGGTCGTAGCGGCGCAGCTCGCGCAGGATCGACGAGGCGGCGATCTGCCACTGGCTGTCGTCGGGGGAACTGCTGTACGGGCGTCCGATCAGGTCGTTGGGATGGACGTGCAGTTCCGCGGCCACCTGGTTGAGCAGACCGACCCGGTCCAGCTCGATCAGGCCACGCTCCATCTTCGACACCCAGCCCTGCGACTTCCCGAGGGCCGTCGCCAGGTCGGCCTGCGGCATGCCCAGTCGCAGCCTCGCCCTGCGAGCGCGCTTGCCGATCTCCTCGGCTTCCTCCAGCATCAGGACACCTCCCGGCCGCCGGACGATCCGGCGCGGCCGCCGGTCTGTCCGTACAGAGTTCGTCTCTTGCACGGTACCCATGACGCGGCTTCAGCGTGAGACGAGCTGCAAGGACCGTCGGGGCCGCGGCCCATGTACCGCTGTCCCGTCTTGAACGGCGAGTCCGAGACCGGAGGCACTTCTGTCCGCCATCAGTGCCCGGACGGCCATCAGGCATTGATTCCGAAGCCGCCGGTGCCGAACGACAGCGGATCATGGGGATGAGGAACTTTCCACGTCGCGCACCGCCGGAGGCAGCCAGTGATCACCGTGACCGTCCTCCACCCTGGAACCATGGGCGCGGCGATCACCGCCGAGCTCGTGGCCGGCGGTCATGAGGTGCTGTCGGCGACCAAGGGCCGCAGTGAGAACACCTGGGTCCGAGGGAGAGAGGCCGGTGCCACGGCGTACGACTCGCTCGCGGAGGCGCTGTCCAGAAGCGCGGTCGTTCTCTCGGTCTGCCCACCACAGGCGGCGGAGGACGTCGCGGCGGCGGTGGCAGCGCACGGCTTCGCGGGGGTGTACGCCGATGTCAACGCCATCAGCCCTCAACGCGTACGGCGCATCGCTGACGAGATCCGCCCCGGCTCCGCAGTTGTCGACGGTGCCGTTTTCGGTCAGCCGCCGGGCGAGGGGCGTGTCACACGGCTCTATCTCGCAGGGGCCGACTCTGCCGTCGAGCTGGTGGCGTCGCTGTTCACGGACTCTGCGCTGCACGTGTGCCGGGTCGGGGACACAGTCGGTTCCGCTTCCGCGCTGAAGATGGCCTTCTCCAGCTACCAGAAGGCCGCCCGCACCCTCGCCGGAGTCGCTCACGCGCTCGCCGACGCCCATGGAGTCGGTGATCAGCTCACAGCCGAAGCCGAGGTCATGATCTCCGCGATCCTCTCCGATCCGGAGTATCTACCGAGCGTGGCAGCCCGAGCCTGGCGCTGGGCGCCCGAGATGGAAGAGGTCGCCGATACTCTCCGCGCGGCTGACCTGCCCACGGACATGGCCGAAGCCACGGCTCGAGTGCTCGCCTACTGGGAGCAGGACAAGGACCAGTTCGACCTGCCGGTCGTGCACACCCTCTCCCAGCTCCGGTCAGAAAGGAGCCGTTGATTCGTTCATGCCGAGGGCGAGACGCAGCAACGGTGGGTGTGGCCGATGTCGCAAGGTTCCGGCGAAACCGCTGGGCGTAGAACGGTGTTGCGAAGCTCTTCCACCAGAGCTCGCAGGCTTGGAGCGGGCCACTTGGGGCATGTCAGCCCACGAGAGGTCCAGACAACAAACAAGGCCCGGGTCGATGACCTGGGCCTTAGTCGTGGAGCGGGTGACGAGAATCGAACTCGCGCTCTGAGCTTGGGAAGCTCATGTTCTACCATTAAACTACACCCGCGAAGCGTGCCGATCACCGGCGCTGCATCGTTCCACACTCTACCCCATGCCAGACCTCCGGCGGATGAGCCGTGGGGTCTCCCTGCTCTGTGTCCGGTGGGGGAGAGGAGGTGGACGGGGGTGTGATGGGCGGGAGTTGGGGGCGTAGCGTGGGTGGTCGGAGTGCCGTGTGGAGTGGCGTCCCGTTCATCCCCTAATGTGGCTTTCTCGTCCATATGTGGTTGGGGAAGGGACTTGATGGAGTCGATGGAGCGCACCGTCGTCCGCTGTGCCGAAGGGCATGTATTCGCTACCTCGTCGTTCCCGATGCAGCAGCTCGGGGCCGGCCGGATCGGGCCCGGGCGGTTGATCCGGTGTCCTCGGTGTGCGCGGTTGCGGCAGGCCGTGCCGGTGGCGTTCGAGAAGCGGTAGTGAGCGGACGCGGGAAAGAGATGTAGCGGGGCGGTGGTAGGTGTTCCGCAGGCGCGCGGGTGGTCCGGTTGGGGCGGGCTCGCGCGTTCTGCGTATCCTCGGGAGGTGCTTCTCTCAGACAAGGACATCCGGGCCGAGATCGACGCAGGCCGAGTCCGTATCGATCCGTACGACCCTTCGATGGTGCAGCCGTCGAGCATCGACGTGCGGCTGGACCGCTACTTCCGGGTGTTCGAGAACCACCGGTACCCGCACATCGATCCGGCCGTCGAACAGCCTGATCTGACCCGTACGGTCGAGCCGGAGGGCGATGAGGCGTTCATCCTGCACCCCGGGGAGTTCGTGCTGGCGTCCACGTACGAGGTGATCTCGCTCCCCGACGACCTGGCCTCGCGGCTGGAGGGCAAGAGTTCGCTCGGGCGGCTCGGGCTGGTGACGCACTCGACGGCCGGGTTCATCGACCCCGGGTTCTCCGGGCACGTGACCCTGGAGCTGTCGAACCTCGCTACCCTGCCGATAAAGCTCTGGCCGGGCATGAAGATCGGGCAGCTCTGCCTGTTCAAGCTGACCTCGTCCTCCGAGTTCCCGTACGGCTCCGAGCGCTACGAGTCGCGGTACCAGGGGCAGCGGGGGCCGACGGCCTCGCGGTCGTTCCAGAACTTCCATCGGACCCAGGTGTGATCAATCATGGCGAGTGACGAGCGGGAAAATCTGACGTACGAGGGCTTCGGGCGGGCCGTGCGCGAGCTGGCGCAGGCCGTCGCCGACGACGGGTACGAGCCCGATGTCGTGCTGAGCATCGCTCGGGGCGGGGTGTTCGTCGCCGGCGGGCTTGCGTACGCGCTCGACTGCAAGAACATCCATCTCGTCAATGTGGAGTTCTACACCGGGGTCGGGACCACCCTGGAGATGCCCGTCATGCTGGCGCCCGTCCCCAACGCGATCGACTTCTCCGAGAAGAAGGTTCTGATCGCGGATGATGTCGCCGACACGGGCAAGACGCTGAAGCTCGTCCACGACTTCTGCGTCGACCATGTCGCCGAGGTGCGCAGCGCCGTCATCTACGAGAAGTCCCACTCCCTCGTGAAGTGCGAGTACGTGTGGAAGAAGACCGATCAGTGGATCAACTTCCCTTGGAGCGTGGAGAAGCCCGTCGTGCGGCGGGACGGGCAGGTTCTCGACTCCTGATTTCGCGGTGCGCAGTGTCCGTATGTGAGAAGGCCCCCGGAGTGCGCGTTCCGCACTCCGGGGGCCTTCTCGGCCGTCTCACGCTGTTTCTCAGATCGTGCCCAGCTTGATGATCGACAGCAGCGCGATCAGCTGGATCGCCGACGCTCCCAGCGCCTTCGGCCACGGCAGGTCGTGCGACTTGCTGACCATCGACGTGAACAGCGCCCCGGCAGCCAGCCAGGTCAGCCAGCCCACGATCTGGACCAGGGAGTTCTCGCCGCCCAGGAAGAGGGCGAAGAGGAGGCGCGGGGCGTCGGTCATCGACATGATCAGCATCGACAGGCCCACGGTCGGCTGCCACGAGCCCGTGCCGCCGAGCTGGCGGGCCAGGGTGTGGGTCACCGCGCCGAGGACCAGGCCGCCGATGACGAAGCCGACGCCGGTGAACAGGACGTACGGGATGGCCGTCGAGATCGTCGCGTTGATCGCTTCTTCGCGCGCCTGGTCGAAGCCGAACAGCGCGAGCAGGCCGTAGACGAACGTGACGACCAGCGCCGGGCCCCAGACCGGGTAGTCCCGCATCTGCCAGAACGTCGGTCCCGGGCGTGCCACGATGCCGGTCAGCAGTTCCTTCCAGCGCAGGCGCGGGCCCGTCGGCTGGGCGGGGGCGGAGCCGGCCTGGTAGGTGTTGCCGCCGTTGTACGGGTCCTCGTCGACGCGGAACGCCTGCGTGTGACCCGGGTTGTTGGCGTAGGGGTCATGGGGCGCGGGGTCCGCGTACGGGTCGCCGAAGTACTCCGGCTCGCCGTGGCCGCCGTGGCCGCCGTGGCCCTGGCCGTGTCCGGCCTGTCTGCCGTGTCCGCCCGGTCCGGGGCCCGCGTAGCCGCCGCCCGTGTTGTACGGGGCGCCCTGGGGCGGTCCGTACGGCGGTGGCGCTCCGCCGTTGCCGGGGCCTCCTGCCGTCGGCCACGGCTGATCACCGTACGGCGGCTGTGGTGCCTGCCCTCCGTACGGCTGCTGCCGCTGCTGCTGCTGCTGCTGCGGTTGTTGCGGGGTGCGGTTGTCCCGGCCGCGTCCGATCCTGAATCCAGCCACCCGTCGAACGTACCTGGTCCCCGGGTGCGGGGGGTGGGGGCCGGGGGAACCCGTCCGCCTTTGCGGCCGAGCTGTGACATCCCCTAGGGGCCGCACCCTGGGCCCTGGGAGGGGAGTTCAGGGCAGGAACAGCGCCGTGGAGAAGGTGAGTACCGGCCTGTCCGTGTTACCCGCCGTGTAGAGGGCGATCAGGTCCTGCCGCTCGCCCCGGTACGTCTGCACCACCGTGTCCTGCTTCTCGTCGGCGTCGTAGTCGCCGTGGTCCAGGAGGCTGGTGCGGGTGGCGCCCGGCGCGTTCAACGGCGCGCTGGGGAGTTCTTCCGCCCCGAACGCGTAGGCGCCGCCCGGCCGGGCCGGGCCCTTCGCGGAGCCGAGCAGCAGCGTGCCCTCGGCCGCCCGGCCGGGGGCGTGCGGGCGGGCGGCGGCGACGAGGTCGTCGTAACCGTCGCCGTCGGTGTCGGCCCGGGGCTCGGGGGCGTAGAGGTACGGACCGCCGTCGGGGAGCAGTTCCGCGCTGCGCGGGGCACCGGTGCGGGTGAAGGGGCCGTGCAGGAAGGTGACCCGGCCGGCGCTGGCGGTGACCGCGAGGTCGGTCCTGCCGTCGCCGTCGAAGTCGCCGCAGACCGGTTGCTCGGGCCATTCGTTGCCGAACCGGGCCTTCTGCGGGATGCGGACGGTGACCGCCTTGCCCGTCAGGCCCCGCGGGGAGCCGAAGAGGATCTGGAGAGGGACGGGCGGGGCGCCGATGCCGTTGTACGGGGGGTCGGTGGAGACGATCAGATCGGTGAAGCCGTCCCGGTCCAGGTCGCAGGCCGACTCGGCGTCGAACGCGGCGGGCAGGGTGTCGCCGGACTTCGCCGCGTTCGCCCGGGCGCTCAGCAGTTGCCGGGCGGCCGGGTCCAGGGGTCGGTCGTCGGAGCCGTAGACGACGCCGATGCCCGCGTCGTCGCCGTGGCTGTCCTCGGGGGCCTTCACCAGGTCGTCGATGACCAGGTCGCGGTGGCCGTCGCCGTTGAAGTCGTACGGGACGCGGCTGCCGGTGCCGTGCGGTACGGGGATGCGCGCCGTGCCCGCCCGGGCCGGGGACTGTGCCTTCGGCGGGGTGTCGCCGTTCTTGGCGCCGGAGGCGGAGGCGGGTCCGGATGCGGCGGCCGAGGGGGCGTCGGCGGCCGAGGGGCTTCCGCAGCCGGTGAGTGCGAGCAGCAGACCGGCGCAGCCCGCGGCGAGGGCGGCCGTCGCCCTGGTGGTGACCGCTGCCTTCGGGTGCGTGATGTGTGGGCGCACGGGGCCTCGTTCGTCGCTCGTTCGTCGTGTGCTGTCCGCCGGCCGCCGCACGCTGTTCGCCGGCGGCCTTCGGCAGGCGCGGGGCTCCCGACCCGTGACCGGGCGGCTCCGGGGCACATGATGCTCCAGATACGTCGTCGCGTACATGTCCGAGTTCACCGTCCGCGTGCGGCGGTCGTCACGTCCGGCGGGCGGAGCCCCCTATGCCTGTGCCGGTGCCCCACGAAGAAGCGGCCGGTCCTGCCCCCGAGGCAGGTCCGGCCGCTCATCGCGTCGACGCGTTACGTCACTTTGCCGGTTCGGGCTCCGGCGCGTCCACCTGCTCCGGCTCGCCCGCCGGATCGGCCGGGGTCTTCACCGACTCCAGGAGGAGCTGCGAGACGTCCACGACCTGGATGGACTCCTTGGCCTGGCCGTCGTTCTTCTTGCCGTTGACCGAGTCGGTCAGCATGACGAGGCAGAACGGGCAGGCGGTGGAGACGATGTCCGGGTTGAGGGCGAGGGCTTCCTCGACGCGCTCGTTGTTGACGCGCTTGCCGATCCGCTCCTCCATCCACATCCGGGCGCCACCGGCACCGCAGCAGAAGCCGCGCTCCTTGTGGCGGTGCATCTCCTCGTTCCGCAGCCCCGGGACCTTCGCGATGATCTCGCGCGGCGGGGTGTAGATCTTGTTGTGACGGCCCAGGTAGCACGGGTCGTGGTACGTGATCAGGCCCTCGACCGGGGTCACCGGGATCAGCTTGCCCTCGTCGATGAGGTGCTGGAGCAGCTGCGTGTGGTGGATGACCTCGTACTCGCCGCCGAGCTGCGGGTACTCGTTCGCGATCGTGTTGAAGCAGTGCGGGCAGGTCGCGACGATCTTCTTCGACGACTTGGGCTTCTTCGTCGTCCCGTCTTCATCGTCCTCGCCGTACGCCATGTTCAGCATGGCCACGTTCTCCTGGCCGAGCTGCTGGAACAGCGGCTCGTTGCCCAGGCGGCGGGCGGAGTCACCGGTGCACTTCTCGTCGCCGCCCATGATCGCGAACTTGACGCCCGCGATGTGCAGCAGCTCCGCGAAGGCCTTCGTGGTCTTCTTGGCCCGGTCCTCCAGGGCGCCCGCGCAGCCCACCCAGTACAGGTAGTCGACCTCGGTGAGGTCCTCGACGTCCTTCCCGACGATCGGGACCTCGAAGTCGACCTCCTTGGTCCACTCGACGCGTGCCTTCTTGGCCAGCCCCCAGGGGTTGCCCTTCTTCTCCAGGTTCTTGAGCATGGTGCCCGCCTCGGACGGGAACGCGGACTCGATCATCACCTGGTAGCGGCGCATGTCGACGATGTGGTCGATGTGCTCGATGTCGACAGGGCACTGCTCGACGCAGGCGCCGCAGGTCGTGCAGGACCAGAGGACGTCCGGGTCGATGACGCCGTTCTCCTCGGCGGTGCCGATGAGGGGGCGCTCGGCCTCGGCGAGGGCGGCCGCGGGAACGTCCCTCAGCTGCTCCTCGGTGGCCTTCTCGTTGCCCTCCATGTCCTTGCCGCCGCCGGCCAGGAGGTAGGGGGCCTTGGCGTGCGCGTGGTCGCGCAGCGACATGATCAGGAGCTTGGGGGAGAGGGGCTTGCCGGTGTTCCAGGCGGGGCACTGGGACTGGCAGCGGCCGCACTCGGTGCAGGTGGAGAAGTCGAGGATGCCCTTCCAGGAGAACTGCTCGACCTGGGAGACGCCGAAGACCGCGTCCTCGGCCGGGTCCTCCCAGTCGATCTCCTTGCCGCCCGACGTCATCGGCTGGAGCGCGCCGAGCGCGACGTCGCCGTCGGCGTTCCGCTTGAACCAGATGTTCGGGAAGCCGAGGAAGCGGTGCCAGGCGACGCCCATGTTGGTGTTCAGCCCGACCGTGATCGCCCAGATCATCGTCGTCCCGAGCTTGATCATCGCGAACAGGTAGACCAGGTTCTGCAGCGTCTCGACGCTCAGTCCCTCGAAGGCCAGCACCAGGGGGTACGAGGCGAAGTAGGCGGGGCCGTAGCTGTCCACGTCGTGCAGCGCGCCCTCGAGGCCGCGGAGCAGCATGATCGCGGCGCCGATGATCAGGATGATCGCCTCGACGAAGTACGCCTGGCCCATCTTCGAACCGGTGAAGCGCGACTTGCGGCCGGCCCGCGAGGGCAGGTTCAGCTGGCGGATCGCGATCAGGACGAGGATGCCGAGGGTCGTGCCGAGCGCGATGAACTCGATGTAGACCTCGTACGGCAGGAAGGTGCCGATGTACGGCAGCACCCAGTCGGCCTTGAACAGCTGGCCGTACGCCGTGACGATCGTCAGGCCCAGGGTCAGGAAGCCGACCGCGACGAACCAGTGGGCGACGCCCACGATTCCCCAGCGGTTCATGCGGGTGTGGCCGACGAACTCCTTGATCAGGGTGATCGTCCGCTGCTTGGGGTCGTCGGTGCGGCTGCCTGCTGGTACCGGCTGTCCGAGCCGGACGAAGCGGTAGATCTGCGCGACGGCTCGGGTGATGAGCGCAACGCCGACGACCGTCAGCACCAGCGACACAATGATCGCGGCGAGTTGCATTTCGGGGCTCCTCGGGCCTGCGAGAGCGGGTTCCAGGTACTACTGCCCGCTACTACTAAGCAGTAACTTAATTAGTCTGTGCTGACACTATCCACTTATTCCACCGTGCTGTAGCCGGGTCGTCGGTGATCTGCGTCGCTCAGGTGTGCCTTGGTGCGACGGGCCTTCCGGAGCCGCGTCCGCAGGGGATCGCGTGCGGCTTCGGCGAGGATCGCCAGGTCGAGCACCACTCCATGGTGCTCTGCGTAGTGCTGGTCCAGCAGAGCGGGGTCGTCCCACGGCATGCCGGAGCGGGCACGTACCTGTGCCAGTCCGGTCAGTCCCGGCCGCAGCTCCTGTCGCCACTGCCGGGCTCCGGGCCCTGTGGCCCGCGGGTCGCCCGGGGCCAGTGGGGCGGGGCCGACCAGGGAGAGATCGCCGCGTACGACGTGGGGCAGGCGGGAGAACAGGTCCAGGCGGAACCTTCGGGTGCGCAGGGTCCGCAGTTCGAAGACCCGGCCGCCCAGGCCGGTCCGGGGCCGGCGGTCCCAGGCGCCGCCCGGAGTGTGCCGCGCGCTCAGGGCGAGGGCCGCGACGGCGACGGCCGGGGCGGTCAGGACGAGCAGGGCGGTGCCGAGGGTCAGGTCCAGGACCCTTTCGGCCGGTGTGCGCGGAAGGAGGCGGTCCGCCAGCCGCCCGGCCCGGTCGGTGAGGCCGGCCAGGCGTGCCACGGGGCGCGACGGGAACTGGCCCCTGACCGTGCCGGGCTTGCTCCTGTACGGGGGTGGCGGCGGGGGTGAGTGCGGGGGCGGGGGTTGGGCCGGCTGGGGCCGGGGAGGTGTCGGCCGGGGTCGTTGCGGCTGCTGGGGCTGTTGGGGCTGCCCATCGCGCCGGGATGGCTGGGATACCGGGGCCTGCTGGGTTTGCTGGGGCTGCTGAGGTTGTGGGTTCCTGTGGTTCTTCCTCTGGTTCTTCCTCTGGTTCTTGAGTCCCTGCTGGCCCTGCTGCCCCAGCAGGCCTTTCTGGTTGTTCTTCAGGCTTCTCTGGTTCTTCCGCCGTACGCGCGGCTTCCTCGCGTTCTGCATCGCGCCCGCCCGGGGTTCGAGGTTCGATGGTGTGACGATCCACGGTGAAACCTGCCGGTCGGGGACGGTTGTGACCGTCTCACGGCATTTTGTGACAGAACGATCCCACGGTGAGACGGTGGGTCGGGTGGTGTGCGAGGGGTGTGGCGTACGCGGGTCCGGTCGTGGGGCGGCCGAGGAGGGCGGGCGGAGGGCGGGTGGGCCCTGGATGTGTGCTGTGTGAGCAGTTAAGTTGAGCGTAAGGGACTCAGGTCTGTTGACTCCGGCGTCGGCGTCATGCATCCTTGAGTCAGATCCACTCAAGTAGTCAGTTGGAGGAATTGAAATGGCACGTGCGGTCGGCATCGACCTGGGCACGACTAACTCCGTCGTCAGCGTTCTCGAAGGCGGCGAGCCCACCGTCATCACCAACGCCGAAGGCGCCAGGACCACGCCGTCCGTCGTCGCCTTCGCCAAGAACGGCGAGGTGCTCGTCGGCGAGGTCGCGAAGCGCCAGGCGGTCACCAACGTCGACAGGACCATCCGCTCCGTCAAGCGCCACATGGGCACTGACTGGAAGATCGACCTGGACGGCAAGAGCTTCAACCCGCAGCAGATGAGCGCCTTCATCCTGCAGAAGCTGAAGCGCGACGCCGAGTCCTACCTGGGCGAGAAGGTGACCGACGCGGTCATCACCGTCCCGGCGTACTTCAACGACTCCGAGCGTCAGGCGACGAAGGAGGCCGGCGAGATCGCGGGCCTGAACGTCCTGCGCATCGTCAACGAGCCGACCGCCGCCGCGCTGGCGTACGGCCTCGACAAGGACGACCAGACGATCCTCGTCTTCGACCTCGGTGGCGGCACCTTCGACGTGTCCCTCCTGGAGATCGGCGACGGCGTCGTCGAGGTGAAGGCCACCAACGGTGACAACCACCTCGGTGGTGACGACTGGGACCAGCGCGTCGTCGACTACCTGGTGAAGCAGTTCGCCAACGGGCACGGCGTGGACCTGTCCAAGGACAAGATGGCTCTCCAGCGTCTCCGCGAGGCCGCGGAGAAGGCGAAGATCGAGCTGTCGTCCTCGACCGAGACCACGATCAACCTGCCCTACATCACGGCGTCCGCCGAGGGCCCGCTGCACCTGGACGAGAAGCTCACGCGCTCGCAGTTCCAGCAGCTGACCGCGGACCTCCTGGACCGCTGCAAGACCCCGTTCCACAACGTCATCAAGGACGCGGGCATCCAGCTCTCCGAGATCGACCACGTCGTTCTCGTCGGTGGCTCCACCCGTATGCCCGCCGTCGCCGAGCTCGTCAAGGAGCTGACCGGCGGCCAGGAGGCCAACAAGGGTGTGAACCCGGACGAGGTCGTCGCCATCGGCGCCTCGCTCCAGGCCGGTGTCCTCAAGGGTGAGGTCAAGGACGTCCTGCTCCTCGACGTCACCCCGCTGTCCCTCGGCATCGAGACCAAGGGAGGGATCATGACCAAGCTCATCGAGCGCAACACCACGATCCCGACCAAGCGTTCCGAGATCTTCACGACGGCCGAGGACAACCAGCCGTCCGTGCAGATCCAGGTCTACCAGGGCGAGCGCGAGATCGCGGCGTACAACAAGAAGCTCGGGATGTTCGAGCTGACCGGTCTGCCGCCGGCCCCGCGCGGTGTGCCGCAGATCGAGGTCGCCTTCGACATCGACGCCAACGGCATCATGCACGTCGCCGCCAAGGACCTCGGCACCGGCAAGGAGCAGAAGATGACCGTCACCGGCGGCTCCTCGCTGCCGAAGGACGAGGTCAACCGGATGCGCGAAGAGGCCGAGAAGTACGCGGAGGAGGACCACGCCCGCCGCGAGGCCGCCGAGTCGCGCAACCAGGGCGAGCAGCTCGTCTACCAGACGGAGAAGTTCCTCAAGGACAACGAGGACAAGGTCCCCGGTGACGTGAAGACGGAGGTGGAGACCGCTGTCGGCGAGCTGAAGGAGAAGCTCAAGGGCGAGGACTCCGCCGAGATCCGCACGGCCACCGAGAAGGTCGCGGCCGTCTCCCAGAAGCTGGGCCAGGCGATGTACGCCAACGCCCAGGCCGATGGTGCGACCCCGGGCGCCGACGCCCCGGGCGACGCCCAGGGCAAGGCCGATGACGATGTCGTCGACGCCGAGATCGTGGACGACGAGAAGGACACCAAGGGCGGTGCGGCGTGACCGAGGAGACCCCGGGCTTCGAGGAGAAGCCCGACGTCCCCTCCGGCGCCACCCCTGATGACGCCGAGCCGAAGGCCGCCGACTCCTCCGAGGAGGAGACGGCGGCCCCGGCCGGGGACCTCGACCCGACCGTCGGTCTGACCGCACAGCTGGACCAGGTACGCACCGCGCTCGGTGAGCGCACCGCGGACCTCCAGCGGCTCCAGGCCGAGTACCAGAACTACCGCCGCCGCGTCGAGCGGGACCGGGTCACGGTCAAGGAGATCGCTGTCGCGAACCTCCTGTCCGAGCTCCTGCCCGTCCTCGACGACGTCGGCCGCGCACGGGAACACGGCGAGCTGGTCGGCGGCTTCAAGTCGGTGGCCGAATCGCTGGAGACCACCGTCGCGAAGCTGGGCCTCCAGCAGTTCGGCAAGGAGGGCGAGCCCTTCGACCCGACGATCCACGAGGCCCTGATGCACAGCTACGCGCCGGACGTCACCGAGACGACCTGCGTGGCGATCCTGCAGCCGGGGTATCGCATCGGCGAGCGCACCATCCGCCCCGCGCGGGTGGCCGTCGCCGAGCCGCAGCCGGGCGCCACGCCCGCCGCGGCCAAGGAAGAGAAGACAGACGACGAGGAGAGCGGTGGCACCGAGGAGGTCTGACGGCAACACGTCTGACCACCAGGGTGCGCACCGACCGGCCCGGCGGCCGGCCCACGGGCCGGCCGCTCGGCCGATCGTCCGGAAGGAGGGACGTCGATGAGCACGAAGGACTTCGTCGAGAAGGACTACTACAAGGTCCTCGGCGTCCCCAAGGACGCCACCGACGCCGAGGTCAAGAAGGCGTACCGGAAGCTCGCCCGCGAGTTCCACCCGGACGCCAACAAGGGCGACGCCAAGGCGGAGGAGCGCTTCAAGGAGATCTCCGAGGCGAACGACGTCCTCGGTGACCCCAAGAAGCGCAAGGAGTACGACGAGGCGCGCGCCCTCTTCGGCAACGGCGGCTTCCGCCCCGGCCCCGGTGGTGCCGGCGGCAACTTCAACTTCGACCTGGGCGACCTCTTCGGAGGCGGCGCCCAGGGCGGCGGACAGGGCGGCGCGGGCGGCGGCTTCGGCGGCGGGGGCGGTCTGGGCGACGTCTTCGGCGGGCTGTTCAACCGCGGCGGCACGGGCACCCGGGTCCAGCCGAAGCGCGGCCAGGACATCGAGTCCGAGGTGACGCTCAGCTTCACCGAGGCGGTCGACGGGGCCACGGTCCCGCTCCGGATGTCCAGCCAGGCGCCCTGCAAGGCGTGTTCCGGCACCGGCGACAAGAACGGCACCCCCAGGGTCTGTCCGACCTGCGTCGGCACCGGCCAGGTCTCGCGCGGCAGCGGCGGTGGCTTCTCGCTCACCGACCCCTGTGTGGACTGCAAGGGCCGGGGCCTCATCGCCCAGGACCCGTGCGACGTCTGCAAGGGCAGCGGCCGGGCGAAGTCGGCGCACACCATGCAGGTGAGGATCCCGGCGGGCGTCTCCGACGGCCAGCGGATCCGGCTGCGCGGCAAGGGCGGCGCCGGCGAACGCGGCGGCCCGGCGGGCGATCTGTACGTCGTCGTCCACGTCGACGCCCATCCGGTCTTCGGCCGCAAGGGCGACAACCTCACGGTCACCGTGCCCGTCACCTATCCGGAGGCGACGCTCGGCGGCGAGGTCAAGGTCCCCACGCTCGGCGGCCCCCCGGTCACCCTGAAGCTTCCCGCCGGCACCCCCAACGGGCGTACGATGCGCGCCCGGGGCAAGGGTGCGGTGCGCAAGGACGGCACCCGCGGCGACCTGTTGGTCACCGTGGAGGTCGCGGTTCCCAGGGATCTCGGCCAGGAGGCCAGGGACGCCCTGGAGGCCTACCGGAAGGCGACCGCGGACGAGGACCCGCGGGCGGAGCTGTTCCAGGCTGCGAAGGGAGCTTGAGATGGACGGCCGTCGACGCAATCCGTACCAGCTGACCGATGAGACACCGGTGTACGTGATCTCGATCGCGGCCCAGCTCTCGGGCCTGCACCCGCAGACACTGCGCCAGTACGACCGTCTCGGCCTGGTCTCCCCCGACCGTACGGCCGGGCGCGGCCGGCGCTACTCGGCCCGCGACATCGAGCTGCTGCGCACCGTGCAGCAGCTGTCGCAGGACGAGGGCATCAACCTCGCGGGCATCAAGCGGATCATCGAGCTGGAGAACCAGGTCGCGGCCCTCCAGCAGCGCGTCGCCGAGCTCTCGGCGGCGGTGGACGGCGCGGCGGTGGCCATGCGGCAGCGCGAGGCCCAGGTGCACGCCTCGTACCGCCGGGACCTGGTGCCGTACCAGGACGTGCAGCAGACCAGCGCGCTGGTGGTCTGGCGGCCGAAGCCGAAGCGGCCGATGGACTAGGAAGCGGCCGACGGACCGGGCGGCCGACGGACCGGCGAGTCCCTTCGTACGCCCATGGGGCCGGGAGAGCGTTCATCCGCTCTCCCGGCCCCTCGGCGCGTGCGGGGCGTGGCGCCTACGGCAGGAGCTCGCTGACCGCTTCGACCGCCATCATCCACATCGGAAGGCCGCCGGTGCCGAACGCGGCGGCCAGCGCGTAGCCGATCGCGGCGTCGGCCGGCTCGACGGCGGCCCCGGGCCGCCACTGTGCGATCACCCGCCGGTCGCCGTCCGAGGAGAAGTCCCCGAGGTGCTTGCCGACACGGGTCAGCCGGCTGCTCGGGATCGAGTCGGGCACGAGCCGGTAGGACGTACCCGCGCAGCGGACGTCGACCCGGTAGGACCGGCGGCGGAGCTTCCCCTTGCCCGGCCTGATCGTCGCTTCCCGGCCGTCCACGGTGAGCGTGAGCCGGCGGGGGTCGCGGGTGCCGATGACGATGTGGTCGTCGATCTCCGCGCCGGGAGCGCGGGTGAGGACGACGCGGGGAATTCCCTCGCCGCTCACGACGAGCATCTCGCCGTGTGATCCGGTGAGTTCGACCACGATGCCCCCGTGGTGGTCGTCCTCGATGGCGGCGGGTATGGGGGTGGTGTCGGTCATCCGGTCTTCGTGGTCCTTCGGTCGCGTGGCGGTGATGCGTCAGGTCGGTCAGGCCTGGTGTGCGGAATTCTCGCAGGTGGCGGGGGAGTTCAGGGGTCCGTCGTCCAGCTGTCGCCGGTCAGCCGTGTACCCGCCGGTCGGTCTCGGAGATGCCCGACCGGACGAGGAGTGCGCCGAGGTGGGTGCGGCTGGTGGCGCCGAGGGCCTGCATGAGCCGGGCGATGTGGGCGCGGCAGGTGCGGACGCTGATGCCCATCCTGCGGGCGACGACGTCGTCGACATGGCCTTCGACGAGCAGGCGGGCGATGCCGAGTTGGACGGCGGTGACGGGGGCGCCGGGCAGCGCCGTCTCCAGCGGCGCGTCGAACGGTGTGGCTCCGGCCCACAGGACGTCGTAGACGTGGACGAGGTAGCGGACGACGGCCGGGTGGGTGATGCGGAGGGCGATGTCGCGGTCGGCCGAGGCGGCGATGAAGGCGGTGGTCCGGTCGAAGACGAACATCCGCTCCGGGGTCTGCTCCATGGTGCGGATCTCCAGCCGTTCCTCCGGCAGCCGGTCCACGTAGTCCTTCAGATTCGGGTGGTAGCGGGCGGAGTGCTGGTAGATGTGGCGCATGTGCACGCCGCGTCGCAGAGGCGCCAGGGCCTCGTTCCTCGCCCGGACCAGGAGGGCCCCGGGGCGCTTGCTGCCGGGGTGGAGCGTGAGGATGTGCTTCTCGGCCCCGTGGACGGCTTCCTCGATGGACGACCGGATGGCGGGCTTTCCTTCGAGCACCGTGAAGGCGTTGCCGCGGGCGGGGCGCGCGATCGAGGCCAGCGGCGTCAGCGCGTCGACGAGGGCGGCGGCGGAGGCCAGCCGCTCGTCCAGGTCCCGGGCGAGCGGTCCGAGAAGCCGGGTCAGCGCCGCGGCCGCCGGTACGGGGAGCAGTCTGCCCGTGTCGTCCGGGTCGGGGCGGAGCAGCCCGAGCGGGACGAGGCAGGGCGCACGGGCGGCGTCGGGCTCGGGGACGTATCCCGTGCGGAGTGCCTCGGCGTAGAGGCCGATCGCCGGTTCGCAGGGTTCTTGCGGGGAGTGCGGGACGTGTGGAGCTGCGGGTGGGTCGTCGGCCCCGGTGCGCATCGGTCGCCCTTTCGGCTGGTGGTGGTCAGGGTCCGGGCGGGTCGGCTTCGACGATGCCCGACCGGACGAGGAGTGCGCCGAGGTGGGTGCGGCTGGTGGCGCCGAGGGCCTGGGTGAGTCGGGCGATGTGGGCGCGGCAGGTGCGGACGCTGACGCCCATCCTGCGGGCGACGACGTCGTCGACATGGCCTTCGACGAGGAGGCGGGCGATGCCGAGTTGGACGGCGGTGACGGCGGTGACGGGGGCGGTGGCGGCGAGCTGTTGCCTGTACGGGGTGGCCTGCGCCCACAGGACCTCGTAGACCTGGACCAGATAGCGGACGAGCGGGGGGTGGCGGATCTCCAGGGCCGCGGTGTGCTCGGGTGTGGCGGGGACGTAGGCGACCGTCCGGTCGAAGATGGTCAGCCGTTCGACGGTCTGTTCCATGGTGCGGACCTGGAGGCGGCCGGACGGGAGCCGGGCCGCGTAGGCGGCGAACTCCGGGCTGTGGCGCACGGGGTGCTGGTAGAGGTGGCGCATGCGGCCGCCGGCCGCGATGACGGCCCGTGCGTTCTCCAGGCACTCCGGGAGGTCGTCGGCCGGGTGGTTGCCGCCCGGCTGCGCGGTGAGCACCTCCTCCCTCGCGGCGGCGGAGGCGTTCCGCAGGGAGTCGGCGATGAGGCTCTTGCCTTCGAGGACGGTGATGGCGAGGTTCGGGTCGTCGTCGGCCACCGTTGTCAGCGGGACGAGCGAACTGCTCAGCGCGGCGGTGAGCCGGATGCGTTCGTCGATCTCGCGGGCGATGGGTCCCAGGAGGTGCGCCAGCGCGGCCGACGGCGGTACGGGGCGCAGCCACGCGTCGTCGAACGGGTCGGGCTGGAGAAGAGCCGTTTCGATGAGGCAGGGGACCGACACGGTCGCGGCCCGGGCGACGCGGCCGTCGCGGAGCGCTGTCTCGTAGAGCCGGACGGCGGGCGGGCACAGTTCTCTGTTCCCGTGCGCGTGGGTCCGGTTCGTCCCCTCCGTGTGCATTGTGGGCCCCCCACTTCTCGCACTGCAACAAGATGACGGTGGCCAAAGCCTAAAGGGCGCGAAAGGCTCGACCTGTCGGGGATTCCCGGGGGGGTCCCCGACAGCGCGGGACGCGGCCGCCTACTCCCCCTTGCGCGGTCGCGTCCCGAGTGGGCTTGTGGGTCGGTTCTCCGGGCGGGAGGGGAGAGGGGCGGCGCCCGGGGAGTCAGGAGGTGTGGTCCAGGATTCCCGAACGTGCGATCAGATAGCCGAGTTGGGCGCGGCTGCTGCTGCCCAGAGCGGCGGAGAGTTTGGCCACGTGCGCACGGCAGGTCCGGACGTTCATGCCGAGGCGGCGGGCGATGGAGTCGTCGACGTGCCCCTCGACGAGGAGTTGGGCGATGGAACGCTGAACGCCGCTGATTCCCTGGGGCATCGGGTCGTACTTGACCTCTTCGAGGAGGGGCGCGGCACGGGTCCACAGTTGCTCGAAGACCTTCACGAGGTATTCGACGAGGCCGGGGTGGCGCAGTTCGAGGGCGACCTGGCGGTCGTCCTGGGCGGGGATGAAGGCGACCGTGCGGTCGAAGACGATCAGGCGCTCTATGAGTTCTTCGAGCGTCCGGATCTCCACGTTGTCGTTGGCGATGCGCTCGGCGTACGCCAGGGTGCTGGGGCTGTGGCGCACCGTGTGCTGGTAGAGGGTGCGGATGCGCACCCCGCGGTGGACGACGGACAGTCCGCGCTCCAGCGACTTGCTGAGCTGGTCCTCGTTCCGTCCGCCGCCCGGCTGGACGGTGAGGACCTCGGCCCGGCACTCCGTGGTCGCGAGGTCGAGGGCGGCGTTGATCCGGTTGACGCCCTCCAGCACGGTGATGGCGTGCGTCGTGGGCGGGCCCTGGGCGCTGATGTCCATGAAAGGCTCGAAGGACTCGGTCAGTTCCACCGAATGCCGTCGGCGTTCCTGGATCTCGCGTTCTATGGGATGCAGATGCTGGGCCAGCGCTGCCGACGGCGGTACCGGCCGGAGCCAGCCCGCGTCGTCCGGGTCGGGATGGAGCAGGGCGAACTCCATCAGGCACGGAGCGGGTTCCAGCTCGGATCGGGCGATGCGGCCGGACCGGAGTGCGGTGGCGTAAAGACGTCCCCCTGCCTCGCACAGTTCGGTGATCCCGTGAGGATGTGTCGTCTTTGTGTGGCTTGTGGTCATTTCTCCACCCCCCAGGTTCCTGAACATTCAGGAACATGATGCATCGACCCAGTGGTGTTCGCGTGCCCAGGTGGGACATCGTCTTAGGTGCGGGGGAGAAGAATCCACAAGTGAGGACGAAGCCGACTATGTACAAGCGAATGCTTCGCTCGGCGCTTGCCGCCTCGTTCGTCGCGGCCCTTGGACTCGGGCTGACGGGCGTCGGCGTCATGGGCGGCAGCGGCGAGCAGAAGGCTGTTCAGGCCGCGGCACCCAGTGACATCGGCTGGGTCTCGCCCGCCGCGGTCCCGGGTGACATCGGCTGGGTCTCACCCGCCGCGACCCCGGGCGACATCGGCTGGGTCTCGCCCGCCGCGGTCCCGGGTGACATCGGCTGGGTCGCTCCGGCCCGCACGGTCGCATGACCACCCCGCCGGACGACCGCACCTTCCGGCGCGAGATGGCAACCGCCTATCGCTCAGGGTGGCATTTCATCGATCTGCTCACGGCCCTCCCCCGCCGTGGCGACTCGTTGATGGTCACCCTGTTCGGAGAGCCGATCGTCGTGGTGATGGAAGAGGACGAGGACGTCCGCGCCTATCGCTGTCTCCGTCGGCCGCGCGGTGCGCCGCAGCCGGTCCGCTGTGCCGTCAGGTACGGCATGATCTTCGTCAATCTCGATCAGCGGGACCATGAGCTGTTCGACGCAGAACCCCTTTCCGCCACCCCCCGCAGTGCCTGAGCGATTCCCCCGTCGTCACCTATCGCTCCGGCGCTTCCCCCACACAGCGGCGCCACCGTGACCTGAACACGGTGGCGCCGTTGTGCTGTTCCCGTACGGGGCCGGTGTCCGGGGGACCCGTCAGGCCTTTCCGAGCGCCCGGTCGAGGGCGATCTCGATGACGACCCGGGTCGGGTTGATCCGCGGTGCGCGGCCGTAGCGCGCCTCGTGGCGGGCCTCCGCGTCCGCGACGGCCTCCGGCTCCGTGCGGATGACCGCGAGGCCCTCCAGGGTCGCCCAGCGGGCCCTGTCGATCTGGCAGACGGCCACGCGTGCCCCGCCGGGGCCGGCGGCCCGGATGTTGGCGACCTTGCGGCTGCCGCCGTCGGTGATCACGCGCGCCACCCCGGCCTCCGGGTCGTACGTCACGCACACCGGCACCACGTGCGGCGTGCCGTCCGGGCGGGGGGTCGTCAGGGTGGAGAGGTGGCTCTCGCGCCAGAACGCGACATATGCGGGAGTGGGGTGGTGTACGTCTGCCATGGGGGCAGCGTACGAGCCCGGGCCTCGGGTGCCCGCAGCGCGTGCGCGCATTGCCTTGAGTGGAATAGACTCAACTTTGTGTACGTTGGCTGAGTCAACGAAGGACGTACGACCCACCAGCTGCGAGGAGGAGTGACCACACGTGGACGCCGAGCTGACCAACAAGAGCCGGGACGCCATCAACGCGGCCACCAGCAGGGCCGTGAAGGACGGGCACGCCGATCTGACCCCGGGACACCTGCTGCTCGCGCTGCTGGAGGGCCGGGACAACGAGAACGTCATCGACCTGCTCGCCGCCGTCGAGGCGGACCAGGCCGCGGTGCGGGGCGGGACCGAGCGGCTGCTCGGGGGCCTGCCCAGCGTCACCGGCTCCACCGTCGCCCCGCCGGCGCCCAACCGCGAGCTGCTGGCCGTCATCCAGGACGCGGCCCAGCGGGCCAAGGAGCTGGGCGACGACTACATCTCCACCGAGCACCTGCTGATCGGCGTCGCGGCCAAGGGCGGCCGTGCCGGTGAGATCCTCGACGGGCAGGGCGCCGGCGCGAAGAAGCTGCTGGCCGCATTCGAGACGAGCAGGGGAGGGCGCCGGGTGACCACACCCGACCCGGAGGGCCAGTACAAGGCCCTGGAGAAGTTCGGCACCGACTTCACGGCCGCCGCGCGCGAGGGCAAGCTGGACCCGGTCATCGGCCGCGACCAGGAGATCCGCCGCGTCGTGCAGGTGCTGTCGCGCCGGACGAAGAACAACCCCGTGCTCATCGGCGAGCCCGGCGTCGGCAAGACCGCCGTCGTCGAAGGGCTCGCCCAGCGCATCGTCAAGGGCGACGTTCCCGAGAGCCTGAAGAACAAGCGGCTCGTCTCGCTGGACCTCGGCGCGATGGTCGCCGGCGCGAAGTACCGCGGCGAGTTCGAGGAGCGGCTGAAGACCGTCCTCTCCGAGATCAAGGAGAGCGACGGCCGGATCATCACGTTCATCGACGAACTGCACACCGTCGTCGGCGCGGGCGCCGGCGGCGACTCCGCCATGGACGCGGGCAACATGCTCAAGCCGATGCTGGCCCGCGGCGAGCTGCGCATGGTCGGCGCGACCACGCTCGACGAGTACCGCGAGCGCATCGAGAAGGACCCCGCCCTGGAGCGGCGCTTCCAGCAGGTGCTGGTCGCCGAGCCCTCCGTCGAGGACACCATCGCGATCCTGCGCGGGCTCAAGGGCCGCTACGAGGCCCACCACAAGGTGCAGATCGCGGACTCGGCACTGGTGGCCGCCGCCACCCTCTCCGACCGCTACATCACCTCCCGCTTCCTCCCCGACAAGGCCATCGACCTCGTCGACGAGGCCGCTTCCCGGCTCCGTATGGAGATCGACTCCTCGCCCCTGGAGATCGACGAACTCCAGCGCTCCGTCGACCGGTTGCGCATGGAGGAGCTGGCCCTCAAGAACGAGTCCGACCCCGCGTCCAGGCAGCGCCTGGAGAAGCTGCGCCGCGACCTCGCCGACAAGGAGGAGGAGCTGCGCGGCCTCAACGCCCGCTGGGAGAAGGAGAAGCAGGGCCTCAACCGGGTCGGTGAGCTCAAGGAGCGCCTAGACGAGCTGCGGGGCCAGGCCGAACGCGCCCAGCGCGACGGCGACTTCGACGCCGCCTCCAAGCTGCTGTACGGGGAGATCCCCGGCCTGGAGCGGGAGCTGGAGGAGGCCGCCGAGGCCGAGCAGGAAGCCTCCAAGGACACCATGGTCAAGGAGGAGGTCGGCCCGGACGACATCGCGGACGTCGTCGGCGCCTGGACCGGCATCCCGGCCGGGCGGCTGCTGGAGGGCGAGACGCAGAAGCTGCTGCGGATGGAGTCCGAGCTGGGCAGGCGGCTGATCGGGCAGAGCGAGGCCGTGCAGGCCGTCTCCGACGCCGTACGCCGCACGCGGGCCGGGATCGCGGATCCCGACCGGCCCACCGGGTCGTTCCTCTTCCTCGGCCCCACCGGCGTCGGCAAGACCGAGCTGGCCAAGGCGCTCGCGGACTTCCTGTTCGACGACGAGCGGGCCATGATCCGCATCGACATGAGCGAGTACGGCGAGAAGCACAGCGTCGCCCGCCTCGTCGGCGCCCCGCCCGGCTACGTCGGCTACGAGGAGGGCGGCCAGCTCACCGAGGCCGTCCGCCGCCGCCCGTACAGCGTCGTGCTGCTGGACGAGGTCGAGAAGGCCCACCCCGAGGTCTTCGACGTCCTGCTCCAGGTCCTCGACGACGGCCGGCTCACCGACGGCCAGGGCCGCACGGTCGACTTCCGCAACACCATCCTCGTCCTCACCTCCAACCTCGGCAGCCAGTTCCTGATGGACCCCCTGGTCAAGCCCGAGGCCAAGAAGCAGCAGGTGCTGGACGTGGTGCGGGCCTCCTTCAAGCCGGAGTTCATCAACCGGCTCGACGACCTGGTGGTCTTCTCCGCCCTGTCCGGTGACGAGCTGGCGCACATCGCCGGGCTCCAGATCGACCGGCTGGCGAAGCGCCTCGCCGACCGCCGGCTCACCCTGGAGGTCTCGCCGGAGGCGCTGGCCTGGCTCGCCGAGGAGGGCAACGACCCGGCGTACGGGGCGCGGCCGCTGCGCCGGCTCATCCAGAGCGCGATCGGCGACCGGCTCGCCAAGGAGATCCTGTCCGGAGAGGTCCGCGACGGCGACACCGTACGGGTGGAGCGGGTCGAGGACGGGCTGATCGTCGGCCCCGCCTCGTAACGACCTCACCCGGTCGCCATGACGACCTCGCCGGGTCGTCACCGCCGGTCACGGAGCATCGCGGTCCGTGGAGGCGTGCCCGGCGGCTCCCGTCCCCACCCGCTCTCTGTCAGCTTGTGGCGGATAGGGGCCGTCCGGGCTTGCCATGCCCCGCCCGCCATGGGAGAGGATGGCCGCAACCGCACGAAGGGAAATAACGGTGAGCATCGATCCGTCCTCGATTCCTAATTTCGGGGGCCAGCCCGAACCGCAGGCGGCAGGACCGGAGGGCCCCGTCGTCCCTGACCAGGACCTCGTCAAGCAGCTCCTCGACCAGATGGAGCTGAAGTACGTCGTCGACGACGAGGGCGACCTCGCGGCGCCGTGGGAAGAGTTCCGGACCTACTTCATGTTCCGGGGCGAGGAGGAGCAGCAGGTCTTCTCCGTCCGCACGTTCTACGACCGCCCCCACGACCTCGACCAGCGTCCCGTGCTGCTGGACGCCATCGACGACTGGAACCGCCGCACCCTGTGGCCCAAGGTCTACACCCACGCCCACGAGGGCGAGGAGGGCGAGGCGGGTTCCGTCCGGCTGATCGGTGAGGCGCAGATGCTCATCGGCACCGGCGTCAGCCTGGAGCACTTCGTCTCCTCGACGGTGAGCTGGGTCCGCGCCTCGATCGAGTTCGACAAGTGGCTCGTCGAGCGCCTCGGCATCGAGCCCGCCGAGGCCAAGACGGAGGGCGAGGAGCCCGCGGGCGCCTAGCCCCCGCAGCGAACGGGCACGGCCCGGGAGACGGTCATCACGGCCGTCTCCCGGGCCGTCTCCGTGTTCAGCCCAGCCGGGCCAGGCGCTCCACCGCCTCTTCCAGGACCTCGTCCTTCTTGCAGAAGGTGAAGCGGACCTGGCTGCGGCCCGCCTCCGGGTCGTCGTAGAAGACCGAGTTCGGCACGGCCGCCACCCCGCAGCGCTCCGGGAGCGCGCGGCAGAAGGCGCCTGCGTCCTCGTCGCCGAACGGGGAGATGTCGGTGGTGATGAAGTACGTCCCCTCCGGCTCGTACACCCGGAAGCCCGCGGCGCGCAGCCCCTTCGCCAGCAGGTCCCGCTTGCGGCGCATGCCTTCGCGGAAGTCGGTGAAGAAGGCGTCGGGCAGGGCGAGCGCCTCGGCGATCGCGTACTGGAACGGGCCTCCGCTCACGAAGGTCAGATACTGCTTCGCCGCCCGCACGGCGGCCACCAGCGGCGCGTCCCCGGTCACCCAGCCGATCTTCCACCCGGTGTACGAGAACGTCTTCCCCGACGAGGAGATCGACACCGTGCGCCCGCGCATCCCGGGGAGCGCGGCGATCGGGTGGTGCGCCCCCGTGAAGACCAGGTGTTCGTACACCTCGTCGGTGACCACCAGCAGGTCGTGTTCCACCGCGAGGGCCGCGATCCCGGCAAGCTCGTCGGGGGTGAGCACCGCGCCGGTCGGGTTGTGCGGGGTGTTCAGGAGCAGGAGGCGGGTGCGCGGGGTGATCAGGGTGCGCAGTTCGTCGAGGTCCGGGCGGAATTCCGGGGCGCGCAGGGTGAGCGGTACGCGCTTCGCGCCCGCCAGGGCGATGCAGGCGGCGTACGAGTCGTAGTACGGCTCGAACGCGATGACCTCGTCGCCCGGTTCGAGGAGGGCGAGCAGGGATGCGGCGATCGCCTCCGTGGCGCCGGTCGTCACCAGGACCTCCGTGTCCGGGGACCAGGTCAGGCCGTAGAAGCGTTCCTGGTGGGCGGCGACGGCGGTGCGCAGCTCCGGGACGCCGGGGCCCGGTGGGTACTGGTTGCCGTGCCCGGCGCGCAGCGCCCGGACCGCCGCCTCCCGGATCTCCTCGGGGCCGTCGGTGTCGGGGAAGCCCTGGCCGAGGTTGATGGAGCCGGTCCGCACCGCCAGCGCGGACATCTCCGCGAAGATCGTCGTGCCGAACGCGGCGAGGCTGCGGTTGAGCAGCGGCCGCCCCTCCGCGGGGTTTCCCTGTGTCGCTCGTCCCTGTGTCGCTCGTCCCTGTGTCATGGGCGCCATCCTGGGCCGAAGCTCTGGAGTTGCTCAACTCACGTTCGGGGATGAGCACCTGTGCCGGCACACACGGTGCCCTCTCCGAGCAGGAAGAGGATGGTCGCCGATGGTCGTCATCTGTCGTCGTCGGCCGCTCTCGGACGGCCCACAGACGGCCCAGCCCGCCGGGGGCGGACCGCCCGTGGCGCGTGACGCACCTGGCCCACCGCCGTCCCGATCCAGGACGCACGGCCCCTTGATGGGCGGGCAAGGCGGCAGGTCACGGCCCCGTATCTGGAGAACCAGGCGGGACGATCCCAGGTATAGCCCACGGCCGCCTGAACAACGGTTGAGGAGTTTTATCCGGCTCCTTGAGGTTAGCCGAGCGAAACAAGAAGTCCGCCCCCTCCTCGAAACGCACGGCCACCACGTCGACACCTCAACCGCCCGGGATGGAGGCGGTGATTATTCAAATTTCACTCAACCGCTGTTGAGCGAAGGTAAGACAGCGAGCTATTTACTACCGCATTGTTTGGATGTTCTTTCGCAAGCTTGAGTAGCAATTTTTCTGTCCGTGATTTTTCTGGCCATACCAGAGTCAGGATTTTCACTAGGTCGTCGCGCATCGCGCCAGACTTTTCCTCAAAGCGAATTGCTGCACAGTCCCATGTGGTTTCGAGTTCTGGCCATCGTTGGGCCAGCATGTGCAGGGAAGCGTCGCGGGCATCTGCGCCGGTGTTGGTGTCGCGGGCGGCATCAAGGATCGTGGTGTAGGTGTCGTCCCGGTCGGGCCACCGCTCTCCCAGAACCCGCAGTGCGGTGTCGCGGGCCTTGGCGTTGGTGTCGCGGGCGGCATCAAGGATCGTGGTGTAGGTGTCGTCCCGGTCGGGCCACCGCTCTCCCAGAACCCGCAGTGCGGTGTCGCGGGCGTTGGCGTTGGTGTCGCGGGCGATCTCGAGGACTGCGGTGTAGGTGTCGTCCCGGTCGGGCCACCGCTCGCCCAGAACCTGCAGGGCGGTGTCGCGGGCCTTGGCGTTGGTGTCGCGGGCGGCATCAAGGATCGTGGTGTAGGTGTCGTCCCGGTCGGGCCACCGCTCTCCCAGAACCTGCAGGGAAGCGTCGCGGGCATCTGCGCCGGTGTTGGTGTCGCGGGCGGCATCAAGGATCGTGGTGTAGGTGTCGTCCCGGTCGGGCCACCGCTCTCCCAGCACTTGCAGGGCGGCGTCGCGGGTGGTGTTGCTGGCGTTGGTGTCGCGGGCGGCATCAAGGATCGTGGTGTAGGTGTCGTCCCGGTCGGGCCACCGCTCTCCCAGAACGCGCAGGGCGGAGTCGCGGGTGGTGTTGCTGGCGTTGGTGTCGCGGGCGATCTCGAGGACTGCGGTGTAGGTGTCGTCCCGGTCGGGCGACCGCTCCACCAGTACCTGCAGGGCTGTATAGCGGGCGTAGTCGTTGGTGTTGGTGTCGCGGGCAGTCTCGAGGACTGCGGTGTAGGTGTCGTCCCGGTCGGGCCACCGCTCCACCAGAACCCGCAGCGCGGTGTCGCGGGCGTTGGCGTTGGTGTCGCGGGCGATCTCGAGGACTGCGGTGTAGGTTTCGTCCCGGTCGGGCCACCGCTCTCCCAGCGCGTGCAGGGCGGCGCTGCAGGCATAGCCGCTGCCGTAGTCGCTGGCGTTGGCGTTGGTGTCGCGGGCGATCTCGAGGACTGCGGCGTAGGTGTCGTCCCGGTCGGGCCACCGCCCACCCAGCACCCGGGCGGCGACGTCGCGTGAGTTGGAGTCGCGGTCGCGGGCGGTGTTGAGGGCTGTGGTGTAGGTGTCGTCCCGGTCGGGCCACCGCTCTCCCAGCACTTGCAGGGCGGCGTCGCGGGCATGGGTGCTGGCGTCTGTGTCGTGAACGGTGGTGAGGACTGTGGTGTAGGTGTCGTCCCGGTCGGGCCACCGCTCTCCCAGCACCTGCAGGGCGGTGCCACGGGTGGCGTCTTTGCCGTTGTCGTTGGTGTCGCGGGCGATCTCGAGGACTGCGGCGTAGGTGTCGTCCCGGTCGGGCCACCGCTCTCCCAGCACCTGCAGGGCGGCTTCGCGGGCGTATTCGTTGGCGTTGGTGTCGCGGGCGGTGTTGAGGATTGCGGTGTAGGTGTCGTCCCGGTCGGGCCACCGCTCCCCCAGCACCTCCACGGCGGAACGCCCTGTCCAATATCCCCAAGGCACTCGAGCCAGAAGGCCGGCCTCCTGAGGCGTACGGCACAGCGACGCTGCAAGGATGTCTTTCGTATCGCCCGAATCGAAGTGAATCTCTGTACGGTGCCAGCGCTGATAGCGCTCTCTGCCGGTCCATGACCAGGGGAAGGACATCATCGCAGGCACAGCGTCAGCCAGCGTGGCCCATGGGATCTCCGAGAGGTGGGCTGTGAGAGTGTCGATGACCGCGTTGCTCTGGATGGCGAGTGATCGTTCGGGATGCTTCCCGGGTCTGGCGGGAGCGCGGGGAATCCGGTGCGCTTCGGCAAGCACACGGATGGCAAGCTCCAGGAACTTCACACTGCTGTTTGTCTGGCCGTAAGCGGGAGTACCGCGCAGCCGGTGCATATGAAGCAGGCGGGCGATGAAGGTGGCGTGCTCGGCTTCTGCCTGGCTACTGATCTCGCCGATGAACAGCAGGATGACTTCGTGCCAGACGGGGTTGGTGGCGCGGTCGGCGAGCATGTCGATGAGCTCTTCGGGGGACCATTCACGGCCCGCGTAGCGTCGGCTGAGTTCGCGTGCGGCGAGATATTCGAGGAAGGTGCGGTGCACGAAGCCGTACATGCCGGCGCCGTGGGGGTGCAGGAGGAAGGCCCGCTCGTGGAGCCGGGTGACCACTGCGCCGGCGACTATCCGTCCGACGTGGTGTGGGTAGTTCATGTCGGTGACGACGTACTCGGCGATCATGTCTGTGAGGTCGCCGCTGGGGATCAGGGGGCTGCCCTCGGGGCTGCCCGCGCTTTCCTGCAGGCGGCGGGCGAGGCGTTGGAGGAGTTCTTGAAGCAGGCCCATGTCGAGTTCGTCGATGGCGGCGGCGACATCGGGGTGGTCCTGGCGGGGGAGGGGAAGGTGTTTGGCGTCGCGGTCCCAGCGGCTGGTGAGGACGTCGACGGCGTGCCGGTAAACCTCGCGACGGTCGCGGGGGATGGTGGTGCCCAGGCCGATGGAGGCCAAGATGGTCAGCAGCAGGGGGTTGCCGGCCAGCTCCGCCACGGACGTGAATCCGCGCACGGCGTTTATGAGGCGTTCGCTGAGGCGGGAGGCTTCGTTGGGATCGTCGCAGTGGGCGGCGGTGTACCAGCGCCGGATGAACGACTCGATCTGCCGCCGGGGCAGGTCCTCGAGCTTGGCCTGGGCGAAGCCGGCGTTGGCGAACACCTCGCGGGTGAAGCCGATGACGCGGGAGGTGACGATGACCCGCACGTGCTCGTGGACTTCGGCGAAGGCGGCCACTTGCCGGGCGACCGCAGCCCGCCGACCGGGGTCGAAGATCTCGTCCAGGCCGTCGAAGACCACCAGGACAGGCCGGTGCGTGCGCTCCAGCAGATACTCGAAGACGTTCCGCGGCAGGCACATGCGTTCGGTGGTGTCGAACTCCTCCCAGAAGTCCTCCACCGTCCGGCCCTGCCACCTCTCGTCGGCGAGGTGCCGCAGCTCCACGACGACCGGCACGGTGCCCGCCTCCACCAGACCGCGCAGCTCGGCGGGCACCTCCTCCAGCCCGCCGGCGATCGCCAGCGCCAGAAACCGCGACAGCGTCGACTTACCGGCCCCCGGATCGCCGAGCAGCACCAGCCGCCGCCCCTGAGCTGAGGCAACCGCCTCGAGCACCGGCACCGGCGGCCGCTCTACCCGTGTCTTACGCCACTCCTTGACCTGTTCCGCCCGCAGCCCCGGAGGCAACTCCTCCACCGATACCTCGCCGCGCTCCACCAGCTCCTGCCACAGCCGGGCCGGCAACTCCGGCCTCGGGGGGTCCCACGATGCCGGCGGGGCCTCGAACACCTGCCGCAGCCGGATCATGGGCTGCTCACCCGCCCGCTCGCTCCCACCCAAAACATCGAGGCTCAGCCGCCCGCACGTCACTACCAGGCGCTCGAAGTAGCGGACCACAGCAGCATCCGCCTCGGCCTCCATACCGGACGCGGCCGGGGTGCGGCGTCGGGCGTCAGCGGTCTCCTGCCAGGCGCTGTCCAGCAGGCGCTGCCAGTCCTTGCGAGCCTCCGAGGCAAGCCAGGTCTGACGGACCCGGCCGTTCCCTTCGAGCCTTCGGGCGCCGGTCCAGGACTCCCAGACCGCGACCACGGCCAGGACCTGTTCGAAACTGTCCGGCTGCGGAACGCTGAAGGACTCCAGTTCCTTCGGGGCCCACCGGCTGGCCACCTTCCCCTCGAACGCCGGCGTCCCCGGCAGCCCGGTTCTACGGACCTGCCGCTGCAGCGGCGCTTGCAGACCACCGGACCCGTGCAGCTCGCGGTACGCGGCCTCCGCCTCGGTGCGCAGCGTGCGCAGCCGCCGATACAGCGTCTCGCGGTGAACTCCCACAGTCTCTTCCCCCTGAAGCCGGCCCCGTCCCACCATCCGGCAGCCTCCGGCTGCCTGAAACGGGTGGATCGGGCAGCCATAGCGCGCCGGTGCGGACCAGCAGGTTAGTACCCAACCTGCCTCACCCACCCCGCTCTTGGGACCAGACCACCCCCACGAGGTCAATCTCGAAGCAACGCCGGGCCCGGCGCACCACCATCCACACCGCTACAAGAGGGAAGACCCCGCCATGGCCCACCGCCGTCGTAAGCCCGCCACCACCCGCTGCACCACCCCGCCCGGCCCTCGACCCCGCCCGCAGACGCTGTGGCGAGAAGCCGGCCACCGCGCCGTTCTCGGCTTCGCCGATTCCACGGGAGCCGTCGCCGCCGCCGTTCTCGAATGGTGGCTGCGCACACGCTGAACCGCGAAGGACACACCGGGGCACCTCCTGAGGTTTCCCTTCCCCATCAAGGCGGCTCGCTCCGCTCGGACTCAGAGCGGGCTGCTCCCTGCCCCGGCCATCAGGTGCCGGGGCAGGGAGCAACGTCGGCCGGCATGAGTCTGCTCGTGGAGCCTTCGATGCACAGCCGCTCAAACGCGGCTACAACGGTGTCTGGTACGTCCTGCTCGATGGCTAGACCCAACCTCGGTAGGACGAGTACTCGTTGCGGAGCGCCCACGACCATGTCGATCACCGTGCGAGCGTCTCCGATGGAATCGGCGTACTCTTCCACGCCCATCGACGTGGACGCGCACACCACTTCGACCTCGGGCCAGAGCTCCGCGCCATGGCGTAGGAGCGCCGCTCTTCGTACATGCCGACCCGGGGCTGACGCTGCGGGTGTACGCCCACCTGATGCCCGACAGCCGCAAGCGTGCTCGCCTGGCCATCGACAAGGTGTTTGAGCGCGACTCTGAGGAAGATCACGGCCCCCCCCAGGCGGCCCACTGACCCACGGGCGGCCCCTGAACTGCCCTTATGTGCAGGTCGGGGGCCATTGGCTTGAGAGAAGCCTCTGAAGTTGCTCAAGTCCGCTTTGGCGCGAGGAGGGCTGGGGAATCCCCCTGTCACACAACAACGGGGAAGCGGTGGGGGACCTCGCTTCGGGGGAAGAGAAGGGCGGGTGGGGAGCATGAGCGTCTTCATCGCGGTGCTGGTCTCGGTGGTCGTCGTCGGAGCGCTGCTGGCCGGTCTGCGGGTCACCGGTGGGAGCGGGCCGTCGAAGTCGCGCGCCGGACGCCGGCGCTCCGCGAGCGGGGCGTCGGCCGACGGCGGCGGCAGCTCCGGCGGCTGGTGGTCGGGGGGCGACTCCGGCGGCGACGGCTCCGGCGGGCACTCCTGCGGCGGCGGCTCGTCGTGCGGGGGCGGCGGGGGCGGCGGGGGCGGCTGCGGCGGGGGCGGCAGCTGACCGGAGCATGGTCGCACGGTCACCGAAAGTGACATGCTGTCGGGCGTCCGGAGGGTGAACTCCCTCCGGACGCTCTTTCGTTGAGCGAAGTGGACGCTTTTTGTTGAACAAGTGAACCCTTGGGCCCCCGAGGGGATGGAAACCACGGCAAGTTGGGCGAAAAGGCTGTGAGTGCGCGTACTTCGTGATTCCCTCGTGGAAGAGAACAATCAGCCCTCGGACCCCAGTTGGACCAGATCGGGCGCTCCCCATCTCCCACGCGCAGTCATCCGGGGGCGTCCTGCTGTCCAGGTGTCCATGTGTGTTTGCGGAGCCCACCCATGCTCACCACCCTCCAGACGGCCTACTCCGATACCCGCGCCGCCGACCTGGCCTGGATGCTGGGACGGGAGCCGCTGCCCGCCCTGGCGGTCCTCGATCTCCAGCTCGACGGCGCGGAACTCCAGTTGAGGCTGCTCGGCGCCTCCCATCAGGTCCTCCTCCAGGAGGACCGCGGTGTCTGCTCCGAGACCGTGGCCTGTATGCCCGGCAGCAGCACCCCCCTGCCCCTCGGCGTCGCGAAGCGGCTCGGGGACTGGGAGTACGAATTCGCGGCGCGCGTCGAGACCTTGACCCAGGGGCAGTTCGCCGGGCGGGCGCAGGAGCTGCTCGCCCTGGTCAGCGACCACCCGCACGGTCTGGCGGGCACCTTTCCCGGCAGCCCGTACGCCTTCACCGCGATGCTCGCCCAGCGAACCGAGGGCCAGGTGCGGTGGCGCACCTGGCACGCGTATCCGCAGGAGGGGCAGTTGGTGGTGACCCGGACCAGGGTGGGGGTGCGGATTCCCGCGCCCGTGGCTTGACCGGCGCGGGTACTACACCCGTGTGGGTGACAGGCCGAGATGGTGTGGTGACGTAGCGTTCGCGTCATGATCGACCAGCAGATATCGCTGCGAGGGGGCGCGGCGCGGCTTCCCGTACGGCCGAGGACCGGCCGGTTCCTCGTGCTGGCCGCGGTCTTCGTCTGCGCCGCGTGCGGTCTCGTCTACGAGCTCGAACTGGTCGCGCTCGCCTCCTACCTGATCGGCGATTCGGTCACCCAGGCCTCCGTCGTGCTCTCCGTGATGGTGTTCGCGATGGGCATCGGCTCCCTTCTCGCGAAACGGTTGCGCTGCCATGCCGCCGTCGGTTTCGGGATGGTCGAGGCGGCCCTCGCGCTGATCGGCGGCTCCTCCGCGCTGGTGCTCTACGCATCGTTCGCCTGGCTCGGCGACTCGCAGTACGCCCTGGTCGGGTTCTCGCTGGCGATCGGGGTGCTGATCGGCGCGGAGATCCCGTTGCTGATGACGCTGATCCAGCGCGTCGACCGGCAGGACGCGGGCGGGGCCGTCGCCGACCTCTTCGCCGCTGACTACGTGGGCGCGCTGGTCGGCGGGCTCGCGTTCCCTTTTCTCCTGCTGCCGGTGCTGGGGCAGTTGACCGGAGCGCTGTTCACCGGCGGGGTCAACGCGGCGGCGGGCGCCGCGCTGGTCCTGTGGGTGTTCCGGCGCGACCTCACCTCCCGTTCCCGGTGGCTCCTCGTCCTGGTCAACGGCTCGGTGATCGCGGTCCTGGCCACCGCCACGGTGCTGGTCGACGACTTCGAGCGGGCGGCGCGGCGGGCGGTGTACGGGGACCAGGTGCGGATCGCCGTGCAGACCGAGGTGCAGGAGGTCGTCCTGACCGGCGCGGACCGCGATTCCCTCGACCTCTATCTGGACGGCCGGCTGCGGGTCAGCGCCCGCGACGAGTACCGCTACCACGAGGCGCTGGTGCACCCCGCGATGAACGGGCCCCGCGCCCGCGTGCTCATCCTGGGCGGCGGCGACGGGCTGGCCGCCCGCGAAGTGCTGCGCTACCGGGACGTCCGCTCGGTCACCGTCGTCGAACTGGACGCGACCGTCACCCGACTGGCCCGCACGGACCCGGCCCTGTCCGAGCTGAACGACCACGCCTACCGCGACCCCCGCGTCTCGGGGGTCGGGGCGGACGCGTTCACCTGGCTCCGGGCCGACCGGGGGCGCTACGACGTGGTGGTCTCCGACCTCCCGGACCCGGGCATCACCGCCAGTACGAAGCTGTACTCCGCCGAGTTCTACGGGCTGGTCGCGGAGGCCCTGGCCCCGGGCGGGCGGCTCGTGGTGCACGCGGGGCCGCTGGGCACCCGGCCGCAGACCTTCTGGACGGTGGAGGCCTCGATGCGCGCGGGCGGCCTCGCGACCCGCCCGTACAGCGTCACCGGCCGGTACGCGGGCCTCGTCACGAGCCCGGACCGGGGCGGCGGCGAGGACCGGGAGCGGGAGGACTGGGGCTTCCTCCTCGCCGGACCGGGCGCGGCGCCGAAGCCCTCGCTGGCGGCCGGAGGGCCCGTACCGCGGTCGCTGGGCGGCCGTGAGCTGCGTGAGGGGGTCCGGGCGGCGGACGACGCCCGGCTTCCCGGGCTGATCCCGTCGACGCTGGTCCATCCCCGGTACTGGGAAGACGTGTGAGCGCGCCCGGCTTTCGGCGGGCGCAAGCGCTGACGTCCGGGCCATGGCCGATTAGGCTCGGTTTCCATGGAGCATGAGGTGTTCGTTCCGGTTCCCGTCCCGACGCTGCTGCGCGCGTTGGGCGATCCCGCCCGGGTCGCCCGCTGCGTTCCCGGCCTCCAGCAGGACGCCGACGCGTCGGCGTCGCCCCTGGCGGGCCGGCTGAAGCTGCGGGCCGGGGGCCACACCATCACCTACCGGGGCGAGCTGCGGCTCACCGGCCCGGAGGGCCCCGGCGGTTCGGGCGGGCAGCGCTTCTCGGTGACCGGGCGGGGCGTGGAGGCCCGGGGCGTCGGTGCGGTCGAGCTGGTCCTGACCATCGGCCTCACGGAGGCGGACGGTGGGACGGCGCTCGCCTACAGCGGTACCGCGAGCGGGGACGGGCGGCTGGTCGAGCTGGAGGAGGGCGCGGCGCTCGCGGCCGCCCACCGGCTCCTGGACCGCTTCACCCAGCAGCTGGTGACGGAGTCGCTGGCGGAGCGGGACGAGGGCGCGGACAGCGACGGCGGGGACGGCGGGGACGACGGTGCGGTGGTCGCCGAGGGGCTTGAGGGTGATGAGGACGAGGCCGAGGGTGTCGGGGGCGGAGGTGGTTCCTCCGCGGCCGGGGACGCGGCCGGGGCCGGTGCCGGGGCGGCGGCCGAGGTCGGCGATCCCGACGCGGAGGAGTCCGGGTCCGTGTTCGACTCGCCCGTGCCGCCGCCCTCGCTCGATCCCGTCGCCGGGGTGGAGTTCACCGTTCCGGACGAACCGCCCGCCGAGGCCGCACACGCCCGCCGCACCATGATCGGGCGCAGCGCCGAGGAGGTCGACCACGCGCCCCCGCGGGGCCGCTACGCCCCCGTGCCGTCCCCGGAGGCGGGCGGTGCGAGCACCACCCTGCGGTGGGTCGCCCCCGCCGCCGCCCTCGCGCTCGCCTCCGCCGTGGTGCTGAGCAGGGTGCTGCGACGCCGGAGGTGAGGGGCGGGCGGTGGCGGACGCGGACGGTAGCGGGCGCCGGAGGCGGGGCGGGCCAGTAGGGTCGTCGGGTGAGCAGGAGCGAAGAGAACGTCAGGCTGACCGTCGGCGACGCCGAGTTGACCGTCGACCCCGGGCACGGCTGCCGGATCAGCAGCCTGCGGATCGGGGGCACCGAACTGCTCCGCCAGGGCGAGCGCTACGGCTGCTTCCCGATGGTGCCCTGGTGCGGGCGCACCGGGAACGGGCAGTTCCGCAACGGTGACGAGCTCCACCGGCTGCCGCTGAACTCCCCGCCGCACGCCATCCACGGCACCGGCCGGGACACCTCCTGGCAACCGGCGTTCACGGCCGCCGACCTGGACGAGGGGCGGGCCGCGTTCTACTACGACCTCGCCGAGCCCTGGCCGTACCGGGGCCGGGTGACGCAGACCTTCGAGCTGACCGGGGACGCGCTGACACTGGGCCTCGCCGTCGAGACGTCACGCGACTCCTTCCCGGCCCAGGCCGGCTGGCACCCCTGGTTCCACCGCACCATCGACGGCGCGGCCGCCCAGCTCTCCTTCGACGCCGCCTGGCAGGAGGAGCGCGGCGCGGACCATCTGCCGACCGGCCGTCGCATCGACCCGCTGCCCGGTCCGTGGGACGACTGCTTCGGCATGCCCGACGGCGTGGACGTGAAGCTCACCTGGCCGGAGCGGCTGGAGCTGACGGTGAAGAGCCGCAGCGAGTGGGTGGTCGTCTACGACGAGCAGGACGAGGCCGTCTGCGTGGAGCCGCAGTCCGGGCCGCCGAACGGGCTGAACACCGCGCCCCGGCTGGTGACCCCGATCGACCCGCTGGAGATGACGACGACCTGGAGCTGGACGCGGCTCTGAGCCGGTGCCCGGCAGTGGGCCGGTGCGACACCGCTTACCCTCGTGGGCATGACTGACGTACGCGCTGACCTGCTCCAGCAGATCAAGGACAAGGCCGTGGTGCACGGCAAGGTGACCCTCTCCTCGGGGCTGGAAGCCGACTGGTACATCGACCTGCGCCGGATCACGCTGGACGGCAAGGCCGCGCCGCTGGTCGGCCAGGTCATGCTCGACGCCACCGCCGAGCTGGACTACGACTGCGTCGGCGGGCTGACGCTGGGCGCCGACCCGGTCGCCACCTCGATGCTGCACGCCTCCGCCGCCCGGGGCAGGAGCCTGGACGCGTTCGTCGTCCGCAAGGCGCAGAAGGCGCACGGGATGCAGCGCCGGATCGAGGGCACCGACGTGAAGGGCCGCCGCTGCCTGGTCGTCGAGGACACCTCGACGACGGGCGGTTCCCCGCTGACCGCCGTCGAGGCGGTGCGCGAGGCCGGCGGCGAGGTCGTCGCCGTCGCCGTGATCGTGGAGCGCGGTGCCGCCCCGGCCATCGCCGAGGCCGGTCTGCCGTACCTCCACGTCTACTCGGTGGCCGACCTCGACCTGGGCTGAGAGGTGGCGGCCCGCGGACCCGGTTTCACGTGAAACCGGGTCCGCCGAGTGGAGCCGGATGAGGAGTCTGGGAAGATGGGGGCGACGATGACGTCGCCCCCAGGTCAGGGACTCACAGCCTGCACACCCGCACATCCCAAGGAGCGGTCAGATGCCCATCGCAACCCCCGAGGCGTACGCCGAGATGCTCGACCGGGCAAAGGCGGGCAAGTTCGCCTACCCGGCCATCAACGTCACCTCGACCCAGACCCTGCACGCCGCCCTGCGCGGCTTCGCGGAGGCCGAGAGCGACGGCATCGTCCAGATCTCCACCGGCGGTGCGGAGTTCCTGGGCGGCCAGTACAACAAGGACATGGTCACGGGTGCGGTCGCCCTGGCCGAGTTCGCGCACATCGTCGCGGCGAAGTACGACGTCACCATCGCGCTGCACACCGACCACTGCCCCAAGGACAAGCTGGACGGTTACGTACGTCCGCTGCTCGACGTCTCCGCGGAGCGCGTCGCCAAGGGTCTGAACCCGCTGTTCCAGTCCCACATGTGGGACGGCTCGGCCGAGACCCTCGCCGACAACCTGGCCATCGGCCAGGAGCTGCTGGCCAAGGCCGCCGCCGCCAGGATCATCCTCGAGGTCGAGATCACCCCGACCGGCGGTGAGGAGGACGGCGTCACGCACGAGATCAACGACGAGCTGTACACGACCGTCGACGACGCGCTGCGCACCGCCGAGGCGCTCGGCCTGGGCGAGAAGGGCCGCTACCTGCTGGCCGCCTCCTTCGGCAACGTCCACGGCGTCTACAAGCCGGGCAACGTCGTGCTCCGTCCCGAGCTGCTGAAGGACCTCCAGGCGGGCGTCTCCGAGAAGTACGGCAAGCCGGCCGGCAGCCAGCCGTTCGACTTCGTCTTCCACGGCGGCTCGGGCTCCACCGCCGAGGAGATTGCCACCGCGCTGGAGAACGGCGTCGTGAAGATGAACCTCGACACCGACACCCAGTACGCCTTCACCCGCCCGGTCGTGGACCACGTGTTCCGCAACTACGACGGTGTCCTGAAGGTCGACGGCGAGGTCGGCAACAAGAAGACCTACGACCCCCGCACCTGGGGCAAGGCCGCCGAGGCGGGCATGGCCGCGCGCGTCACCGAGGCGTGCGGGCACCTGCGCTCCACGGGTACGAAGCTGAAGTAACCACCCGTCCGCACGGACGTACGGTGTCGGGCCCGGTCCTCCTTCAGGGGGCCGGGCCCGTTGCCGTGCCAGGAGAGAGAAACGAGGCCCCGCTGTGGGTGCGACTTACGATTTCGACACCGCCGTCGACCGCCGGGGCACCTGGTGCGTCCAGTGGGACGGGGTCGCGGACCGGTTCGGGGTCGACGGGCTGCTGCCGTTCACCATCTCCGACATGGACTTCGCCACGGCCCCCGAGGTCCTGGCCGCGCTGCGGGCCCGTCTGGAGCACGGGGTGTTCGGCTACACCACCTGGCAGCAGGACGACTTCCGCTCGGCGATAGCCCACTGGTACGCGACCCGGTACGACACCACGATCGACACCGGACAGCTGGTCTACGGCCCGTCCGTGCTCAACCAGCTCTCCCAGCTGCTGCGGATGTGGACGGTGGAGGGGGACGGCGTCGTCGTCCACACCCCCACGTACGACGGCTTCCGCAAGGCGATCACCGGGCTCGGGCGCGAGCTGCGGGGGGTGCCGGTGGGGGACGAGGAGGCGCTGGAGCGCGAGCTGTCGCGGGCGGACGCGAAGGTGCTGGTGCTGTGCTCGCCGCACAACCCGACGGGTCGGGTGTGGACGGCCGACGAGCTGGCCCGGACGGCCGCGCTGGCCGAGCGGTACGGGGTCGCGGTGATCAGCGACGAGATCCACGCGGACTTCGTGCACGAGGAACACGCGGGGCGCGGCCATGTGCCGTGGACGCGGGTGGCGGGCGGCGGGCGCTGGGCGCTCATCTCCTCCGGGTCGAAGGCGTTCAACTTTCCGGCGCTGACCGGTTCGTACGGGCTGATCGGCGATCCTGCGGACCGGGCGGAGTACGTGCGCCGGATGGAGACGGGGGAGGGGCTGGCGTCGCCGGCCGTGCTGTCGCTGACCGCGCACATCGCTGCGTACCGGGAGGGGGCGGCGTGGCTGGACGCGGTACGGGCGTATGTGGCGGGGAACCTGGACCACGTCGCGGAGCGGCTGGGCGAGGCCTTCCCCGAGCTGGGGTGGGCGCCGCCGCAGGCCGGATATCTGGCCTGGATCGACCTGCGGCCGCTGGGCGTGGACGACGAGGCGTTGCAGCGGTGGCTGGTGGAGCGGGAAGGGGTGGCGATCATGGGAGGTTCCGTCTACGGGGCGCCCGGGTTCGTCCGGTTGAACGTGGGGTGTCCCCGGGGGAAGGCCGAGCTGGGTGTGGAGGCGCTGATCCGAGCGGTGGGGAGCCTGACGACGAGCCCCTCCGCCGGCTGAGGAGCGGGGGCCGGGGGACGGTGCCCGCGTGACGGTGCCCGGGGGTGCGGGGGAGGGCGCTCCGGGGGACGCTGACTCCATGGCTGATGCCCCCGCGCCCGGAGAGATCCGGGTCGCCTCGTCCGTCGGGCGGTGGGTCGTGCTGACCACCGTGCTCGGCTCCAGCATGGCGATGCTGGACTCCACGGTCATCAACGTGGCGCTGCCCCGCATCGGCGAGGACCTCGGCACCGACATGGCCGCGCTCCAGTGGACCGTCAACGCGTACATGCTCACGCTCGCCGGGCTGATCCTCCTCGGCGGGGCGCTCGGGGACCGGTACGGGCGGCGGCGGGTGTTCGTGGTGGGGGTGGTGTGGTTCGCGGTGGCCTCCCTGCTCTGCGGGATCGCGCCGAACGCGGGCGTCCTCGTCGCCGCGCGGGCCCTCCAGGGCGTCGGCGGCGCGCTGCTCACCCCGGGGTCCCTCGCGCTCATCCAGGCGAGCTTCCATCCGGACGACCGGGCCCGGGCCGTGGGGCTCTGGTCCGGGTTCGGCGGGGTCGGGGCGGCCGTGGGGCCCTTCGTGGGCGGGTGGCTCGTCGACGGGCCCGGATGGCGGTGGGTGTTCCTGCTCAACGTGCCGCTCGCCGCGATCTGCGTGCCCGTCGCGCTCCGGCACGTACCGGAGTCGCGGGATCCGGCGGCGCACGGCCGGTTCGACGTGCTGGGGGCCGCCCTCGGGGCGCTGGCGCTCGCCGGGGTGACGTACGCCCTGATCGAGGCCCCGGGGCAGGGCGCGTCGCCGGTGGTGATCGGGTCGGCCCTCGGCGGGGTGGCCCTCTCCGTGGCGTTCGTCCTGGTCGAGCAGCGGCGGGCGGATCCCATGCTGCCGCCGTCGATCTTCCGCTCCCGGCTGTTCACCTCGGTCAACCTGGTGACCTTCTGCGTCTACGCGGCCCTCGGCGGCTTCTTCTTCCTCTCCGCGATCCAGCTCCAGGTCGTGGCCGGGTACTCGGCGCTGGGGGCCGGTACCGCGCTGCTGCCGACCACGGTCCTCATGCTGCTGTTCTCCGCCTGGTCGGGGGAGCTGGGTCGGCGGATCGGGCCCCGTATCCCTCTCACCGCGGGGCCGCTGCTGGCCGCCGCCGGGATGCTCCTGATGCTGCGGGTGGGGCCCGGGACACCGTCCGTCGGTTCGTACGTCGGTGAGGTGCTGCCCGCCGTCCTGGTGCTCGGCGCCGGGCTCGTCGTGGTCGTCGCGCCGCTCACCGCGACCGTCCTGGCCGCCGTGGACGCCGGGCGGGCGGGGCTGGCCAGCGGCATCAACAACGCCGCCGCGCGGGCCGCCGGGCTCATCGCGGTGGCGGCCCTGCCGCTGCTCGCCGGGATGGGGCCCGAGGCGTACCGCGACGCGGGCGAGTTCGCCGCGACCTTCCGGCGGGCGATGCCGATGTGCGCCGGGCTGCTGGTGGCGGGCGCGGTCATCGCCTGGTGGACGGTGCGCACCCCGGCCGTCGCCGTCCGGGGGGAGCGGCCCGAGTGCGCGGTCCACTGCGGAGTCACCGCCCCGCCGCTGGAGCCGGAGCGCGCGTCCCGCGCCGAGCCGTGACCCGTACCCCGGCGAGGGGCCCGGAGCCCGTGGGAGCGCGCCGGGCCACGGGGACGGGGCGCGGTGCCGCCGGGGCGTCGCGGCAGGCACACTTGAGCCATGTCCATCCACGAGAACCTGCTCGGGGGCCCCGCCCCGACCCACCTCCCCGACGACCCGGAGCCGCGCGAGCTGCTCGCCGCCGGCACCCCGCCCGCCGAGGTCGCCGCGAAGTACCCCACCTCCTCGCTCGCCTGGGCACAGCTCGCCGACGAGGCGTTCGAGGGCGGCCGGGTCGTCGAGTCGTACGCGTACGCCCGTACCGGCTACCACCGCGGCCTCGACTCCCTGCGCCGGGCCGGCTGGAAGGGCCACGGCCCCGTCCCGTTCGAGCACGAGCCGAACCGCGGCTTCCTGCGCGCCCTGCACGCCCTGGCGCGGGCCGCCGGGTCGATCGGGGAGACCGAGGAGCACGAGCGCTGCTCGACGTTCCTGCGGGACTCCTCGCCGACCGCCGCCGACATCCTGAGCTGAGCAGTCCTCCCCCGAGCCGCTCCCTGCCCAAGCACCTCGGGCGGGGAGCGGCTTAGTATGCGAACAGGGGACCGGAGCTCCATCACCTCACGGAAGGGGCGGACCGCTACCCGGAAGCTCGTGTCGAGGAGACAGAAATGTCGACGAACCACCCCGACCCCGAAGCCACCGGTGCGGACACCCCGCACCTGGACTTCGCGGGAACGACTCCGTACGAGGACTATGTCCAGGCGGATGTCCTGACCCACCTCCAGCACCTGCGCTCGGACGATCCCGGCGAGATGGTCTTCCTGGTCACCACCCAGGTCATGGAGCTGTGGTTCACGGTCATCGTCCATGAGTGGGAGACCGCGACCCGCGCCCTGCGCGAGGACCGCATACCCGTCGCGCGCGACGCGCTGAAGCGTTCGCTGCGCGAGCTGGAGGCGCTCAACGAGTCCTGGCGGCCGCTGGCCGGACTCACCCCCGCCCAGTTCAACTCCTACCGGGGATCCCTCGGCGAGGGCTCCGGGTTCCAGTCGGCGATGTACCGGCGGATGGAGTTCCTGCTCGGCGACAAGTCCGCCTCCATGCTGGTGCCGCACCGGGGCGCGCCCCGGGTGCACGCCGAGCTGGAGAAGGCGCTCGGGGAGCCCAGCCTGTACGACGAGACCCTCGCCCTGCTGGCCCGGCGCGGGTACGCCGTTCCCGAGTCGGTCACCGGCCGGGACCTGACCAAGCGGTACGAGCCGTCGCCCGAGGTCGAGGCCGTGTGGGCGGAGATCTACGCCTCCGACGACCAGAACGACGAGCTGGTGCGCCTCGGCGAGCTGCTCACCGACGTCGGCGAGCTCGTCTGGCGCTGGCGCAACGATCACCTCGTCGCCACCCGGCGTGCGATGGGCTCCAAGACCGGCACCGGCGGCTCCGCCGGGGTGGCCTGGCTGGAGAAGCGCGCCACGAAGAACGTGTTCCCCGAGCTGTGGACGGCGCGCAGCCATGTCTGAGACCACGACCACGGACACGAACGCGGCGGAAGACCTCCGCGAGCGGGCGCTGAAGCTCGACGCCGCCGATCCGCTCGCCGCGCGGCGGAAGCTCTTCGCGCTCGACGAGGGCGTCTACCTCGACGGCAACTCGCTGGGCGCGCTGCCCGTCCACGTTCCCGCCCGAGTGCAGGACGTCCTCACCCGCCAGTGGGGCGAGCTGCGCATCCGGTCCTGGGACGAGAGCGGCTGGTGGACCGCGCCCGAGCGGATCGGCGACCGGATCGCCCCGCTCGTCGGGGCCGCCGCCGGCCAGATCGTCGTCGGTGACTCGACCAGCGTGAACGTCTTCAAGGCCGTCGTCGCCGCGGGACGGCTCGCGGGGGAGGGACGCGACGAGATCCTGGTTGACGCGACGACCTTTCCCACGGACGGGTACATCGCGGCCTCCGCAGCCCGGCTCACCGGTCACCGGATCGTGCCCGTCGCACCCGCCGACGTCCCGGCCGCGCTCGGGCCGCGTACCGCCGCCGTGCTGCTCAACCACGTCGACTACCGCTCCGGCCGGCTGCACGACCTGCCCGGACTGACCGCCGCCGTCCACGCGGCGGGGGCGGTCGTGGTGTGGGACCTCTGCCACAGCGCCGGCGCGCTGCCCGTCGGTCTGGACGAGCACGAGGTGGACCTCGCGGTGGGCTGCACCTACAAGTACCTGAACGGCGGCCCCGGTTCGCCCGCGTACCTGTACGTCGCCGAGCGCCACCAGGCCGCCTTCGACTCGCCACTGCCGGGCTGGAACTCACACGCCGACCCGTTCGGCATGACCCCCGACTACGCCCCCGCGGACGGTTCCGTACGGGGCAGGGTCGGCACGCCCGACATCGTCTCCATGCTGACGCTGGAGGCGGCGCTCGACGTGTGGGACGGGGTCCGTGTCGACGTGGTGCGGGCCAAGTCCCTCGCCCTGACGGACTTCTTCCTGGAGTGCGTCGAGGCGTACGTCCCCGTGGGCCGGGTCACCTCCGTCACCCCGGCCGCGCACGCCGAACGCGGCAGCCAGGTCGCCCTGCGCTGCGACGGGGCGGAGCCCGTGATGCGGCGGCTGATCGAGCGGGGCGTCGTCGGCGATCTGCGGCGGCCGGACGTGCTGCGGTTCGGCTTCACCCCGTTGTACGTGGGATTCGCCGACGCGGAACGGGCGGCGCGGGTCCTCGCCGAGGTGCTCGCCGACGGCACCGTCGGCTGACGGGTCGTCACCGTCTGTTCGACCGGGCGGGGACGGTGCCGAGTGCTGGTACCGTCCCCGCAGGTCAGCCCAGTTGGGCAAGAGCACAGGCACGGGACACAGGCATAGGACGGTTGAGCAGCATGTCGGATTCTGCCGCGCGTGATCGGGACGTCGCCGAGACGGAGTCGGCGCTCGCGCATCCGGAGGTCACGCCCGACCGGACCGCCGCCTACGGGGACCACCCCGACCAGGTCGTCGACTTCTACGCGCCGCGCGACGGACGCACCGGCGCCCCGCTCGTCGTCCTCCTGCACGGCGGCGCCTGGCGGACCCGGTGGGACCGGGCCCATGTCTCCCCGCTCGCGGACTTCCTGGCCCGCCGGGGCTTCGCCGTGGCGAGCGTGGAGTACCGGCGCGGCGGCGACATCCCGCAGCAGCGCGGCGGCGGGGAGAACACCCGGCCGAGCGGCGCCGAACCGGTCGCGGGGCGCTGGCCGGAGACCTTTGACGACGTGGCCGCCGCGATGGACGCGATGCCCGTGCTGGCCGCCCGCGAGCTGCCCGGGGCCGATGTGCGGCGGATCGTGGTCACCGGGCACTCGGCGGGCGGGCACCTCGCCCTGTGGGCGGCGGCGCGGCACGTCCTGCCCGAGGGGTCGCCGTGGCGGCTGCCCGCCCCGCCGCCGCTGCGCGGGGTCGTCGCGCTGGCCCCGATCGCGGACTTCACGACGGCGGCCGAGCTGGGCGTGTGCGGCGGTGCGGTCGCTCAACTCCTGGGCGGGGATGCCGACGTCGAGGTCCGGGCGGCGCAGGCCGACCCCGGGGTGCTGCTGCCGACCGGGATCGCCACCGCGATCGTGCAGGGCGTCGAGGACATCGTCGTGCCGCAGGCCGTCTCCGAGGCGTACGTCGGCGCGGCGGCCAGGTCCGGCGAGATGGTGGGGCTGACGCTGCTCGGCGGCGTCGGGCACTTCCCGCTGATCGACCCGGCCGCCGACGCCTGCGCCGTCGTGGCCGAGGAGATCACCCAGCTCGCCTGGTGAACTCCTCCGGACGCCCCGCCCGATTGCGGACGGAAGGTGTCCGCAAGGGTCTCTACGTTGGTCCTGTTGCCGCTCGGACGGAGCCGGCACCGACGAAGGAGACCTCATGACGATCCTGGTGACCGGAGCCACGGGAACGGTCGGCCGCCGCGTGGTCGAGCAGCTGCTGGAGCGCGGCGAGCACGTCCGGGCCCTGACCCGCGACCCGGCGCGGGCGGAGTTTCCGGACGGCGTCGACGTCGTCCGCGGCGACCTCACGGACCCCGCGTCGCTGGGCCCGGCGCTGGACGGGGTGAGCGGGCTGCACCTCATCACCTTCGGCGGCGAGTTGTTCGCCCCGCTGGAGACCGGCGAGGAGATCCTCGCCCTGGCCCGGAAGGCGGGCGTGCGCCGGGTGACCGTGCTGCACGGCGGTGGGGAGACCCCGATGGAGACGGCGGTGCGCGCGAGCGACCTCGCCTGGACCGTCGTGATGCCGGTGGAGTTCATGGCGAACGCCCTGGAGTGGGCGCCCGGCATCAGGAGCGAGGGCGTGGTGCGCGAGCCCTTCGTCGACCGGCTGAGCGCGATGGTCCACGAGACGGACATCGGGGCGGTGGCGGCCGCGGCCCTCACCGAGGACGGCCACGGCGGCCAGGAGTACCTGATCACCGGCCCGCAGGCGCTGACCGTCGGCGACAAGACGGCGGTCATCGCGGCGGCGCGGGGCGCGGACGTGGAACTGGTCGAGCTGACCGAGGAGCAGGCGCTGGAGGCCTGGCGGGGCCAGGGCATGCCTCAGGACGTGATCGCGTTCCTGATCGACGTCTACCGGGACACGCCGCCGGAGGGCCGGACCGTGATCGACACGGTGGAGAAGGTCACCGGGCGGCCGGCGCGGACCTTCGCGCAGTGGGCGCAGGAGCACGCGGACCACTTCCGCCCGGGGGCCTGAGAAGGCTGCCACCAGGGGTTTTCCGGCCCCTGGCGCGGTGCGGCGGAGACGGGTGGTCAGCCGGGTAGTCCTTGAGGGGGACGCCCCGGAATCCGTAGCGATGCTGACGACCCGCCGTCCGCCGCCGCCTACCGTGGAAGCGTGACCGAGACCCAGACAAAGACCAGCAGCCCGGAGTTCCGGGCCGCCGCAGGGGCGATAGACGGCCTGCGGAACGATCTCCTGCGCCAGGTGTTCGCCTACCGTCCCCTCCCGCCGCTCAACCCCGACGGACGCGTCATCCGACTGTTGCCCGGGGGGATGCGCAGGTCCGCCGTCTGGACCCCGCACGCCCTCGTGCTGTTCGCCGCCTTCGTCGTGCTGCTGGCCGGGTTCGCGGAGTGGGACTACCGCTTCCTGATGGGCGTGGTGCCCGCGATCCCGGTCGCGATGACCCTGATCCGGCCGGTCGCCGCGTTCTGGGCGTCGATGCTGGCGACCGTCTTCTGCGGAGTCCTGGGCGGCGATCTGTGGAATCCGAGCTCCTTCATCGCCCAGGCGGTGGTCATGGTGGTCGTGGCCGCCCGGACCCGGCCGCGTACGGCCGCCTGGATGTGGCTGCTGACCCTGCTGTTCGGGGTGCTGGTGGAGGCCGGCGACCCGTCGATCACCGCACCCCTGGCGACGGTCTCCGCCCTCGCGCTGCTCGTCGTCGCCGTGGTCCAGATCCGGCGGGACGCCGAGCGCGAGGTCACCGTGCAGCGCACCGTCACCGCCGTCGAGCGCGACCGCCGCACCCTGCTGGAGGAGCGCACCACCATCGCCCGGGAGCTGCACGACGTGGTGGCCCACCACATGTCGGTCGTCGCGATCCAGGCCGAGGCCGCCCCCTACCGGGTCGAGAACCCGCCGCCGGAGCTGGAGCAGGCCTTCGTCACCATCCGGGAGAACGCCGTGGCCGCCCTCACCGAGCTGCGCCGCGTCCTCGGGGTCGTCCGGGCGGAGGACTACGAGGCCCCCGACGCCCCGCAGCCCACCCTCGCCGCGCTCGACGGACTCCTGGACAACGTCCGCGAGACGGGCCTGGAGACGGAGAAGGTGATCACCGGGGCCGTCCGCGAACTGCCGCAGGGCGTCGAGCTCTCGGCGTACCGGATCGTCCAGGAGGCCCTGAGCAACAGCCTGCGGCACGCGCCGGGCTCCTCCGCCCGGGTCGAGCTCGGCTATGTCCTCGGCGGGCTCGGGCTGCGCGTGGTCAACGGCCCCCCGCGCGGCCTGGTCAAGCCCTCGCCGGGGGCCGGGCACGGGATCACCGGGATGCGGGAGCGGGTCGCGATGCTGAACGGCGAGATGACGGCCGGGACGACGGTGGACGGCGGGTACGAGATCGCCGTGTTCCTCCCCGTACCGCTGTCGGACGGGCCGGAGCCACGGGAGACGGTCGGCGGCGCTCCGGACATGACGGGCGACGCGGACACGGTCGTCGTCGAACGGGGCGGCGGCGCATGAGCGACACCGACATCCGGGTCCTGATCGTCGACGACCAGATGATGGTCCGCGAGGGCTTCTCGGTCCTGCTCAACGCGATGCCGGGGATCACCGTCGTGGGCGAGGCGGTCGACGGGCGCCAGGCGCTCGCCCAGGTCACCGCCCTGCGCCCGGACGTGGTCCTGATGGACATCCGCATGCCGGAGATGAACGGCATCGAGGCGACCCGCGAGATCGTCGCGCGGGACGCCGACGCGAAGGTGCTGGTGCTGACGACCTTCGACCTCGACGAGTACGTCTACCAGGCGTTGCGCGCCGGGGCCTCGGGCTTCCTCCTGAAGGACGCCTCCGCCCGGCAGCTCGCCGACGGGGTACGGGTGGTGGCCTCGGGCGAGGCGCTGCTCGCGCCGACGGTGACCCGGCGGCTGATCACCGAGTTCTCCAAGCTCGCCGAGACCCCGCGCCCGCCCGCCCTGGCTCGGATCGGCGATCTCACCGAACGCGAGACGGAGGTGCTCGTTCTGATCGCGCAGGGGCTCTCCAACGCGGAGATCGCCTCGCATCTGATCGTCGCCGAGTCCACGATCAAGACGCACGTCAGCCGCATCCTGGTGAAGCTGGGGCTGCGCGACCGGACGCAGGCGGCGGTGTTCGCGTACGAGGCGCGGCTGGTGACGCCCGGGTAGCGCCTCTTGCGACGTGCCCGGGCGGCCTCGGGCGGCCCCGGGCGGCCTCGGGCGGCCCCGGGCGGCCTCGGACGGCCCCGGAGACGGCCCCGGGCGGTCCTAGGCGGTCCCGGGAACGGCCCAGGGCAGGCGCGCCTCTTGCGGTGGCGGCGGGCGGTCCCGGGGAGGCCCGGGGGGATCACCTCCAGTGGTGGCGGCGGGGGCGGTCCCTGGACCGCCCCCGGCCAGGATCACCCCTTGCGGTGGCGGCGGGCGCGGGTAGCGTCGGGTCATGCACGTGTCCTTCGATCCCTGGTCGCCCGCGTTCGTCGCCGACCCCTACCCCGCCTACACCGCCCTGCGCGCCGCCGGCCGGGCGCACTGGTTCGAGCCGACGGGGCAGTGGCTGATCCCGCACCACTCCGACGTATCGGCCCTGCTGCGCGACCGGCGCCTCGGCCGGACGTATCTGCACCGCTTCAGCCACGAGGAGTTCGGCCGCACCCCGCCGCCCGCCGCGCACGAGCCGTTCACCACGCTCAACGGACAGGGCATCCTCGATCTGGAGGCCCCCGACCATCCCCGGATCCGGCGGCTGATCTCCAAGGCGTTCACCCCGCGTACGGTCGAGAACCTCGCCCCGACCGTACGGCGACTGGCGGCCGAGCTGGTCGACGCCTTCGTGGCGAAGGGCGGCGGGGACCTTCTGGCGGAGGTGGCGGAGCCGCTGCCGGTCGCCGTGATCGCGGAGATGCTGGGTGTCCCGGAGGCGGACCGGAGCCTGCTGCGGCCCTGGTCGGCGGCGATCTGCGGGATGTTCGAGCTGAACCCCTCCGAGGAGACGGCCGAGGCCGCCGTCCGCGCCTCCGTCGACTTCTCCGCGTATCTGCGCGGGCTCATCGCCGAGCGGCGCGCGGCCCCCGGCGAGGACCTGGTCTCGGCGCTCATCGCCGCCCACGACGACGGCGAGCGGCTGACCGAGCAGGAGATGATCTCGACCTGCGTACTCCTGCTGAACGCGGGCCACGAGGCGACGGTGAACACCACCGTCAACGGCTGGCGCACGCTCTTCCACCACCCGGAGCAGCTGGCCGCCCTGCGCGCCGACTCCGCGCTGCTGCCCCGCGCGATCGAGGAACTCCTGCGCTACGACACCCCGTTGCAGATGTTCGAGCGCTGGGTGCTCGACGACATCGAGATCGACGGCCAGGTGATCCGGCGCGGCGCGGAGGTGGCGCTGCTGTTCGGCTCGGCCAACCGGGACCCGGAGCGGTTCGCCCGCCCGGACACGCTGGACCTGGCCCGGGAGGACAACCCGCACATCACCTTCGGCGCGGGCATCCACTTCTGCCTGGGCGCCCCACTGGCCAGGCTGGAGCTGGCCGCCTCCTTCGGGGAGCTGCTCCGCAGGGCGCCCGCGCTGCGGATGACCGCGGAGCCGCAGTGGCAGCCGGGCTATGTCATCCGGGGGCTGACGGAGCTGCGGGCGGAGGTGTAGCGCCCGGGCCGGGGGCTCCTTGGGCGCCGGCCTCAGCAGGGGTCGTAGCACTCCGGCCTCGGCGCTCCGGCCAGCGCGTCCACGCCGACGCCGATGGCGAGGAGGACGGCGACGGCCGCGACGAGGCCGATCGCCCGCTTCCAGTCGCCCCGGGCCAGGAAGAACACGGCCAGGGCGGCCGCGATCCCGCCGAGGATCATGAGCGGCAGGCCGACCCAGAGCACGTTCCAGTTGGACGCGCCCTCGAAGCCGTCGAGGAGGCCTCCCTTGCCGTGCGGCGCCCAGAGCACGAGGCCCGCGAGCGCTCCGGCGAAGGCGGTCAGGCAGCCGGCCGTTCCGACGACGGCTTCCCGCCGCGGGTTCTGGATCTCCATGCCCCGGGGGACGCGACGGGGCGCGGACGCGGTTCCGGCGGACTCGGCCTCTCCGGCGATCGAGGAGCGGGGTCCGGGGCGGAGCCCGGTGTCACGTCAGCGGGTACGACGACCTGCCCGACGCCTCGTCGATCTCGTCGTGCGCCTTGGTCAGCAGCTTCATCGCCAGTTCGTTGAGCGCCCTGGCCCCTGCGATCTCCTCGCCGACCCGCTGCTGGTCGGAGTCCGAGGGATGGCGGCTGGCGTAGCCGTGGGCGCGTACCTCTGTTCCGTCGGAGAGGCGGACGAGCGCCGCCGCGCGGGTGCGGTGGACGTCTTCCTCGAATGCGAGGTCGATGTGCCATCCGACAGCGATCCTGACCATGACGGTCACCTCCGGGACGTCTCGGGCCGTCTCCTACCAGCGTGCGCCTGCTGCGCCGACCGCGCTCGCCGGGCCCGGCAGCATCAGCCCCCAGGCGCCCGCCCGGACCGTCCAGGTCCGGGTGCGCACCGGCCCCCCGGTCTGTATGTCCGCCCGGTAGCGGAAGTCCGCGCCGGAGACCGTGACGGCCTTGGCCTCCGCCGTCACGTCCGCGCCCGAGGCGGTGCGGACGACGATGTCGGCCAGGCCCCCGCCGCCCTGGGACGTCACCGAGACGCCCCGGACCGGCGTGTCCAGGTCGCTCAGCAGCACCCCGTCCGCCTCGATGCGCAGCCGGTGCGTGCCCGGGTGCGTGGTGGCGGCGACCGGGGCCGGGCGGACCAGGGAGGTCATCAGCGAGCGGCAGGTGTCCCAGACGGCCGTGACGCCCGTGTGCGGGCCCCCGGAGCCGGGCTGTGGGGCCGGGGCGGGGATGCGCAGGCGGCCGAGGACCACGCCGTCGCTGTCGTCGACCAGGAGGTCCAGGCGCCGCACCGCGCCGTCCAGCGCGGTCCGCGCGGCCGCCACCGCACCCCGGGGGACGCCGAGGGCGTGGGCGACCTCCAGGGCGTGCGCCGCGCCCACGGGGATCAGGGAGAGGACGCCGGCGGCCAGCTCCCGTTCGCGGTGGAGCTGGGCCACCGCGCGCAGCAGCGCGTGATCGTCGCCGACCACCACGGGCCTGCGCGAACCCCGCCGGGACAGGGCCCGCGCGAACTCCTCGGGGGTGTCCGGAAGGCAGATCTTCGCGTGCGCGCCGGCGCTCAGCACGTCCCTAGCGATACGGACGGACTCGCCGTCGGTCCGGCGGGCGACCGGGTCGATGACCACCAGGAGCTGGTCGTCGCCGTCGCCGGGGGGCTCTGCAGCCGACACCTCGGTCCTTCCTCGGGTAGCATCTTGGTGCAAGAGCCCCTTGCGCTATTGCGCCAGGGGCTTCGTCTATTCCGGGGCACCCGGTTCGACGGCTCAGGCTTTGCCGTACATCGTCGTGCGGCAGGTACGACCTTTACGTACGCCCCCTGACCTTGGACATGCCCCGCCCGGAAGGGGTGTACGCCTGTGCCCGCACTTGTGCTGCTCGGTGCTCAGTGGGGTGACGAGGGCAAGGGGAAGGCCACCGACCTCCTCGGTGGATCCGTGGACTATGTCGTGCGATACCAAGGCGGTAACAACGCCGGTCACACGGTCGTCGTAGGCGACCAGAAGTACGCACTGCATCTCCTCCCCTCCGGAATCCTGTCGCCGGGTTGTACCCCGGTCATCGGGAACGGTGTCGTGGTCGACCCGGCGGTCCTGCTCTCCGAGCTGAGCGGTCTGAACGAGCGAGGCGTCGACACGTCCAAGCTTCTGATCAGCGGCAACGCTCATTTGATCACTCCGTACAACGTCACGCTCGACAAGGTGACCGAGCGCTTCCTGGGGAAGCGCAAGATCGGCACGACGGGCCGGGGCATCGGTCCGACGTACGCCGACAAGATCAACCGGGTGGGGATCCGCGTCCAGGACCTCTACGACGAGTCGATCCTGGAGCAGAAGGTGGAGGCGGCCCTGGAGCAGAAGAACCAGCTCCTGGCCAAGGTCTTCAACCGCCGGGCCATCGAGGCCGGCAAGGTCGTCGAGGACATGCTCCAGTACGCGGAGCAGATCAAGCCGTTCGTCGCCGACACGACCCTGATCCTGAACGATGCCATCGACGAGGGCAAGGTCGTCCTCTTCGAGGGCGGCCAGGGCACCCTGCTCGACGTCGACCACGGCACGTATCCCTTCGTCACCTCGTCGAACCCGACCGCGGGCGGCGCCTGCACCGGCGCCGGCGTGGGCCCGACGAAGATCAGCCGGGTCATCGGCATCCTCAAGGCCTATACGACGCGGGTCGGGGCCGGTCCGTTCCCGACGGAGCTGCACGACGAGGACGGCGAGGCGCTGCGGCGCATCGGTGGCGAGCGCGGTGTCACCACCGGCCGTGACCGCCGCTGCGGCTGGTTCGACGCCCCGATCGCGCGGTACGCGACCCGGGTGAACGGCCTGACCGACTTCTTCCTCACCAAGCTGGACGTCCTCACCGGCTGGGAGCAGATCCCGGTCTGCGTGGCGTACGAGATCGACGGCAAGCGCGTCGAGGAACTCCCGTACAACCAGACCGACTTCCACCACGCGAAGCCGATCTACGAGAACCTGCCGGGCTGGTCCGAGGACATCACGAAGGCCAAGACCTTCGACGACCTGCCGAAGAACGCGCAGGGTTACGTGAAGGCCCTGGAGGAGATGTCGGGCGCTCCGATCTCCGCGATCGGCGTCGGCCCCGGCCGGACCGAGACCATCGAGATCAACTCGTTCCTGTAGGAACGGGCGAGCACCACCGTGCGTGGCGGCGGACGACGGGGATGACCCGTCGTCCGCCGCCGCACACCCGCACACGCGGGCTGGATGGTGTGACTAATGTGTCCGCCATGAAGGAGCCAGGATGCTGCTGAGATTCCGGGTGGCGAACGTCCGGTCCCTGCGAGACGAGCAGGAGCTGTCGTTCGTGGCGTCCGAGGGGAGTGAGAGGGAGCAGGCCGCTGCGCGCGAGCTTGCCCTTTCCGACGGCAGCCTGCTCCCGGTGCACACCGTCGTCGGGGTCTTCGGAGCCAACGCCTCCGGCAAGTCCAATGTCATCGCCGCGCTGAAGAACATGAAGCACGCGGTGATGCGCTCCTATGCCGACTGGACGTCCTACGACGGGATCCCCCGGGACGAGTTCGCCCTCGACCCGAAGGCAGCCGCGGAGACCTCTCTGTACGAGGCGGACTTCGTCCTCGGCGACGGCGTCCGCTGGACGTACGGGTTCGAGCTCGGCGCTCGGCGCATCGAGGCGGAGTGGCTCTACGCCTACCCCAAGGGCCGCCGGCAGGTGTGGTTCGACCGGGACGCCGGCCGCGAGAAGGCCTTCGACTTCCCCGGCGACCGTCTTCACGACCGCACCCGCCTGGCACGTACGACCAGGCAGGATGCTCTCCTCCTGACCCGTGCGGCCAATGACGGGCACGAACAGCTCACCCCGGTCTTCGACTGGTTCAAGAACAACCTCTGGGACGTCACGCCCGAGACCGAGCGCACCCAGCGCGAGGACTACACGGCCGTGAACCTGCTCCGGAACGAAGACTTCCGGCGACGGGCCGAGGAACTGCTGCGCGTCGCCGACCTGGGCATCGCCGAGGTGGAGGTCGAGCAGACCTCGTCCGGCCGCCCGGTGGTGCGGCTGATCCACGCGGGCGGCGGAGAGCGTACGGCGCTGGACTGGTCCGCCGAGTCCTGGGGCACCCGCTCCTGGTTCGCGTTGATCGGCCCGCTCCTGCTCGCCCTCGACAGCGGCGCGGTCCTCCTCATCGACGAACTGGACGCCAGCCTCCACCCGCGCTTCGCGGCCGAGGTCATCCGTCTCTTCCAGGCTCCCTGGGTGAACCCGAAGGGCGCGCAGCTGATCTTCACCGGCCACGACCCTTCCCTGCTGCGCACCCCTGGCGGCGGCCGGCTCCTGGAGCCGGGCCAGCTCTGGCTCACCGAGAAGGACGAGCGGGGCGCGACGGAGCTGTCGTCCGTCGCGGACTGGGAGCCCACCGACGAGGAAGACCTGATGGCGTCGTACCTGGCGGGCTCCTTCGGCGCGGTGCCGAAGGTCTCCGAGGGGCAGATCGGGCGGCGGCTGGTGCGGACGGACGACTTGGCAGAGATCGAGGCGGGAGAGGTCTGATGGCTAGGCCAAGGGGAGGGGACAGCGTTTCCCGTAAGAAGGGTGGAGCGAAGGGCGGCGCGAAGGGCCGCGCGAGCCGTGCCCGCCAGGTGTACATCTTCACCGAGGGCGAGGTGACCGAGCCCGAGTACATCGACATCATCGTGAAGAAGGGGACGCAGGCCACGCCCGGCCGGGGCGTCGATCACCACTTCGAGAACGAGAACGCGGTTGGTAAGCACCGCAAGCCCTACGCCATGGTCAAGGACGCCGTCCGTACCCTGCGCAAGGTCGAGCGGGAGGCGAAGGACGCGGGGCTGAAGCCCGGGGACTGGAACTATCCCGAGGTGTGGGTGATCTTCGATCGCGACGGCCACCTGAACATCCGCGAGGCCAGGCAGCTCGCGGACAAGGAGGGGGTCAGGATCGCCTACTCCCACCCCTGCTTCGAACTCTGGCGACTCCTGCACTACGTGAACTACACCAGCAGCTTCGGCGGCGTATGCGGCGACGCCAACAGCCGACTCCGCTCCCGATCCGGTTTCGCGGCGACCTACGGCCGGCAGGTCCGTACGGTCACCGAGCAGCAGTCGAAGCACATGCGCGAGGAGCAGGTGCTGAGCAAGGACGGGCAGCGGTACAAGGACGCCAAGAAGTATGCAAAGGCGATCAATGATCGCGTCGAATCGGCCAATCCCGATAAGTGGGACCCGTACACCGACGTCTGGAATTTCGTCGAGGACGGACTTCTTCTCAGCGGCTATTAGGCTGCCTCGACGTACGGCGTCGTCCTTGATGCACATGGCCGGGCGGCTAGAGCTGCCCATGGCTGCCCCTCTTTGCACAGCGCAGACATCACACCCCCTTGGAGACCGTCCGTGGCCAAGCTCACGCTCGATCAACTGGAGCGTCACCTCTTCGCCGCCGCAGACATTCTGCGCGGCACCATGGACGCCGCCGAATACCGTGACTTCCTTCTGGTGCTGCTGTTCCTGAAACGGGCGAACGACGAGTTCGACGCGGCCCGGGAGCGGGTCATCGCGAAGGAGATGGCGCAGGGAGCGAGCCGGGAAGACGCCGAGGACGAGGCGGACGAGCCCTACCACTACACGAGCGAGCGGATCATCTACGTCCCGGAGGAGGCCCGCTGGGGTCGGCTGGCCGGCGCGGTGGACGACGTGGCCACGAGCTATCTCCAGCCGGCACTCGACGCGCTGGAGGGGCACAAGGGCAACGAAAAGCTCCAGGGCCTCTTCGGGCAGGTCAACTTCAACCGGATCGGCGGGGGCGGCGGCACCGGCACGTCGGCGGCCAAGCTCGCGGACAAGCGGCTCTCCGCGCTCATCGGCCACTTCGGAAGTCTGCGGCTGCGCGGTGAGGAGCTTGAATTCCCGGATGTCATCGGCGCCGCGTACGAGTATCTGCTGAAGGACTTCGCCGACTCGGCGGGCTCCAAGGGCGGCGAGTTCTACACCCCGCGCGCGGTGGTACGGATGATGGTCGAGCTGGCCGAACCGGAAGCCGGGCATCATGTGTATGACCCTTGCGTCGGCTCCGGCGGAATGCTCATCCACGCCAAGGAGTACATCGAGGAGCACGGCGGCGATCCGGAGAACCTGTCGCTGGCCGGGCAGGACGCCAACAACGGCTCCTGGGTCATGGCCACGATGAACATGCTGTTCCACGGAGCCAAGGACTTCGACTTGAAAACCGGCGACACGCTCGCCAATCCGCTGCACGTCGACAAGTCGTACGACCTGGTACTCAGTAACCCGCCGTTCTCCATGGACTACCGCGCTGTTGACCTGCTCCCTGTCGAGGGCCGGATGAAGTACGGCCATACCTCGGAAAAGGGCAAGGCCGACCTGATGTTCCTCCAGCACATGCTGTACATGGTGGAGGGCCGGGGTGGCTCCGTCTTCACCGTGATGCCGCACGGCGTGCTGTTCCGGAGCGGCGCGGAGGGCGATATCCGGGCCCAGCTGATCGAGGCCGACCTGCTGGAGGCCGTGATCGGTCTGCCGTCCAACATTTTCTACGGCACCGGCATCCCCGCCTGCGTGCTGGTACTGCGCGCCCCAGGACAGAAGAAGGCGGACCGACAGGGCCGGGTCCTGTTCATCAACGCCGACCGCGAGTACCACTCGGAGCGAGCCCAGAACGTGCTGCTGCCGGAGCACGTGGAGAAGATCGTCTCCACCTTCCGCGAGGAGGTGGGCGACGGCGAAGGCGTGCCACGGTTCGCCCGCTGGGTGGAGCGGGAGGAGCTGGAGAGGAACGGCTACAACCTCAACATCCGCCGCTACGTGGACAACACCCCGCCGCCGGAGCCGCAGGACGTGCGGGCGCACCTGACGGGCGGGGTGCCGAAGTCCGAGATCGAGGCGGAGGGCAAGGCGAAGCTGCTCCAGGCGTACCGGGTCGGGATCAGCGACCTGTTCGCGGAGAGGGCATCGGACTCCGCGTACGTCGACTTCCTGCCCGAGGGCGAGCGGCCGGACGCCGAGCGGCTGAGCGCGCTGGCCGAGGGCCGGGAGCGGGAGCTGTGGGAGTCATTCGACAAGTGGTGGGCTGCGGAAACGGAGCAGATCGCGTCGCTGGCCCCCTACGAGGGTGACGACCGCACGGAGTTCGAGAAGCGCTCGCAGCTCGCGCGACTGCGCGCCGACCTGATCACGTCGTTCCGTGAACTGCTTCTCAGCGTAGGCCTGTTGGACCGGTATGCGCTCGCGGGCGCGGTCGCCGGGTGGTGGCAGGAGGCCCGGAACGAGCTGAAGGCCCTGGCCGGCAACGGCTTCAAGGGGGTTGTCGAGGGCTGGGTCGACACGGTCGAGACGCTTCTTGAGCCGGAGCCGAACCCGTGGACGGGCGGCGCGCGCAAGCGCTCGGGCGCGGAGCGGCGGCAGGCGTACGGCCACAAGGTCGTCGCCCTGATCGCCCCGGACTTCCTGCGCGAACTGGCCGACGCGGACAAGGCCAAGGCGGACCTGGACGCGAAGGTGAAGGCGGCCGAGGAGGCGGAGGCCGCGCGCGCGGCTTCTGCGGCGGGGGTTACGGGTGAAGACGGCGAGGCGCCCGAGGCCCTTGATCCGGCGGTGGCGGATGCGCTGCTCAGCGAGGCGGACCTGAAGGCGCTGAAGAAGCGGCGGACGGCGGCGGGCAAGGCGGTGAAGGCGCTGGAGGAGGCGTTCTATCCGCTGGACGGGATGGGGGGCGCGGCGAAGGCGGCTACCGCTGCCGCGAAGAAGGAGGCCGAGGCGGCGGAGTCTGCGGCTGCCGCGTCCGCCGGTCAGACGGCGCTGGACGTGGCGGTCACTGATGCAGATGCCGACGCGGAGCGGCCCACGCCCCAGCTGCATGAGCTACGGGACGCGCTGAGCGAGGAGGGTGCCCGGGAGATCGTGCTTGGCATCCTTCGGGACGACTTGGCGTCGAAGCTGGAGGGACATGTTGTGCGTCGGCGGCGGGAGTTGATCGACATGTGTCTGGGCTGGGAGCGGAAGTACCTGGTGTCGTTGCGGAACATCGAGACGCGTCGCGAGGCCGCTTCGAAGCGCCTGGAAGGGTTCCTGGAGGAGCTGGGCTATGTCGGCTGAGCCGGATGAGATCCGCTGGGTTCCCGTGGGGGAGGTCGGTGAGGTGCGGATGGGTAAGCAGCTTTCGCCGACGAGCAGTCAGGCCGACGGCATGCATGCCCCCTACCTTCGGGTCGCCAACGTCTTGGATGGTTGGATCGACTACTCCGATGTGAAGACGATGAGATTTAGCCCATTGGAGCGGCAGAAGTATGGACTGGAGCCTGGGGACATCCTCCTCAATGAGGGGCAAAGCCTGGAGCTGGTCGGCCGAAGTGCGACCTACGATGGGCCGCGGAACACGTATTGTTTCCAGAATACGCTCATCCGATTCCGGAGTAGTCATGATGTGGTTCCGGCGTACGCGCGTGAGGTATTTAGAGGTTGGTTGAACGACGGAACTTTTGCGTCGATCGCGAAGAAGACCACGAGTATTGCGCACCTTGGTGGGGGCAGGTTCGCAAAGCTTTCTTTTCCTCTGATTCCTCTCGTGCGGCAGCTTCGTATCGTTGAAATTCTGGACTCGATTACAGAAGTGGAGAGAGCCTCCGAACGCGCTATTGCTAAATTGCAAACACTGCGAGAGGCGGCAGTCGATGAAGAGCTCGAGAGATTCGCTTGGTCGTCCCAGCTGAAGGATTTTCTGGCCGAAGATCCTCGCAATGGTTTCTCTCCGTTGGAGAGTTCCGAATGGACGGGTGTCCAGATGCTCGGGTTGGGTTGCTTGACTACGGAAGGTTTTAAGCCTAAGCAGATAAAGAATGCCCCACCTGGTGTGCTGGCGTACGGGAAGGCATTGCTGCGAGATGGTGATCTGCTTATGAGTCGAGCCAACACGCGCTCCCTCGTCGGCCTCTGTGGTATCTATAGGGATATTGGCACGCCGTGTATCTACCCGGACTTGATGATGAGGCTTCGGCTGGCGAGTGGCGTGTCTGCTGAGTTTATTGAAATTCTCCTCGGGTCAGGGCGGGTTAGGAGAGAAGTGCAAGGCGTAGCGCAAGGAACTTCCGGGAGTATGGTGAAGATTTCCTCTCAGATGGTCCAGGGTATTTGCGTCCCTCTTCCTGGCGCCTCGGATCAGAAGCGTATTTCCGCCGTTGTTCGTGAGTTCAATGGGCGGATCGTCGCCGAAACTGAAGCGTTGCGTAAAATTCGCCGAATGCGTGGTGGGATCGTCGATCGGCTGATTGGTGGAAGACTTGACGAGAACCGGGCATAGGCTCGTCGCACTGTCCGGTGCCAAGTGAGGGGGGAGTCTTGCCCGTTCGAAAGCCACCCACCGCTCGTCAGCGCCGACTCGGCGCCGAGCTTCGGCGGATGCGGGAGCATGTCGGGCTCTCCCTGACCGAGGCCGCCGCGCTGCACCGTGTGGACAAGACCGCGATCAGCAACACCGAGGCGGCTCGGTTCGGTGTCAGCGCCGACCGCGTGCGTGTGTGGGCGTCCAACTACTCCTGCCCTGACCATGCTTACGTGGACGCCCTCGCGGACATGGCTCGGGAGCGCTCCGGGGTGAACTGGTGGGACGAGTTCAGAGACTCGATGGCCTCGTTCATGCTGGACCTTGTTGAGCTGGAGCATCACGCGGTGTCCTTGCGGCATGTGCAGATCACGCACCTGCCCGGCCTGTTGCAGCACGAGGACTACGCCCGCGCCGTCTTCGGCGAGGCCGTCCCGCCGTTGACCTCGGAGGCTATGGATCTCCAGGTGGACTTCAGGATGCGCCGCCGGGCTCTGCTCGACAGCCCCAATGCGCCTCGCTGCTCGTTCCTCCTCCACGAGGCTGCCCTACGGATGCTGTTCGGCGACCGTGCTGTCGTGCGGCTCCAATTGCAGGAACTGCTGAAGTACTCCGAGCGGGAGTGCGTAGTCCTGCGCGTCATCCCGTTCGCTGCTGGAGGGTTCCCCAGTGCGGGGAGCTCGACGATGTACGCGAGCGGACCGGTCCGCCAGCTGGACACCGTGCAGATCGACGTACCGAACAGCATCACTTTCCTCGATGCCGAGACCCATCTGACGAACTACCGCGCGGTGTTGGATCGTATGGAGACGCGTTCGCTTGAACCGAAGCGGTCGCGCGACTTCATCCGCAAGGTGCTGTCCGAGCTATGAAAGTCTGAGGATCGTGGAAATTCAGTGGCGCAAGGCCTCCTTCTCGGAGCAGTCGGGGAACTGTCTGGAGCTCGCCGTCGTCGACGGTGGCGTGCTGATGAGGGAGAGTGACGATCCTGGTGTGGTCGTCCGGACGACACCGTCGAAGCTGGCGGCGTTTCTGGCGGGAGCCAAGGCCGGCGAGTTCGACGACCTCGTATAGCGCAGCACTTCGCCGCATATGCCAACGCTACTCCGAGCCGCATCAACATTGATGCGGCAGCACTTTTGTCGCTACTCTTGGATGCGGGCGGTAGTCGCGTGGCTACCGTCTGGATCTGGAGTGCCCCGGCGGTGTCATCACCACCCCGGGGCATGGCCAACGCCTCAGAGGAGCGTCAACGTGTTCCACCGTATCGGCCAGCCCGGGTCCGCGAACGCGCCCGCCCATGCGCTCGCGTCCTCCGCCGAGATCATCCCCCAACCTCCGTACGGTCAAAGGCTCCTCCGCCTCGATCACCCCTCCCGCCCCCGCCCCCTCGCCCCCGAACGCCGCCTCCGCCGTACCGCCATGCGGCTCGCGCTCGACGGGCTGGTGGTCGCGGCTGTGGCCGGGCAGGTGTACAGCACCGGGAGCCTGGTGCTCGCGACGACCAAGGCGGCGGCCTGATGGGCGGCCCGCAGGACGTACGCGTCAGCCGGGTGCCGAGCAAGCCCGTGCGGCGGGAGGCGGACGGGTCGCTCGCGATCGACCTCTGGCTGCGTCGGGACGGGGCCTTCGAGGCTGATGCCTCGCTGCGGCTGACGCCCGCCGAGGCCGAGACCCTGCACGCGCAGCTCTGTTACGCCCTCGATGACGCCACCGCCGCTCTCATCAGCCCCGCCTCCGGGCTGCCCGACTGCCGCAAGGGCGTCCTCACCACACACCGCCCGGCCTGACCGGCGACAGCCGAGCACCGCACCAGGTCCCGCAGCCCCAGCTGCGGGACCTGGCCCGCGTGCCCACCCCACCCCTGGCGCACAATGGACCTTCGAACGGGTTCACCAGTACGTCGGTCGGTACGCGGGGAGGCACGGGGGATGGCTACCGAAGTGGTCGAGGGGACGACCGAGCAGGTCGAGGCGGAGTGGCCGCTGCTGGCCCATCTCAAGGCCATGGGGTGGCAGCACATCCAGGGCGTCCGGCTGAAGGCCGAGGGCGAGCGCGACGACTTCCGGGAAGTGTTGCTGGAGCGGAGGCTGCGGGCCGCCGTGCGCCGGTACTCCTCGTGGATGACCTACGACGCGCACACCGACCCCGCCGTACGCGCGCTGCGTGCCGCCGCCCGGCACGTATCCGCGCAGTCCCTGCCGCAAGCCAACCGCGACGCGACCGATCTCCTCCTCTCCGGAGTCCTCCAGGCCGGCCCGGACGACCGGGACGTCAAGACACGGTTCGTCGACTGGTCGTCCGAGGCGCTGGAGGGCAGCCGTGAGGAGCGTCTCGCCCGGAACGACTACGTCGTCGTCGACCAGCTGCGGGTGTGCGACGCGGACGGCAAACCGGCCGTGCTGGACCTCGTGCTCTTCGTCAACGGCATCCCGCTCGTCGTCATCGAGTGCAAGTCGCCCGACGTACGGGACCCGCTCGGCAGCGCCATCCGCGACCTGCGGGCCTACACCGGGCGCCCGGTGGACGACGACACCCGCAGTGGTGAGGGTGCACTGCGAGGCGTCCCGCACCTGTTCGCACCGGTACAGCTGCTGGTCGCCGCCGACGGAACGGACGCCGCGCTCGGTACGTACTCCTCCTCCGAGGAGCACTACGCCCTGTGGCGCAGCATCAGCTCCGACTACGAGAAGCCGGTCCACCTTCAGCAGGAGTTGCGCGCCTGGGGGCTCATCGGCGCGGAGGGCGAGCCCACCCTTCAGCAACAGCTGACCGCGATCGTCCTGAGGCCGGGGAACCTGCTCAACATCGTCCGGCATTACGTCTTCGAGAAGCCTCTCGGTGACGACAAGGACACCGGAGCGAAGACGCGGAGGCTGGTCGCGGGATCCCGAACGGCGAAGGTGGTCTGTCGGCACCAGCAGTACCGGGCCACGGAGAAGATCGTCGAGCGGCTGCGTACGCGGAGCAGCATTGCCGTCACCGGTGGAGATCTCGACCGGCGCGGTGGGGTCGTCTGGCACACCCAGGGCGCGGGCAAGAGCTTCACGATGCAGTTCCTCGCCCGGCGGCTCCATGCGAGCTCGGACCCCGCCCTGAACGGCATCACGATCGTCGCCGTCACCGACCGCATCGACCTCCAGCGGCAGTTGCGCAAGGCTGTGGCGCTCAGTGAGTCCGAGGTGCGTGAGGCGACGTCCCGGACGGACCTGGAGAAGCTGTTGGGCCGGGCCGGACGGTCCGGCGGGCGGGCGGTGATCTTCGCGACCATCCAGAAGTTCCTCGGCGACCTGGTCGCGGGCAAGGGCGGATCGGGGGACACGGCGGGCGGCGAGGAGCACTCGCTCGACGGGGAGTTCGAGGCGGACCGGGCGAAGGCCGCGGCAGGTGTCAGCGCACAGGAGGTCGCCGATCCCGTACCGGACGACGAGACGCTGAAGAAGGCAGCCCGGATCTTTCCCGAGTGCAGTGACTCGGAGCGGGTCCTCGTCCTGGTGGACGAGGCCCACCGGTCCCACACCTCCGTCCTGCACGCCTGCCTGCGCAAGGCGCTGCCCAATGCGGCGCGGATCGGCTTCACCGGTACCCCGCTCATGGCGGGAAGGCGCGACGACACCGGCCGCATCTTCGGCCTGGAGCCGAGTACCACCCCGGGCGGAGACCCGGAGTTCCTCGACACCTACCGCATGACCGAGGCGGAACGCGACAAGGTCGTCGTGCCGGTGCGCTACTCGGGCCGGGTCACCAAGGCCGAGGTACGCGACAAGGAACAGCTGGACGAGTGCTTCGAGGACCTGATCGAACCGCTGGAAGAGGCCGAGAGGGCCCGGGTGCGCGCGAAGTACGCCACTCCGTCCAAGCGGGCCGTGGCCGAGTCGCCGCCGCTGATCTGGCGTAAGGCCGCCGACATGCTGGAGCACTACGTGACCGGCCCGCTGACGGGCGGGTTCAAGGCACAGGTCGCGGTGGTCAGCCGCAAGGCCGCGGTCCTCTACCGCAATGCGTTCCAGGAGGCTCGGACCGAACTGCTGTTGCGGGTTGAGGAGTTCGATGCGAGCGGGCGGCGCTTGTCGCTGCGGGGGAGGGCGCCGGAGTCCTACACCCGCGAGGAAGCGCTCCTCCTTCGCGCCTGGCAGTTCCAGGAACTTCTGCGGCGCATCGACTTCGTCCCCGTGATCTCCGCCGGCTCGGAGCAGAAGTCCGGGAGGTGGCGCGACTGGACCGACGAGAAGAAGCAGCGCGATCACGTCGACCGGTTCCTCCGGCCCTTTCCCCAGCTGCCTCCCGACAACCCCTGGGCGTACACCCCGCCGGTCGAGCCGAACCCGGTGCCCGCCGGCTCCATCGGCGGTATGAATCCCTGGAGCGACCTGGTCTGGGGCGACGAAGCGGCCGACCCGCCGCCGATCGCTATTCTCATCGTGAAGTCCATGCTGCTCACCGGCTTCGACGCGCCCATCGAGCAGGCGCTCTATCTTGACCGGCCGATCCGTGACGCCGAACTCCTCCAGGCGATCGCGAGGGTCAACCGTCCCGCGCGGCGGAAGACCGAGGGCCTGGTCATCGACTACTACGGCGTGTTGAACAACCTTGCCATCACGCTGGCCGCCTACCAGGGCAACCCGCACGCCGTGGCATCGCTGCGCGACCTGGCCGACGAGCTGCCGGAGCTGGACCGGACCGCCGAGGAGTTCCGGGCGTTTCTGGAGTCCGAGGGGATCGACCCGGGTCGCCTCGCATCGCGGGCGGAGCTGGCGGAGGCCGTGCTCGCGCTCTCCGATCCCGTACTGCGAGCGAGCTTCGACCGGCTGCTCGGGGAGTACCTGGCAGCGGTGAACCGGGTCCTGCCGCACCAGGACGCCCTGGAGCACGTCCCCGACGCGCGGGCGTGGAGCGTGCTCCAGATGCGCGTACGCCGTCACTACCGCGACGACACCGGTGGCGGCTTCACGATGCGCGGCTACGGGCGCAAGGTGCGGGCGCTGATCGCCGAGCATTTGGAGGCGCAGGAGGTGGACGAGGCCGTTGCGCCGGTGTCCATCCTCGCCCCGGACTTCGACGAGGTGGTCGGGAGGCTTCCGGTGCGCGAGGCGGCGGCCGAACAGATCCAGGGTCTGCGGTACCACCTGGAGGAGCGACAGGCGGTCGAGGACCGGCCGGTGTACCGGCAGCTGTCCGCGGAGCTGGAGCGGGTGCTGGAGGAGTTCGCCGGACGCTGGGACGACATCCTCCGGGAGCTCGGCCCCCTGGTCGAGCGGGCACGTCAGGCCGAGCAGGTCGATCCGGCTGTCGTCGACCTGCCCCCGATGGAGCGGAAGCTCCACGAGCTACTCAGGGAGAAGCTGAAGGCGAGTGAACTGCTCGACGATCCGGAGCCGCAGGAACTGCGCAGGGTCGTGGCCGAGGTGTACGACGAGATCACCAGCCGGGTGATCCTGGCGTCCTTCGGCGGGGAGGCGTCTCATGTGGCTCACCTGGAGGCGTGCCTTTACACACGGCTCCGCGAGGCGGGATACAGGGGGAAGGGCGCCGCACGTAAGCAGGTGACCGACGAAGTGAGCCGGATCGCATCCACGCTCGCGGGCTACGCCGCGCAGCATCTGGAGGCCTTCCGGGCCGAGGTGCGGCGAGAATAGTCCCTATGTCCCCCCTGCCGTCCACATCCGGCTCGCCCTCCGGTGGGCCCACGCTCACCGAGGGCGGGGCCTTGGTCGTCGACGGGCGGGAGCTGAGGGTGCGGATCAGCGTCCGCCGTCGTCGGCTGGGTCTGACGGTCGAGCGGGACCGGTCGCTCACGCTCCACGTGCCCAAGGGGTGCGAGGTCCGGCGGGCCGAGGACTTCGTACGCTCAAGCGCCGGCTGGATCGAAGCCAAGACGCGGCTCAGCGAGGAGCGCCGCCAGCTCCATCCCACCCGCTCGCTCAAGGACGGCGAGATCCATCGCTATCTGGGGCGGGATCACCGGCTCCTCGTCGTCGACGACGAGGCGGCCGGAGCCCAGGTCCCCGCTGTCCGTCTGGTCGCCGGGAGGCTCCGGCTGGACCGTACGGCCGCCGATGATCAGGAGCTCGCCCGCAAGGCACTCGCGGACTGGTACAGCCGTGCGGGACAACGCTGGATGCGGGGCCGTCTTCAGCCCTGGGCCGCCCGGATGGATGTGCCCGAGCCTGCCGTACGGGTGCGGGACCTGGGGCACCGGTGGGGAAGCTACCGGGCCGGTGCGGGAGACGGCGACGAGGGGATGATCTCCCTGCACTGGGCGGTGTTTCAGCTGCCGATTCACCTTGTGGACTACGTGGTCGCGCACGAGCTGGCTCACGTAAGGGTGGCTGGGCACGGCCCCGAGTACTGGCGGCTCCTGGGCAGGGCTCTGCCGGAGTGCCGTCGGTTGAAGACGGAGCTGGACGAGCTGGGTCGGCGCGTTTGGATGGGCGATCTCGTCTGACCCGGGTCAACGGCTGACGGACTTCTTCCTCTTCCTCACCGAGCTCGATGTGCTCACCGGCTGGGAGCAGACCCCGGTCTGCGTGGCCTACGAGATCAACTCGTTCCCGCAGGGAGTCGGCACCCCGCCCGTGACCCAGGGCAAGGACGCCCCTGGTCGGTCAGTCGGTGTCCGTCGCCGCGAGCACGGCGATCCTGCGGCGGTCGGGGGAGAGGGCGGCGATGCCGTAGTCGGTGAAGGCGTCGTTGCAGAACCACTCCGCGTCCGACTCGAAGTGGAACCACGTCGTCCGTCGGGCGTGGCGCTCCACCTCCTCCGCGCTCGCGTCCGGCGGGGCGTCGCTGAGGGCCGCCATCGACTTCCAGGCCCACAGCCGCCCGAACGAGCCGTGCGCCCCGTGGTGGTACGCGCTGCCGAGCGACGCGGTGGCGAAGAGCAGGTTCCAGATCGCGTCGGCGGGGCGGCGGGCGATCTCGAAGCGGCCCGTGGCGCCGAGGCCCTCGACGCATCCCATCGGCAGGGTGGGCAGCAGCGCGGGGACCCGGTCCGGCTCCACTTCCTCGTCCGTCCGGAAGACCCAGGCCTCCGAGTGCCCCCAGCCGCCCGCCTCCGGCGCGGCGATGATCATCTGATGCAGGTCCAGGGTCGCCGAGTCCACCAGGGCCGACCGCTCCCGCGTACGGGGCGTCGGCGGGTCGACCCGGCCCTCGGTCGGCAGGGTGACGCCGGCGGAGCGCGCGCCGCTGTCGACCGACCTGCTGGGGAGGACGATCCGGGTCTCCAGAGCGCCGCGGCGCCGTGGCAGCCACGCCAGCGGATGGCCGCCGTGCACCACGCGCGTCCAGTCGCTCATCCCCGGGAACGCGTCCACGTCCACGCCCCGAAGGATCAGCTCGTGGAAGAGACAGATGCGCAGCTCGTCCAGCCGGCCCTGCGCGTCGCGCTCGGAGAGCGGGCCGACCAGGTCGGCGGCCTCCCGGTGCTCGGCCAGGAGCGAGGCGACGAACCGGGGCGCGAGGTCGACCCCGTGGCCCTGTTGACGGTCGAACAGCCGGAGCAGCTGGCTCAGACTGTCGTGGCCGGGGGTGATGGCCAGCACCCGGACGAGATGCGCGAGTTGATGCCGGTGCTCGTGCGTTTCCTTGGTGGCGGTGTCGATCCGGTCCGTCAGTTCCACCGCCAGGTCAGCCACCTGACGGGAGTCGCCCTGTGCGGCGTGTCGCCGGACCGTGTGCCGGAGGACGGGGCTGGAGTCGTCATCGGTGTCGTCCACGGTCACTCACTTTAGGCGCGCAGCAAGGTGGTTGATGGTCTAGACCTTGACAGGTCCAGACCATGCGGGCTTGGGTGGTGGCCCGTCATGTCGGCCTGCCGGGATGCTCGGTGTGCCGCGCCGAAGGAGTGAGCAGCCCTGAATCGCATCGTTCGCACCGTTCGCACCGTTCGCATCGCCCGTACCGATCGCCTCGTTCGCCTCGCTCATACCGACCGCCTCGCTCGCGCCAGGAGGTTCCTGACCGTTCCGGCGGCCCTGGCCACCCTCGCCGCCGCTCTAGTGACGGCAGCCCCCGCCGCGTCGGCCGCCGCCCCCGCCGCCCAGCCCTGCGCACCGCTCCACAGCGCCTCGGCCGACTACCGCGCCGGGGACACCGTCTCCCACCACGGGCGCAACTGGAGCGCCAAGTGGTGGACGCACGGCGAGAACCCGGGCGCCGGCGCCGCCTGGGCGGACCGGGGCGCATGTGCGGGCGGGGTGTCCGACTTCGTCATCAGCGAGCAGCGGTTCGACGAGATCTTCCCGGACCGCGACCCCTTCTACACGTACCAGGGCCTGATCGACGCGCTGCACGCCTACCCGCGCTTCGCCAACGTCGGTACGCCGCAGACGCGGGCCCGGGAGGCGGCGGCGTTCCTGACGCACGCGGACTTCGAGTCGGTGGGGTTGAAGTACGTCAAGGAGATCAACGAGGCCAACTACTGGCGCAAGTGCGACGACACCCAGCCCTTCGGCTGCCCGGCGGGGCGTGAGGCGTATTACGGGCGCGGCCCGATCATGTTCAGCTGGAACTTCAACTACAAGGCCGCCGGGGACGCCCTCGGGCTCGATCTGCTGAACGATCCCTGGATGGTCGAGCGGGATCCGTCCGTCGCCTGGGCCACCGCCCTCTGGTACTGGAACACCCAGAACGGCCCCGGCACCATGACGTCCCACGACGCGATGGTCGGCGGCGCGGGCTTCGGCGAGACGATCCGCTCGCTCAACGGCGCCCTGGAGTGCGACGGCGGCAACCCGGGTTCGGTGACCGCGCGGGTGGAGCGGTACGAGCGGATCACCGGCATCGTCGGGGTGGCACCGGGGTCCGGCCTCACCTGCTGAGCCTGCCGGGTCCGCGGGCCGTCCGGAACGGTCCCGACCCGTCCGCATGCTGGGCGGAGCCGGAAGATTTTACCTTCGGTTCCGCCCCCGTTCGCGGGGGATGCGGATGGGCCCCTCCCGGAGTAGCGGCTGTTGAGGACCCTCTTGACGCGATCGGCCCGGACGGCGGTGGCCGAAACCGGTGCAACCGGCACCTTTACCGATGCTGGTCTAGACCTTGACAGGTCCAGACCATTATCGCTTGAGTGTCGGCACCCCCACGGCGGCGCAGGCCGGACGTCGCGCCGCGTCTAAGGAGTGTGATCACGTGATCCGACGTGTCATGAGTCTGCTGGTCGCGCTCGGCGCGATCGTCGCGGCGCTCGTCGTTCTTCCCGCCGCCACCGCGCAGGCAGCCACCTGCGCCACGGCCTGGAGCTCCTCCTCCGTCTACACGAACGGCGGCGCGGTCTCGTACAACGGCCGCAACTACACCGCGAAGTGGTGGACCCAGAACGAGCGTCCGGGCACGTCGGACGTCTGGGCCGACAAGGGGGCCTGTGGCACCGGCGGCGGGAACCCGGGCGAGAACAACGGCTTCGTCGTCAGCGAGGCCCAGTTCAACCAGATGTTCCCGAACCGGAACGCCTTCTACACGTACAAGGGCCTGACCGACGCCCTGAGCGCCTACCCGGCCTTCGCCAACACCGGCAGCGACGAGGTGAAGAAGCGCGAGGCCGCGGCCTTCCTCGCCAACGTCAGCCACGAGACCGGCGGCCTCTTCTACATCAAGGAAGTCAACGAGGCGAACTACCCGCACTACTGCGACACCACGCAGTCCTACGGCTGCCCGGCCGGCCAGGCCGCCTACTACGGCCGCGGCCCGATCCAGCTGAGCTGGAACTTCAACTACAAGGCCGCCGGTGACGCCCTGGGCATCAACCTCCTGGCCAACCCGTACCTGGTGGAGCAGGACGCCGCCGTGGCGTGGAAGACCGGCCTCTGGTACTGGAACTCCCAGAACGGTCCCGGCACCATGACGCCGCACAACGCCATCGTCAACAACGCCGGCTTCGGCGAGACGATCCGCTCGATCAACGGCGCCCTGGAGTGCAACGGCGGCAACCCGGCGCAGGTCCAGAGCCGCATCAACAAGTTCACGCAGTTCACCCAGATCCTCGGCACCACCACCGGTCCGAACCTGAGCTGCTGACCCCGCACCGCACCGAGGGCATGTCCGGCGGTCCCGACCGGCCCATGAGGCCCTGAGGACTCCCGCGAGACCCCACCCGAACGGGGGTGTGTCCGGCTCACGCCGGGCGCGCCCCCTTTCGGCGTCCTGGACGATCCGACGGCATGTGCGTACGGGAGCGGATCCGGCCGGACGCGCGCTCCACGACTCTCCCTGACAGGCCGTCAACACGGCCTTGGACTGAGAAGGAGCAACGTGCTGGAAAACGGGGTTTCGTCATGGACGCAGAGCTCGCATTGGCCTCGACCGGCGCGACCACTCTGGTGGCGCTGATGGTCACCGACGCGTGGTCGGGTGCCCGCACCCGCGTCGCGCGCTTGCTGGCCCGCAACGGGGAAGGCCGCGAGGACGCTCTGGAGGCCGAATGGGAACAGGCGCGGGAGCGCTTGGCTCTGTCCGCCGCGCCCGGCCAGGACGCTTCGATCGAGGCCGAGTGGCAGGCACGCTTCGTCGTGCTGCTCGCCGAACATCCTGCGGCCGCGTGCGAGTTGGGGAGACTGGTCGATGAGTTCGCGCCCCGGGAGCGAGGCCGGAGGGGCGAGGGAGGGGTCGCCTTCCACCACAGCACCGTCTACGGGGTGAACACCGGTGACGGCGGCCAGAACAACGACTTCCGGTTCTGAGCGCCCGGCGCGGGAGTGGGAGAGGGACGCCCGGACCGAGATCCGCGACAGCGAGGTCTACGGGGTCAACACGGGGCCCGGCTCGCAGATCAACAACTTCCTGGTCCGTCCCAGAGGCACCGCTGGACGCACCTTCCTGAGCATCCTCCTGTGGCTGGCGACCGCCGTCGGGACCGCGTACGTGTTCGCCGCTTCGGTCGCCGCGTGGGAGGCTGCCGCGGGCGCGAAGGGCGGCAGCTACACGGGCCTGTGGGGGAGCGTCGGCGCGCTGTACATGCTCTGGCAGATCTGGCGGTTTGCGAACCTGCGATCCGGTCCCTTCTTCACGGCGCTGAGCGCCCGGACGCTGAGCCTTGTGTGGATGATGGGCGCGGCCGCGCTGCTCGGCCAGACCCTGACCGGTGAGCGTGGTCCGGTCGCCGACGGCGAGGCGGAGTGGACGACGGGCGTGGCGATGATGGCGCAAGGGCTTGTGCTGTTCCTGCTCTTCTGGCGCAGCCTCAGACGCCACAGCCAGGCGGCCCGGGTTCCCACGCCTTGCCGACGTGGCGGTGTCGTCAGGCGCGGTTCAGTGCCGTCCGGAGCGTGACCCCGTGGTGCAGGCGCAGTTGCCGCAGCTCGGCGTAGGACAGTGCCGTGACGGAGAGCGGCGGGCCGACGAGGAAGAGGATGCGGAGCAGCACCGGGATGCCGGACATCGGCGGGTCGGCGAGCTGGATGACGAAGAGCGTCCACACCAGGAAGGGCGAGACCAGCGGGGGCAGTGTCTCGTGGACGTCGGAGAGGCGGAAGACGGTCACGACCGCGAAGGCCGTGCCGATGATCAGGAACAGGGCGGCCACGCCGTACGAGGGCAGGAGCACCAGCATGGTCAGCAGCATCGGCACGATGTCGAAGTCCTCGACGGCGGTGCGCCCGAGGGCGGGGCTGACCACGAAGGCCAGGTAGTAGACGCCCGCCAGGGTGCCCACGGCCAGGAGCGGGCCCGCGATCCGGCTCAGGTAGAGGCCCCGGTGGGTGCCTTCGGCGGCCAGTATGAAGACGAACAGGATGACCGGCACGGCGAAGACCAGGATCGTGGCGGCCAGGGCCAGTTCCTCGAACTTCGCCCGCAGTGGGTCGTCCGCCGACCCCCAGTAGGCGATGGTGATCCAGATGACGGCGACCGCCCCGACCAGGGAACGGGCGACCTGGAGTGCGGTGATCGTCTCGTCGACGATCCGGTCGGCGCGTTTCGGCTTGAACACCGTCAACGCCGCATGGAACAGCCGCGCGAACAACTCCTGCCCGTTCATTCTCGCCCCCGTGACTTGCTGTTACTTGCTGTTACTTGCTGTGACTTCCTGCGGCTCCGCGTGGCTCTCGACAGCCCTTGAGCATAGTGAGGTCGATGGGAGCCCGCACTCACCCCAACTGCGGCTTCACCGACATCAGCAGGTGCCGGTGGACGTCCGTGCCCGCTTCGTCCGTGATCATCGCGCGCTGTCCGGCCCCCAGCAGCAGGAGCCGCAGTGACGGTTCCGTGAAGGAGGCCAGGGCGTCGGCCAGATAGCCGGGATTGAAGGCCACGGTCAGCTCTTCGGCCCCCTCCAGGGCGGCCGGCAGCCGCTGGGACGCCACGTCGTCCTCGTAACCCGCGCGGAGAGTCACCGAGGCGTCGGCGCGGGAGAAGGTCATCTGCACCGGGCTGTCCCCGTCGGCGACGACGGAGACCCGCTTGACGGCCTCGGTCAGCCGGGCCCGGTCCATGAGCGCGACCGCCGGGTCCGCCATCGCGAACAGCTTCTCGTGGCGCGGCAGCCGCCCTTCCAACAACCGCACCGTGGTCCGCGTCCCGGCGTGCTCGAAGCCCGCCGAACCGGCGTCCAGAGCGACGCTCACGAGGCCGGAGCGGCCCAGCGAGCGGGCGATCTCGATGAGGCGGCGGGCGGAGACGAGGACGTCGGCGGCCTCGCCGGGAGTGGTCGCCTTCCACGGGAGGGTCCGTACGGCGAAGCGGTAGCGGTCGGTCGCGGCGAGCGTCATCGTGTCGCCGTCGAGCTCCAGCCGGATCCCGGTGAGCGCGGGCAGCGTGTCGTCGCGCCCCGCGGCCACCGCCACATCGGCCACGGCCGCCGCGAACAGCTCCGCGTCCACCGCGCCCCGGACCTGCGGGAGCGGGGGCAGCGCCGGGTAGTCGTCCAGCGGCAGCACGGAGAGGCCGAACCGGGCTCCGTCGCCCGACACCGTGAAGCGCGAGCCCTCCACCGCGCACTCCACGGGCCCTTCGGGCAGCACCTTGCAGATGTCCAGCAGCCGCCGCCCCATGACGAGCACCTTCCCGGGCCGTACGACCTCGGCGTCCACGTCGATGCGCGCCGACGCCTCGTAGTCGAGCCCGGAGATCCGCAGGGGCCCGCCGCCGCCCTCGCCCTCCGTGTCCAGCAGCAGTCCGCCGAGCACGGGGACGGGCGACCGCACCGGCAGGACACGGGCCGCCCAGGACACGGCCTCGGTCAGGGCACTGCGTTCGATCCGGAACTCCATGGGGGCCTTTCCTGGCGCGTCGAGAGCCGGAGCCGGAGTCCGGCTCCCATGACGACGACGATAGGAGGCACCACTGACAATCGGCGTGGGCCGGGAAACCGACGACAGCGACCACCCCCGTGAGCCGCTGCCGCCGCGTTCCCCGTGCCCCCGTACCCCCGTGCCCCCCCGTGTCCCCGTGCCCCCCGTGTCCCCCTGCTCCGCAGCCGTCCCCCGACCGACTGGAACACGTTCGGACGATAGAACGCAGGGTAGGGAGACGGGAGATTCAATGCGCCCAGTGGGGCGGCCGCCGGGGTATCGGTCCGCACAGTCAGTCGTGCGGCACGGTCCACCTGCGCCACGGCCGCTTCCGGTGCGGGAACGGGGAGACAGGTGCGAGCACGGGAGCGTGCGGACGACCTTCTGCTGATGCACCGGCTGGCCCGCACGGGCGGAACCGCCGAGCTGCTGGGCTGGCTGGCCGGGCGGGCAGGCGGTTGGGCCGGGCTCGTCGGGCCGGACGGGACGGTGCTGCACGCGGCGGCCCGTACGGCACGGGAGGTGGTTCCCGACGTCGCGGGGCTCGTCGCCGAGGGCACGAGCGCCCTCATGGAGCGTGGGGCGCGGGCGTACTCCCTCGACACCGGCGCGCACACCGCCCTGCTGTTCCCGCTGAGCGCCGACGACCGCACCGCCCCCGTGCTCGCCGTCGTCACTCCCCGACCCGCCGCCGCCGGGCTCGCCACGCTGCTCGCCGACGTGGTCCATCCGCTGTCCGTGTGCCGGCGGGCCGAGACCCTGGAGCGCAAAAGCCGCCGGGTGGACCTCGCGGAGTCCCGGGGCCGCGAGGCGGTGCTGCACCTGCTGATGACGGGCCAGCTCTCCATCGCCCAGCAGGTCGCTGGGGCGCTGCGCCCCAGGCTTCCCGATCCGGTACGGGTGTGTGTCGTGGAGTGCTCGGGCGACGGCCGCGACGAGGTGGCCCGGGTCTGCGCGGACGCGGACGGCGGCCGGTCCTGGATCGTGCGGTGCCCCGTCTACGCCCGCCACCTCATTCTGGTGATGCCCGCGGAGGAGGCGGATCCGGATTCCGGCCCGACCGACGAGGCCGTCGCCGCCCGGGTCGGCGACTGCGTCGTGGGCGTCAGCGAACCCGTGCCGCTGGCCGACACCGCGACCGGCTACCGACAGGCCTTCCACGCCCTGGCCGTCGCCCGGGAACTGCCGTGTCGGCACGCCCGGTTCGGGAGCTCGCCGGATCCCGCGTATGTCGTCGGGCCGGCCGGGCGGCACTGGGCGAACAGCCTGCTGACCCCACTCCTGACCCATGTGCCGCGCCGCGCGCAGGACCCCGGGGCCCAGGAGTTGGCGGCCACGGCCAGTTCCTGGCTGGCGTTCTCGTCGCACGCGACCGACCACCTCAAGGTGCATCGCAACACCCTGGCCGCCCGGCTGCGGCTCATCGGCGAGCTGCTCGGTCTCGACCTGCACCGGCTCGCCGACCAGGCCGCCCTCGACCTGGCGCTACGTGTCCGCGCCACCCCCGCCCCGGCGTGCACCACCGAGCCCGCCCCGTACGCCCCCACCGGGGCCGGTACGCGGGAGGCGGCGCGGACGCTCGACGAGATCCTGCGCCGCCCAGCCGTACGCCACTGGGCCGACCAGCAACTGGCCCCCGTCCTCGGGTCCGAGGAGACCCTGCGCACCTGGCTGCGCTGCGAGGGTCGCCTGGGCCCGGCCGCCGCCGAGCTGGGCATCAGCGTGCCCGGCGCCCGTAAGCGCCTGACCCGGCTCGAAACGGTCCTCCAGCGCTCGCTGCTCCGGCCTCCGAGCGCCCGCTACGACCTGTGGCTGGCGCTGAGGGCCCGCGACCTGGCCGCGGCGGACTAGAGCGTGTCTCTTTGGTGGGCTCACCAGTTGATCGGACATGCCTGCCCGATTAGTGATCACTGATGCGATGGGGGACCGAATCGAGCCGCTGATGCCGGCCAATCCGGTTCGCGGACGGCGGTGGGCCGATCACCGCCGCACGCTCGAAGCCATCGTGTGGAAGTACCGCACCAGCTCGCCTTGGCGGACCTCCCCGACGAGTTCGGCTCGTTCGGGACCGCGCACAAACGGCTGATCAGGTGGGCCGTCGACGGCACATGGGAGAAGATCCTTGCCGCCGTCCTCGCGGCAGCCGACGCTGTCGATGACATCGACTGGACCGTGTCGGTCGACTCCACCGTCGTCCGGGCCCACCAGCACGCCGCTGGAGCACTCAAAGAGGGGCCCGAAAGCCGGAACGAGCCGGCCGACCACGCACGGGGACGATCCCGCGGCGGGCTGAGCTCCAAGATCCACCTGGCTGCAGACGGCCAAGCGCGACCCCTGGCTCTGGCCGTCACAGCGGGCCAAGCCGGTGACGCGCCCGCCTTCGAGACGGTCATGGTCCGCATCCGGGTGCCGAGAACGGGCCCTGGCCGGCCCCGAACCCGCCCCACCATGGTGCTGGCCGATCGCGCCTACTCATCCCGCGCGATCCGCAGCCACCTGCGTCGCCGACAGATCCGCGCGGTCATCCCACAGCCGTGGCTTTTCGCAGGCCGTGCGGTGCCGTGGCCGTCCCGTCTGCCACTGCCCCACACTGTCGTGGGCGGGCCCGCTCGGCCTCGCCTTGGACGTCGGTATGCGCGACGGCAGATCCCACCTCAACCACGAGGTACCAGCCACCAGTGCACCTCTTAAGAGACACGGCCTAGTCTTCTGAGTCAGGAATTCTGTTCAGATATGAGGCGAGGCGTTCGAGGATCTCGTCCGCGGTCTTGGTCCAGACGTAGGGCTTGGGG
>NZ_JBIWLQ010000008.1:0-387341 GCF_044766265.1 Streptomyces sp. NPDC102283
AACACAGACCCCAAGCCCTACGTCTGGACCAAGACCGCGGACGAGATCCTCGAACGCCTCGCCTCATATCTGAACAGAATTCCTGACTCAGAAGATTAGGGCGTGTATCGGAAGTCTCAGGTAAGAGATGTTCGAGGGACATCTGTGGGTCAGAACGCTCGGATGGCCCTGTTCGAGACCCCCGGTTAGTCCTGCGTCGTTGGCGCGCGGATGACGTTGTTCCCATGGCTGCTTTCAATGCGGATCCCGAGGTGATGCGGTGGATCGGTGATGGCAGTGTCCGTGACGAACAGCAGACTCGCCGTGAGGTTGAGGCGATGGAGCGCGAGTGGGACAGGCCGGGCTTCGGCCTGTTCGCCATGGAGATCCGCTCGACGGGCGAACAGGCCGGGTCACCGGTCTTTCGGTTCCCGACTTCATGCCGGAGCTCTTGCCTGCGGTTGAGATTGGCTGGCTGCTGGGGCGTGCCTACTGGGGGCAGGGCCTGGCCACGGAGGCCGCTGCGGCTGCAGGCTGGGCCGGATTGGCGGCATCGTCCAGTTCGACAACGGCGCCTCTGAACGAATCGTGACGAAACTGGGGATGCATCCGGTCGGTGAGACCGTCGATCCCAGTTGTGGTCGTCGAGTGCGGGTGTTCGAACTGTCATCGGACCAGTACGTCACAACCACTCGTTGATGGCAGCAACGAGAACTGTCGCCTCATAGCGAACTGCCAGCTTGTCGTAGCGTGTGGCGACAGCACGATTCCTCTTGAGGCGGTTGATGCCGCACTCGACGGACTGGCGCTTGCGGTAGTCGTCCGGGTCGAAGCGCGGCGGTCGGCCTCCGCGGGCGGCCCGTTGTCGGCGACCGCGCAGCCGGCCGGGACGACCCAGCCCCGGTCGTCCGCGTAGGCGGCGAGGTCGTCGAGAACCAGGTGCTCGACGACCCGCAGCGGCGCCACCGCGTCAGCGCGACCGCAGGGCGCGGCCCGACGGCCGGCGCCGCAGAGTCCGCCGGTCCGCGGTGGCTTGTGGCAGGCAGGTGCGGCAGCGACAACCAACCGGTGCGGCGGCTGAAGACGGACACGCTCAGGCGCGCGCCTGGGCCGACCTGTCGGTCCGATCCCCGGACGGCGCTTCTTGCTCCGGCACATCCGTGGCACTCGGGCTTGCCCGGCGGTCGATGTCGCTGTCCGTGCCTGTTCCTCACCGGGCGGTCCACTCTTCAGTTGTGGTGGATCGAGTGCTAGCAGGTTCAACTATGGCTCCAGAAGGGTGTTTTCGGTGCCCAGCAGGGCGAGGCGGTCTGATGGTCGATGCCGGGGCTGTAAGAGTTCGCGCTGTCCACTACCTGTTACGCCTTCAAGAGGGAGCACAATGCTTCGTCGTATCGCGTTCACCCTGGCCACCGTCGCCGCCGCCGGCTTCGTCGCCACCGCTCCCGCCGTCGCCAACGACTGGGAGGGCGGCAAGGCCGAGGCCGGTTACCAGCACGTCGAGGGCCACCGCGCCAGCGCCGAGTACCTGAACCTCGGCGGCCCGTACGGCATCACGTACGCCAACGAGAACAGGGAGCACTTCGAGGCCGAGCGCGGCTACTTCGCCGCCCAGTACCTGCACGGCCGCTAGGAATCGCTAGTCGCAGGGCCCGTCCCTCGGGGGGCGGGCCCTGCGCGCGTGCCGCTTGGCGAAGAGGTGGCGGCCAGCGGGACGCCAGCGGCGACGACGAGGGACCGGGGGAGCACCTGTCCGGCAGGGCGAGTCGCGTCGGGTGCGCTCCTTTTCCCGCCCGGGACCGGATCGGTGACCTGGAACGATCCGGCCCCGGGCGAAGCGGGTTCCGGAGCGTTCGGCTCGTGATCACGGGGTTCCGGCCGCGCTTCCTTCTGGACGCGGCGTGCGGGCAGCTGAAGCGCCCGCGTACAGGCCTTGAGGCCATGCCAGATAGCTCAAATTACGCCAAATGGGTTCACATGAGGTCTTATTCCGGATTTGACCGATCCGGACGCTGTGCAGCCACGGATGACGAGTGACGGCCGGGTTGAGCGAGGAGGACCTGGTCGCCACCGCCCGGATGGATGCAAGTCCGCCGGGCGGGGAACTCGCTGCTCGCACCGATCGAAGGACACAGTTCATGCGCAAGATCGTCAAGGCTCTGACCGTTGCTGCGGCCGCCGTGCCGTTGGTTCTGGGTGCGGCCGGCCTGGCCGCTGCCGACTCCGGCCCGGTGTTCGCGGGCCAGTACCAGTCGGCCGACCGCAACGGTGCGGAGTCCGGCAGCCTGCTGAGCGGCTTCCTCGGTGGCGACCGCTCCGGCATGCGGAACGGCAATGACCGGGACTACCGCAACGACGGCAACCACGACTCGGGTCCCGTGTTCGCGAAGAGCCACAAGAAGGCCGGCCCGTGGGGCGCTTCGTCCAAGCTGGTCGCCTCCGGCTTCGACCGCGACGGCGAAGCCTTCTACATCGACAGCGACAAGATGGCCGGCCCGAATGGCGCCTCGTCCTCCCAGACCGCCGCGCGTTCCTGAGCCGGCACGGGGAACACCGGGTTGGCCGCCGCTCCAATCGGCGGCCAACCCGGTGATTGCCACCGTGACAGCTCATGAAAAACCTGTTCCCGGCGGCTCTTGAGGTGCGGAGACCTCAAGTCTGTTGAGGACGGAGGGTGATGGTGTCCGGACGCCCTCCCGGTGTCCGGACACCATCACCACTTTTCCCGGGATGGCCACCGGGATCCGCCGACAGAATCCAGGAGCTACCGGCTACCGGCTACCGAAAACCGGCTGTCGGTAGCCGGAGAGCGGAGCGCCTCTTGCCCGCCGGTGACATCTTTTGTCCGGCGGAATGGTATCGGGCTGCGTCTCGCGCGGACAGCGGCAGGGGCTGTCTCCGGCGGGTCCGGCTGTTCAGTCGATGGTGACGACGACGGAGGGCCAGCCGCTGGCTCCGTCGGGGACTGTGCCGGTGCGCTTCTCCGTCTGGACTCGGCCGCCGCGTTCGGTGGCGCGGACGGTCAGGGTGTGGCTGCCGGAGGTCGCCTTCCACGGGTAGGACCACTGCCGCCAGGTGTCGATCGTGGCTTCGGTCGCGAGGTCGGCGTCCTGCCAGGGTCCGTCGTCGACCCGTACCTGCACACGGTCGATACCGCGGTGCTGGGCCCAGGCGACCCCGGCGACCATCACCGTCCCGGCCTTGGAGCGGGACAGCGGCTTGGGTACGTCGATCCGCGACTCCGTCTTGATGGGAGCCTTGCGGGCCCAGGTGCGTTTGACCCAGTACGGGTCGTAGTCGGCGAAGGTGGTGAGCTCGATGTCCTCGATCCACTTGCAGGCCGAGACGTACCCGTACAGGCCCGGGATGATCATGCGGACGGGGAAGCCGTGGGTGAAGGGCAGCGGCTGCCCGTTCATCCCGACCGCCAGCATCGCGTCACGCCCGTCCATGGCGGCCTCCACCGGGGGGCCCAGCGTCATACCGTCGACGGAGCGAGAGACGAGCTGATCGGCGGGACCACCCTTCGAGGGAGGTCTGACACCGGCTTCGGCCAGCACGTCGGCCAGCCGTACGCCCAGCCACCGTGCGTTGCCGACGTACGGCCCGCCGACCTCGTTGGATACGCAGGTCAAGGTGATGTCCCGCTCGATCAGTTCACGCCGCAGCAGGTCCTCGAAGGTGAGGGTGACCGGGCGGGTGACACCCTTGCCGTGGATGCGCAGCCGCCAGGTGTCGGCGTCCACCTTCGGCACGACCAGCGCCGTGTCGACGCGGTAGAACGCCTTGTTCGACGTGGTGAAGCGGCTGATACCCGGAACCTTGAACTGAGTGCCGGGCGGCAGCGGAGGCGCGGGCGAAGCCGGTGCGGGCAGTCTCACCGCGTTCCGTGACTCGACCGCCGCTTGCGAGGCGTTGCCGGTGAGGTAGCGTCCGAGCGCTCCCACGCCGAGGGAGGTGACCGCCGCCGCCGAGGCGCCGATGACGAACCCGCGGCGGTCCCAGCCCGCTCCGCGATCAGGGTCCGCCGTGGTCCTGCCGGCGCGAGGTGGCTGGGTGAGCCGCCCGATGAGGTAGTAGAGCAGCGTCGCTGCCACCACGGCGCCGACCACCGAGGGGAGCGCGTCGGTGAACCCCGATGAGTCCGGCCTGGTCAGCGCGGCGGCCGCGCCGATCACCCCGAAGATCAGGACCCCTGCGGTGCCGGCCCGCCGGAACCGGAGTGCCACCACGCCCAGCACGATGGCCAACGCGGCCAGCGCGGCGAGAATCCCCAGTTGGAGGACCAGTTTGTCGTCCTCGCCGAAGTGGCGGATCGCCCAGTCCTTCACCGGCGTCGGCGTACGGTCGACCACCGCCCCGCCGACCGCTGTGAGCGGCCCGGCCTCCGGGCGGACGGCGACGGAGACCAGCTCGGCGACCGCGAGTGCCGCGAATCCCGCGAGCAGCCCGCTCAGCGCTCCGAGCGGCAGACGGACCACGAGCCGGGGAGAAGTCGTCATACCGCTGATTCGAACCCACCGCGTCTGCTTTTGCCTGACCCGTCGGGCTTCTGGGACCGGATGCCACCCGCATGCGCCATTCGACCGTGCCTGGGCGGGCCCAGCGCCTCACCGGCGCCGGACCCGCCCGCGGTGGCTGCCTGGGGTCACTACTTCGGGGGCATGAGGACCGTGTCGACGATGTTGACGGTGGCGTTGGCCGTGGGGACACTTCCGCACACGATCTTTGAGGTGCCGTTGACCGTGATGCTGTCCCCGGAACCGGCCGTGGTGAGCGTGCCGCCCTCCAGCGTCTTGAACGAGCCCTTGTACAGCTGCTGCTGTGTCAGCTTCTCGCCGACGACGTGGTAGGTCAGCACCTTGGTGAGCTGGGCCTTGTCGGCGAGGAGCTTGTCGAGATCCGCCTTCGGGATCTTCGCGAACGCTTCGTTGGACGGAGCGAACACGGTGATGTTCTTCGCGTTGTTGAGGGTGTCGACGAGTCCGGCCTTCTTGACCGCGGCCGTCAGGGTCGACAGCTCCGGGTTGTTCGACGCAGCGGTCGCCACCGGATCCTTCGCCATACCCGTCAGACTGCCGGAACCTTCCTTGGGCACCGATGCGCAGGCCGGCCCGTAGGGATCGGCTGGGGCACTCGCGGTGTCCGCGAACGCCTGCGGGGCCATCACGCCGAGCGTGACCGGCAGAATCACTGCGGAGGCACCGGAGATCACGGTGCGCGACAAACGAAGGCTCTTCACGAGATGATTCCTCCTCTGCGGTGGGCAGCAGCCCACGAGAGTCAGGTGGAGTGTGCGACGGCCAGAGGGGCCACATGGTGGTGTCTTCTCCTCAGCCGGTTCGCCGATTGCCTCTCGGACGGCTGCGAAGCCACCACGGTCACGTCTCTCATCGTTACAGAAACATGCGTCTCCCGCCTCTCCGGAGCGAAGGGCACTGCCGTCCGCGTCCTCGTGGTCCCCGTCCGGCAGCGGCTGGTCCGGTTGAGCGGGTTTCCGGGGTTCTGGTACCCATCCTTTGCCGGGGCAGCTCCGAATCATCTGTGACAGGCCGATGACCGGGGCGTCCGGTGCCCTCGTGCCGGGCGGATGTCGGTGAGCTGGGACCGGAGGGCCGCACGATGGCAGTCACACATGGACGGCACGTGCCGCGGACGCGCGTCAGGCTCGACAAGCATGTGCAGGTGGATCATCGTCTGAGCCGCGTCTATCGCGCCGGGGCCGGAATCTTCGGAGCATTCCTCATCGCGTTCGGTGTCCTTGGTCTGATGCACCGGATCGGCTTCTTCGGTACCGGAGGTGACACCGTCATCGGTCTGAACACGAACGGGGCCCTGAGCACCCTGTCCATCGTGTTCGGCGCCCTGCTCCTGGTCGGGGCGATCGTCGGCGGGAACCGCGCGTCCACCCTCAACATGATCATCGGTATCGGGTTCGTCCTCAGCGGCTTCGTGAACCTCGCCCTGCTCAGGACCGACTACAACGTTCTCGCCTTCCAGTTGCAGAACGTCATGTTCAGCTTCGTCGTCGGCGTCGTGCTGATGACCTTCGGGATGTATGGCCGGGTCAGCGGGCGCCTTCCCCACGACAACCCCTACTGGAAGGCACGTAACCCGGGCAGCTAGCCCGAACAGTTCGCGCGGTCCGGACTACGGCCTTGAGCCTGCCGGAGTGCTTCGGTGCGACCTCTTCGAGTCTGGACACGTCGGATGTGTCAGGCGAAGGAGAAGTGCGCGGCGGCTTCGGCAGGCGTGGTCGCTTGGCGACGTCCGGGGACATCGTGAACGGCGGTTGCGCCCTCGGAGCGGAGCTGATCGGCACTGGCGTCTCGGGCCATAGCCGCGGCGTAGGCGTGGACGTCTGCGGCGGTGAGGTCGGTGCGGCCTCGCTCGGTGTACTGCTGGAGGAGGTCGGTGACGTCCGGGTTGAATCGCAGCATGGTCACCGGGGTGTTGAAGCGGCTGGCGATGGCGATGAGTCGTTCGCGTGCCTGCGGGGTGACGTTCGTTGACTCGGCGACTGCGCTGCGCCCGGTCGCGAGCCTGGCGACGATCCTGCGGTCACGTTCCTCGAAGATCCGTGCGTCCGCCGCGCCGGATTCCGCTTGTGCGGGTGAGGTGCCGAAAAGCTCCGCGCGGATCTCGTCGCTTGACACCACGGCTTCCGCGTCGATCTGCCCGCTCTCGATCAGCGCCCGAACGAAACTGGTCTTGCCGGAGGCCGGCGGGCCGACGAGGACGACAAGTCCTGCCGGAATCCGGATGGCCGGCGCGAGAGCGTTGAGGTAGAGGTTGCCTGCGCAGTCGAGGGCTTCCTCCGGGGATCCGATCGGCAGGCCGCTGGGCAGGATGTTGGCCCGGTAGCTGTTGCTGCTGGCCAGATAGAGGGCGAAGCCCCCAGTGCCGGAGCCGAGGCACCGGGTCTTTTCCGGTTGTCCCGCTCTACCGGGTGTTTATGAAGTTGAGGACCCGGCGGCGGGCGGCCTTGATGGGGGTGTCCTGGTGGACGAGTTCTCGGGCGCGGGCGCCTGCCTGTGGAACATGCTGGTGGGGCCCCGAAGGAACTGCTACACCATCTGCCGGCCCTCAACGCTGTGCCGGCCCTCTGTTTCCGCTGACCCGACCAAGACCCGGAATGCCTCGGAGCCTCCCGGCAGCTACCAGCCGAATTCCATCTGAATGGGAATGCCGTCCACGATTTCGGTCTGGGCCTGTGGAGCCACGCCGATCGACACGCCGAGCTGGGTGGCGATGGGCGTATACAGGTCGGTGGAGACCTCTGGTGTGCGCAGGGAGATCAGGAGGGCGTAGCTGACGGGCAGGCCGATGCGGTCGTTGCGCCTGTTCGCCTTCCACCAGCCTCCGACGGGGTAGACGGCGAGCGTGCCGCAGTCGGCGAGTTCGGCCGCCGATCCGCGCCAGATGTCGGCGTGCAGGGAGCCGAGGTTGCGGGCTCGGGGGCCGACCAGCCACTTGCTGTTGGATTCGAATGCCCTGGGGTTGCCGAGGCCGTCGCTCTCGTGTTCGGCCTGTTCGGCCAGGCGCCTCTGGAAGGAGTCGCTGGATTCGGTGGGGCCTTTGATGGCGAAGCGGAGGCCGTGTGAGGCGTAGCTGTAGCGGCCGAGCATGCCGCGCCGGCCGGGATTGGGCTCGATCATGTAGGCGAGCGTCACCCGCAGGTCGACGGTGGTCTCGGCCAGGTCACGCAGTTGTTCCAGGGGCCACGGCAGCTCGTGCAGCTTGAGTTCGGCCAGGCGAACCTGTCCGCCCTTGACCTTGTATGGCACCAGGGTGTTCTGGATGATCATGGTGACGGCGTTCGAGGCGCTGCTGCGGATACGCTCGGCGGTGGGCATGCCCCATCCGTACCGGCGGATCACCTGTCGCATCATGTCGCCCTTGGCGAGTTTGGGGGCGCCGGTCTTCTTGAACAGGCCCTGCTCGACCATGGCCGGGGTCCACTGGGCTTCGTGCACGAGAAGGGCGCGAACCGTCTCCGGTCGCAGTCCGGGGTAGGCGCTCATCGCTGTGGCGGCGAGAGCAGCCGCCTGGGCCGTGGCAGCGCTCGTGGCGTTCGTCCAGGTCAGCTGACGCGCGGGGTCGTGGTGGGTGGTCGCCACGCTCACCAGATCGTGGGCGTCCAGGACGCTGTCGTCTGGGGCGACGAGCATGTTGCCGCCCTCCAGAACGATGTCGGGCTTGGTGATGGCCGCGTTGGTCAGCGCCACCGAGGTCCGGCTGAAGGGGGACAGTGCGCCCGGCGCCGCCAGCGCACGGTATCCCCGGAACAGGGCGGCATCGGGGACGGCGTCCATATGTGTGCACGCCCCGACGGTGAGTACGTTGTGCGCCTGGGCGGGTTCCTCGATGCGCGACAGGTCGGAGAGAAGCAGCGGATCCAGCGTGCCGTCGTCGCGGCGCATCTGGTGGGGGACGGCACCGCGGATGTTGCCGGCGCTGACGATGATCAGGCGTGACGCTTCGGGATCGGGTGCTCCGATCAGTTCGATGCGGTCGTCCCGGACGGTGACGTCCGTGCCTGCTGCCAGGGCATCCAGGGTGGCTGACCACAGGGTCGCAGTGCCGTCTACGCCGTTCTCCCCTTCCCCGGACTGTCGGGTGACGGCCATCGAGAAGACCCGTCCCGATGATGCGGGGCCTCCGTTGCCGATCTCAGCGGTCGCGACCGCGTTCGCGGTCGTTTCCGCACAGGTCCGCGGGGACACGCCGGGTGTGTGAGCGTCGTTGAGGATCTTCACGGACTCAAGACCGTGACTGAGAACGACGGGACCTTGTGATTCAAGGGCTGCGGCGAAGTCCCCGAAGAGGGCGAGCCCGGCCATCTGCGTGCCGTGCCCGATCCGGTCGGCCGGGGTACTCCCAGGAAGCACGCTGTAGGCGCGCTCGTGCAACGCGGGCTTCAGCAGGGCGTGCTCCTGGGCTATCCCTGTGTCCAGGATGCATACCGCCGGGGCCTCCGGTGCGGCCGGCTCGATGCGCGCGGCGAGATCCTTGACGAGGTCCACGCGGAACTCGCGGTCGACGGCGTAGAGGCCCTCGGCGAAGGTAGGGCTGCGGATCTCAGCAGGGCAGGCGTTCGTGGCCAACAGGAACGCCAGCTCGTTACCGGTCGTCGCGACGTGCGCCACCAGGCGTTCCCCGACATGGATCGCCCGTTCACTGACCCGCCAGCGACGCTCTTCGGCCAGAGAACGCAAGGTGGCAACCGCCGCCGGCGAGATCCGCGGATCGAACCACAACTCCCACCACCGCTCCTCGTCCAGCGGCGGCAGATCCTGCCGCTCCTGCCAGAGATGCTCCAGCAGAGCCCGCTGGACCTGTTCCATATTGGCCACCAGCACGGCCTGCTTGGGGTTGCCGCCGGGGGTGTCATCCGTGAAGTCGGCGATCCGCTGGGTGAACGAAGCGACTTTGTCGAACGGGATCCAGACCAGCGCGTCCTGCTGACTGCTCTCGGTCTGCGGGTGGCTGCTCATGAGTGTCAGGCCGGATGCGTCCAGGCGCTCCAGGCTCAGCGGATGGTCACGAGCCGCCTCGATACGCACCGCGAAACCGTCAGGCTGGCGGTCCTCGGCCGTCTGCTGCATGGACTGGGTTGCCTCACGGCGGGCCTTCTCCAGCCCATCCACCAAAGCATCGGCGTGCCCCTGCCGGTCCGTGTGCTGGACCAGGGAGGGGCCGTTTCCGCCAGCAGGCTCGGAGCGCGGCGTGAGGGTGGTGGCCTCCCAGGGCACGATCAGGTGCGGACTGAATCGTGCGGAAGAGTCGGGCTCAGGCATGGTGGGAGGCGTGTCGCTCATTCAGGGCCTCCAGGAGCAGCTGCTCGTCCACCACGTCCCGGTCAGCCAGGATGGCTCGTTTGGCCGCTGCTTCCGCCGCTTTGACCAGCTCGGCGTGACTCAGGCCCGATGCACGTTCTGTCACGAGGCCCCACCGTAGTGTGCTGGTGTCCATTCCGGCTAGGCGCCGCTGCACCACCTGTACAGCTTCCTCCCCGGTGGGAGGGCCGTAGGTGGCGATCATGTCGAAGCGGCGGAACAGAGCTTGGTCCAGAAGCTGGTGGTGGTTGGTACCGGCCACCACGAGACTCTCGGAGGGTGCCTCATCGAGAAACAGCAGGAATGAGTTGAGGATCCTGCGGGCTTCGCCGACGTCGTTGCCTGCTGCCCGTTCGGCTCCCAGAGCGTCGAATTCATCGAACAGGTAGACCGCACGGGTCTGAGCCACGGCGTCGAAGACCAGACGCAGCTTGGCGGCTGTCTCGCCCATGAACCGGCTGATCAGACCGTCCAGGCGAATGGTGAACAGGGGCAGTTTCAGCTCTCCGGCCAGGGCCGCTGCCGTCATGCTCTTGCCCGTCCCGGGAGGCCCGGACAGCAGAATGCGGTGCACCGGGGTAAAGCCGAAACGCTCAAGCCGTGCACGCTGTCGCTGTTCGTGCAGTACACGATCCAGCGAGGCCCGCAGTCCGGCGTCCAGGGTCATGTCGTCGAGCTGGGTGTCCGGATAGCCTGCCGTCAGGAGACTGGTCAGCTCACCGCGGGGCTGCACCACCGGGGTAGGGCCACGCTGGGTGTCCTGCTTCCCCTGCCGCTGCTGGGCGGCCTCGACCAGCTCACGCAGCTCTACGGCGAACTTTCCCTGCCCCTGGCGGGCGGACTTCGCCGCCACCTGCAGCGCGACGCTGTAGAAGAGGTCGTCATTGGCTTCGGAGTGCGCCCGCACAAGAGCTTTCAGGTGATCGGCGTTCGCCGCCATACGCCTGTCACCCTCCGATGTGGACTGCCTATAAGAAGAGGTCTACCCAAATCAGCGGGCCCCTGCGCCTGCATCGTACGGCCCTGAGCACCAGGCTGCTGCCCGGATCCTCTGCTGACTGAGATGTCCGAATGAGTGAATCGCAGCGCGAGAATACCGAACGGTCAGCTGGCGTGGGACCCCTCTCACCCAGGCCAGCAGTAGGGCAGTCTGCCGGTGATGTCCGAACCATGTGTCCTGTTCGGGACCGAGCGCAGGAAACCTACGCACCCAGCGTTTCAGCGCGCCACGGGCTCGCACCGGGCCCCTGAGCCCTGCACAGCGGTACACACGGGACTCGCGGCGAGGCGGTGTCAGGGGTGCTTGGGCTCCTTCCCGGCCCCCTTGCCGTCCTTCCCCGGTCCGCCCTTCGGGTGGGGCGGGTGCCCGGGAGACGCGGGCTTCGCCGACGGGATGGGCGAGGACTCTGCGGGCGTCGCAGTGGGGGTGAGAGTGGGAGTCGGTGCGGTGGCCGATGTCGTGGGCCGGGGCGTGGGCTCGTGGTGGCGCGAGCCAACCGCCGGAGGACTGGCCTCCACCGTCTTCGCACCCATCACGGCCGCCCTCGCCGACTACTTCAGCTGGCGCACGACATACGCGATCCTGGCCGCGATCCTCGCTCTGATCACCGTCCCCGCCCACGCACTCGCCCTACGCGCCCCATGGCCACCGCCACCAGAACCACCCACCCACGCCACCTCCTCGAACAAGCAGGACACGGTCGCCCTGTCACGCTCCTTTCTTCTACTCGCCGCTGCCTTCGCCCTCTCCGGATTCGCGGTCTACGCGGTCGTCATCGGGCTCGTCCCACTCCTGACCGAACGCGGCGCAAGCTCCACAACGGCCGCATGGGCCTTGGGACGTGGTGGTGCAGGCCAGACCCTGGGCCGCACCTTGTAGGCACGTCTCGCCAGGCACACCACGGCCACCACCCGCACAGTGCTCCTCATCGCTGCGGGCGGTGCGACCACCCTCGCCCTGGGCCTGGCTCCCGGACCCATTCCCCTCCTCGTGGTTCGGGTCGTCGCCGCCGGCAGGGTTCGCGGCAACCTCACGCTCCTCCAAGCCACCGCCGTCACCGATCGCTGGGGCGTCACCCGCTACGGCTCTCTCCGGCCTACTGGCTGCACCTGCGACCGTCGCCGCAGCCATCGCGCCCTGGGCGGGTGCGAGCCTCGCCGAGATCTTGGGCGGCTACCCGCACATGTCCACCGTGCTCTCCGTCGCGTCCCTTGCGGCTGCGAGCCTGGCTGCCGCCGCCTCCGCAAGCGCCTTGCGTTTGTCCCTGACGTGCGGACGGTCGCACCAGCGGCGTGCGTCAGTTTCGCGCCCGTAGCGCCCACAGCGCCCGTAACGCACAAAGGCAAATGGTCCGGTTTTTCCCATGCGGGCCGCTGAACTGCGGCAACTTCCACAGGTTTTTTGTTCCACGTGTTTCGTGATGACGCATCACGTGGAGTGCGTGGCGATCCTTGAACCTGCCACAAAGGGTGCCTGACCTGCGGTTTTCCCAGGAGCGCAGAGCAAGCAGTCTGCGGCGGCCTTCGTCGGGAATGGTGTACGGCGGGCTCGACGCTCATCTGACGCTCGTTCTTATGGTGCGTCAGGTGAGCCTCGCAACCACGGCGCAGTAGGGGGCGGTCTCGGTGCGGCCGGGCCGTGCCGGTCGCGCGGCGGGCCGGCCGAAAAGGGCTGACGTGGTTGTGCCTTCCTCGCTGCGAGGGGTCAGTGCCCCGCCGTGTCGAGGAGAAGAGGAGTACCGCAGGCGGAGCGCGCGCTCCATGCTCGCCAGAACGGCCCCGCCCCCGAGTGCGAGGTTCAGCCAGATCGGCAGATGTATCGGCGATTCGAACGTTCCGACCCGCTGCGCGACGGGAGGAATCTGAGAGACGGGTTTAGCGAGCTGCGACAGGTTCAGGCCCACACCGATGACAAGCAGCAACACCGATCCGATGCCGATCGCCCTGCTGAGTCCCGGATGGCGGGTGCCGAAACGCGCCCGCCGTCCCTCCGCCGAGGCCGGGTCGGACGTGAGCTGCTGCGGCTGTCCGCCCAAGGGGCGGTAGTGGCAGCGCCTGATGCCGTAGTTGCTCATCGCCACCTCGATGACACCCCCGTCGACTGGGAAGGCCGCAGGCAGTCTCGACTCGGCCACGTGCCTGCCGTCCAGGAACAGATGCGCCCGGATCCTGCTGTTGTCCAGGCGCGCCCAGTGCCGTACGTCGACGGCGTACAGGCGGGCGTGCCCGCCGGCACCGGGCAGCCGTAGCCAGAACAGGGAGCGCAGAGGAAGCTGCCACCGGCGGAACCGCTGCAGTTCCCTGCCGTCACCCGGCTTGAGGCGCTTGGGCGCCGCCCACTGCTTCCAGGCCATGCTCCGCCCCTCCTACGCACATCAGCCGCACCACCAGTAGTACAGCGTGTTAGGTAAACGCTAGCACGCTGTACTAGTACGGCGTGCTAGTACAGTAGGGAGGCTGGGAGAAGCGAAGGGGAGCAGGCATGGAAACACGCGAGAAGATCCTCCAGGCCGCCGCGGAGATGATCGCCGAGGACATGACGGCGAAGCTGAGCGTGCGAGCGGTCGCCGCGCGTGCGGGAGTGAGCACCGGCTCGCTGAGGTTCCACTTCCCCACCCAGCGCGCCCTGCAGGACAGCTTGCTCGCGCGGATCTACGAACACCTCTTGCCCGGCGACCCGATCGGGGACCGGACGCTGCCGCCCCGCGACCGGCTGCTGAACTGCCTGCGGCAGGTTCTCGCACCGCTCGGCACCAACGAGGACGCGCGAACCGCGTGGGGCACGATGTATCGGGCCTTCATCGAACCCGAGCCGACCGAACCAGTACGCGCTGCGTACCTCGGCCATGAACGGGAGGCGGAGCGCCGGGTCGAACACTGGCTGACCGTGCTCGCCGAGGAAGGCGCACTGCCTCCGGGAGACCACACCCGCGACGTCAGGTTCCTTCTCACCGTCCTCAACGGACTCTCGGTCCAACGTGCCCTGCCCGCAGGCGAATCCGTCCTCATCTCCGAGACCGAGACCCTCAACGCCGCCGTCGACCACGTCCTCTCCGCCGGCCCCGCACCATCCGCCGGACCGACTCGGCCGTGAACCGAACCAACCACCCCTCTGCGCCGGTTCCATCTGGCGGGTAGGGGCGCGAGCTCTCTCGTCACCGTCCTCGGTACGGTCCTCGGCCCCAGTGGGATGGACGCCTACGCGGACTCGCTCCGTGAGAAGCCGCAGCCGAACGGTGACGGCCTCCGGGGAAGTTCAGTCCGCGCGGCAGAACGTGTCCTTCCCGGGCATCTCGTCCTCGACGAGGTAGCGCGTGGCGGTGTTCAGCGCGCAGGAGTTCTTGCCCAGGACGTACACGCCGTGACCGCTGTCGTCGACAGTGACCAGCCGCGCCCGGTCGCCGAACTTCTCGCGCATCATCTTCCCGCCCCGGTGCGGGGTCGACGCGTCCCGTCGGTTCTGCAGGAGCAGCACGCTGCGCGGACCCTCGGCGTCGATCTTCACCGGCGGTTCGGCGGGGGTGTACGGCCAGAAGGCGCACGGTGTGATGTTGGCGGTGGCGGCGCCGAACAGCGGGTAGCGTTCGCGGTCCTCGGCGACGCCCCGCCGGTAGGTGTTGACGTCCTCGGGCCACTCGACGTCGTTGCAGGTGACGGAGAGGAACACGGTCAGGGCGTTGTCGTTCGGCGACAACGCCCCGTCCGCCGATCCCTTGGGGACGGCAGCCAGGCCGCGGGCCGCCGCCTCGTCGCCTTCGAGCAGAGCCTGCCAGGTCTGCGCCAGCTTCGGGTACTGCGACTGCTTGAACAGGTGGCCGAACGTCAGGAGCCGGAAGAGGCTGCCGTCGATCCCCGCGACCGGAGTGTCGTCGAGTGTGCCGGCGATGGTGAGGTAGGACGCCCGCACCTGTTCGAGGGTGCGGCCCAGTCCGTAGCTGTCGTGCCGACGGGCGGCCCACTTCGCGAAGTCCGGCAGGGTCTGTTCCATGCCGAGCGCGTAGCGGCGCAGGCCGTCGCGATCGAGGTGGGTGTCTCCGATGTTGCTGTCGAGCACGATCCGGTCGGCGCGCTCGGGGAACATCGACGCGTAGGCGGCGCCGAGTGCCGTGCCGTAGGAGTAACCCAGGTAACTGGTCTTCTCCTCGTCGAGCGCGGCCCGGATCCGGTCCAGGTCGCGGGCGGTGTTCGCCGTGGTGAGGTGGCGCAGCATGCCGTTGTCGTTGTCCGCGCACTGCCCGGCCGTCTGCTCGGCGATCTCCGCCTGTGCGGTGACCGCGGCGTCGTCGACCGCGTAGGGCGGGATGTTGGAGTAGTAGGGGCTGCCCGTGGTGAAGCCGCAACTGACCGGTGTGGAACGGCCGATGCCGCGGGTGTCCATGCCGATCAGGTCGTAGCGGTCGGTGACGCTGCTGGGCAGGCCCTGGGCCACCAGCAGCGCCGACAGCGCCAGCCCGGACCCGCCGGGGCCGCCCGGGTTGAGCATGAGGAGGCCGCGCCGCTTGTCCGGGTCGGCGGCGGCCAGCCGGGAGACGGTGAGGTCGATCTGCGTGCCCTGCGTGCCCTGCGGGTCGGCGTAGTCCAGCGGGACGGGTACGGTGGCGCACCGCAGCTCGGTCGGAGCGGCTTCGGCCACGACGTCGTCGGGGCACTGGCCCCACTCCACCTGCGGCGTTCTGGACTCATCGGCGGCGGCGGGCACGGCGGCCAGCGAGCCGCCCAGGCTGAGTACCACCAAGAGGGCCAGGCTCTGACCTGCACTGCCTTGTCGTTTCATGTCCAGTCTCCGCATACCGGTTCGTGGTCGTGGTCGCGACCATTCCACTCCGTGCCCTTGGGGCAGGGTCAACAAGGGCCGACGTGGAACCGGCCGGTGGTTGACCGTGCCCCGGGGGCACGGTCTTGAATGGGCGTCGGGGAGAACGCTGGAGGAGGGGCTTCTGGTGGCGTGGAGTACGCGTCAGCTGGCGGAACTCGCGGGCACGACGACCAAGACCGTGCGGCACTACCACGAGATCGGCTTGCTGGAAGAGCCGGAACGGGCGTCCAACGGCTACAAACGGTACGAGGTCGGCCATCTGGTCCGCCTGCTGCGCATCCGCAGACTGACCGACCTCGGCGTGGCCCTCGCGGACGTCCCCTCGATCGAGAGCGGCGACGAGGAGGCGCGGCAGATCCTCCGGGACCTGGACGCCGAACTCGCGGCGGACATCGAACGCCGACAGCGGATGCGGCGGGAACTGGCGGCCATCCTGGAGAACCGGGCCGCGCTCGACATGCCCCAGGACTTCCAGACGCTCGCCGACGACCTGCCCGAGACCCAGCGGTCCCTGCTCATGGCCTACTCCAGCATCCTCACACCCGTGGCGATGGCAGCCCTCCAAGAACTGCTCGCGGGACCTCGCGGGGATCTCGAAGCGGAATTCGCGGCACTCGACGAGGACGCCCCCGACGAAGTGCGGCAGCGGCTGGCGGAACGAATGGCGCCCGATGTCCGCCAACAGCACAGGGACCATCCCGGCCTGGCCGACCTGGGTTCGTCCTCGCACCGGGAGGCGGCGGTCGCCGAGTCGGTCGTCGTGCGCGCGCTGGTCGAGTACTACAACCGCGCCCATCTCGACGTGCTGCGACGCGTCCACGCGATCCTCTTCGAGGACGACACCACGGAGAGACCGACGAGACACCTGAGCGATGGAGTCGAGGCGCGGACACCTTCCTCAACGGCACAGGGGTCTCGCGCATTGTGGCCTGCGTCGCCGTCATCCCATCAGGGCGGCCCTTCTGATGGGATGACGGCGGTGAGAGGTAGAGCATGATCTACCAGGTGATGACGGAGACGGATACGGGCGTGGGCATCGATGGTGTCGGTGTGTGGGACGAGCGGCTGGGTTGGGCGTACGGGCTGATAGCGAGCGATCCTGCTGTACGTGCTGCGGCGCTCGTCCGTCTGGCTGACGCCGAGAGGAACACCCGGGATGCCTTGGACCGGTACAACAGGACGTGGCGACGGAGGTATTCGCTGAGGCGGAAGGCGGCGAACAGGAACTACGAGGAGATCCGCGAGCATGCGCTGCCCGACGATGTCGGGACCGGCCGGCCGGTCCCGACATCGTCGGGTGGCCGGGTATCCCCTACGCACTGCTCTTCCTGGAGTGGGAGGCGAGATATCCGCAGGAGTGGACACGGCATGCCAAGGCATGGGGAACGAAACAGAGCCTCATCCGAGACGTGGCTGTCGCTCACCACGATGAGACGGTCAGGACCAAGCTCGCCGACCTGATCGAGATCGTCGTCCAGCGGCCCTACCGGTGCAAGGACCGCGAGTACGTGCGCGCGGCCAGGGCTGTGGACGGTGACGACCTGCGCGCCAGGCTGGAAACAGCCGCCCGTTCGGACAATCCATGGGCACAGCGCCATGCCGGGTACATTCTCTGGCTCCTGGACCGCCCCGAGGTGCCGAATACGCGTCATGTCCGGCGGGCCTGGTTGGCGGCGGCTTCCAGGGGGTGAGCCCTGGTTGGCGCCGGCCGGGGGCGGGTCGGATCTCGCCTGCGCTGCCCGGCCGTGCCCACAACGCTGTTGGTCACGCGTTGGTCATGTGCCCGTTCATCGGGTCGGCTTCTGCGGGCTGTCGCGTCTGAGTGCTTCCAGTCGGGGGCGGGGCCCAGCATCAAGGAGGCTGGGTGGGCGGGGGACCCGCAGGCACGCTGGGCCGCCGCAGGAGCGTACCGCCGTCCGACGTCGTTCGTGGAACCGTGCGCAGTGCGGATACGGAAGCTAGAACGGAAACCGCCGCCAGCGCTCCGAACAGTTGTGGGTAGCCGCCCAGTGGTATCGCAAGTGCGGCCCCGGCGAAGGGCGCGAGAGCGGAGGCGGTGGTGGTCGGTGCCGCGAGGAGGCCGGACAGGCGGCCGTAGTGGTTGGTGCCCCATCGGTCGGTGATCGCGGTGGCCTGGAGCAGGGTGAGGTTGCCGCGGACCATCCCGGCGATTGCCGAGAGAGCGATCACAAGGGCGTACGGGCCGGGGGCGAGCGCGAGTGCCGCGGTGGTGAGGCCGCCGAGTGCGATCAGTGTGGTTGTGCGGGCGGTGACTTCGGTGCGGCGGGCGATGGCCGCGTACAGGGTGCGTCCCAGGGTCTGCCCGGCGCCGCCCAGACCGAGCGCCCATGCTGCCTCGCTGGTGGAGTAGCCGCGTTCCAGCAGGAGAGGAACAAGGGCGACGACCGCGGCCGAGACGGTGAACGCGGAGAGCGTGAGTGCCACCGCGAGCATACGGAAGGGGCGGCTGCGGGCCGCTGTCTTAGCGGACTGGCCGGCGTGGGCCGTCGAGGGCGATGGCGCTGAAGGCCAGGGGGCTCCGAGTGCCAGTGCGTGGGCGGGAATCGTGACGGCCGCGAGGACGGCGGCGAGCACCGTGTAGGTCATGCGCCATGACAGGTGGTCGGCCAGCGCTGCGGTGAGAGGTGCGAAGAAGGTCGACGCCAGTCCGCCCGCGAGTGTCACGACGGTCAGCGCTCGCACGTGGTCGGGGGCCCACCAGCGGGTGATGGCGGCGAACGCGGGCTGGTAGAAGGTGGCCGCCATGGCGAAGCCCGCCAGCACCCAACCGGTGAAGAACAGCGGCAGGTTCGGGGCGGCGGCGACGATGAGGATGCTCAGCACGCCGAGGACGGAGCCGGCCGTCATGACGGTGCGGGGACCGCGGTGATCGATGATCCGGCCCACGCGGATTCCGGCGAACGCGGAGACGAGCAGAGCAAGGGAGAACGCGGCCGTGGTCGCCCCGGCCGACCAGCCGGTGTCCTCGGTGATCTGCGGGTTGAGGACGGGAAAGGCGTAGAAGACGATGCCCCAGCTGGTGATCTGCGTCGCACACAGGGCTGGGAGCACGGCGCGGGGCCGCGACCGGTCCCCTGTTCCGGTCGCGGCCCCGCGGGCGTCGGTCTCGGTCACGCGCAGCAGCCACCGGCCGGCGTGGGCTCCTCGGCGGCCGCGGTTCCGGCGGGCGCGGCAGCACCGATCCGGACCACGGAAGGCTCAGGGGCGCAGCAGCCTCCGCCGTCCGTCTCTGTCGTGGCAGGGGCGTCGAAGAGTCCGGCGCCGCCGCAGACTCCGGTCTCGGGGAGGGTGAGTTCGACGCGGTCGGCGGACTCGGTGTCACCCGCGAGAGCGGCGGTCACGGAGCGGACCTGCTCGTAGCCGGTCATGGCGAGGAAGGTGGGGGCGCGGCCGTAGGACTTCATACCGACGAGGTACACCCCCTGCTCGAGGTGGGACAGCTCGCGATGGCCGTGCGGGTAGACGGTGCCGCAGGAGTGCTGATTCGGGTCGATGAGCGGGGCCAGCTCGGTGGGCGCCTGAAGGCGCTCGTCCAGGCCGAGGCGGAGCTCGGACAGGAAGGAAAGGTCGGGGCGCAGGCCGGTCAGGACGATGACCTCGTCCACCGGGTCGAGGCGGCGCCCGTCCTCGGCCACCAGGATCAGACGGTTGTCGTCACCGCGTTCGACTGCCTTCGTGCGGAAACCGGTGATGGCGTCGGCGTGCCCGGCGTCGACGGCGGCCTTCGCCGCCAGGCCCAGGGCACCGCGGGCGGGGAGCTGGTCGGAGGTGCCCCCGCCGAAGGTGGAGCCGCTGATCCCGCGCCGCAGGATCCAGACGGAGTGTGTGCCGGGCTCGTCCTCGGCGACGTCGGCGAGCGAGGCGAGCGCGGTGAACGCGGAGGCGCCGGAGCCGATGACGGCGGTGCGCTTGCCGGCGTACCGGGCGCGCACGGCGGGGTCCTTGAGGTCGGGGATGCGGTAGGAGATGCGGGCCGAGGCGGCGTGCTCTCCGAGGGCGGGAAGTCCGTCGGCGCCGATGGGGCTGGGCGTGGACCAGGTGCCGGAGGCGTCGATCACCGCCCGGGCGAGGATGCGCGCCTCTGTGCCGTCCGTGCTCCTGGTGCGGACGGTGAAGGGCTGCTGCTCACGGTCCGCGTCGACGATGCGGTCGCGGCCGAGGCGGGAGACCCCGGTGACGCTGGTGCCGTAGCGGACCTTGTCACCGAGGACGTCGGCGAGCGGCTGGAGGTACTGCTCGGCCCAGTCCGCGCCGGAGGGGTAGGTGGTGCCGTCGGGCGCGGTCCAGCCGGTCGGGGACAGGAGCTTCTCGGCGGCCGGGTCCACGAGCTCGGACCACGTCGAGAACAGCCGTACGTGCCCCCAGTCGCGCACCGCACGGCCCGCTGCGGGGCCGGCCTCCAGGACCAGGAATTCCATGCCGCGTCCGGTGAGGTGGGCGGCGGCAGCAAGGCCGGCGGGGCCGGCTCCGATCACCACGGTGGGCAGGGCGGTGGTGGGCGCGTTCACGGTGACTCCCCAGATTGTTTCGACGTCCGTCGATGGCTTGCACGGCCAGCATGGCACCTGTATTGATAGACGTCAACATAGACATTCATCGAACCCGAATGGTGTGAGTGCGTGATGGAGCAATGCGATGTTGTGGTGATCGGCGGTGGGCAGTCCGGCTTTGCTGCCGCCGAAGCTCTGGTGCGGGAGGGTCTCCAGCCGGTCGTTCTGGAAGCCTCGGACCATGCGGCCGGTTCATGGCCGCGGTACTACGACAGCCTCACCCTGTTCTCCCCGGCGAGGTTCAGTGCCCTGCCGGGCCTGCCGTTCGGCGGCGACGGAGACCGCTATCCCCACCGGGACGAGGTGGTCGATTACCTGAGCCGCTACGCGGACCGCCTGGAAGTCGAAGTTCGTACGCGCACCCGCGCCGTCAGCGTCGAGCGCGACGGGGACGGGGGCGGGTTCAGCGTGACAACCGCCGATGGCCGGAGCGTGGGGGCGGCCGGGATCGTCGCGGCCACGGGCGCTTTCGGCAATCCACTGCTGCCCGCCCTGCCTGGCCAGGAGGGCTTCACCGGTGAGGTGGTGCACGCCGCCGACTACCGCAGCCCCGCACCGTATGCGGGCAGGAGGGTCGTAGTCGTGGGCGGTGGCAATACAGCTGTCCAGGTCGGCTACGAACTCGCGGAGGTGGCTGAGGTAACGCTCGCCAGCCGCAACCCTGTGCAGTTCCTCTCGCAGATACGGGAGGGCCGGGACGTGCATCACTGGCTGACGTCCACCGGGTTCGACCAGCTGCCGCCGGCCTGGCTGATCCACTACGTCGGCGGCACCCTCGTCCTGGACAGCGGTCGCTACCGGAAGGCCCTGGAGAGCGGTCATCTGGCCAGGCGCGCGATGTTCACTGCCCTCGAAGGCGATGCGGTCGTATGGGCCGATGGCAGCCGTGAGAAGACCGACACCGTGCTGCTGGCCACCGGATACCGGCCCAGTCTGGACTATCTCAAGCCGCTCGGCGCCCTGGACGCCGACGGCATGCCGCTGCACAGCGGCGGATTGTCCCTGACCCATCCCGGCCTGGTCTACCTGGGCTTGGAATTCCAGCGGTCCTTCGCCTCCAACACCCTGCGCGGTGTGGGCCGCGACGCCGAATACGTCATTCCTCCTCTGGCCGCCCATATCCGCAAGGCACCGGCCGCCGCCGGCCTCTGAGCCGCCGACCCGCGAGGCTGGGGGCGAGTGGGGGCGAGTCAGGGGCAGGGCGTCCCCCTGGCTCGCCCCCCCCGCCCGACCGTCTCGCAGGGGCGCGGGCGCGGGCTGCCTCCCCCTCGCTCGCTGATTCGATGTGTGTCAACATAGGCGTATGTCGAATCCCAGGTCGTTGCCCGTGCTGGAGCCGGCCGTCGTGCCGTGCTGCCCGCCGCTGACCGAACGGCCCTTGAGCGCGGAGGAGGCCGAGCGAGCGGCGAAGATGTTCAAGGCGCTCGGCGACCCTGTCCGCCTGCGCCTCTTCTCCGCCGTCGCCTCGCACGAGGGCGGAGAGGCGTGCGTCTGCGACATCTCCGACGTGGGCGTTTCCCAGCCAACGGTCTCCCATCACCTGAAGAAGCTGCGGGAGGCCGGCCTCCTCACTTCCGAGCGGCGCGGGACGTGGGTCTACTACCGCGTGGAACCCTCCGTCCTCGCGGCCATGGGCCAGCTGTTGTCTGCTGCGGCCTGACGTCCCCGGTAGTCGTCACTCTTGCTGGGAACGCGCCTGCGCGGTGTCAGTGGCCGCATGGACGATGCCCTGATGAGCTCGCTATCGCATGGGTTCGCGCCGAGCTGTCCAGCCTTGCAGTGGGCGTTTCCGTGAGGCGGTCACGGCCGCCGCGCGGAAGGCCAAAGCCGAGACCCAGAACAAGGCCCCCGACGCGACGTGAGCGAAACCGCCCTGTTCCGGAGCGTGTTCTCCAAGGACGCGGCCAAGCCCGGTCAGCCTCGCCTTCGTCTGATGGCGGACGACGGCAGTGACACCTTCCGCAGTGTGCACCGCGGCGCGATGTCCTTCGCCGAGGGCTGCTTCGCGGGCATCCGGAACCCCAACAGCCATGAGGACGGGCTGCCGGAGTTGCCGGAGCACGAGGCCCTGGAACAGCTTGCGGTTTTCAGCGTCCTGGCGCGCTGGGTGGACACAGCGGCCCTCGACGCACCCTGACCACGGCCGGGGAAGCGTCAGCCCAGGAGGGCGGCGATCTCCCGGCTGGCATCCCGGGCGGGGCGGCCGACGCCGATCAGCGTGGCCGAGGCGGGCCCCGTCCAATCGCCGTAGCCGAGGAGATGCAGGCGCGGTTCGCCCACCGCCCGGGTGCCGTGGGTGGGGATATGGCCGCGATCGCCGCGCAGGCCCAGCGGGGCGAGGTGAGACAGGGCGGGACGGAAGCCGGTGCACCAGATGACCGCTGCGGCTTCCGCTCTCGTTCCGTCCGCCCACTCCGCACCGTCCTGGGTGAGACAGCCGAACATCGGCTGGGCCTTGAGAAGCCCGGCATCCCGTGCGGCACGGACCGGTGCGACGGCGACGATGTCGCCCAGCGAGGCGACGCCCCCGGTGTCCGTGTCCCCGGTGTCCAGGGCGCGGCGGCGGGCGGTGGCGGCGTCGAAGAGTGCGCGGCCGTCGATGTCGTCGGCCAGGAAACGCGCGGGCCGTTGGGTGACCCAGGTCAGATCGGTGTGCGGGGCGAGGTCTGCGGCGATCTGTGCGCCGGAGTTGCCGCCTCCGACCACGATGACCCGTTGCCCTGCGAACTGGCGAGGGCTGCGGTACTGCACGGTGTGGAGCTGACGGCCTGCGAACGTCTCGCGGCCGGGGACGGCGGGGAGGAAGGGTCGCCACCAGGTCCCGGTCGCCGACACGACGGCACGGGCGGACCAGGCGCCCGTGTCCGTCTCCACCCGCAACTGCTCACCAGCACGGTGTACGGCCTTTACGTGGACCGGTCGTTGGACGGGCAGGTTGTAGCGCTCTTCGTACGCGGACAGGTACTGGACGACGTGATCCGCGTCCGGATACTCCGCCCCGTTCTGGACGGGCATCAGCCAGCCCGGGAGGGAGGAGTACGCGGCCGGGGAGAAAAGGTGGAGTGAGTCCCATGTGCGCTGCCATGCGCCGCCCGGTGTGGGCTGGGCGTCGAGGATGACGAAGTCGAGGTTCTGGCGGCGCAGGTAGTAGGCGGCGGCGAGCCCTGCTTGGCCGCCGCCGATCACCACTACGTCCACCGCTCGCGTCACCAGGTCACCGCCGCGTCGACGCCGGGCACCTCGGCTCCCGCCACATCCCCGCGCAGCGCTGCTTCCACCGTCGGCCGGATGGCGGAGCGGGCCAGGGCGTGAAGGGTGGGGTGCGGGCGGGGGGCGAGGTGGGGCATCAGTGCTGCGTGGTGCTGGTGGTGATCGCGGACGGGGCGAACTTCCTGCGCCAGGCCAGGGCCACGTAGACGAGGGCGATCAGGACGGGGACCTCGATGAGCGGGCCGACGACGCCGGAGAGCGCCTGGCCGGAGGTGACGCCGAAGGTGGCGATGGCCACGGCGATGGCGAGCTCGAAGTTGTTCCCGGCGGCGGTGAAGGCCAGCGTCGTGGTGCGGTCGTAGGCCATGCCGATGGCCTTTCCGAGCAGGAAGCTGCCGAAGAACATGATCGCGAAGTACACGAGGAGCGGGAGCGCGATCCGGACGACGTCCAGCGGCTGCGAAGTGATCGTCTTTCCCTGGAGGGCGAAGAGGATGATGATCGTGAAGAGCAGGCCGTAGAGGGCCCAGGGGCCGATTTTCGGCAGGAACCTCGCCTCGTAGGACTCGCGGCCCATCTTCTTCTCGCCCAGGCGGCGGGTGAGGAAGCCGGCGAGCAGGGGGACGCCGAGGAAGATGACGACGTTGAGGGCGATCTTCCACATGGAGATGTCGAGTGTCTCGCCTTCGCCCAGGCCGAGCCAGCCGGGCAGCAGGTCGAGGTAGAGCCATCCGAGCAGGCCGAACGCGATGACCTGGAAGACGGAGTTGAGGGCGACGAGGACGGCTGCGGCTTCGCGGTCGCCGCAGGCGAGGTCGTTCCAGATGATGACCATGGCGATGCAGCGGGCCAGGCCGACGATGATCAGGCCGGTGCGGTACTCGGGCAGGTCCGGCAGGAAGATCCAGGCCAGCGCGAACATGACGGCCGGGCCGATGATCCAGTTGATGACCAGCGAGGAGACCAGCAGCTTGCGGTCCCCGGTGACCGCGTCGAGCTTGTCGTAGCGGACCTTGGCCAGGACCGGATACATCATGATCAGCAGGCCCACGGCGATGGGCAGCGAGATGCCGCCGACCTCCACCTTCGCCAGCGCGTCGTTCAGGCCCGGGATCAGCCGGCCGAGGCCGAGACCGAGGGCCATGGCCAGGAGGATCCAGACGGCGAGGAAGCGGTCCAGGGTGGACAGCTTCTGGACGACCGAGGATTCCTCGGTCGTCGCGGGTGCTTGCGTGGGGGTCACGGACAGGCCCTCTTGTTCTCGGCGGCGGTACGGGCGGACTCGGCCAGGTCGGCGAACTGGCCGGCGAGCTGGGCGATGACGTCCGGGCGGAGCTTGTAGTACGTGAAGCGGCCGCACGGTTCGGTCTCCACGACCCCGGCCTCGCGCAGGACCCTCAGGTGGTTGGACAGGTTGGTCTGCTTCGCACCGGTCTCCTCCACCAGGTGACTGGTGCACAGCGTCTCGCGGGCGAGCAGGGTCACGATCCGCAGCCGGAGCGGATCGCCCAGCACCCGGATCAGTTCAGTGTCGACTGACGTCATCATGGGCTGATACTTTCACATCAGTGGATGCTGAAGCCACCGGGCGCTGATGTCATGTGTGCCTGATTCGACCGTGTGACGAGAGAGACCTCCTGATGTCCGAGAAGCCCTCTGTTCTGTTCGTCTGTGTCCACAACGCCGGCCGCTCCCAGATGGCCGCCGCCTGGCTCAACCACCTCGCCGGGGACCGCGTCGAGGTCCGCTCCGCCGGGTCCAACCCCGGGGACGCGGTGAACCCGGCCGCCGTCGAGGCGATGGCCGAGGTCGGCATCGACATCTCCGCCGAACAGCCGAAGATCCTCACGGTCGACGCCGTCAAGGAGTCGGACGTCTGCATCACCATGGGCTGCGGCGACACCTGCCCCGTCTTCCCCGGCAAGCGCTACCTCGACTGGAAGCTCGAAGACCCGGCCGGTCAGGGTGTGGCAGCGGTGCGGCCGATCCGCGACGAGATCAGGGCCATGGTCGAGGGCCTGATCGAGGAGATCTCGCCGGAGACGTCCAAGTGAGCGCCGGCACGGACATCCGCAACGTCATCGTCATCGGCTCCGGTCCCGCCGGATACACCGCCGCCCTCTACACGGCGCGTGCCGACCTCGAGCCGCTGGTCTTCGAAGGCTCCGTGACCGCGGGCGGCGTGCTCATGAACACCACGGAGGTCGAGAACTTCCCTGGCTTCCCCGAGGGCGTCGTCGGTCCGGACCTCATGGACAACATGCGGGCCCAGGCGACACGGTTCGGCGCCGAACTGGTCCCGGACGACATCGTCGCCGTCGACCTCACGGGCGACATCAAGACGGTCACCGACACCAGCGGGGCAGTCCACCGGGCCCGCGCCGTGATCGTGACCACCGGATCGCAGCACCGCAAGCTGAACCTGGACCGCGAGGACGAACTGTCGGGCCGGGGCGTCCTACTGCGCGACCTGTGACGGCTTCTTCTTCTTCCGGGACCGCGACGTCGTGGTCGTCGGCGGCGGCGACACCGCGATGGAGGAGGCCACCTTCCTCACCCGGTTCGCCCGTTCCGTCACGGTCGTCCACGGCCGTAGCGCACTGCGGGCCTCCCAGGTCATGCAGAGCCGCGCGTTCGCCGACGACAAGATCTCCTTCGCCTTCGACAGCGAGATCGCGGAGATCAAGGCGGAGGGCGGCACACCGTCCGGCCTCGTCCTGCGCGACACGTTCAGCGGCCGAACGCGCGACCTCGATGCCACCGGCCTGTTCGTCGCGATCGGCCACGACCCGCGCACGGAGCTCTTCGCCGGTCAGCTGGACCTGGACGACGAGGGCTATCTGAAGGCCGAGGCCCCCTCGACCCGTACGAACATCCCCGGCGTGTTCGGTGCGGGAGACGTGGTCGACCACACCTACCGCCAGGCGATCACCGCCGCAGGCTCCGGCTGCGCGGCGGCCCTGGACGCCGAGCGCTACCTCGCGGCCCTCACCGACACCGAGGCGGACGCGGAGCCCGAAAAGACGCCGGCGGCCGTCTGAGCGGCCCGGCGGAACGAGGCCGACCACGATTCGTCGGGAGAGCCTCCCGCCCGATGACGAAGTGCGCGAGGCTGACCTCATGCCGCGTCCTGCCAAGTCGAGGCGCCGGCCTGAAGGAGTCGTTGGGGCGGGACCTGCGGATCGTCGCCACCGAGGAACGCGACGCCGTCGTACGGGTCGACAGCGCGGCCGAGTACGAGCACTTCCACGCCGCGACCTTCGGCGACCACTACAGCAGTCTGGTCAAACCTCACAAGCGCGCGGCCTTCTTCGGAGCCGGAGGGCGACGCCGCACGGCGACGCCGGCAGGAGCGGGGACACGCCAGCGACATGCCGGTCCGGCTCTGGCGCCTGACCGCACGCGGCTGAGCCGGCGCTGTGACCGGCAAGGTGTCGCCGTCCGTCCTGGGGCATGGCGAGCCGGTCGGGAATTCTCGGACACGACCTGCGTCGCGTCCGAGCCGTAGAACGGCCCGGCTGGTCCTTCCACGTGCGGGAGAACAGCCGGGCCGTCGCCGTGCGGTCTACGATGGTCGGGTTCCTCCCCGGCGCCCGCTAAGGGGCCACCTACCTGTCAACTCCTCCCGGCGGCCCTGAGCTCGGCGCATTTCTCAGGGCCCATCGCGCGCTGCTCAAGCCCGAGGACGTCGGCCTGCCCGCCACGTCCCGTCGCCGGACCCCGGGCCCGCGCCGGGAGGAGGTCGCCTCCCTCTCCGGTGTCAGCATCGCCTGGTACACCTGGTTGGAGCAGGGAAAGGTCAGCGCTTCGCGGCAGGTGCTGGAGTCCGTCGGCCGAGTGCTTCGCCTCGATGACGCCGAGGTGCGTCATGCCCTGCGTCTGGCTGGCTACTACGAGCCGGAGTCGGCCTCTCCCCGTGCCCCGTCGAGCGGTTCCCTCCAGCCTGTCCTGGATTCCTGGCCGACCAGCCCGGCCGTGATCGACCGGAACTTCGACCTGGTCTCCTGGAACGCCGCGTGGTCGGCGGTGTGGGGCGAACCGTCGGTCGTGCCCGCCGACCGACGGAACCCGATGTGGCTCGTCGCGGCCGACGATCACCTGCGCGGCGTCCTGCGGGAGACCGACTGGGAGCCGTTTGCCATGAGTGTCTTCCGGCACTGACGCGCCCAAGCGGGGTTGAACCTGACGGACGGGCGGACCGCCGAGCTGTACCGGCGTCTGGCAGCGGACGCGCCCGAGTTGAGCCACTGGTGGAGCTGCCACTCCGTGGGGGAGCTCACCACCCGCGTCGTCACGGTGACGCCTGTGGGCAGTGAGCCGATCAAGGTGTCCTTGTCGTCGATGCGCCCGGTGGACGACCCGGCGGCGCTCATTCTGCTGTTCACACCGGCGAGCCACGAGGACAGCGTCAAGGTGTCGGCCCTGGTGAGCCGGCCACTGCGGTCGGTCGGGCCGACACGAAAGGCGGGCTGAGGGCGCGACCGCGGGGGAGCGGTTGCCGCGCCTTCAGCCCTGCCGTAGGACGAGTTCTCCTCATCGAGCCGCCGAGCGGGCGGGCTCAGGCCTTCTCCGCCATGCCCGGAGTCTCGACGCGCGGCCCGTTTCCGCTGCTCCGGCGCAGCTGAGCGCTGACCATCAGTCCACCGAGAGCGGCCGCAAAGGCCAGGACGACGCCGATCACCGCTGTGCCGAGCGCCAGGTCGGAGAACAGGCCGACCGCCCAGGCGCCCACGCCCGTACCGGCGTACATCGTCGAGGTGAGCCAGGCGCTGGAGGTCGCCCGCAGTTCAGGAGCGGCCGTACCCGCGAGCCTCTGCTGGTCGGTGACGAACCCACCGCTGGCCACGAACCAGATGGTCACCCCGGCCAGGGTCAGGATCAGCCCCGGACCCCAGACTGCCAGCGCGATGCCCACGGCGAGGAGGAGGCCCCATACGGCGAGCACGGGAAGGTGCGCACGGCCCTGGGCCCTGGCCCGGTCGCCAAGTCGCCCGCCGGCCGTCGAGCCGACGATGCTGCCGATGCCGACGAGGATGCCGACGAGGCCGAGAACGGTGACGGACAGGTCGAAGCGCTGCACGAGCACCACACCCATGAAGGTGTAGGCGCCCAGGTTGGCCGCGTTGAAGACGGTGTTGACCAGCAGTGACTTGCGGAGCGCGCTGTGTCCCCAGCCGGCGAACACCGCGCGGGCCCCGGTGGTCGCGGCGGCCTGGATCGCGCTGACCGGAATCTGCTTCAGCAGCAACGGGACGACCAGGACTGTGCCGACGGCCATGGCCAGGAAGGCGGCACGCCAGCCGGCGAATCCGGCGAGGAAGCTGCCCAGCGGCACGCCCAGGACCTGACCGCAGGAGAAGCCATGCCCAGGGCTCGTCCCCACACGGTGTCCTCGGTGGTCTCCGAGATAGGGGCCCAGATCGCCGGACCGGCCGCAGCGGCCGCGACACCTGCCAGCGCACGCGAAACGATCAGCAGCGTCAACCCGTCGGACAGCGCGGCCGCGACGTTCGACAGAAGGAAGAGCACCGAACCGGCCAGCAGTGTGCGACGGCGTCCGGCGCGGTCGCTCACCAGGCCGAGGAGGGCGCGCAAACCGCGTACACCAGTACGTACGCGGTGACGCTGTACGCCGCCGCCTGCTCGGAGATGTCGAGGTCGTCCGCGATCGTCGGCAGCAGCGGGGATACGAGGAACGTCTCGGTCCCGAACAAGAACAACAGGAGGAAGACCGAGGCGTACGGACCCCGGCGTAACCGCGCCTGGACTGCGGCGGCTACGGGAGGTGTGGAAGGACTGTCCATGGGACGGGTTGCCTTTCGAGCGGGATCCGGGGGCCATCCGGTTGTCGGCTCGACAACCCTGGCGCTCCGGGCGAAGGCCAGCCAGCCAGGCGTTGGTCCTGTTAGGGCGAGTAAGGGGATCAACGCCTGGCTGGTTCGGGAGACGCGGAGAGCGTGATGCTGAACCCGCCGCTCCCGTCGCTGTGTCCTCGGGGCGTACCGCCACCAGGAGAGGACCTCACCACTCCTGCCTTCCAGCGACCGCTCCCCGCTCGCGCAGCCCAAATGGGGCGTCACCCTGCCCCTCCCCGGCATCACGTCTGGACGGCGGCGGGGGGCGGTCGCTCGAACTGGCCTTCCTGATAGCGGAAATGTGCAGGGGCAGCGGCGTGCGCACGAACGTGGACAACGGTGCCCGTGACGGTCCGCGGCCTGTCTTGGAGGGGTGGCACCGTTGAGCAGCTTGTGCTGGCCTGCCGCGGGAGAGTCCCGCGGTCCCGCACTGGTGGCGACCTCGCAAGGGCTGCCCGCCGGCGTCCCCATCACCACACGGGCGGTAGCGGACCATCCGGCCCTGCGACGTCTCGGCCATGGGCGTGGAGTCCGGTGCGGCGTTCCCGTGCCGGTTGGTCTCATCTCGTCCCTACGACGGGTTCACCCTCCTGCACCGGGCGGTCAACGCCGAGGTGCGGTTCTTCGGGCCCGCTTGCCCTCCCGACCTCTCCGGCCAGGCCGCACACGATGCCGATACGGTAGGAAGAACTTGGAACGCGCGAGTTTACGGAGACCTGGGCAGGGCAGCGGGAATCTCGTTCGGTCTCGCAGCGGGTACAGCAGTCGACATCACATGCCTACGAGGTGCGGCGACCGGCGGTGGAATCGGGGTCGCTCTGGAGGGTGGGAAACGGGCCCGCCCCTCGGGCTTTTACGAGAGGAACTCCATGTGGGTTTTCGCATCCGAAGGAAAAGGGTCATGGGTGCCCGAGGGGTGGGCTCTCCCCATACTGGCCATTTGCCTGGCCTTCGTCTTTGTTTCCACTTTGATCATCCGTCACCGAAATAAAAAATAGACCGGAATTGCGGACCCGTCATGGCGGGCAAGGAAGTTGCGGGCGTATGCCCACTCCCGTTGGGCAGGATGCTCGGCTTCGCCCGGGCGCAGTAGGGGCGACAAGGCGATTTCCGTTGCAGCGGGGGCCACGCTTCTTCTGCTGGGGGCATATTGGTCCGGTCCGGCGTCCGGTGACTTCCAGCCTCGACTTCGCGTGCCGTCCTCGACCGCGTCGGGCGATCCTCCTCCACCCAAGTGCTCCTACTTCCGCTTCCGTGCCCGCTTCGGTTTCCGCTCGACGATCACCGTTTGAGGCGCGGCAGGCGCCTCGTCCTCGGAAGTCGGCTCGAAGCGCCCCGGGGCGCTCCTGCGCATCGCCTCGACGTACGGCGGAAGCTCGAAGGTCCGCTGGTCTCGATCGATCGGGATCTCTCCGAGGTGCCCCGAGGCGTCCCGTGCCCCGCGGGCACCACCTCGCCGGGTGAGCACATCAAGCGTTCCGTGGATACGGTCGACCCAGTCACCGCGGTCCAACCTGGGGTGCCAGCGCTCCTCCTCCCGCTTGGAGTCCCAAGGCGGGAACCCAAAGGCGTACGACCAGGGGACGGCCGCTGACAGGTACCTCTGCACGCGAAATCTGGTAGCGGCGGGTGCGGCGCTGTCGACGTCGACGTCGCTGAGCTTCTTGACGTCCGGGGTGGAGATGATGGCGCAGCCGTAGTGGCGAGGCTCGGCGTGCTTGCAGTCCTTGTACGAACTCAGCCCCGGGCAGGCGTTCCACTGGGCCGGTGGCGCCCAGTACGTCCCTTCCTCGAAAGTGCCCTCGGGCCAGCCGTTGTAGAAGACGTGAAACGCGTAGCGGGCCTGATCAGGGTTACATCCCTTGATCAACGTGTCGTACTGGAAAGCGTCTTCGCCAGCTCCACGGTGCTTCAGCATCCGGTAGGTGTTGTCCTCGTAGACACGCTTGGCCTGGATGCGAAGGCAGATCCACCCCGCTTGGTCGTCTCCGATCCACCACTCCCAGTCTGCGCCCGTATTCCGCTCCTGCACCTGGTTGCTCTGGTAAGTCAGCAATCCAGGGACTTGGTTCTGGAGCGTGAAGAGCAGGTTGTCCGTGACAGCCGTCTCATCGAACCTGCGCCCGGGAAGACGCCCGAACTCGATGCGCCCCCAGGTCTCTACCGCTGCCGTGTCCATGGCCGTGCACAGGGCGCGGAGACTCTCTATCGCCATGGTCGCACTCTTCCACAAGGGAGCGATCTGCACGGGGCGTTGCGTGAGTCGGACGGCTGGCTCGGCGCTCTTCACTGAGGTCGATACCCGCGAGGACCTCCACGCGTGGCTCGATCGTCAGGCCAATCGCGCCGCTCTGCGCACGGTGCGGGGGGTGGGTCCGAAGAGCGTCGACTACATGGCCAATCTCGTCGGCCGTTCGCACGTCGCCGTTGACGTACATCTGCGCGCCTTCGCCGTGGATGCTGGTGTTCCGGATCTCCCGTACGACCGGTTGCGCACGGTGTACGAGGAAGCCGCCGCGCTTCTCGGGCACGACCAGGGTGCACTGGAGCATGCCGTTTGGCGGCACAGGTCGAAGGCCCCGTAGCCACCCAGCCAGGCGGGGAGGCCGAACACCACGTCGTCGTAAGCGGGGCGCGTCCATGGTTCGGCCGCTTCACCGGCCGGGCCCTGACCGATGATTCTCTGCTCACCGGCGGCATCCACCCGGGTCCGCCATCAGGAGTGCATGGAGTACGGCCGTATCAGGTCCGGCCTGTCGACGCCCGACGAGTCGAGTACCGCGCGCTGCAGTCGCTGGAGTTCCTCCGACGGTTCGAGGCCCAGTTCGGTGTCCAGAACGCGGCGCAGGTCCTGATACGCCTTCAGGGCTTCGGCCCGCCGGCCGGAGATGCTGAGGATCGAGATCAGCTGGCCGTGGAACCACTCGTTGAGCTGATGCTCCTTGACCAAAGCCCGCAGGGTGGGCAGGAGTTCCCGGTGCCGACCCAGCCTGATGTCCGTCTCGATGGACAGCTCCGTCGCCCGCAGGCGCAGCTCCTCCAGGTAGGCGACGTGGGCCGACAGCACCTCGCCGACCTCGATGTTGGCGAGCGCCCTGCCGCGGGACAACCCCAGCGCGTGCCGCAGATGGCGGGCCGCCGCCTCGTCGTTGCCGTCGCGCAGCTCCGTCCTGACCTGGTTGACGAGGTTCTCGAAGACGATGCTGTCCACCTCGTGGTCGTGGACGTCCATGCGGTAGCCGGGCGGTGACGTGACCAGCAGCTGTCGACCCGGTGCGATGCCCTCGTGGCTGAAAGCCTTGCGTGCGTGGTAGACGTACGTCTGCAGCGTGGTCAGAGCGCTGCGCGGGGGGTGCTCGCCCCACAGCTCGCTGATCAGTGTTTCGACCGGGACCACCCCGTGCGGCTGCGCGAGCAGCAGGGCCAGCACCTGCCGAACCTTGGGGGAGCGAAGGGCGAACGGCCTTCCCTCGTCACTCAGGATCTCGAAGGGGCCGAGCAGGCTGAACCTCATGGAACTCCGTCCGGGGTGGTAGTTCGCGCCGGCGACTCGTGGTCGGGGCCGCGGCCGCTGTCACGGCCGGTGCCCTCACCGAGCCTCCACCCGACCTCAAGATTTCCACCAGTGCCGGTGTCCCGGACGCCCCCGGGGAATCCACCGGACGGATCCGTGACGTTCTCCCGGTCGGCGGGTGTGACGAGCGCACTGGTGCGGATGGCCGGATCCGGTGCAGACTCGGGTGACCTGCGCGTTGATTCACAACTTCCCCACGTGGCACAGGAGTCTTCTTGAACGACCGCACCGACCCGCCGCCGACCGCGCAGATCCCCATCCCCTCCGAGAGCGCGCCGGTCGCGTCCTGATCCCGGCCCGCCCGGCTACGGCCCGCCGGGCGCCGCACCGCCGGTGCGCGGGCCTGTCAGATGTCGGTATCAGCCACACAACACGCTTACTGGGGTCTTTCGTTCGGATCGGGCCGGACCAGGCCTGATCCAGGAGCGGGGTCCGGTGCGTGCGGCTGCGAGGCGGAGGGGGGAGTCACTGCGGAGCATGGGCGACTGACGACAGCGCCGCAGGTGCACGTGCCGGGGCCCGCGAGCCCGGCATGATCCGAACGAGAGGCCCTAGGTGGGGGTTCGCAGGCTCATGAACGTACCGGATTCGAAGACCGCGGAGGCGCACGATCCGGCGCCGCGCATCGCTGTGTCCATCACTGGAATCATTCTGCTGGGCCATTTCGGAGTGGCCGTCACCCTCGTCCTGCGGGCCGGCCCCTCACCGCTCGAAACCTGCACGGACCTGTTCCTGCTCGCACTGCTCCTGGTGCTCCAGGTCGGCAGTACCTTTCCGGGGCTGCGGCCGGCCGGGCGCCGGTGGGTCGTCCTGGCGCTCGCCGCCCAGGCCGTCCTGACCTATGTCCCCTTCCTCTTCCTCCACGACGCGTGGCTCGGCATGCCGGGCTTCCTCGCCGGATCGATTCTGCTGCATCTGAGACCGGCCCTGGCCTGGTCGCTCTTCTTCCTCGTCGTCCTGGCCTCGGGGCTGGCCCTCGTCGCGCTCGGCCACGCGCTGGGCGACATCGCCTGCACCACCGTCGCCACGGTGCTCACCAACGCCGTGGTCTTCGGTATGTCGCGCCTGACCCGCTTGGTCCGGGAGGCGCACGCGGCACGTGTCGAACTGGCCGAACTCGTCATCGAGCAGGAGCGCTTGCGCGTCTCCAGGGACCTGCACGACCTGCTCGGCTACAGCCTCTCCACGATCACGGTCAAGGGAGAGCTGGCCTACCGGCTGATACCGGAGGAGTACGAACGCGCCCGGGAGGAGGTACGCGACGTCCTGCATGCCTCCCGGCGGGCCATGGCCGACGTCCGCGCCGTGGCCCGGGGGCATGTCGCGATGTCACTCGCCACCGAACTGCGGATGATGGAGTCCCTCTTCGCCGCTCTCGGTATCCGTCTGGAGAGCCGTGTGGAGGCAGGCGAACCGCCGCCCACCGTCGATGTGCTGCTCGCCACCGTGCTGCGCGAGGGGCTGACCAACATCCTGCGGCACGCCGGGGCGAAGACCTGCCGGATCGACGCCTGGCGGGAGGACGGGCACGTCTGGCTCGTCCTGTGGAACGACGGCGTCGACGCGAAGCCCGGCGTCCTGGGCGCCCTCGACAAGGGCGGCGGCAGCGGCATCGGCAACCTCCGGGCCCGGGTGGAGGCGCTCGGTGGTGTCTTCGCGGTCAACGCCCCCGAGAAGGGGACCTTCGAGCTGGCCGTCCGGGTGCCGCTGACCACGGGCGCGGGCTTCGGCCGCATACGGCTGTCGCAGCCCGTGAAGCATGGGCGAGGCCGGGAGCGAGCGGCGCGCGGTGCCGACCTCCTGTGATTTTCGAGTGACCTTCCAGGGGCCGCACGCAGGCTCGATCCGTCACTTCCTCGACGATCACGAGAGCAGAGGCCCATGGGGATGCAGAGCAGCACGAGTACCGCGGGGAGGGAGCGATGAGCGGCCGCAGGGTCGTGATCACCGGCCTCGGCGTGGTCGCTCCGGGCGGGGTGGGCGCCAAGGCGTTCTGGGAGACGATCAGTGCCGGACGGAGCGCGACCAGGCTGATCACCGCCTTCGACGCGTCGGCCTTCCGCTCCCGCATCGCCGCGGAGGTCGACTTCGACCCGGCAGGGCAAGGGCTCTCCGCCCGCGAGATCCGCCGGCTCGACCGCGCCGCGCAGTTCGCGCTCGTCGCGACCCGTGAGGCACTCGACGACAGCGGTGTCGAGGTGGGCGGTCTCACCCCCGCACGGGTCGGCGTGAGCGTCGGCAGCGCCGTGGGCTGCACCGTCCGTCTGGAGGAGGAGTACGTCGTCCTCAGCGACACCGGGCAGGACTGGCTCGTCGACGACGCGTACGCGACCCCGCACCTCCACGACTACTACGTGCCCAGTTCGCTCGCCGCCGAGGTGGCCTGGGAGGTCAACGCCCAAGGGCCCGTCACGGTCGTCTCGGCCGGCTGCACCTCGGGGCTCGACTCGCTCGGGCACGCCTGCGACCTGATCCGGGAGGGCCGCGCCGACGTGATGGTCTCCGGGGGCACCGACGCCCCGATCACCCCCATCACGGTGGCCTGCTTCGACGCCATCAAGGCGACTTCGGCGCGCAACGACGACGCGGAGCACGCGCTGCGGCCCTTCGACCGGACCCGTAACGGCTTCGTGCTCGGCGAGGGCGCCGCCATGCTCGTCCTGGAGGAGCTGGAACACGCTCGCGCACGGGGCGCGCGCGTCTACGCCGAGATCACCGGCTTCGCGTCCCGGAGCAACGCGTACCACATGACCGGGCTGCGTCCCGACGGCGCGGAGCTGGCGGCGGCCATCACCGCGGCGCTCGACGAGAGCCGCCTCAACCCGCAGGACATCGACTACGTCAGCGCGCACGGCACCGCCACCAAGCAGAACGACCGCCACGAGACGGCGGCAGTCAAGACCGGTCTGGGCCGGCACGCCTACCGGACGCCCATGAGCTCCATCAAGTCGATGGTGGGCCACTCCCTGGGCGCCATCGGCTCGATCGAGATCGCGGCCTGCGCCCTGGCCATGGAGCAGAACGTCATTCCGCCGACCGCCAACCTCCATGAGCAGGACCCGGAACTGGATCTCGACTACGTGCCGCTCGTGGCCCGCGACCGGCGGCTTTCGGCCGTGCTCAGCGTCGGCAGCGGATTCGGCGGCTTCCAGAGCGCCATGGTGCTGGCCCGTCCGGAGAAGGGGGAAGCGTGACAGCGGCAGTGGTGACCGGGATAGGTGTCGCCGCACCCACCGGTCTCGAACTCGGACCGTTCTGGGAGGCGACCCTGCGGGGCAGGTCCGGCATCCGGCCGGTGCGGCGGTTCGACGCGAGCAGGTATCCCGCCACGCTGGCGGGCGAGATCGCCGACTTCGTCCCCGAGGAGCACCTGTCCGGCAGGCTCATCCCGCAGACCGACCGGATGACCCAGCTCACCCTCGCCGCCTCCGACTGGGCGCTCGCCGATGCCGGAGTGCGCCCCGGGACGTACGAGACGCAGGAGATGGGCGTCGCGACGAGTGCGGCGTCGGGCGGCTTCGAGTACGGACAGCGTGAGCTGGCCGCGCTGTGGAGTTCCGGCCCGGCCCACGTCAGCGTCTACATGTCCTTCGCGTGGTTCTACGCGGTCAACTCCGGCCAGCTGTCCATCCGGCACGGGATGCGTGGGCCGTCGGGCGTCCTCGTCAGCGACCAGGCCGGTGGCCTGGACGCGTTCGAGCAGGCCCGCCGGAACATCCGCAAGGGCACCCCGATGGTGCTGTGCGGAGGTGTGGAGAGCTCCCTGAACCCGTACGGCTGGGTGGCGCGCATGGCCGGCGGGGGCCTGAGCACCAGCGACGACCCGAAGAACGCCTACCGCCCCTTCGCTCCGGGAGCGGACGGCCATGTGCCGGGCGAGGGCGGGGCCATCCTCGTCGTCGAGGACGCCGGCCGGGCGAGGGACCGGGGGGCCCGGGTGTACGGCGAGATCGCCGGATACGCGGCGACGTTCGACGCCGCACCCCGGCACGGCGGCGCCTGCGGACTGCGGCGCGCGATGGAGGAGGCGCTCGCGGACAGTGGGACGGACCCCTCGGACATCGGCGTGGTCTTCGCCGACGGGGCGGGCACCCCGGCGGCCGACCGGGCGGAGGCCGAGGCCGTCACCGCGGTCTTCGGGCCCCGGGGGGTCCCCGTCAGCGTCCCCAAGGCACTGACCGGACGCATGAGTTCCGGTGCGGCGCCGGTCGACGTCGCCTGCGCCCTGCTGTCCCTGCGCGACAAGGTCATTCCGCCGACCGCGGACGTGGGCCCGGCCGCGCCCGAGTACGACATCGATCTCGTCACCGGCGCGCCCAGGCCGTGGCGGTCGGGCGCCGCCCTGGTGCTGGCCCGCGGAGCGGGCGGATTCAACGCCGCGACCGTCTTGCGCGGAGCGCACTGAGGCGCCTACGACGCCGAGCCCACCACGACCCCGAGGAGAGTCAGTCATGCGAGAGATCACCTTGCCGGAGCTGCACGAGATCATGCGGGAGTGCGCGGGGGAGGACGAGACCGCGACCTCCCTGGAGGACGTGCCGGACCGCCTGTTCACGGAACTCGGTTACGACTCACTGGCGTTGCTGGAGACACAGAGCCGCGTCGAGCGGGTGTACGGCGTGACGCTCCCGGACGACGTCTTCAAGGACGTCACGACTCCCCGGCAGCTGGTGGAGTACATCAACGGACACGCTCTCGACCGGGCGTAAGGGCGCGCGGGGAGCTGTGGACGGGCGGGGGAGAGGCGACCGGCGCGGGGCGTCCGCCGCGCCGGTCACCGCACCCGCGCGTCCCTCGCCCCCCCCGACGAGCGGGCCCAGGGGTGTGCCGCCTTCGCGCCGGTCTTCTTCGGCGGAACGGTGCGGGCCGGAAGGAGGTCTCCTTCCGGCCCGCACCGTGCTGTGTCACGTCCCGGCCGGGAACCCTCAGCCCTCCAGGACCACGGGGAGCTCGTGCAGCCCGCGCATGATGTTCTCCCGCCACCGGGTGGGGCCCGCCAACTGGATGCCGGGGAAGCGCCGCACCAGTGTGCCGATCGCCACCTGCGCCTCCATCCGCGCCAGCGGGGCGCCGAGGCAGTGGTGGATCCCGTGCGAGAAGGCCAGATGCCCGGCCGTTTCGCGGGTGATGTCGAGGCGGTGCGGATCGGGGAACTTCGCGGGGTCGCGGTTCGCGCCGCAGAAGGAGACGAGCAGCACGTCGCCCTTGCGGATGGACATGTCCTCGACCTGCACGTCCTCCCGGGCGATCTGCCCGGCGGCGCTGAAGGAGCTCTCGTAGCGCAGGAACTCCTCCACCGCCGAACCGATCAGCTCCGGGCGCTCCCTGAGCAGGGCGTGCTGAGAGGGGTTGGTCAGCAGCGCGTGGACGCCGTTGCCGATCAGATTCGTCGTGGTGGCGTAGCCGGCCGCGATGAGCGCGATGCCCAGCTCGACGAGTTCCGGCTCGCTCAGCCGCTCCCCGCCGTCCCGTGCCGCGATCAACCCGCTCATCAGATCGTCCCCCGGATCGCGCCGCTTCTGCGCGATGAGGTCGACGATGTACTCCTTGGTCCGGTCGTAGACGTCCTCGCGGTTCTCCTCGACCTCACCGGCGAGGATCTTCTCGGTACGGGCCCGCACATCGGCGCGGTCCTCGGCCGGGGCGCCGAGCATCTCGCAGATGACCGCGATGGGCAGCGGATACGCGAACCGGTCGAGCAGGTCGATCGGACGGTCGGTCTCCAGACCGTCCAGCATGCCGTCCACGAGCCCCTGCACCCAGTCCCGCAGCTCCTCGACGCGGCGCTGGGTGAACGCCTTGCGCACCAGGCGCCGGATGCGGGTGTGGTCCGGCGGGTCGGAGTCGACGGCGGCCACCGGCCCGTCGTCGTCCCTGCGCCGGCTGAACCGCAGATCGGCGAGCAGTTCACGGGCGAGGTCGTACCGCGTCACGAGCCACACCTCGCCCATGAACGTGGTCTCCACCCGCACCAGGGGCCCCGCCTCGCGCAGCCGGTCCAGGCCCGGATAGGGATCGGCGACCGCGATCGGGCTCTCGGCGAGCGGTACCCGCAGCAGCCCGGTCACCGCGCCGGCTCCGCCGTCAGGTCGTCGCGGGCCACGAGCCGTGTGCTGACCTGCCACCGGCCGCCCACCCGGACCAACGTGTCGTCGCAGGTGGTGTGGACGTGGACGGTGGCGGGGCCGCCCTGCGCGATCGCCAGGACGAGCGCGTAGCTGCGCACCCGCAACCGGTCCTCCGCGAGCGGCTCCACGTCGACCATGCCCAGCCAGTGCCGGTGGCGCAGACCCTGCTCGGCCAGCCGGGCCCGGGCGGCCCTGGCACCGGCGACGATCGCCGCGCGCCCCCGGGTGGGCCGCGGGTGCGCGTTCGCGCTGAAGACACCCTCCTCGGTGAACGTCTCGGCCCACGCCTCGACCTGCCCGGAGTCGAGCAGCTGCATCTGATGTGCGTAGAAGCTGTGGACCTGGTGGTACAGGTCCGCGGTGACGGACCGTTCCGTGTCTGGTGCGTGCTCCGCCTGCTCTGATCGTTCCGTGTCCTGCGACGGCAGCGTCATACCGGCTCCCTTCGGCTCCCTTTGCGGGCCTGTTCGGTCGGTCTCGGGCCCACCGCGTCGCAGTGGCCCACGAACGGGAGCTTCCTCACGACGTCTGGAGGAACGCTCAACGCGCCGTCGAGCGGCTGGGCCCGGCGACCTCGCGGCCCGGGTGGCCGGGCGGCCCTCCGGCCGGGGTCCAACACTCCTTGAGCCGGGTTCGAGCACCGGCCCGCACGCTCTCGCCGAGCCGGGGAGCAACCGCGCGACAAGGAGATGGGATGAACCCGAAGCCACGTACGGCGATCGTCACCGGGGCCACGAGAGGGATCGGCCTCTCGGTGACCACCGCGCTTGCCCGACAAGGATTCCGCGTCTTCGCCTGCGCCCGTGACCGTGACGGACTCGACTCCGTGGTGAAGGACCTGACGGCTCGTGGCCACGAGGTCGCCGGCCGGACGTGCGACATCAGGTCGCAGGAGGAGATCGACGCTTTCGTCGCCGCCGCGGTCGAGCGCATGGGCCCCGTCGACACGCTGGTCAACAACGCCGGGCGCAGCGGCGGCGGGATCACCGCCGACATCACCGACGAGCTCTGGTACGACGTGATCGACACCAACCTCAACAGCGTCTTCCGGATGACCCGCGCCGTTCTGACGGCGGGCCGGATGCGGGAGCAGGACCACGGACGCATCGTCAACATCGCCTCCACCGGAGGCAAACAGGGCGTCGCGCTCGGAGCCCCCTACTCGGCGTCCAAGCACGGGGTCGTCGGATTCACCAAGGCGCTGGGCCTCGAACTGGCCAAGACCGGCATCACCGTCAACGCGGTGTGCCCCGGCTATGTCGAGACCCCGATGGCCGCGCGGGTCCGCCAGGGTTACGCGGACCACTGGGGGATCTCCGAGGAGGAGGTTCTTGAACGCTTCCGGGCCAAGATCCCGCTCGGCCGCTACACCGAACCGGACGAGGTGGCGGCGATGGTCGCCTACCTCGCCTCCGACGCCGCCGCTCCCGTGACGGCCCAGGCCATCAACATCTGCGGCGGCCTCGGCAACTACTGACCGCGCCCCGGCCGACGACGGCCGGACCCGCACCGCACCACGACGGAGGTACGCACCATGGCTGACAGCAACGACGACCTGACCGACCTCGTAACGGTGATCGCCCGGTTCACCGCCAAGGGCGACCCCAAGGACTTCGAGGAGTTCTTCCTGGAGCACGTCGAGTACATGCGCGCCCAGGAAGGGTTCGGCGCCCATCAGGCGGTCATCCTCGCCGACGACCCCTCGGTCTACGTGAACTTCGGCTGGTGGCGGTCGAAGGAGGCGTTCCAGAAGGTGGCGCGGAGCGAGGAGTTCCGCAAGCACCAGGGCGTCATGCACACCCTGCTCGACCACGCGGAGCTCGACCTGTGCCGCAACCTGTTCCGGGTCAACGCCGCCGAATCGGCGGGCCGCCGCGAGGACTTCGGCACACCGCTGATGACCGTCACCGTCTTCCAGGTCGACGGGAACGAACAGCGTTTCGAGGAAGCCTTCGCCGCCCACGCCGAACACACCCGGGCCGTGCACGGCTTCGGCTACGCCGACCTCAACAAGTCCGTGCAGAAGCCGGGCCGTTACACCGGCATCACCTACTGGTGGGACCCGTCCGCACGGCCCGCCGCCGTCGCCCACCCCACGTACCGGACGCTGGAGGAGCTGGCCGGCGGCGTCACCGTGGAGCGCGTCCGGCACCTGGCGTGGAACCGCGGACCCGGAGCAGAGGACGACACGAAGTGACGCACGCCGGGACCCGGAGCGTGCACGCCGACATCTGTGTCGTCGGCGGCGGGCCCGCCGGTCTGACCCTCGCTCTGCTCCTGCTGCGCTCCGGGGTCCGGGTGACGGTGGTGGAGCGCAGCCGGTCCCTCGACCGGGAGTACCGCGGCGAGATCCTCCAGCCCGGCGGCGCGGCCCTCCTGGACCGCCTCGGCGTGCTGGCGGGGGCCCGCAGGCGTGGCGCGCACGAGCACACCGGGTTCCGGTTCACCGACCGCGGGCGGGTGCTGCTCGTCGCGGACTACCGCCGGCTTCCCGGACCCTACAACCAGCTCCTGAGCCTGCCCCAGCGCCACCTTCTGGAGGAACTGCTTGAGCAGTGCGGGCAGTTCGCGGACTTCCGGTACCTGTCCGGGCAGCGGGCGAGCGAACTGCTGCGGGACGGACGGGGCGCGGTGCGCGGGGTGAGGACCACCGGCGCCGAACGCGTCGAGGTACTCGCCCACTGCGTGGTGGGCGCCGACGGGCGGTACTCCAAGATCCGCCGTCTCGCGGGGATCGAGGTGGACCGCGCGGAGGCCTTCGCGCACGACGTGCTGTGGTTCAGACTGCCCGCGGACGGCGACGCGGACGGCGACGCGGAAAGCCAGGTGCGGATCTTCCGGGGCGGGGGCAATCCCGTCCTCGCCTACCGGTCCTTCCCCGACACCCTCCAGGTCGGCTGGACACTGCCCCACGGCGGGTACCGGGCGGAGGCCGCACGGGGCATCGACCACATCGCGGCGGAGATCGCCACGTCCCTTCCGATGTACGCGGACCGGATCGCCGCGCGGCTCGGCGGCCTGTCGGACCTGACCCTCCTCGACGTGTTCACCCAGGAGGCCAGGGACTGGACCGCCGACGGACTGGTCCTGCTCGGCGACGCCGCGCACACCCACAGCCCCATCGGGGCACAGGGGATCAACCTCGCCGTCCAGGACGCCGTGGCACTGCACCCGGTGCTCATGACGGCCCTGGAACACCGGGACGCCCGGGCCGAGGTCCTGGAGCGGTTCACCCGCAGGCGGCGGCCCGCCGTGCGCAGGGTGATGCGCTTCCAGGCGCTCCAGAGCAAGGCGATGCTCTCGCAGAACCCCGTGGCGGCCCGGGTGCGGCCCAGGATCGCCGGCGTCGTCTCCCGCACCCCGCTGTTCCGCGCCATCCTGCGGCACGTCGCCTACGGCGACCAGGGCATCGCCGTCGCCGAAGACCACTTCGTACGCCGCTGACACCGAGGAGACACACCGCGATGCTCCAGACGACGCCCGGCCCCGCGGGGGAACGGGCCGCACCCCGCGGCCCCGAGCCGGTGCTCCTCCTGCCCGGGCAGGGAGCGCAGTACCCGGGCATGGGCACCGGCCTCTACCGTGACGAGCCCGACTTCGCTGCGGCTGCCGACGAGGTGTTCCGGGCCATGGGCGCGACCGGCGACGCGCTGCGCGCCGACTGGCTCGCCGGCCGGCCGGCCGTGCCCATGGACCACGTCACCCGCTCCCAGCCGCTGCTGTTCACCCTCGACTACGCGCTCGGCCGGGTCCTGCTGGCGAGGGGCGTGCGCTGCCACGCGCTGCTCGGGCACAGCATCGGCGAGGTGGCGGCGGCGACGCTCGCCGGGGTCTTCGCCCTGGACGACGCGGTGCGCCTGGTCCTCGACCGGGTGGCGGACCTGACGTCCGCCCCCGCCGGCGGGATGCTCGCGGTCGCCGCCTCCGTCGCCGAACTCGCCGGGAGGCTGCCGCCCGGCGTCGACGTCGGCGCGGTCAACGCCCCGCGCCAGACCGTGGTCGCCGGTCCGGCCGATGCGCTCGCCCGCGCCGCCGCCGAGCTGCGCGGGGCGGGCTTCGTCTGCGCCGACGTCCCCTCCCGCACCCCGTTCCACAGCGCGGTGCTCGAACCCGTGGTGCGTACGGGGCTGCGTGCCCTGAGCGGCACCCGCCTGGGGCCGCCCCGCATCCCCATGGTCTCGGGCTACACCGCCGCCCGGCTGGACATGCCCACGGTGACCGACCCCGCGTACTGGGCACGCCACCCGGTGGACCCGGTGATGTTCTGGCCCGCCCTGGAGACGGCGCTGGCCCCGGGCGTGCGGCTGCTCGTCGAGTGCGGCCCCGGACAGGGGCTCATCACGCTCGCCCGCCGGCACCCGGCGGTCCGGTCGGGGCAGGTGGAGGTGCTGGCCCTCCTCGGACCCCGCACCGACCGGCCCGGCGACGAGACGGCCCACTTCCGCGCGGCCTGCGACCGCCTGCGGCGCGTACCCGCCTGAACTCCGGCCCCGCACCCGGGGCGACGCCTCCACCGTTCCCGACGAGGAGAGACCCGACCATGCCGAACCCAGCCGACCCGACCCGGAGCCCCCAGGTGCTCGTGGTGGGGGCCGGGCCCGTAGGACTGACCCTGGCGCACGAACTGCTGCGCCGCGGCCTGCGCGTCCGCGTCGTCGACGCGAGTGAGGGGCCCGCCACCACGAGCCGGGCGATCGCCACCCACCCCCGGACCCTGGAGACGTACGACCAGATGGGCGTCGTCGACGAGATGGTGGCCCGCGGACAGCGCATCCAGGCGTTCACCCTGCACCACAACGGACGACTCCTGGCCCGGCTCGACGCCGACTACGCGCAGATGCCCACCCGCTATCCGTTCACCCTCTGCATCGACCAGGTCCGCACCGAGGAGGTGCTGCGCGCCGCGCTCGGCGCCTTCGGCGTGGAGGTCGAGTGGGGCGTACGCTGCGAGGACTTCGAGCAGGACGCCGACGGCGTCGACATCATCCTCGGCACGGCGCACGGCGGACGGGAGAGCGTACGCGCCGCGTGGCTCGCCGGCTGCGACGGCGGGCACAGCGCCGTTCGCAAGAAGCTGGCCATGCCGCTGCTCGGCGAGGCCAGCGACACCTGGCTGATCGCCGACGCCGACATCGAGGTGGACCTGCCGCGCAACAGCATCCACTGGGTACGGTCCGGCGGGGTCACGCTGATGATGGTCCCGATGAGCACTCCGGGCCGGTGGCGGCTGCTGGACACCGTCTCCCGGGACGGCCGCCCGGCCGCCGTCGCCGCGCGCTTCAGCAAGGAACTGAGCCGCGGCCTGGGCCGTCCGGTGAAGGTCGCGGAACCCGTGTGGGTGTCCGTCTTCACCTTCCAGCAGCGGATGATCGAGAACATGCGGTCGGGCCGGGTGCTGCTCGCGGGCGACGCGGCCCATGTGCACAGCCCGGCCTCCGGACAAGGCATGAACACGGGCATCCAGGAGGCGTTCAACCTCGGCTGGAAGCTCGCCATGGTCATCGAGGGACAGGCGGACGCACGGCTGCTCGACAGCTACTCGCAGGAGCGGGTGCCGGTCGGCCGCGCGCTGCTGAAGTCCACCAAGGGGGCCACGTTCCTGGTCCAGCTGAAGAACGCCCTCGCGGGTGTGGCGCTGCCCGTCGTCTTCTCGGTGGTACGCGCCCTGCCGGCGCTCCGCGTCACGATCCAGCGCAAGGTGCTCGGCGGGGTGTCCGGGCTGCGCGTCGCCTATCCGGACACCCCGCTGACCGGCGAGGACACCGCGGCGGGCGCGGGCCCCGGTCCCGGTGAGCGCGCCGTGTCCGTCCGGCTCGCCGCGGACGCCTCCGCGCTGCGCACCCTGGTCGACCAGCTGCGCCGCCCGGCGTGGACCCTGTTCACGTCCGGTGAGCCCGGCGAACGGATCAGCGGGCTCGCCGACGGGGCGGGCGACTGGCTGGAGACCCGGGTCCTCCGGGACGCGGACGCGCCGCTCGCCGCCGCCCTGGGCCTCGTGGGGGGCGGCTGGTCGCTGGTGCGGCCGGACGGCTACGTCAGTGCGCGCGGCACCGCGACCGACCGGATGCCGCTCGCCGCCGCCCTGGCCGCGGCGACCGGCCGGCCCCGTTCACCGCTCCACCCGCCCGGACGCGACACGTCCACGTCCTCAGAGCCGCGTCGCGGCGGCTGACACTCCACCACTACGAGACGGGGAGGAAACCTCGTGCGTCTACTCGTCACCGGAGCCGCCGGGTTCATCGGGTCCAACTACGTGTGCGGCCTGCTGTCGGGCCTGATCCCGGCGCCGCCGGAGGTCCGGGTCACGGTCCTGGACAAGCTCACCTACGCGGGGAACCTGTCGAACCTGGCCCCGTTCATGAACGATCCGCGCCTGACCTTCGTCGAGGGGGACATCGCCGACGACGCCCTGCTCGAAAAGCTCGTACCCGGACACGACGCCATCGTCAACTTCGCCGCCGAGAGCCACGTGGACCGCTCGATCGCCGGCTCGCAGGACTTCGTCCACGCCAACGTCGTGGGCACCCACGCGCTGCTCCAAGCGGCCCTGGACGCCCGGCTGCCGAGGTTCGTCCAGGTGTCGACGGACGAGGTGTACGGCTCCATCGCCCACGGCTCCTGGACCGAGGACAGCCCGCTGCTGCCCAACTCGCCCTACGCGGCGACGAAAGCGGCGGCCGACATGCTGGTGTCCGCGTTCGCCCGCACCCACGGTCTCCACGCGTCCATCACCCGCTGCGGCAACAACTACGGGCCCCGGCAGTATCCGGAGAAGCTGATCCCGCTCTCCCTCACCCGTCTCCTGGAGGGCGGACTGATCCCGCTGTACGGCGACGGGCTCAACGTCCGCCACTGGATACACGTGGAGGACCACTGCCGTGCCGTCCAGCTCGTCCTGGAGAAGGGGCTGCCCGACACCGTCTACAACGTCGGCGGCGGCACCGAGCTGTCCAACCGCGACATCGCCGACCGGCTGATGCGGCTCTGCGGCAGCCCCGCGGACAGCTACGCGTACGCACCGGACCGGCCGGGCCACGACTTCCGCTACTCGATCGAGGGCGAACGGCTGCGGGCGCTGGGCTTCACCCCGCGCATCGGCTTCGAGGAGGGCCTCGCCGCGACGATCCGCTGGTACCGCGAGAACCGTACGTGGTGGGAGCCGCTCAAGGCCGCCGCCGAGATCGCCCGGAACCGACCGTGAGTCACGAAGGGCCATGACCCGAGGAGTGCCATGCGCGGCATCATCCTGGCCGGGGGCACGGGCACCCGACTCGACCCGGTCACCCGAGCCGTCTCCAAACAGCTGCTGCCCGTCTACGACAAACCGATGGTCTACTACCCGCTGTCCGTCCTCATGCAGGCGGGGATCCGGGACATCCTCGTCATCAGCAATCCGCACCACCTCGACGCCTACCGCCGACTCCTGGGCACCGGAGCGGACCTCGGGCTGCGCCTGGAGTACGCGGCGCAGCCCGAGCCGCGCGGACTCGCCGAAGCCCTGCTGATCGGCGGTGAGTTCGTGGGCGACGACCAGCTGGCGCTGACGCTCGGCGACAACGTACTGGTCCGTCCCGGCCTGAGCGCCCTGCTGCGGGAGGAGCGCCGGCGCCTGGAGGGCTGCACCCTGTTCGGCTGTCCGGTGCCCGATCCGCGGCGCTTCGGGGTGGCGGAGCTCGACGCGTCGGGACAGGTCGTGTCACTGGAGGAGAAGCCCGACCGGCCCCGCTCGAACCTGGCGGTCGTCGGGCTGTACCTCTACGACAACGAGGCCCTGGCCCGGGCCGCGGAGCTGAAACCGTCCGACCGGGGCGAGCTGGAGATCACCGACCTCAACCGTACGTTCGTCGAGAGCGGCACGGCCCGGCTCGTACCGCTCGGCGAGGAGGCGACGTGGTTCGACACCGGGACGCACGAGAGCCTCCTGGAGGCGTCGGTGTTCGTCCGGGGCGAGGAACGGCAGGGCCGCCCGGTGGGCCGGGTCGACGACATCGCCCGGGAGATGGGCTACCTGCCGGCCGCGCCGGTGAGGACGGGCGGCTGACCGAGGGGCGGGCACGAAAGTGCGTGCGGACGGCATGGGCCGTCCGCACGCACGCGTGTGTCAGTCGTCGAGCAGGGCGGTGGCGCGGGTCCAGCCCGCGCCGGCCCCCTTCAGCTTCACGGGGAAGCAGGAGACCGTGTATCCGTACGGGCCGGGCAGGTCGTCCAGACACAGCCGCTCGATCTGGCAGTACTCCCTGCGGCGGCCCGCGAAGTGGGCGGGCCACAGCACTCCCTTGTCGCCCGTCCTCCGATACCGCCCGATCATGTCGGCGAACGGCGCGTCGAGGCTGAAGGCGTCGGTGCCGATCACCTTGACGCCGAAGTCCAGGAGATAGTCGACGGCCTCACCGTCGAGGCCGGTGAAATCGCTGAAGTACGCCGGGGTGCCCACGCGGGCGGAGGCCCCCGTGTGCAACAGGACGATGTCGTACGGCTCGGGGGTGCGGCCGAGGCGGGTCAGCTCCTTCGCGAGCACCTCCGCGCCGACGGCGCCGACCGGCTGGTCGCGCAGGTCGAGCCGGATCCCGGGCCGGTGGAACCAGTCCAGCGGCATCTCGTCGATATGGCGCGGTCGGCCGTAGTCGGCGACCGAGCCGTAGTGCGACGGTGCGTCGACATGGGTGCCCGTGTGGCTGGTGAGGGTGAAGGTGTCGAGCGAGAGCAGTTCGCCGCCCGGCAGCACGGACGGATCGAACTCCACCCCCAGATGCTTCCTCATCTCCTCGGCCATGTGCACGGCGCCCTGCGCCGGCGACAGGACCTCGTGGACCACGGGATCGGGCTCCCAGGCCGTCGCGTCGACCGGCGAGGACAGATCGATGATGCGCATGCGAGTGCCTCCTCTCTCCTCAGGCGGCCGGCAGGGTGAAGCCGCCGTCGGCGGTGATGACCTGGCCCTGGATCCACGCGGCCTCGTCGGAGCAGAGCAGCGCGACCACGGCGGCCACGTCGTCCGGTGTCGTCAGCCGGCCGGCCGGGGTCCGTGCGGCCAGCGCTTCGAGCATCTGGCGCGGGGCGGTGCCGTTCCCCTTGCTGATCTTCGCGGTCGACACGGCGTTCACGGTGATGCCGCTGCCCGCGAGCTCGGTCGCCAGATAGCGCACCAGAGCCTCCAGCGCGGCCTTGGCGACGCCGGCGCTGACATAGCCCGGCACGACGCGCCGGGCGCCCAGGCTGGACACGGCGACGATCCGGCCGGAGCGGCCCGCCATCAGGGCGGACAGCCCCTCGGCCCCGTACAGCAGCGGTCCCAGCGCGACGGACAGGGAGCGGTCGACGGCCTCGGACGAGGTGCCCAGGGTCGGCGACGGGGTGAAGAAGGCGGCGCTGTGCACGAAGAAGTCGAGGCCGCCGAAACGCTCCCGGACCTCGGTCAGCAGCCCGTCGAGCGCCGCCGGGTCGGAAACGTCGGCCTTCACCGCGACGGCGCTGCCGGGCAGCCCGTCGAGCGAGCCCACCGCCTCGGCGGCGGCCGCGTCGTCATGGGCGTAGTCGAGGATCACGTGGGCGCCGGCCGCGCGGAGTCTGCGGGCCACGGCGAGACCCACACCGCTGGTTCCCCCGGTCACCACCGCGGTGCGTCCCCGGGCGTCGGACATCAGTGGACGGTGCGTCACATCAGCTCCTGGCAAGTAGGTGGACAGGTCCGGTGCCGGGTGCGCCGTGCCCGTGTGCCGTCCGGCACACGGGCACGGCGCACGACGGCGCGGCGGGTCAGCGCGCGGGCTGCGACGCCCGGTCGAGCACGCGGTCGAGGACGCTCGTGAGCACCCGGCGCGGCTCCTCCAGCGCCCCCGCGGAGCGCCAGGCCACGAACATGTCCGGCCGTACGAGGAGGGCACCGTCGGGCTCCAGTCCCGCGGAGGCCGACCACGCGCCGTCCGGGTCGTCCACCTCGCAGCCGGGACCGACGCGATGGGCCCGCAGGTCGAGGCCGCTGCGGGCGGCCTCGGCCCGGGCGGCGGCGACCCAGTCCCCGCCCCGGGGACCGGCGAGCAGCACGAAGTTGCCCTCCGGCACCAGGTCGAGGATCGAGATCCGCTCGCCGTCGTGCTCGACCCAGGCGTGCGGGACGCGTGTGCCGGGTGCCCCGTCGAGGTTCTCGTCGGCCCGCACCAGCGACCGCAGTCCCTTCGGCGGGTCGATCAGCGCACCGTCGTCGTACTGGTACGCGAGCGAGGTGATCAGCGGGTCCGCCATCTCCACCGCCGAACGCTCGCCGTACTTCTCCGCGTCCCAGTGCAGGTCGAGGTGGGAGAAGCGCAGCAGCGCCTGGTCCCGGGTGAAGCGCATGATCGGCAGCCGCTCCACCTCGTAGCTCTTCAGAAGGCCGGCCCCGGCGTCGCCCTTGACCACATGGGCCAGCTTCCAGGCCAGGTTGCAGGCGTCCGCGACACCGCTGCTCATGCCGAAGGCGCCGATCGGCGGGATCGTGTGCGCGGAGTCTCCGGCGAGGATCACCCGCCCCTCGACGAGCCGCTCGGCGACCCGTGCCGACATCCGCCACGGAATGGTGCTGACGATCTCGACGGGGATGTCGTCGCGCCCGATCGCGGCCTTGATCAGCTGCACGCAGCGCTCGTCCGGGTAGTCGGAGAGCACTTCCTCGCCCTCCTTGTAGCTGATGTGGTAGATCCACCGGTCACGGTTGTTGATGGTGAGCAGGATGCCCTCGGAATCGGGGTTGTTGATCTGGGCGAAGGCGAACTCGTTCCCCTTCACCACCTCGCTGAGATCGGCGGTGAACAGGACGTTGATCATCGGGTTGCCGAGGCCGGTCGGCCCCTTCATCTCGATGCCGAGCGCCTGGCGCACCGTGCTGGCCGAGCCGTCCGCGGCGACCAGGTAGTCGGCGCGGACGGTGGAGGACTCGCCGTCGGGGCCGACCAGCGTCGCCGTGACACCGGAGTCGTCCGGCACCACGGATTCGAGCCGGGTGCCGAAGCGGACCACAGCTCCCCGGGCCGCGCAGGCCTCGCCGAGCACCTGGTCGATGCGGTCCTGTGCGATGGGTCCGACGGGCGTGGGGCTGATCCGCGCGGTCAGCTCGGCGACGTCCTTGGGCGGGGTGGGGATGCGCGGTGCCGCGGCGAGGTCCGAGCCCGCGATCGTGACGATGTCGACCTTGCCGTTGCTGGGCAGCAGATCGGCGCCGGCCGCCCGGATCGGGTCGTCGAGCCCGATGCTGCGGAAGAACTCCTTCACCGGCGGCTGCACCCCGGTGGCACGGGGGCGGGTGGTGGTGCCGGCGTGCCGCTCCACGAGCAGCACGGGCACGTCGTAGTGGGAGAGAGCTGCGGCCATGGACAGGCCGACGGTACCCGCACCCACGACCAGGACGGGGTAGTGTTCCTGCGACATTCTCAGCCTTCCTGCGAGCGATGTGGCGACTGTCCGGACTCTCCCCGGGGCATCTCAACAACCTGTCGAGAGCCGCTTGAGAGCGGGGTGTCGAGGCACACTCCAGCCGGTGTCGAGCGCGGTTCCCGAGAGTGCGGTCGCATACTTCCGAGGGAAGGCGAGCGACCATGACGCGTGCGGACACCTCCGCCCCCGAGACGCCCACCACGATGACCGCGGTGTTCCAGATGATCACCGGGCACTATCTGTCGACCGCGATCCACACGGCGGCCGGCCTCGGCCTGGCCGACGCCATGGCGGACACCGCTGTCGGCCATACCGAGCTGGCGGAGCGGACAGGCACCCATCCGGAGCCGCTGCTGCGGCTGTTGAGCCTGCTCGCCACCGCCGGGCTCGTCAGCGACGAAGGAGAGGGGCGCTTCGCGCTCACCGAGACCGGGCAACTGCTGCGCCAGGACGGTGAGGACTCGCTGCACGCCGTCGCGCTGATGCACGCGGGCCCCGGGCACATCCAACGCCTGTTCGGCCTGGGCGAGCTGATGAGGTCGGCGCCGCGCACCAGGGGCGCCGAGGAGGGAGCCAACCCGTTCGCCCAGATGCCGCCGCACATGGCCGCGATCTTCCAGCGGGCGATGACGCTGTTCAGCCGGCACACCTCACAGGCGGTCATCGAGGCGTACGACTTCGGACGGTTCGACACCCTCGTCGACGTCGGCGGCGGCGAGGGCTCCCTGCTCGCGGCCATCCTCCGGGCCACCCCGGGGCTGCGCGGCGTCCTCTACGACCTGCCGGTCGTGGCGGAGGCGGGAGCGCGCACGTTCGCCGAGGCCGGTCTCTCGGGGCGCGGAGAGGTCCTCAGCGGGGACTTCTTCACCTCCGTGCCCGCCGGCCACGACGCGTATCTGCTCAAGAACGTGGTGCACGACTGGGACGACGAGCGTTCCCTGACCCTGCTGCGGAACATTCGCGACGCCATGAAGCCGGACAGCAAGGTGCTGCTGGTGGAGACCGTCAGGCCGGCCCGGTTCGACACGGGCGTGGCCAGCCGGCTCGCCGCCTACAGCCACATCGGGATGCTGCTGGGCGGCGGCGCGGAGCGCAGCGGGCAGGAGTACGCCGATCTGCTGGCCGGCGCCGGGCTCACGCTGGTGCGGGCGGTGCCCGCCCGGCCCGCGTGGACCGGTGAGGCCACCGTCGGTGTCATCGAGGCGGTGCCGGCCTGACCGTTCGACGGCGGGGACGGCGGCACCGGTGGGCTGGATCCGGTGCCGCCGTCCGTCACAGCAAGCCGGACTCGCGGGCGATGCGGATGGCGTCGACGCGGTTGCGTGCGCCCAGTTTGGTCACGACCGTGGACAGGTAGTTGCGGATGGTGCCGCCCGCCAGCCTCAGCCGTGCGGCGATCTGGCGGGAGCCCTCCCCTTCGGACGCCATGCGCAGCACCTGCAGTTCGCGCGGTGTCAGCGGCGGTGGCTGGGAGTCCAGGGCGGCGAGGGCGAGTTCCGGGTCGATGACGCGCCGCCCCGCGGCGACGGAGCGGATCGCGTCGGTGAGGGCCTGCGGGTCGCTGTCCTTCAGCAGGAAGCCGTGCACGTGCGCCGCCAGCGCGCGGCGCAGATGCTCGGGCCGGGCGATGCTGGTGAGGATCATGGTGCGGCACTCCGGGACCGCGGTGTGCAGGGTCGCGGCGGCGGTCAGGCCGTCCATGCCGGGCATGCCGATGTCCAGGATCGCGACGTCCGGGCGCGTCGCCTGTGCGCGCGGCACGACCTGAGCCCCGTCGCTCAGCTCCGCCACGACTTCGATGTACGGGTCCAGGCCGATGAGCGACACGAGAGCCTTGCGGAGCAGCCGTTCGTCTTCAGCGATGAGCACTCGAACCATCATTCGGGTCATTCCCCCCGTTCACAGTTCATCCGTTCTCGAATTTCTGTTCGCAATTCTCGTAAGGGCCGGGGTGAGCCACAAGACCGCCTCATGCGGTGAGTGCTCCCGCGGCGTCCTCCCTGTGTGATAAGCACCGCCCCCTCGCGCGTCCCGGCGCCGGACGGTGCCGCGGACCGACCGCGGGCACCGTCCTCACCTCGGAGTGCTTACCGCCCCTGCCCGCCCCTACCGCCCGTCCTCCCGCGTGCCCGAGGGGCCCGCCGGACCGCTCCGGGCGACATGCTCGACCCGTTCCGTGCGCACCTCGGCGAAGCGCCTCAACCGCCGCCAGGCGGCGCCCTCCACCGCACGGTCGCGGGCCGCGGCGTCCCACCAGTAGGCGATGCCCGTGTAGCGGCCGGAACCCTGTAGCGAGCGGCTGAGATCCGCGTACCCGAAGCCGGGCAGGGTCCGTGTGCTCCTGGCGTGTTCCACGAAGGCGGCCTCGAACTCCTCGGCCGAACCCGTCAGCCGGTAGGACGTGACCTCGACCAGCGGCGCGAGCGCCTCGTCGGTCTCACCGGCAGGCCGCGGCGGGCGGACCCGGAAGAGGTTCTTGCAGGCGTCCACCTCCGCGTCCTCGAGCATGGACCGCATCGTCGCCTGGTGGGCACGGAACTCCGCGCTCCGCACGACGCGCAGGAACGCCTGCTGGTCGGTCCACCAGCCGAAGTTGAGGTAGACCGACGGGTCGTCCGCCAGGTGGACCGCGTGCTGCGACACGAAGCCCTCCTGGGCCCGCATGAACTCCACGTGCTCCAGGAAGAACATCTCGAAGTCCTTCGGGTCGCCCTTGGCGGTGAACCGGCCCACGGCCGTCACCAGGCCGCTCAGGTCCCGTGCCTCGTCCACGACGCCCGGCCGCCAGCCGCCGCCACCCCGCCCTCCGGCGGGCCGCACGGTCAGCTCCCTGCGGGTGATCAGCTCCGCGCGCAGCTCCCGGCGCGGGACCTTCCCGTTCGGGGAGCGCGGCAGGGCGTCGGCCGCCTCGACGTGTCGCACCCGCTGGTAGTACGGCAGGTCCCGGTTGACCTCCTCGGCGATCCCGGCGAGGACCGCGGGCACCTCCGAGGGATCGTCCGGCACCTCGCTCAGCGCGACGAACGCGTGGGCGACCTCGCCACTGGTCCCGTCGGGATAGCCGACGACGGCCGACTCGCGCACCAGCGGGTGCGCGTCGAGGAGGGTTTCGATCTCCGCCGGTGAGACCAGGTTGTTGTCACACGTGAACAGGTCCTTGATCCGGTCGACGACGTGCAGGAACCCGTCCTCGTCGACGTAACCGATGTCCCCGGTGGCCAGCCAGCCGTCGGCGTCGATGCCGGTGGGCTCGTCGGGGTCCAGATATCCCTTCATCACCTGCGGCCCGCGTACGAGGACCTCACCGCGGCCACCGGCCGGCAGCACCCGACGCGTCTCCAGGTCCACGACGCGGCACTCCGTGTCCCGCACGGTGCGGCCCACCGAGCCCGGCCGCGGGTCCTCCGGTCCCGCCGAGTGGGTCAGCGGGGACGTCTCGGCGAGCCCGTACCCCTGGAAGACCGGGATGCCGAAGTGCTCCGCCAGGAGCGTGCCGACCCGGGGCGGGAGCGCGCTGCCCCCGGAGGCGATCATCCGTACCGTGTCCAGCCGCAGGTTCGGCAGCTCCGGGTCGGCGGCCAGCCGGTTCAGCTTCATCGGGATGGTGTAGAAGTGGCTGGCGCGCGCGTCGTTGGCGGCCTCGACGGCGGCCCGGTCCTCCGGCGCGGTGCACGGCACATGGACGGCGCCCGCGTGTACCACGCCGTTCATGTGCATCAGATGGAACTTGGGCAGATGGTTCAGGACCACGGAGTCGGGGCCGAGTCCGTGTGCCTCGGCCACCTGGGCGGCGTTGACGGTCAGATTGCGGTGGCTCAGGAGCACCCCGCGCGGCAGACCGGTCGTACCGCTGGTGAACTGGACGCACGCCACGTCGTCCGCGGACAGGGCGGGCGGCGGCGCCATCGCGTTGCCGCGCACCTCGTACGCCGCGCTCAGATCGTCGATGGTGCGGATGTCGTTGGCGTCCGAGACGGGGCCGGGACCTACCAGGACCGCCTCGCGCAGCCGCGGGAGCCTGTCCCTGATCCCGCGCAGCTGGGTGAAGAGGTCGCTGGTGACGAAGGCCAGCCGGGCCCCCGACGAGGACAACAGGTGATGCAGGATGTGCGGGGGCAGCAGCGGGTTGATCGGCGCGGCGATGTTGCCGCTGCGGATGATCCCGTAGAACCCGACCATGAAGTCGGGGTGCGGGGGCGAGGCGACGGCGATCACGCACCGCTCCTCGCCCAGCAGCCCCCGGAGGGCGGCGGCGCACATCGTCGCCGCCCGGTCGATCTCGCCGTACGTGATGTCGCCGTAGTCGGCGCGGATCGCGGTCTTCCTCGGGTGGGCGCGCGCCGCGGCCGAGAGCAGGTCGTCGACGGTGGTGACGGGCTCAGCCATGGGCGCGCTCCTCCGCGTAGGCCCGTGCGTGCTCCAGGGTGGTGCGGCTGTTCTTGCCCAGCGCCGTTCGGACGACCGCCTTGGCCTGCTCCACGGTGGTCCGCTCGCCCAGCGCCTTCGCGGCGCCGACGGTGTCGATGAGGACGACGTGCCGCGAGGTCACCTCGAGGGCGCCGTCCTCCCGCTCCCGGATCAGCCACTCGCCGGTGTGGCCGGCCATGGCCAGGGGGAGCACGGTCTGCTTGTAGACGATGCGGTGCTCGGGGAAGCAGACCCGCACCGAACGGGTCGTGTGGGTCGTGCCGTCGACGGCACGGGTGCCCATCTCCATCTCCTGCACGCCGGGCGTGTCCTCGCGCAGCTCCAGCCGGGCGACGTGCGGCAACCGCTCGGGCCACCGTGCGGCGTCCGCGAGGAACGCGTACACATCGCCTGCTGCGCCCCTCACCCGTACGGAGTCCTCGAAGCTCAGCGCCAACTCCTCGCCACCACCGTCGAGTTCGACGGCGTCGCGCAGCCGGTCCAGTTCGGCGCGGCTGTTGCGGTCGACCGCCTGCCGGATCCAGCGCAGGCCCTCGGGGTCGTCGTCCAGTGCCCGGTAGTCGTGGTGCAGGACGACCAGCGTCTCCCGCTCCGACAGGGCTTCGAGCGACCACTCGCCGCCCATCGACGCCACCGGAGGCTGGCTGATCTCCTGCCGGAACCGCACGGAGAGCCGTGAGCGGTCCAGGCTCCGCCGCGAGGTCCAGGTCTTCACCTCGCCGTTGGCGAGCGCCCACAGCCGGATCCGCTCGTCGGGACCGGTGCGCTCCAACTGCTCGGCGTGAACGGTCGGAGGGAACAGGAGGGGCCACCGCGTCACGTCCGCGACCAGGTCGAAGACCGTGTCTGCCGGTGCCTTCACGGTGACGGAGTGCCGTACGCGTCGTGCCGCTGACTCGACCATGGTGTCGATGTCCTTCCCGGTCAGGCGTGACGGCGCCGCAGGAACTCCTGCGCGCTCTTGAGGGAGTCGAGGTTGCGGCCACCGCGGACCTCGGCGACGTGTTCCTTCGCCTCCGCCACGGTCCAGCCGCGCTTGGCCACGCCGTTGCGCTTGAGCAGCTCCGTCTGACCCGTGCGCACCAGCACGCCCTCGGGCGTCTGCTCGAACGCCATGTAGCCGTAGAGCATGTCGTCCAACGGGGGCAGCCCCTCCAGCTGGCGCCACACGATCTTCTCGCCGGGGAAGCAGACCCGGGCCTGCTTGGTGGTGTGCAGGGCGCCGCTGGGCACCTGGACATCCATGACGACGACCTGGAGGTGCTCGACGTCCTCCTGGGCGGAGGCGCTGAGGCAGTGCGGGATGCGCTCGTTCCAGCGGTCCGCCTCGTAGAAGTAGTTGTAGACGTCCTCGATCGGCTCGTCGATGACGAGCCGCGCCTCGTAGGACACTTCGAGCTCGGCGATGTCCTCACGCGCCTCGACGAAGCCCTTGAGCTGCTCCAGCTGCGCGGCGGCGCCGCGGTCGAGCAGGGCGACCGCCTCCTCGCCGCCGGACGCCGAGGCGTCGAGCTCGTACGCGTGGCGCAGCTCCACCTCCGTGGAGCCGTCGGACCGGGCCGTGAACGACCACTCGCCGGACGCGGCGGTCAGCGGCGCGGCCGGGTTCTCGTGCGCGAACGTGATCCGCCCGGCGGCCCGGTGGAGTTCACGGCGGGCCCGCCACGTCCTGACCGCGTCGAGCGGCTGGACCCAGGACCACCGCTCCACGCGGTCGCCGGCGTCGTCACGTTCCACGTACGCCGTGTGCAGGACCGAAGGGAAGATCCGCCGGTGCTGCTCCACGTCGGCGATCAGGTCGAAGACCGCGTCGACGGGTGCGTCGACGCTGACGGAGTGGACGGAATGCTTGATGGTGCTCGACACGGATGCGCTCCTCTGCGCCCGGGCGCCGCGACGGCAGGCACGAACATGCGGCGCACGGGAGGGAATCTGGCAAGGCCCGCTCGAAACCGGCTCCATCCGTGCTGGACACCGCCGCTCGGGGCCGGCCGGGGGCGGCGTGCTTCGAGCCCGGTTCGAGACGCGGTGGTGAACGTGAGGGCGACACCATCGACGAGGGAGCGGGATCACCATGAATCGACGGAAGCTGGGAATCGGCGGACCCGAGGTCTCCGCCATCGGGCTGGGCTGCATGGGGATGTCGGGAGGGTACGGCGCCACCCCGCCCGAAGAGTGCGTACGAGCCGTCCGGCACGCCCTCGACCTGGGGGTGAGCCTCTTCGACACGGCCGACTTCTACGCGGACGGGGACAACGAGCGGCTTCTCGGCAGGGCCCTGTCCGGCCGCCGCGACGAGGCCGTGATCGTCACCCGGGGCGGCGTCCGTTCCCGCACCCCCGGCGGCCCGCCCGTCGCGATCGACGGCAGCCCCGGGTATCTGCGTCGGGCGTGCGAGGCTTCGCTGCGGCGGCTCGGCGTCGAGCGGATCGACGTCTACTGCCTGGGCCGGGTCGATCCGCGGGTACCCGTCGAGGAGAGCGTGGGCGCGCTGGCGGAGCTGGTCGCCGAGGGCAGGATCGGCCACATAGCCCTGTCGGAAGTGTCCGCCGACACCCTGCGACGGGCGCACCGCGTGCACCCGGTCACCGCCCTGGAGAGCGAATACTCGCTGTGGGAGCGGCACGTCGAGGACGACATCCTGCCGACGGCCCGCGAGCTGGGCGTGGGGCTGCTGGCCCACACCCCGCTCGGCAAGGGCTTCCTGACCGGCACCCTGCACAGCCCCGTCGAGCTGGGGGAGCGGGACCACCGGCGCAACCACCCGCGCTGGCAGGGCGAGAACTTCCTGCGCAACCGCGAGATGGTCGACGAGGCGGCGGACATCGCGACGGAACTCGGCGTCAGCCGGGCCCGCCTCGCCCTGGCCTGGCTCCTGGCCCGGGGCGACGACATCGTCCCGATCCCCGGCAGCAGGCGCCACGCCCACCTGACCGACAACGCCGCCGCCACCGGCCTGGTCCTGTCCCCGGACCAGGTCGCCCGTCTGGAGGGCATCTTCCGGCCGGAGCGGGTGTCGGGAGCCCGCCACCCCGCGCACCGCGAGCAGGCCGGCGCCGACCGCGACGGCTGACACCGGCACGCGCGAGCGGGGGGTGGTCCGGGGCCACGCCCGGACCACCCCCCGCCGCGCGGACAGCGCTCAGGCGACCCCGAACCACGTGGTGAGGGCCGCACGCAGCCCCTCGGTCTCCGCGTCCCCGGGTCCCGCCGCCCAGACGGCATAGCCGTCGGGACGGATCAGGAGGGCGTCGGCCGGCGGACGCTCCACACCTTCCGCCCGCACCACCCGCACGCGCGACGACCAGGGCGCCGCGACGCCCTGCGCCTTGCCCGAGAAGTCCAGGAGCAGGCCCCGGCCCGGGTGGAGAAGCCGGACCAGGGTCGTGTCGCCGTCCGGGGCGGTGAGGGCGAGGTCCCTGGCGAACGAACCGGTCAGCGGGTGCCCGTCGCCCAGGTCGTACCGCAGGCCGGCGCCCGTCGCCAACCGGGCGAGACGCAGGTTGACCTCGGGGATCTCCAGCAGCCGGGAGAACAGCTCCCGCAGCGCGGTCACGTTGCGGGACGGGTCGAGGAGGGCGAGCTGGGTCCTGCTGTAGTCCAGGACGCCGGCGGCGGCGGGCCGCCGCTCCGCCTCGTAGCTTTCGAGCAGCCCGTCGGGCGCCCACCCCCGCACCCGCGCGGCGAGCTTCCAGCCGAGGTTCGCCGCGTCCTGAAGACCGAGGTTCAGACCGAGACCGCCGTACGGGAAGTGCACATGGGCGGCGTCACCGGCCAGCAGCACCCGCCCGGCGGCGTACCGGTCGGCCAGCCGCGTCGTGTCGCCGAACCGCGTCATGAAGGTGGGGTCGGCGATCGCCAGGTCCCGGCCGAGGATCCTGCGGACCGCCCCGCGGAACTCCTCGAACGTCACGGGCGCGTCGCGGTCCGGGTGGGGCCGCCCGAACTCGTTGGTGACGATCCGTACGACACCGTTGGGCCGGGGATTGATGTTGACCGTGCCGACGTCGGTGCGGGTGATGCCGCGCCGCTCCTCGGCCATCGTCGGCAGCGAACAGTCGCAGAGCATGCCGCCCACGGTCGGGCCCGTGCCCGGGAAGCCGATGCCGGCGAGCTTGCGGACCACGCTGCGCCCGCCGTCACAGCCCACCAGATAGCCGCCGCGCACCCGGAGTTCACCGCCGGGCACGGCGACCGTGGCGGTCACTCCGTCGGCGTCCTGCGCCAGCCCCACCACATCGTGCTGCCGCAGGACCCGCACACCGAGCGTTCCGGCCCGTGCTTCGAGGACCTCCTCGACCCTCGTCTGCGGCACGTTCAGCAGATACGGGTGGTCGGCGTCGATCCGGTCGAGCGCGAGCAGCGGCCACAGCCCGGCGAAGGGCATCTTCGGCCACGGCGCCTTCTCGTGCGTCAGCCCGTCCAGCAACCCCCGCCGGTCGAGGGTCTCCACCGTACGGGCGTGCAGCCCCCAGGCCCGCGCGACGGTGGGCCGCCCCCCGGCGCGCTCCAGAACCACCGTGCGCACACCCGCGAGACCCAGCTCGCACGCGAGCATGAGGCCGACCGGGCCGCCGCCCGCGATCACGACGTCCGTGGTGATGTCGGCGCCGGAGTCCGCTCCGGCGTTCCGCTCCGCTCGCGCGGTCATGTGCTGCCCCTTGTCGTCGGTCGTCATGCCTGGTGGCCCAGCACGATGCGCAGCGGCAGTCCGGGCCGCTCCGCGGTCGAAGGATCGGTGAGCCCCGCCGAGGCGAGGATCTTGCGGTACATCGCGGTGGAGTGCAGCTCGCCCTCCCGGGTCCAGGCCAGCATCAGCAGGTTGAGCATGTGGGCGTGGTAGTCCGCCGCGGGAGGACCGTTCTCCGTGGTGAAGCCGACGACGACCACCCGTCCGCCCGGCTTGAGCCGCCCGGCCAGCCGCCGTACCAGCTCGACGCAGCGGCGGGCGGAGAACTGGAAGAGGAAATTGCCGAGGACCACCACGTCGTACGTGCCGTCCGGCTCCACCTCGAACGCGTCGCCGGCGAGGTAGCGGACGCGGTCGCCGAGTCCGGCACGCTCCGCGTGCCGCCGGGCGACATCGAGGACCTTCGGCCAGTCGAGGCAGGTCACCGTGGCCCGGGGGTCGCCCTCGGCCAGAGCGAAGCCGAACAGACCGTGCCCGCAGCCGACGTCGAGGACGTCCAGGGACTCCCGCTCCTTCGCCCACGGCAGGACCGTGTCGGCGACGAACGCGGCGCCGGGCCGGGTGGCGAAGGTCAGGTGGGTGGCGAAGTCGGCCCAGTACGGGAAGTCCGCCGACTCCCCGTTGGCGTCGAGCAGTGTGCCGCCGTTGCGCACGACCTCGGCGAGGTCCCGCATGGCGTCCCACTCCCAGTCGCTCGATGCGACGTCGACGACCCCTCCGGCGTACTGCGGACTGCTCGTCACCAGCAGTTCCCGCGCTCCCTCGGGGAGGGTGAACTGCTCCCCGTCCGCCTTCAGGAGTCCGGCCGCCGCCAGCGCCCGCAGCAGGACACGGGTGCCCCGGGCGTCGGCCCGCAGCATCGCGGCGACGTCGTCGGGATCGGCGGGCCCCGCCGCCAGGGCGTCGAACACCCCCAGACGGATCGCGGCACGTAGCAGATAGGTCGACTTGAAGGCCGTCATCATCTCCAGCAGCCGTTCGCGGCTGACCGGGACGTCGGTGTCGGGCATGGTCTCCTCCGTGGTACCGGCAGTGGGCGTCGAAGGTCGCACCCAGGACTCGAACCGGCGTCAAGACCCGATGGAGGAGAGGCCTCCCGTCGAGCACCGCACGAGTGGCACGGCGCACCGTCCCTCGGAAGCGCGGCGAAGGCCGCCCGGCTAGGAGGCAGGGATGGCTGGACAGGGGAAGACGTGGTCGAACCGCGCGCACGCGCTGCTCGGCCGGTGTGCCGGATCGGTCTGGGAGGCCCTGGTCACCCACGGCACGCTCATGGCCGGCGAGGCGGTCTGGAGCCAGGAGGCCGTGTATGCGGCGGGCTGGCCGCTCTCGCCGCGCCCCGCGGCCGCGGTACACGGGTCGCCCGGGCGGCGGCCCGCGGACGTGTCCGTCGCCGAACTGGAGGAGATGCTGCGCCGGGAGTGAGCCGGGCGGCTTCGAGCGGGTGTCGAGTTCCCGTGCAGCGCCGCTGACGATGCTCCTGGCATGCCTATTTCACCCTCCGAACAGGGCGGGCGGGCCGCGGTCGTCTGCGGGCTGGGCGCGTGGCTGCCGCCCCGCGCCGTCAGCAACGACGAGCTGGCCACCCGCATCGACACCTCCGACGCGTGGATCCGCTCCCGCACCGGCATCCGCACCCGTCACTTCGTCTCCCCGGGCATGCCGACCTCGCGGCTGGCGACCGAGGCCGGAGCACGCGCGCTGGAGTCCGCCGGGCTCGACTCCGTGGACGCCGTGGTGCTCGCCACCACGACGCCGGACCGCCCGTGCCCGGCCACGGCCCCGTTGGTCGCCCATGAACTGGGGCTCACGGGACGGCCCGCCTTCGACGTGTCGGCGGTGTGCACCGGCTTCCTCTACGCGGTCGCCACGGCCGCGGGGCTGATCGCCTCCGGGGCGGCCGACCACATCCTCGTCATCGGCGCCGACGCCTTCAGCACGATCGTCGACCCCGAGGAGCGTTCGACGGCCGTGGTGTTCGGGGACGGCGCGGGCGCGGTGGTGCTGCGCGCGGGCGGGACCGGGGAGCCGGGCGCGGTCGGCCGCGTCGAACTGGGCGCCGACGGGTCGCTCACCGACCTGATCACCGTGCGGGCCGGCGGCTCCGCGACCCGCTCGACGGACGTGCCGCCGAGCCGCGCCGACGCCCACTTCTCCATGGCCGGCCAGGAGGTGTTCTTCCACGCGGTGACCCGTATGGCCGGAGCCTCGCGCACGGCGATCGCCGACGCCGGGTGGCGCACCGACGAGGTCGACCGGCTCGTCGGACACCAGGCCAACGCGCGCATCCTGCACGCGGTGGGGGAGCGGCTGGACATCCCCCGGGACCGGATCGTGATCCACCTCGACCGCGTCGGCAACACGGCCGCCGCGTCGATCCCGCTCGCCCTGGCCCACGCGCAGTCCACCGGTGAGCTCCGCCCCGGGGACCGGGTCGTGCTGAGCGCCTTCGGCGGCGGCGCGACCTGGGGGGCCACGGCCCTGACCTGGCCCGTACTGAAGACCACCTGAGCGGCGACGTGCGAACAGCGCACGCCGACCGGACGCGCGGGGCGGGCCGATCCCCGACCCGCCCGACGAAAGCCCCGCACACCGCAGTTCGACCATCTGGAGAGGCGACCGACATGAGTGAGATCACGCAGCCGACGTTCGAGCAGATCGCGGACGTCATCGCGGAGAAGTTCGACGTACCGCGCCATCTGATCGTCCCCGGGGCCATGCTGGAGGACATCGAGCTGGACTCCCTGGCCGTCATCGAGGTCGGGCTGATCGTGGAGAAGCGGTTCGGCTTCGAGGTGCCCACGGAGGACCTCGGGTCCGGAGGGACCGTCGCCGAGCTGTACGACTTCGTCACCGCGGCGGCCCGCGCCGCGTGAGAGCCCGCAGCGGGCGGCACGGGTCCACGGGCCGTGGACGGAGGCGAGCGGGTTCCGGACGGAGGCGAGGACGCCGTACCAGGGCGGGGTGATCACCGGCCGGTCCCACGTTCCCGGCCGACGCGGGGCGCCCCGCCCGGCGTCGGCCGGGAGTACGGCGGGAGGACGGCCAGGAAGTCACGGGTCCGGGCTCGCGCGCCCGTGCCACGTGGCTGCCCGCGGTCCCGTGGACGACGGCATCGACCCGCCGGGACCCGCGAGCTTCTCGTCGAGCCGCTCGCCGTGCTCCGCTCCGGGCGAGCGGATCTCCCGCACCCAGCACGACGATCCGGCTCCGTGAGCACGGACGCCCCGCGGCCGGGGGTGTGGACCGCCCGGCCGCGAGGCGCCGTGACCGCGAACGTCGGTCACTCGTGCCAGTTGTCCGTGAAGAGGCCGATGACCGTGCCGGTCGGGTCGCTCACGTCGGCGAACGCCTTGCCGCCGCTGATCGCCTGCGGTCCGGAGAGCACCTTCGCACCCAGCTCGTCCACGCGCCGCAGGGTCTGCGGAAGGTCGAAGACGTAGATGTACAGCACGCTGCCCGGCGTCTCGGACCCCGGCTGGTCGCCGATCAGGCAGCCGATCATCCGCCCGCGGTTGAGCACCGCGAACGTGATGTCGTTGATGGCCTTGAACTCCCAGCCGAAGAGCTTCTCGTAGAAGACGCGGGCGGCAGCGGCGTCCGGGGTCCTGATGTGCCAGAAACAGACCGTCCCCTCGCCGTCCGTGGTGGCGTCACTGCTGCGGCCGGATTCCTGTGTGGTCATGGTGGTCCGCCTTCCAGTCTGCGGCGACGAGCGATCGCGCGTGCCGACTCTCACCGGCAACGTACGGAGCCCCGCTCAACACCGGCTCGTGTCACCTTCGACGCCCGCGCCACGCTCCCGCGCGCCCTCGACCCAGGGCCGAGGCGCCCTCAAGGACCGTGGCGCACGCTGTCGCCGCCGCCCGACCACCCGGCGTGCCCCGCGAAGTGCCCGATGCCCCGCACCTCTTCCCAAGGAGCCTCGATGCGCCTGCTGTATCTCGCCCTGTCCCAGGCCACCTACGGGGAGACCCTCATCGGTCTCTCCCTCGCCGACCAACTGCGCGCGCCGGGCGTGAGCGCGCACTTCGTGTCTCCCGAGAGCGCGCGGGCGAGCGTCGAACAGCACGGGTTCGGGTGCACGACGCTCGACGAGTCCGCCGGCCCCCGGGTGCGCGGCCTGCTGAGCGACATCGTGAAGGAGCAGCGGCCCGACGGCATCATCCTCTCCGACTACTTCACCTACTGGTCGCAGTTGGAGAAGCGCTTCGGCACGGACCCGTGGTTCATCCACGAGTTGGGGGTGCCCGTCCTGCCCATCGACATCTGGGAACTCGAGGAGTCCTCGTTCCGCATCGACGTGTGCGGCGGACCCGGACAGGAGATCGACCCGCACATCCGGCGGATGCCGGCCCATCTGCGGCCGGTCCCGGTGGCGCACACGGCCGAGACCGGCGCCCCGGGCTTTCCGTACCGGGTCATCGAGCCGGAGAGCCGGCTGAGCGACGAGGAGCGGGGGCGCGTGCGCGCCGGACTCGGACTCACCGCCTCGGACCGGCTGGTGATGTTCCCGGTGTCGGAGTGGCAGCAACCGCCGCGCGGCAAGCGGGGGATGGTCACCGACATGGTGCACCGGCTCGCCGCCGGCGTCCCCGAGCTGATCGTCCGGTATCTGCGCGGCCTGCCCGAATCGACGCACGTCCTCGTGGTGGGCGAACCGCTCGCGGCGTTCTCCGAGTTCCCCGCGGAACGGCTCCATGTGCTGCCCAGGGTGCCCCGCGAGCGCTACCACGCCCTGCTGTCCTCGTCCGACCTGATCGTCTCGCTCAGCATGGCCGCGATGACGGTCATCCGCTCGCTGTTCCTCGACGTTCCCTCGCTGATGATCAGCAACAGCTTCACCGTCCGGGACGAGGCCGACGCGCACGCGGCGGACCGGGCGCTCGGCGGCCTGTCGCCGGCGGTGACGAAGTGGCTCGCGTCCTACGGCCCGATCGAGCCCTTCCGGCAGTGGCCCAAGGGCGCCTTCGCCTTCCAGGCGCCGCTGTGGCGTGAGAACGCGTACACGACGGCTGTCGCACAGGCCGAACTCCTGGACGAGAACGGCGTCACCGCACTGATGGAACGGCTGCTCCACGACCCGGAGGAGCGGCGCGAGCGCGCCGGGGCGCGGGCCGAGTACGTCGCGTCCGTCAACGCACTGCCGCCCGCTTCGACGGTGGTGCGCCGTGCGCTCGCGACCGCTCGAGCTACACGTGTCGAGATTGACATGTATAATACGACAGGTTGACTTCGTGATTCCTTCCAGACGCGCCCCGACTCCGGTGAAGGTGATGAAGACCATGGGCACACCCCCCGCGACGCCACTCCGGGAACTCTTCCTACGACTGTCCGTCCGTCAGCGGGCGGCGGTGATCGCCGCCGTCGTCACCACCGCGTTCCTCAGTTCCCTCGACGCCATGGTGATGAGCACCGCCATGCCGCGGGTGGTCGACGGACTCGGTGGCGCCGAGGCGCTCTACCCCTGGGTGGTCACCGCCTATCTGCTCTCGTCCACGGCGGTCCTGCCGCTGTACGGCAGGTACTCCGACCTCTACGGACGCCGGCCGGCCGTTCTGATCGGCCTGGCGGCCTTCCTCCTCGGCTCGGTGCTGTGCGCGCTCGCCGGTTCCATGGCCCAGCTGATCGCCTACCGCACCGTCCAGGGCCTCGGGGCGGGAGCCCTCCTGGCGGTGAGCATGTCCCTGATCCGGGAGCTCTTCAGCATGGAAGCGCTGAAGAAGCTTCAGATGATCATGGGCAGCATGATGGCGGCGTCCTTCATCGGCGGCCCCTTCATCGGAGGTGCGCTCACCGACCTCCTCGGCTGGCGCTCGGTGTTCTGGCTGAACCTCGTCATCGGCCTGCCCGCGCTGTGGATCCTGGCCACACTCCTGCCCTACTACCGGGAGCCGCACGCGCCCCGCGGGCGGCAGGACGTGGCCGGGGTGCTGCTGCTCATCGGCTGCATCACCGTCACGCTGGTCGGCCTGACGCAGAAGAGCCGGACCGGGCCCGGAGGCGACCTCACCCCCTGGACGGACCTCGGCGTGGCCGGCTGCCTCGTGGCCGGCGCCGCCCTCCTCGCCCTCTTCGTGGTCAATGAGCGACGGGCCGCCATTCCGCTGCTGCCCCTCCAGCTGTTCCGGATCAGGAACCACTCCGCGATCGTCGCCATCGCGTTCTTCTACTCGATCGCGCTCTTCCCCGCCGTCATCTACCTGCCGCTCTACTTCCAGCAGACGCGCGGGATGCAGGCCACCACGTCGGGCATGATGATCTTTCCCATGATGATCGGCCTCGTCGGCAGCAACCTGGCCTGCGCGCCGCTGATCTGGAAGAGCGGCTGGGGCAAGCGGGTGCTGGGCATCGGCGCGGTGCTGCTCGGCGCCGGGGCGGCGCTGTTCGGCCTCGTCGACGGCGGGACGCCGCTGCCGCTGCTCTTCCTCTTCATGCTGCTGCTCGGCCTCGGCATGGGTCCTTCCATGGCCGCCATCGGACTCATGGCGCAGAACTCCGTGCCCCGCTCCCACATCGGCACCGCGACATCGACCACCATGCTGTCCAAGGCCATCGGCAACGCGGTGGGCCTCGCCGTGGGGCAGAGTCTGCTCGTCTGGCTGCTCAACTCCGGTGGGGGCGACGGCGGGGGCGACGGAGGGAGCGCCGTGGGCGCGCAGACCTCGGCGATCATGACGACCATCCAGATCGTGGGCGTGGTCGGAGCGGTCTGTGTCCTGGCCGGGGTGGCACTGATCAAGGACCTGACCATCGAGAAGTGGAACGGCCCGAGCGCCGCGCCGAAGACCGCGGTCGCGCGGCCGGTCGAAGCCGACTGAGACGACCGGCCGGACCAGGCCTGCCGCACCATCGCAACAGCCCGTGCCCGCGCGGGGATCGACGAAGGGAAACCGCAGATGACAGAGGATCGGCAGCTTGCCGCCGCGCAGCCCGCGACGGGTATCGGGGACGAACTGGTCGAAGTGCACGACATGTTCCGCGAGCGCATGGCGGCGATCCGGGAGGAGATCGCCGCCGTCGTCTCCGGGGCCGCCCCGGCCGACACCACCGCGGTGTCCGACGCGGTGGCGGGCCTGAGCCTCAAGGAGCACTGCCTGACCATGTGCGAGGCGCTCCACGGGCATCACACCAGGGAGGACGGCGGCCTCTTCCTCATCCTGGAGAAGGAGGTGCCACAACTCGCCGACGCCCTCGCGCGGCTGCGCCGGGAGCACGGCGTCGTCGATCGGAGCCTGCGCGAGATCCGCGCGCTGCTCGACACCGTGGGACTCACCGACCCCGAGCGCCTCCAGCGAGAACTGGAGCGGCTCTTCGACTCGCTGGAGGAGCACTTCCGGTACGAGGAGGAGCAGGTCGTGGCCTCGCTCAACTCCTTCACCCGTGGGGCGCCGGCCGGCTGAGGGCGGCGGCCAGGGTGTCCGTCAGCGACCGGTCGAGGCCGATCCGGGGCCGCCAGCCGAGCGTCCTGGCGGCCCGGGAGACGTCGATCTGCTGCCAGGAGACGGCCCCGCGGCTCCGGTCCGCGGGGCGGTCCTCGACCACGGCCACGTCCAGTCCGCTGAACTCGACCATCCTGAGCACCAGCTCACGTACGCGCACCGGACGGCCGGCCCCGATGTTCACGATCTGCCCGGAGCAGCCGGACGCTGTCGCCGCGGCCAGTACCGCGTCCGCCACGTCCCGTACGTCGACGAAGTCCCGGAGGGCCACGAGCGGCGCGAGCCGCAGCGCGTGGGGGGCGCCCCGCGAACCGGCGTCGCGGACCTCGCGCAGACGGCCCGCGACGCTCCCCACCAGGCTCCCCGCGGGGGCCGCGGGCCCGAACACGTTGGAGACCCGCAGCACCACCCCGTCGAGCGCGCCTTCCTGGAACGCCCCGAGCACCGCCCGGGTGCCCGCGAGCTTCGTACGGCCGTACGGGCCGACCGGGGCGGCCGGGTGGTCCTCCGTGAGGACCACCCCGGAAGGCGTCGGGCCGTATTCGTGCACCGACCCCAGGTGCACGAGCCGTGGCGGCCGGCGCAGCGCCGTCAGGGCCGAGAGCAGCCGCTCCGGGAACCGTGTGTTGTCCTCGCGCATCTGCTGCTCGGTCCGGTCCCACACGGAGCCGGCGGCGTTCACCACGACATCCGGCCGCACCGCCGCCAGCAGTCCGGGCAGCCGGGCGGAAGTCGCGTCCGCGCGGCCCGCCGACCGGACCGTGCGGCCCGCCGCCGTGAACGCCGCGCCCACGTGGCCGCCCAGGAAGCCGCCCCCGCCGAGCACCAGGACCACGCGCGCACTCACCGCACGGCCTTCCGCGGGCCGCCGGCCCGCACCCTGATCTCGTCGAGGAGCCCGGCCTGCCGCACGATCGCCGGTCCGGAGTCGTCGTCGCCGCGCCGCACGGCCCGGACGAACGAGGCCACGGCACGCGCCACCTGGTCGTCGGGGGCCAGCCGGATCTCCTCGGCCGATCCGTTCCGTTCCAGTGTCAGGACGGGGCGGTGGTCCGCAGCCGGTGTGAAGGCGCGGTCCAGGGTCACCCGGCCCGCGCTGCCCTGCACCGTGTACCGGGAGCGGTAGGCGTGGTCGAGGCCGAACGAGAGCTGCGCGGTGACCCCCTCGGGCGTGGCCAGCAGCGCCGCCCCCGACGTGTCGACGCCGTCTCCCGGGCCGGCCGTCAGGACGGCGCCCGCCACGCTCAGCCGCGGCCCCAGCAGGTGGAGCGCGGCCCGCACCGGATACAGGCCCGTGTCGTACAGGGCGCCGCCGCCCAGGGACGCCCGGTAGCGGATGTCACCGGCCGGCAGCCGGGGCACCGTGAAGGAGGCGTGGAACGAGCGGAGGTCGCCCAGCACCCCGTCGCTCAGCAGTTGTCGGACCCGACGGTGTTGGGAGTGGTGCACGAACAGGACGTTCTCCCGCAGGACGAGGCCGCGCGCGCGGGCGAGCGCCAGCAGACCCGAGGTGCGTGCCGGGTCGGACGTCAGCGGCTTCTCGGCGAGGACGTGCTTGCCGGCGAGGAGGGCCGCCTCGACCCACTCGGCGTGCAGTGCCAGGGGGAGCGGCACGTACACGGCCTCCACCTCGGGCTCGGCCAGCAGTTCGGCGTATCCCCGCACCGCGCGGCACCCGTACGGCTTCGCCACACGGCGGGCCCGCTCCAGGTCGCGGCTGGCGACGGCGGCGACGCGGGCGCCCGGCTCCGCCGTGAACGCCTGGAGCATGCGCCGCCTGGCGATGTCCGCGCAGCCCATCACCCCCAGCCCCACCGTGTCGCTCATCCGGCCGCCCCCATGGCGTTCAGGCAGGCGAGCAGGGTGCGCGCCTGAACGTTGACGTAGTGGCGGTGGCCCGCGAGAGCGCTGAGCTGTTCCGGAGTGACCCAGCGGTAGCCCCGGGGCGGATCCGGCGGCACCTCGTCGGTGTCCACCACCAGATACCGGCTGGTGGCGTTCAGGAACCGGCCGCCCTCCTCCGAGTGCAGCGCCTCGTAGCGGATCCGGCCCCGGCCCGCGTCCGTACCCGCCGCGAGCACGAGATCGAGGAAGGGCGGCCTGCCCTCCGTGCCCGGCGGCCCGTAGTTGCCGGGCGTGCACTGCACGGTCGGCCCCAGCTCGACGGTCTCGCGGAAGCCGCCTTCGGCGCGCGCGTGCACCAGGACGTGCGGCCGGCCCTCGATGGTCCGGCGGAGGAACGCGGTCACACCGACGCCCACCGGCTCGATCAGCGGCTGTGTCCAGCTGCCCACCTCTCGGCTGCCGGCCCGCACCGACACCGCCACGACCCGGAAGAAGCGGCCGTCCGGCCGCCCCACGACCCGCTCGCCGGTCCGCCAGCCGGGCAGACCGGCGAGCGGGACACGCTCGGCGGTGACGTCGTGCCGGCAGCGTTCGTCCGTGATCCAGGACAGCAGTGCCGCGTCGGAGTGGAGGGCCCCGCCGTCGGCGGGCGATCCGCCCGGCAGGCAGGAGAGCACGGTACGCGTGTCCATGTTCACCGTCAGATCACGGTGGAGCAGCTCGGCGATCTGCCCGAGGGTCAGCCAGCAGAAGTCCGGGTGGAGCGGGACGTCCCGCGTGGTCTCCACGATCATGTTGCGGTTGGACTTCCGGTGGAACCACGAGCCGTGCTCGGACTGCAGGACATCGGCGATCACACCGCTGCCCGACGGTTCGACGAAATGGTCGAGATAGCGCACCGGCGCGCCCTGATGCGCCCCGGTGTAGTTGCTGCGCGTCGCCTGGACGGTGGGGGAGAGCTGGAGCAGATTCGGGTTGCCCGGCTCCATCTTGGCCTGGAGCAGGAAGTGCAGGACACCGCCGAACTCGCGGGCGAGCAGCCCGAGTATGCCCACCTCGGGCTGGTTGATGACCGGCTGGTGCCACGCGCGGGGCTCGGGCTCCGAGGCGACGGCGTGCTGGCCCTCGATCGTGAAGAACCGCCCGCTGCTGTGCACGAGATTGCCGGTGCCCGCCTCGAACGACCAGGCGTCGAGGGCCGCGAAGGGGACGGGCGTCACCTGGAAGGGGTGGGCTCCGGCCCGCTCCGCGAGCCATGCGGACACCTGTGGCGTGCCCATCATCCAGCCCTCGGTCGCCGCCGCGGAGCGGGCGAGCCGACCGGGCAGCGCGGCGTCGGTCCGGGGGACGAGACGCGCGGTCCGCGTCACCGTCATGTCCGCGCTCCTTCGACGAACTCCCTTACCGAGGACGCGACATAGTCGATCATCTCGTCCGTGAGCCCCGGGTAGACGCCGACCCAGAAGGTCCGCTCGGTGACGATGTCACTGTTGTCCAGCGAGCCGGAGATCCGGAAGCGCTGTCCGGCGTACGCGGGCTGCCGGGTGAGGTTGCCCGCGAACAGCTGACGCGTGCCGATCCTCCGGTTCTCCAGGAAGCGGACCAGCTCCGGGCGTGCGAAGGGTGCGTCGTGCGCGAGGGTGATGACGAAGCCGAACCAGCTGGGATCGCTCAGCGGGGTGGGCTCGGGGAGGATCAGGTGCGGGGTGCCGTCGAGGGCGTCGCGCAGCCGGCTCCAGTTCCGGCGCCGGGCGGCGCCGAACTCGTCGATCCGGGCGAGCTGGCTCAGCCCGAGCGCGGCCTGGAGGTCGGTGGTCTTCAGGTTGTACCCGATGTGGGAGAACGCGTACTTGTGGTCGTATCCCTCCGGCAGGGTGCCCAGCTGGTACTGGAAGCGCTTGCGGCAGGTGTCGCTCTCCCCCGGCTCGCACCAGCAGTCCCGGCCCCAGTCGCGCAGGGACTCCACGATCCTGGCCAGCGCCGGACTGGAGGTGAGGACGCAGCCGCCCTCGCCCATCGTCACGTGGTGGGCCGGGTAGAAGCTGACCGTGGACAGGTCCCCGAAGGACCCGGTGGCCCTGCCGTCGTAGGACGAGCCCACGGCGTCGCAGTTGTCCTCGATGAGGAACAGCCCGTGCGCCTCGGCGAGTTCGGCGATCTCGCGCGCCTGGAACGGGTTGCCCAGCGTGTGCGCCATCATGATGGCCCGGGTCCTCGGACCGATCGCTTCGGCGACGCGCTCCGCCGTCGCGTTGTACGTCGGTATGTCGATGTCGACGAAGACCGGCACCATGCCGTTCTGCAGGATGGGGTTGACCGTTGTCGGGAAGCCCGCCGCGACGGTGACGACCTCGTCGCCGGGACGCAGCCGCTCGTCCTCCAGGAGCGGGGAGGTGAGGGTGGTCAGCGCCAACAGGTTCGCCGAGGAACCCGAGTTGGTCAGATGGGCCTTGCGCTGCTTCAGCAGACGGGCGAAGGAGCTCTCGAAGCGGCGCGAGATGCTCCCGGCGGCGATCCGCAGATCGAGCGCGGCCTCCACGAGGGCGAGTCGGTCGCTCTCGTCGAGCACCGCCCCGGACGGCCAGATCTCCGTGACTCCGGGGACGAAGGGGCCGCCACCGCCCGACTGCTCCGCGTGGTACTTGCGTACCTCGTCCAGAACGAGCGCTCGGTGATCACTCATCGGACGCCCTTCGGGGGAGGGGGCGTGTCGCGTTCATCCGTCCTCGCCTTCGTCGGAACCGGGAGCCATTCCGTTCCCGATCACGGAGGTCGAGGCTGGCAGGGAGGGCTTGAGGAGCGGTGGAGGTGCTCTCGAATCCCGCGCCCGCGGCGACGTCGGTTCCGCTCCAGCGGCGACGTCAGTCCCGCGCCTCGATCGCCTCGCGGGCCTCGTCGGCCCAGCCGAGCATGGCCTCCGACAGCCTGAGGGTCATGCTGACCGCCAACTGATGGGCCTCGTCCGCCTCGGGGTCGTCGGCCATGTGCTTGGTCAGCGCGAGCATCTCGTCCCGGTCGGCCCGCCAGTGACCGACCTCCCGGTCGAGCGCCAGCAGTGCGTCGTCCCGCGAGAGGGCGGCCGACAGCAGGAACGCCCGCAGATAGGTCTCACTGCGTGCGGTGCGGTCGGAGGGCACGTCGACGAGCCAGCGCCGCAGCTCCTCGCGCCCGCTGTCGTTGATCTCGTAGGTGCGCCGGCCCCGCGGGCCCTCCTCGCCCATCTCGACGTGCCCGTCGGCGGTCAGCCGGCTCAGCTCCGGGTACAGCTGGTGGTTACGCGCGTACCAGATGTGCGGGAGGGTGCGTTGAAAGTGCTTGGCCAGCTCGTAGCCGCTCGCCGGACGGCCCGCGAGCAGGCCGAGCACCGCGTGGCGCAGGGACATGAGGTCTCCTTCTGCGTGCGGATCAGGACGTCCAAGGATACGGCATCCTGTCTTCCTCGACAGGTCGAGGAAGACAGGATGCCGCGCCTGTGTCGGACCCCTGGTCAGCCAACTTCGCCCACCCGTAACGAAGGTGAAGGGAATTCCGGGGCGGCAGGCCGAGGTGTGCGCCCTTCTGGGTCAGACATCCGTGCCGGTGTCGTGGTCATCCGGTGTCCGAGTCGGTTCCTGGCCGGGCCCGTCCGTGAAGCCGCTGTCGATGACGGCCATCGAATCGACCGTTGTTCCGGCCTTGCCCCAGGCGGAGTCCTCGATCAGGACGGTCCGTTCGCCGAGCAGCCGCGTGGTCCCCTCGTCGAAGATCCACTCGCTTCGCTCCCCGTCGTGTGCGCGGGCGACGGCGACACCTCGACGTCCGGCGGCGTCCACCGCGTCCGGGATCACGACCACACCGGGAATCCGTGCCGCGGCGCGGTAGAGGGCGGCGCTCACCTCGGCCGGCGCCACCGACGCCCGCAGCAGGTCGCCGATCATGACGAAAGCTTCCTGATCCGGACCGGTGGTGGAGTCGGAACCCTTTCCGTGGTTCAGCTCCGCGTCACGGTGGATGACGGCGAGCAGTTGCTCGGGGTCCGTGGGAAGCCCGGCGAGGAAGCGGTAGGTCGGCGAGCCGAGACTGCCCTTTCCCGGGGCTTCCAGTGAAGTCGCGGCGCCGCCCCTCTCGCGTTGGACCGTGCGGCTGCTGCCGTCCACGGACGTCCACCGCTCGTAACTCTCGTCCTCCCGCGACCGCTTCATTCCCCCGTCCGCGGTTTCCGACAGCGAGGTGGTGTGCCCGGTCACGCTGACGTACGTGAACTGTGCGTCGCGCGGGGAGTCGGCCGACCCGGCGGCGGCCGTACGCGCGGCCTGTTCCAGGAGTCGCACCGACGCGTCCGAAGCGGGCTGGGCGGTCGGCGCCGAGGAGGGGCCGAAGGTGGGAAGCGTGACCGCGACGACCGCGGCACCGACAACTGCCGCGGTAGTGAGGGCGACAGCGGTCCATCGCCTCGTACGAGCCCTTCGGTGACCGTCCGGCCCCGTACGGTCGATCTCCGCGAGGAGATTCCGCTTGTGCAGCTCGACGACCTCGGTGCGCGGGTCCGGGTGGCGCGGCGGCGGAAACTCCTTCCGGGCCTCCGCCTGCTCCCTGCCTTCACAAGGGTTCGTCATGGTTTCCTCCGGTATGCGTCCACGACCTGGGGTGCCGGTCCTCCTGTCCTGCGCCGGCTGTCCGGCTCGGCTGCCCGGCTGACGGTGATGTCCGTCCGCAACTCGGCCTCCACCAGCCGGCGCAGCTTCGTCCGGGCACGCGAAAGCCGGGACCGCACCGTTCCGATGGGCAGACCGAGCGCTTCGGCGGCCGCCGTGTAGCTCAGCCCGGACCAGACGACCAACGTGAAGACCTCGCGTTCACCGCGCCTGAGGCGGCTCAGCGCCTTCGCCGCCGCCGCCAGGCGTTGAGCGTCGGCGAGCTGACCGACGACTTCGTCCGCGAAGTCCTGTGCGTCCCCGGACGCGGGCAGCCGGGCCATGGCCCGGCTGTGCCGCCGGGCCGCCCTCGCCGAGTTCCGGAGCACGTTGGTGGCGATGCCCAGTAACCAGGCCCGAACATTCCCGACCTCGCCCCGGAGCTTGTGACGCAGCCGCCAGGCTTCGAGGAAGGTCAGGGACATCACGTCCTCGGCGGCGGCCCAGTCACCCGTACTTCGGATCGCGTGCGCGTACACCACGCGCGCGTGCTCATCGAAGATCTCGGCGAACGCCTCGCGCTCGCCGGATCGAATCCGCTCGTTCAGTGAAGACTCCACACCCATGAGTGTCCGCACAGCCCTCGCGGTTCCCCATCGGCCGGCGCTGCCCGGTTCCACGCCCCGGACCCGGCCGGGCCGTCGGACGTGACGCCCGTGCCCGCCCGCGTCAGGCCGGCAGGCCCGAGCCCCGATCGGTCCGGTACGCGCGGAGGAAGGTCCGTACCCCCTCGACGACCAGTGGGCGTACGCGGGTGTCCTGCGCGGCGTTCGCGGAGCCCAGGCGGTCCAGTGCGACGCCGAAGGTCAGTGCGAGGAACTGGTCGGCCGCCAATCGGGGATCGGGGACGTCGAGCAGTCCGGCCTCGGCGAAGGCGGCGAACCGCTCGGCGATCGCCTCGTCGGGGGCGTCCGCCATGGGGTTGTAGTCCTGCTGCGGCAGGTGGCCGGACTCCGTCCGGACCAGGCGCTGGAGCGTCGTGTACTCCGCCGATCCGAGCATGTCGGTCGCGATGCGCAGGGCGAACGCGACCAGGCCGTCCTCCAGTTCGGCGGGCTCGGTCAGGTCCGTAAGGGTGTCGTCGAGGGTGCGCCGGACCGTGGTGACCAGCGACTGGCCGACGGAGTCGACGACCGCCCGCAGCAGGGTCCGCTTGTCGCCGAAGTAGTCGTAGACCGTCCGCTTGGACACCTCCGCCCGGGCGGCGACGGCGTCGACGCTGGAGCGGTCGAAGCCGTCGGCGAGGAACAGTTCCCGGGCCGCCGAAAGAATGGCGGCCCGCTTCCGCGTGGACCCCTCGTTCCTCACCGGCCAGGGCTCCAGCCTCGCCCTGGCCGGCGCGTACATGCTCGCCGGATCGCTGGCGGCCGAACGGGATCACGTCGCGGGCTTCGCCGCCTACGAGCGCGACACCCGTGCGTTCGTGACCCTGAACCAGGATCAGGTCGGCAAGGGCGAGGCCACCTTCTTCCCGACCACCGCCCGGGCGCTGGAGCAGCGCAACACCATGCTGCGCGGTCTGGACTCCGTGCCGCCCCCGGCGGAGGGGCGGGCCGGCGCATTCGGCACTGGTCCTACCGGATTTCAGGCTCCCGGCGTGAGCGCCGCCCCGGTCTGCCGGGGGATCCGCAGAGGGTTGTCGTCGCGGAGTTCGGGGGGCAGAAGGGCGTCGGGGAAGGACTGGTAGCAGACCGGGCGCAGCCAGCGCTCGACGGCGAGGGTGCCGACGCTCGTCGTTCCGGGCGAGCTCGTCGCGGGCCACGGCCCCCCGTGCACCATCGCGTGGCAGACCTCGACGCCGGTGGGCCAGCCACCCCACAGAACACGGCCCGCCCGCTCCTCCAGCACCGGCAGCAGAGCGATGGCCGTCGCCCGGTCGGCGTCGGTCGCGTGCAGGGTGGCCGTCAGCTGACCCTCCAACTCCTCCAGCAGATGGAGGAGTTCGTCCACACCGGACCAGCGCACGACGAGCCCCGCCGCGCCGAAGACCTCGCCGGAGAGGTCCTCGTGCGCGGTGTACGCGGCCGCGTCGCACGCCAGGACGACGGGGGCCGGTGCGTACGGGCCGGTCCCGGCCGTGCCCCGGGCCACCTCCCGTACGCCCGGTACGTCCGCCCATCGCCGTACGCCCTCGGTGTAGGCGCGGGCGATGTCCGGGGTGAGCATGACCTGTCCCTCGGCGGCTTTCAGGGCCCGCGCCGCGGCCGAGAGGAAGGCGTCGCCCGCCGGTCCGGCCGGCAGCAGCAGGAGGCCGGGGTTCGTGCAGAACTGACCCGCGCCGGCCGTCAGCGACGCCACGTACGCGTCCGCCGCCCGCTCCGGTTTTGCGAGGGCCCCGTCGAGCATGATCACAGGGTTGACCGCGGACATCTCGGCGTGGACCGGTACGGGCACGGGGCGCGACCTGGCGGCGGCGATCAGCGCCAGACCGCCGGCCCGGGAGCCGGTGAACCCCACCGCGGCGATCCGCGGATCGCCGACCAGGGCGAGGCCGACATCGTGGCCCCGGCCCACCAGCAGGGAGAACACGCCGGCCGGCATGCCGGTGCGCGCGGCGGCGGCCGTGACGGCGCGGGCCACCGCCTCGCCGGTGCCCGGGTGCGCCGGGTGTGCCTTGACCACCACGGGGCAGCCGGCGGCCAGCGCGGACGCGGTGTCGCCGCCCGCGACCGAGAACGCCAGCGGGAAGTTGCTCGCACCGAACACGGCCACCGGGCCGAGAGGCACGCGCCGGAGCCGTACGTCCGTGCCCGAGGGGCCGGAGTCGATCCGGGCGCCGAGGGCGGAACCGCTCCGGACGAGGTCGGCGAAGAGGCGCAACTGCCCGCAGGTTCGCCCCCGTTCGCCGGTCAGCCGGGCCGAGGGGAGTCCGGTCTCCCGGGCGGCGAGTTCCAGCAGGGCGTCGCCGAGCGCCTCGATCTCCTCCGCGCAGGCGTCGAGGAAGGCCGCCCGCCGCTCGGGCGGCAGGGCGCGGAAGGCGCGGGCGTCCGCCGCGGCGAGCCGGGCCGCCTCGGCGACCTGCTCCGTCGAGGCGTCCCGGTGCGGGGGGCCGAACGGTTCGCCGGTCGCGGCGGCGACCGCGTACCAGGCGTCCCCGGTGCCGGGGACCTCGCGACCGGCCAGGAGCGAGTGCCCGGCCAGGGGTGAGTCACCGGCAAGGGGCGCGGGGCCGTGCAGGGGTGAGTGCCCGGCCAGGAGTGGGTTCCCGGTCGGGGGTGTGTTCCCGGCAAGAGGTGCGGGGTCGTTCGGGGGGGTGGGTCCGTGCGGGAACGAGTCCCCGGGCGGAGAGGGGTTTCCGGTCGGGTTCACAGCGATGCGTCTCCCTGTGCGCGCCGGTGGGCGGCGCGCCGTCGTCGGGTGCCGGGTGAAAGTCACCGGGGCGGTGGCGTTGTCCTCGGGTCGTCCGGATGTATAGCCTAAGCAATGGCATGTGACATTGCACTAGGGAGCGGTCATGAAAGTCGTCGTCGTCGGAGCGGGCATCGTGGGCGCCGCGTGCGCGTTCCACGCCGCCGCGGCCGGGCTCGACGTCACGGTCCTCGACCGTGGCCCCGTCGGCGCGGGCACGACCAGCCGAGGGGAGGGCAACATCCTTCTCTCCGACAAGGAGCCCGGCCCCGAACTGGAGCTGGCCCGGCTCAGCCGTGACCTCTGGGACGAGGCGGGCGAGGAACTCGGCCCAAAAACCGTCGAATGGGAGGCCAAGGGCGGTCTGGTCGTCGCGAGCACGCCCGAAGCCCTCGGGGCCCTGCACGCGTTCGCCGCGCGCCAGGCGGCCGCAGGCGTCCGCACCGAAGCCGTCGAGCACGTCGGCGAACTCGAACCCCATAGCGCGCCCGGCCTCCCCGGCGGCGTCCACTACCCGCAGGACGCCCAGGTGCAGCCCGTCCTCGCGGCGGCCGCACTGCTGCGTGCCGCGGTCCGGCACGGGGCTCGTACCCACACCGGCGAGGCCGCGGCCGCGGTCACCGGGGCCGGCGGCAGGATCACCGGAGTGCGCACCGCAGACGGCACGGTGCTGCCCGCCGACGCCGTGGTCAACGCCGCCGGAACCTGGGGCGGCGAGGTCGGCCGCCGACTCGGCGCCCCCGTCGAGATCCTGCCCCGCCGGGGCTTCGTCCTCGTCACCGAGCCGCTGCCGCCGATGATCCGGCACAAGGTCTACTCCGCCGACTACGTGGCCAACGTCGCCTCCAGCGACGAGGGTCTGGAGACCTCGTGCGTCGTCGAGGGCACCGGCGCGGGCACGATCCTGATCGGCGCCAGCCGCGAACGCGTCGGCTTCGACACCTCGATGAACCCGGCCGTGGTGGCTACGCTCGCCGCCCGGGCATGCCGCCTCTTCCCGTTCCTGCGCGGCGTCCACCTGATCCGCGCCTACCGGGGCTTTCGGCCGTACTGCCCGGACCACCTGCCGGTCATCGGCCCCGACCCCCGCGTCCCCGGCGTCGTCCACGCGTGCGGCCACGAGGGCGCCGGCATCGGCCTCGCCCCCGGGACCGGCGCCCTGGTCACCGCCCAACTCCTCGGCCACCCGTGGCGCGGCGCCGATCCGGCCGCCCACACCGGCCTCCTGCCCGACCGATTCCTCAACACCGGAGGTGTGCCCACGTGACCGCAGTGACCGCGTTCACCGTGGACGGCGAACCCCTGCCGTTCGTACCGGGACAGACCCTGGCCGCCGCGCTCGTCGCCTCGGGCCGGGTCGCCTGGCGGACCAACCGGGGCGGCCGACGGCCCCGGGGGATCTTCTGCGGGATCGGCGTCTGTTACGACTGCCTGGTGACCGTCGACGGAACGGGCGGGCAGCGCGCCTGCCTGGTCCAGGCCCGCGCGGGCATGGCCGTCACGACCGGGGAGGGCGACGATGAGTGAGCCCCGTGGCTCCGCGGTGGTGGGCGAGCCCCGTGACCTCGTGGTGGTGGGCGCGGGACCGGCCGGCATGGCCGCCGCCGTCACCGCCCTGGACGGCGGTTTGCGGGTCGTTCTCGTCGACTCGGGCGCCGCCCCGGGCGGCCAGTTCTGGCGCCATCCCCCGCTCGACGCGAGAGAGGCCCTCCCGACCGCCGATCTGCACCACGGGCTGAGCACCTACCGGGCGCTGTGCGCGACCCTCTCCGCCCACGAGCGCACCGGACGGCTCACACTGCTGCTGAACCACCATGTGTGGACCACGGCCCGGGACGAGGACGGCTTCACCGTCCACGCGGTGGACCGCGGCCGGGCGCCGGAGGAGCGGGCCGTCGTGCTGCGCGCACCGGCCCTGCTGGTGGCGACCGGCGCCTACGACCGCCAACTCCCCTTCCCCGGCTGGGACCTGCCCGGCGTGCTCACCGCCGGCGGACTCCAGTCGCTGCTCAAGGGCGGCGGAGTCGTCGCCGGCCGCCGGGTGGTCCTCGGCGGCACGGGCCCCTTCCTGCTGCCGGTCGCCGCCGCCCTCGCCGCACGCGGGGCGAAAGTCGTCGCCGTGTGCGAGGCGGCGTCGCCCTCGGCCTGGCTGCGCCACCCCGCGGCCCTGCTGCGCAACCCCGCCAAGTGGGCCGAGGGCGCCCGGTACGCGGGCACCCTCGCCCGGTACGGCGTCCCGGTCCGCACCCGCACCGCGATCGTCGGCGCCGAAGGGGAGGGGCGGGTCGCCGTCGTGCGCGTCGCCTCCCTGAACGCCGACGGGCGCCCGCGCCCGGGCACGGAACGCCGGATCGAGGCCGACACCGTGGGCGTCGGCTGGGGCTTCGTCCCTCAGCTCGACCTGCTGCTCCCGCTCGGCTGCGACCTCGCCGACGCGGGCGACGGCACCATGGCCGCCGCCGTCGACGACGGACAGCGCACCACGGTGCCCGGGGTGTACACGGCGGGCGAGACCTGCGGCGTGGGCGGGGCCGCGCTCGCGGTGAGCGAGGGCCGCCTCGCCGCCGTCTCGGTGCTCACCGACCTCTCCGCCCCGGGCCGGCCCGGCACCCGCGGCCCGGCCGCGGAGCGCCGGGCGGTGGCCCGGCACCGCGCCTTCGCCCGGGCGATGGCACGGGCCCACCCCCTGCCCCCGGCCTGGCCCGCCTGGCTGACCCACGACACACCGGTCTGCCGGTGCGAAGAGGTCACCGCGGGGGCGGTCCGTTCCGCCCGCGCCCACGACTCGGCCGCCGACCACCGGCAGGTCAAACAGCTGACCCGGGCCGGCATGGGCTGGTGCCAGGGCCGCATGTGCGGGCCCGCCGTGCACTGCCTCGTGGCCCGCGACCAGCCGTACACCCCGGCCGAACGGCTGATCGCGACCCCCGTCACCCTCGGTGCGCTCGCCGACTCCGGCGAGCCCACTTCCGACCACACCTGAGGAGTTCCCATGGACCTGGACCGCACCTCCACCCGCATGCCCTGGCACGGAGTCATCGTCGCGACGAGCCTCCCGTTCGACCAGGACCTCGCCGTCGACCACGGCGCCTACGGGGACAACGTTGCCTGGCTCGCCGAACAGGGCCTGCACGGCGTCGCCCCGAACGGCTCGCTGGGCGAATACCAGACCCTGACGTACGAGGAGCGCGACCGCGTCGTCGAGACCGCCGTCGCGAACGCGCCCGAGGGCTTCACCGTGATGCCGGGCGTCGGAGCGTACGGCGCGATCGAGGCGAGGCGGCACGCGCGGTTCGCCAAGGACGCCGGCTGCCAGGCCGTCATGTGCCTGCCGCCCAACTCCTACCGGGCCGACGACCGCGCCGTCCTGGAGCACTACGCGATGGTCGCCTCCGCCGGACTGCCCGTCACCGCCTACAACAACCCCATCGACACCAAGGTCGACCTGCGCCCGGAGCTGCTGGCCAAGCTGCACGCCGAGGGATTCATCGTGGGCGTGAAGGAGTTCTCCGGCGACGTCCGCCGGTGCTACGCCATCAACGAACTCGCCCCCGGGCTCGACCTGATCATCGGCACCGACGACACCCTCCTGGAAGTCGGCGTCGCCGGAGCCAAGGGCTGGGTCGCCGGCTACCCCCAGGTCTTCCCGCGCGCCTGCCTCGACCTCTACAACGCCTCGCTGGCCGGCGATCTCGACACCGCGCTCCCGCTCTACCGGCAGCTCCACTCCGTACTGCGCTGGGACAGCAGGACCGAGTTCGTCCAGGCCATCAAGCTCGGTCAGGACATGATCGGCCGGACCGGCGGCGTCTGCCGTCCGCCCCGGCAGGCCCTGGACCCCGAGACCGAGGCCGTCGTCCGCGCCGCCACCCAGGCCCTCATCGACGCCGGGGTGAACTGACGTGCGCTCCAAGGTCTGTTACCACGCGGTCGACTCGCACACCGAGGGCATGCCGACCCGGGTCGTCACCGGCGGAGTGGGCGTTCTGCCGGGCGCCACGATGGCCGAGCGCCGGCAGCGATTCCTCGCGGAGCGGGACGGGCTGCGCACCCTGCTCATGTGCGAGCCGCGCGGGCACGGGGCCATGTCCGGAGCGATCCTCCAGCCCCCGACCCGGCCGGACGCCGACTTCGGCGTGCTGTTCATCGAGGTCTCCGGCTGCCTGCCCATGTGCGGCCACGGCACCATCGGCGTGGCGACGGTCCTCGTGGAGACGGGCATGGTCGAGGCGGTCGAACCGGAGACCGTCATCCGCCTCGACACCCCCGCCGGCCTCGTCACGGCACGGGTCGCCGTGCGCGACGGCCGCGCGGAGTCCGTCACCCTGGAGAACGTCGCCTCCTACAGCCACGCGCTCGACCAGGTCGTCGAGGTCGAGGGGTTCGGCCAGGTCCGCTACGACATGGCGTACGGCGGCAACTTCTACGCCGTCGTGCGCACCGAGGACCTCGGCATCCCCTTCGACCGGGCGGAGAAGGGGCGGCTGCTGGAGGCGGGCCTGGCCGTCATGGGGGCGATCAACGAGCGGAACCCGGTGGTCCATCCGGAGAACCCCGCGATCGACGTCTGCCATCACGTCTATCTGGAGGCGCCCGGCTCGACCGCCGAGCACTCGCGGCACGCCATGGCCATCCACCCCGGCTGGTTCGACCGCTCGCCCTGCGGGACGGGAACCAGCGCCCGGATGGCCCAACTGCACGCACGGGGACTGCTGAAGACCGGGCAGGACTTCGTCAACGAGTCCTTCATCGGCTCCCGCTTCACCGGCCGGATCCTGGCGGAGACCACGGTCGGCGGCAGGCCCGCCGTCCTGCCGTCCGTCACCGGCCGCGCCTGGATCACCGGGACCGCGCAGTACCTGCTCGACCCCACGGACCCCTACCCGACGGGATTCACCGTATGACCTCCGATCCGTACACCGGGCAGATCGCGCCGGCGTACACCGGGCCGGCCGGGACGGCGTACACCGGGCCGATCGACACGGTCGACTGGCACACCGGGGGCGAACCGTTCCGGATCGTCCCCGCCTCCCCGCCGGCCGTGACCGGGCACGGGCCCACCGTCGCCGAGCGCCGCACGGTCGCCGTCGCCGACGCAGGGGTGCAGTGGACCCGTGCCCTGCTGTGCGGCGAACCGCGCGGCCACGCCGACATGTACGGGGCCTTCCTGGTGCCGCCGGACGACGCCGGGGCCCACCTCGGCGCCCTCTTCTGGCACAAGGACGGCTTCTCCACGGCCTGCGGGCACGGCACGATCGCGCTCGGCGCCTGGGCGGTCGCCACCGGCCTGGTCCCGGCGCCGGCCGACGGCACGACGGACGTCGTCATCGACGTCCCCTCCGGCCGCGTCACGGCGAGCGTGCGCACGGTCGGCGGCAAGGTCGCGGACGTGACGTTCGTCAACGTCCCCGGCCACGTCCACGCGCGCGGCGTCGAGGTGGCCACCTCGCGGGGGACCGTCACCGTCGACATCGCCTACGGCGGCGCCATGTACGCCGTTCTCCCGGTCCACCGGCTCGGCCTGCGGGTCCGGCCGCGGGACGTCACCGCGCTCGTCGCGGCCGGCCGCGAGATCCGCGACGTGCTGAACGCCGCCCGCGCCGCCGAACACCCCGAGGACGCCCGGCTGTCCGGCGTCTACGGGACCGTGTTCACCGAGGAGGCCGGCGCCCCGGTCGAACGGCCCGACGGCACCTGGCTGCTGCACCACCGCAACGTCACGGTGTTCGCGGACGGCCAGGTCGACCGCTCCCCGTGCGGCTCGGGCACCGCGGCCCGGGTCGCGCTCCTCGCCGACGCCGGGGAGCTGCGCCTCGGCGACGAGCTGAGGCACGCATCGGTGGTGGGCTCCGTCTTCCGCGCCCGGATCGAGCGGCCGACCACGGTCCACGGCCTGTCCGCGGTCGTGCCGGCCGTGACGGGCACCGCGTACGCCACCGGGACCAGCCGCTTCACCGTCGACCCCGACGACGCCCTCGTCCCCGGGTTCGTGCTGCGATGACCGTGACGCTCGACGCGGCGGACGTGGGCGCGCTCGGTCCGGCCGGGGCCGTCGCCGCGGTCCGGGAGGCGCTGGCCGGGGGGCTCGACCCGGACGGCGACGTACCGAGGGCGGTCGTGCCGCTGGCCCACGGTCAGGGGCTGCTCATGCCCTCGGAGTCCGGCGGCTGGTTCGGCGTGAAGATCGCCACCGTCGCGCCCGGCAACGCCGCGCGCGGGCTGCCGAGGATCAACGCCACGTATCTGCTGCACGACAGTGCGACGCTGAGGCCGGTGGCCCTGTTGGACGGGGTGGCGTTGACGACCCTGCGCACCCCCGCCGTCTCGGTCGCGGCCTGCCTGGACCGGCTGCGCGCGCTCGCCGCCGGGGGCGGGGGGCTGCGCCTGGTGGTCTTCGGCGCGGGCCCCCAGGGGGAGGGGCACGCCGCCGCCGTCCGGGCCCATGTCCCGGTGGCCGACGTCACGGTCGTCACCCGGCGCGGGGGGCCCGCGCCGGGCTGGGCGGACCGGCACCTGTCGGCGGACGACGAGGGAGCCGGCGACCGGGTGCGGCGGGCGGATGTCGTCGTCACCGCGACGTCGGCGCGCGAACCGGTGGTCGACGGGCGGTTGGTGCGCGACGGCGCGGTGGTGCTGGCGGTCGGCTCGCACGAGCCGGACGCGCGCGAGCTCGACAGCGTGCTGATGGGGCGCGCCACCGTCCTGGTGGAGAGCCGCGCGACCGCCCTCCGCGAGGCGGGCGACGTCGTCATGGCGGTCCACGACGGCTCGCTCGCCCCGGACGACCTGGTCACCCTGGCGGAGCTGACCGGTTCACGGGGGGACGTTCCGGCCGACCGCCCGCTGGTCGTGAAGACGTGCGGGATGGGCTGGCAGGACCTGGTGGTCGCCGTCGCGGCCCACCGGCGGAAGGAGCGGAAGGAAGGGATGGAAGGGATGGGAGGGAAGGCGGGGGCGCCGGGGGAGCGGAGCTGAGCTGAGCGTCCGCCGTCCCGGATCCGCGCCCCTGGCGGACCGTGACACCAACGCGCGCCGCCCCGAACGCACTTCGCGTTAGCGCGCGCCGAGCTTGCGGGACGGGGCGGCGCGTTCGGCTTCCCGCTTCCGGGCCGCCCACAGGGTCCGCACATGCGCGAGATGGCGGCGCATGTGCTCCTCGGCCCCCTCCGCATCCCCCGCGATCATGATGTCCAGGAGCACGGTGTGCTCCCGAGCCGAACCCACCAGCGACCCTTCCTGGGACAGATCGGTGAGCCCGTAGAGCCGGGACCGCTTGCGCAGGTCGGCCACGGTCTCCACGAGACGGGCGTTCCCGGCGAGGGCGAGCAGGTCGAGATGGAAGCGGCGGTCCGACTCCAGGTAGGCGATCAGATCGCCGGCCTGCGCGGCGGTCACGATCTCCTCGGCGACCGGGCGCACCGCCTCCAACTGCTCGCGGGAGGCGGTGCGGGTCACGCGGCCGATGGTGGGGATCTCGATGAGGGCGCGGATCTCGGTGTACTCGTCCAGGTCGCGCTCGGAGAGTTCGGTGACGCGGAACCCCTTGTTGCGCACCGCCTCGACCAGGCCCTCGCGTGCCAGGTCCAGCATGGCCTCGCGCACGGGCGTGGCGGAGACGCCGTACTCGGCGGCGAGGGTGGGCGCCGAGTAGATCACGCCGGGCTGGAGCTCCCCCGCGATCAGCGCGGCGCGCAGGGCGCCCGCCACCTGGTCGCGCAGATGCTCCTGCACCGAGATGAGTTTGCGGGACTTCAGCTCACTCATGCATTCCCCTTCAATGATGTGGCACCGCACTATACAATGTCACGTTGCGCGGTGCCTCATCGCTCGAAGGTCTGCGCTGTCAGCTGTCCGGCTGTCAGCTGTCCGGGAGGCGGGCCGTCCACGGGGTTGGGGAACATCGGTACAGCCGGGGACGCTCAGCACCTGATCATGGTCGGCGAACGCTCGTGGGTGGCCGAGGTAGGCCCCAAGGAGCCACGGGATGATCTTGGGCGGGCACCAGGCCGTGTATCGAAAGCGGATCTTGGACTGTGGGTGATCACGGTTCATGGGTCGGGGAGATCTCACCGACGAGCAGTGGGCAGTGCTGGAGCCGTTGTCGCCGCAGGGGGCGAAGGTGGGGCGGCCGCCTGTCTGGCCTCGGCGACAGCTGATCGACGCCTCCCGCGGGAACCGCGCCTATCCGCGCCGACGCGGAATCCGCTGCACCATCCCGGACAAGGCTGACCAGGCCCGTGACCGCCAGAAGCGCGGGTCCCGCGGTGGCCGGCCGCCGCGCTTCGATCCGGTCGACTGCCGTCGGCGCCATGCGGTCGAGTGTGGAGGCAACCGTCTCAAGAGACACCGTGCTGTCGCCACGAGATATGACGAGCTCTCCGTCCGCTACGAGGCGACCGTGCTGGTCGCAGCCATCAACGAATCGCTGCGACCAGCGCTTTCCCACCAGCCCTGGATCTGTGCGCTGCCGCCGTCGACGGCGAGTTCGGAGCCGTTGAGGTAGCTGGAGGCGTCAGAGGCGATGCACCGGATAGTTGATGACGACCAGACCGCCGATGGCGTAGTTGACGACATCGGCGGCCACCCGCTGGCCATGCGGCGACGCCAGCGCCGCGTCCACTCGTCCTCGATGCGCACGCCCATGCCACGCAGCTCGGGCGGCGGCGTCTCGTCGTCCGGCTCAAGGTAGAGACCGGGCTCGACGGTGAGGACGTGACCCTCCTCCAGTGCGCCGTCGGGATGGGTCTCCGCGCGGGCCCGCGCGGAGTCGTGCACGACGATGCCGAGCATGTGCCCGCTGCTGCACAGGGTGTAGCGGGATACGGACCGCTGTCGTCGGCGAGCGCCTCCTCGGCCGGAACAGGCAGGATGCCCCACGCGTGCGGCCCTTCCGCGATGACCCGCATGGCCTCGCGGTGGAAGTCCCGGAAACGGGCCCCGGGCCCCGGGCCCCGGGGTGCAGGACGCAGGACGCCGATGGCCGACTTCTGTGCGGCCAGGACCAGTTCGCAGACGTCGCGCTGGGCCGGTGAGAAGCGGCCCGACAGGGGGAGAGTGCGGGTGATGTCGGCGGTGCGGAGGGGGTCGGTCTCCACCCCGCGTCGAGCAGGGGCAGTTGGGGCGGGTCGAGCGGTCCGTCGTTGCGGATCCAGTGGGGACGCAGGCGTGCGCGCCCGCCGCCGCGATGGTCTCGTACCCCGTGCCGTTGCCCTCGCTCCGGGCGCGCAGCCGGAACTCGCCCTCGATCCGGTGCTCGCCCCGGGGTGGCACAGGGCGCCGGGCGGGGCGCGGGCGGCGTCCTCGAACCCCGCCGTGGTGCGGTCGACCGCCAGTTGGGGCTGGGCGACCTCCCGGACGTCCTTCCGCAGCCGGAGTTCGGCGAGCGCGGCGACCAACTCGGCTCTCCCTGCCGGTGTGTGCGAGCGGGGGACCGGCAGGCCGTCCACCCGGGCGTCGACGCCGGCGGGCGGCGGAGACGGAGCCCAGTCGGCCGGCATGAAGGCGTTCAGGGCGGCCGGTACGGGCAGATCGTGGCTGCCGGTGTGCGTCCGGGCCGGGGGCTGTGCCGCCGGTCATGGGTCTCCTTCGAGGGTGGTCCGAGGGCGGGTGGGGGCGCCCTGGCGGCGGGCGGTGAGTGTTCGTCGGCCCCGGTGTCCGTGGCGCTCACGGACCGGTGGGCGGTCCGTGCCGCAGGGACACGTTTCGGTAACGGGATGGCGCACGCCTTGGCTATGCAATTTCACATTACTATGTTACGGGTCACACCATACGGACGCGGACGCTTTTTCCGGCCCGCTCCGCCTCGCGTTCCGCAAGCAGTCGCCCTCCGGGCCGCTCGGCGGCCCGGAGCACCGGGCCCTCCGCGCCGCCCCTTTCCTCCGGCCTGTTCCCGCTTTTGCCGCGTCGTTTCCCCGTACGAGGAGTGCACCCATGTCCCGTCGCACCCGGATGCTGACCGCATCCCTGAGCACCTCGCTCGCCCTGGCCCTGCTGGGCGCCTGCTCCACGCAGGGAGGTGACGACCGCGACCCGGACAAGCGACAGCCCGGTGTGGCGACCGGCACCGTCATCGGCGGCACGCCGAAGCGGGGCGGCACCCTGACCGTGCTGTCCAACCAGGACTTCGCCCACCTGGACCCGGCCCGCAACTGGGTCATGCCGACGATGGACTTCGGCACCCGGCTGATCTACCGCACCCTGACCACCTTCCGCGCCGCACCCGGGAAGAAGGGCAGCGAGATCGTCCCCGACCTCGCGACCGACCTCGGCAGGTCCTCCGACGGCGGCCGCACCTGGACCTTCACCCTCAAGCCGGGTCTCGTCTACGAGGACGGGACCCCGATCCGGTCCCGCGACATCAAGTACAACGTCGAGCGGTCCTTCGCCCCCGACCTCGCCGGCGGACCCGACTACGCGCAGCGCTATCTGGCCGACACCGAGGGGTACGCCGGCCCGCTGGACGGCGAGCACCTCGACTCGATCCGCACCCCCGACGACCGGACCATCGTCTTCTCGCTGCGCAGGCCCGTCGCCGAGTTCTCCTACACGGTCACGCTGCCCACCTTCTCGCCCGTGCCCGAGTCCCGCGAGAAGGGCGTCCAGTACGACCTGCGGCCCTTCTCCTCCGGCCCGTACCGCATCGAGAGCTACGCGCGCGGCAAGAAGCTGGTGCTCGTCCGCAACACCCACTGGGACGCGGCGACCGACCCGGTGCGCAAGGCCTACCCCGACCGCATCGTCGTGATCCAGGGGCTCAAGGGCGGCCAGATCGACGACCGGATCATCGAGAGCGCGGGCGTCGACGCCTCCGCGGTCGAGTGGTCCGACCTCCAGCCCTCCAGCGTGGCCAAGGTCCTGCCGAAGCCGGAGGTCCGGCAGCGGCTCTCCGCCGAGCGCACCGGTTGTACGGACATGCTCGCGCTGAACACCTCCCGGGCGCCGTTCGACGACCCGAAACTCCGACAGGCGATGCAGTACGCCGTCGACAGGGAGGCCCAGGTGACCGCCAACGGCGGACCCGCCCTCAACGACGTCGCCACCGCCTATCTGCCGCCGTCCCTCACGGGCGGCCGCGCCGCCGCCCCCGTCCACGGCGGGCCCGCCACCGGTGATGTGAAGAAGGCCGAGAAGCTGCTGGCCGAGGCGGGCAAGGCCGACGGCTTCGACACGACGATCACCGTGTCCACCGGGGACAAGACCCGCGCCGAGGCACTCCAGCAGAGCCTGGACCGGGTCGGCATACGACTGCGGATCGAGACCGTCGACCCCTCGGTCTACTACGACACCATCGGCGATACCGCGGGCGCCCCCGACATGGCCATCAGCGGCTGGTGCCCGGACTACCCGTCCGCCGCCACCTTCCTGCCGTTCGTCTTCGACGGCCGCACCATCAAGCCCAAGGGCAACCAGGGCAACGTCTCCCAGTTCCGCGACAAGGCCGTCGAGCGCCGCATGGACGAGATCGCCGAGATGTCCGACGCGACCGCCGCCAACAAGGCGTGGACCGCGCTCGACCGGGAGATCCAGCGCAGCTCCCCGGCCGTCCCCCTGCTCTGGGAGCGCAAGCCGCTGCTCGTCGGCGACAACATCGCCGGAGCCTTCGGACACCCCTCCTGGACCGGCCAGTTCGACTTCGCCGTGGTCGGTCTCAAGGACCCGTCCCGAAGCAAGGGCTGAGGGGACGAGGACGCATTCCCATGAGTACCGTCACCGCCCCGGCCACCGGACCGGGCGACGCCCCGGCAGCCGGCGGACCCGGCTCACCCGCCCCGCCCGACGCCCTCTGGCGGACCACCTGGCGCCGCCTGTGGGGCGACCGGGGCAGCCGGACCGCCCTGATCGCCGCCGCCCTGCTGATCCTGGTCGCCCTCACCGCGCCCCTGCTCAGCCGTATGGGCGGCTGGTCGCCCACCGCCTTCGACGCCGACGCCATCGACCCCTACCTCGGCGGCCTGCCCCACGGCGCCCTCGGCGGCATCAGCGCCGAACACTGGCTCGGCGTCGAACCGGTCACCGGCCGCGACCTGTTCGCCCGCGTCGTCCACGGCGCACAGGTGTCCCTGCTGATCGCCTTCGCCGCCACGGCGATCGTCGTCGTCACCGGCACCGCCGCGGGCATCGCCGCCGGGTACTTCGGCGGGCGCGTCGACACCGTACTGAGCCGGCTGATGGACCTCACCATGTCCTTCCCCTCGCTCATCTTCATGATCGCGATGATGTCCGTGGCCCAGGACGTCAACCGGGTCGTGCTGATGACCGTCGTCATCGGCGTCTTCGGCTGGCCCGGCATCGCCCGCGTGGTGCGCGCCGAGGCGCTCTCCCTGCGCAACCGCGAGTTCGTCGAGGCCGCCCGCGCCTGCGGCAGCGGGCCCTGGCGCATCCTCACCCGGCAGGTGCTGCCCAACATCTCCGGACCCGTCATCGCGTACACCACGCTGCTGATCCCCGGAATGATCAGCACGGAGGCGGCGCTCAGCTTCCTCGGGGTGGGCGTGCGCCCGCCCACCCCCTCCTGGGGCCAGATGATCGCCGAGGCCGTCGCCTACTACGAGACGGACCCCATGTACTTCATCGTCCCCAGCGCCTTCCTCTTCGTCGCCGTCCTCGCCTTCACGGTCCTCGGCGACGCGCTGCGCGACATCCTCGACCCCCAGGGAGGACGCCCGTGATCGCCTACCTGGTCCGCAGGCTCCTCGGTGTGGCCGGCGTCCTGCTCGCCATCTGCGCCGTCACCTTCGTCATCTTCTACCTGCTGCCCGCCGACCCCGCCTCGGCGGCCTGCGGCAAGACGTGCAGCCCCGAACGCCTCGCGGAAGTACGCCACTTCATGGGCCTCGACCAGCCCGTCTGGCGACAGTTCGGCGACTACCTCGTCGGCATCTTCGCCGGCCGCGAGCTGGGCAGCGGCCCCCACGCACTGCAATGCGGCTTCCCCTGCCTCGGCTACTCCTACGAGAACGCCCTGCCGGTGTGGGACCTGCTGATGGACCGCCTGCCCGTCTCCGTCTCCCTGGCGTTCGGCGCCGCCGGCCTGTGGCTGGTGCTCGGGCTGAGCGCCGGGGTCACCGCCGCCCTGCGCAAGGGCGGACTGCTCGACCGCACCCTGATGATCGGCGCGGTCGCCACCGCCTCCCTGCCCGTCTACTTCACCGCGGTGATGCTCCTGTACGGCCTGGTCCGGCTGACCGGGCTGCTGCCCTACCCCGCCTACGTCCCGCTCACCGACGACCCCCTCGCCTGGGCCGCCAACCTGCTGCTGCCCTGGATCGCCCTGGCCCTGCTCTACGCCGCCATGTACGCCCGCCAGAGCCGCAGTTCGATGATCGAGACGATGGCGCAGCCGTACATCAGGACCGCCCGCGCCAAGGGCCTGCCCGCCCGGACCGTCGTGGTCAAGCACGGTCTGCGGTCCGCGATGATGCCGGTGCTCACGCTCTTCGGCATGGACCTCGGTGCCCTGCTGGCCGGAGCGGTCATCACCGAGTCCATCTTCGGCATCCCCGGCGTCGGCAGGCTCTTCTACGACGCCCTGCAACGCTCCGACCAGCCCGTCGTGCTCGGCGTCACCCTGCTCGCGGCCTTCTTCATCGTGGCGGCCAACGTCGTCATCGACCTCCTGTACGCCGTCGTCGACCCGAGGGTGAGGAACTGACGTGCCGCCCACCACCGAACCGGACCGCCTCCTGCTGCGCGTCCACGACCTGCGGGTCGCCTTCGACACCCCCGCCGGAACCGTCCAGGCGGTCGACGGGGTCTCCTTCACCGTGGAGGCCGGCCGCACCCTGGGTCTGGTCGGCGAGTCCGGCTCCGGCAAGTCGGTCACCTCCCTCGCCGTGATGGGCCTGCACCGCCGGGCCCACGTGAGTGGATCGATCACCCTCGCCGGACAGGAACTCCTCGGCCTGAACGACCGCCGCTTCGGCCGGCTGCGCGGCCGCCGGATGGCCATGGTCTTCCAGGACCCGCTGTCCGCACTGCACCCCGCGTACACCGTCGGCGAACAGATCGCGGAGGCCCACCGCCACCACTTCGGCAGCGGCCGCCGCGTCGCCCGCAGACGCGCCGTGGAGATGCTCGGCGAGGTCGGCATCCCCGAACCGGCCCGCCGGGCGGGGGAGTACGCGCACCAGTTCTCCGGCGGCATGCGTCAGCGCGCCATGATCGCCATGGCCCTCGCCTGCGAACCCGAACTCCTCGTCGCCGACGAACCGACCACCGCGCTCGACGTCACCGTCCAGGCGCAGATCCTCGAACTGATCGCCCGGCTCCAGCAGGAACGCGGACTCGGCGTCCTGATGATCACCCACGACCTGGGTGTGGTGGCCCGCGTCGCCCACGAGGTGCTCGTCATGTACGGCGGGCGCGGCGCCGAACAGGCCCCGGTGGACGAGCTGTTCCACAGCCCCGCGCACCCCTACACCCGGGGCCTGCTGGACTCCCTGCCCCGACTGGACGACCCGGACGACGCACCGCTGCGCGCGATCCCCGGCTCCCCGCCGTCACCGGCCGAACCGAGGCCCGGCTGCCCCTTCGAACCGCGCTGCCCCAGGGCCGCCGCCGCCACCGCCCCGGAGCGGGCCCGCTGCGCCGGGGAGAGCCCCCGCCCCACGGGTGTGCCCGGTGGCGGCCGACTGGTCGCCTGCCACCTGCCCCTTTCGGCCGTCCCGACCGTCCCGCACTCCGGTCCGCCCGGCGGGGCCCCCGTACCGGCCGAGGAGGCCCGATGAAACCCACCCTCTCCAAGTACCCTTTTCCGCGGTCGAGTTCGACGGAGGGTGGCGCCGCGCCCCTGCTGTCCGTACGCGGTCTGGTGAAGACGTTCCCCGGTCGCCGCGTCCTCGGCCGGGCAGCGGCGCCGGTCCGCGCGGTGGACGGCGTCGATCTGGAGCTCGCCGCGGGGGAGACCCTCGGGCTGGTCGGAGAGTCCGGCTGCGGCAAGTCCACGACGGGCCGGATGCTGGTGCGGCTGCTCGAACCCACCGCCGGGACCGTCGAGTTCGAGGGCCGCGACATCACGCATCTGTCCCAGCGCGAGCTGCGGCCGGTCCGGCAGCACCTCCAGATCATCTTCCAGGACCCCCACGCCTCCCTGAACCCCCGGCAGACCGTCGCCAGGATCATCTCCGAACCCCTGCTCGTGCAGGGGGCCACGGTCCGGGCGGCCCGGTCCCGGGCCGCCGAACTGCTCGACCTGGTGGGGCTGGGATCCGAACACCTGGACCGGCACCCGTACCAGTTCTCCGGCGGGCAGGCCCAGCGCATCGGCATCGCCCGCGCCCTGGCGACCGGCCCCCGCCTGATCGTCGCCGACGAGCCGGTCTCCGCGCTCGACGTGTCCGTACAGGCCCAGGTGGTCAACCTGATGGAGCGTCTGGGCGCCGAACTGGGGCTGTCGTTCCTCTTCATCGCCCACGACCTGTCGGTCGTGAAGCGGGTGTGCGACCGGGTGGCGGTGATGTATCTGGGCCGGATCGTCGAGATCGGCGACAAGCGCGAGCTGTACGACAGGCCGGCGCACCCCTATACCCGGGCGCTGCTCTCGGCGGTCCCGCTGCCCGACCCGGCGGCGGAGCGCCGCCGGGAGCGGATCCTCCTGCTCGGCGACCCGCCGAGCCCGGCCTCGCCGCCCAGCGGCTGCGGCTTCCATCCGCGCTGCCCCAAGGCGCAGGCCGTGTGCCGTACGGAGCGGCCGCTGCTCCAGGTCGTGGGTGGCGGCGCGCGTACGGCGGCCTGCCACTTCCCCGAGACGGGCTGAGAGGCCCGGAGCTCCCGGCGGCCCGCCATACGCCTGGCGGGCCGCCTCGGCCCCGGCTACCCCTCCCCGCCGGGCCGCGTTCACCAGAAAGTCGTACTGGATTCGGCCACATGCCTTCCCAGTGATGTGTGACCTGTGCCATTGTACATGTCACAGGGCGTGGGCATGTCAATTCCGGACATGGACCCCAATCCGTCCGGCCGACAGCACGGCACGACAACACCCCCTGGCCCACGCCCTGTGCATCCCATCGGTCACGCATGTGCGTGCCTCCGATCCCTCATGGGAGGAAACAACGTGAGAACCACACTCGTCCGCCGAGGTGTGGGTGCCGTTCTGCCCCTGGCTCTGGCCGGGGCGATGGGCGTCGCGCTGCTCGTGCAGCCGGCCCAGGCGCAGCCGAACTCCCCTTCGGCCGCCACGGCATCGAACGCGTCCCAGCCGGCCCGCCCCGCCGGCTCGGCCGACCCCGCGCCGCAGGCGCAGCAGTCCCTCACCTCGGACCCCGGCCACCAGGCCAAGGACCGGTTGAAGGCGTCCCAGCTCCCCCCGCTGAGCGCCGACAAGTCCCCCCTCAAGGAGGCGTACGGCGAGCACGACGCCCCACCGAAGCAGAGCGCGGGCCAGAAGTCCTCGGCGAAGGCGGCCGCCGCGTGCGACCCGGCCGAATTCACCGGCCGCACCGGCGCCGAACTGGTCCGGCACATCAGGGCGTCCACCACGGACTGTGTGAACACCCTGTTCAGCCTGACCGGCAGCAACGCCCAACTGGCTTTCCGAGAAGCCCAGATGACCTCGGTGGCCTACGCGCTGCGCGACAACGCCGCCTCCTACCCGGGTGACGGGAGCACCGGCATCCCGCAGCTCGTGCTGTACCTCCGCGCCGGGTACTACGTGCAGTGGTACAACCCGGACGTCGTCGGACCGTACGGCCCCACCCTCCAGACCGCGATCCGCTCGGGCCTCGACGCGTTCTTCGCCAGCCCCCGCTCGCGCGACGTCACCGACGCCAACGGCGACACGCTCGCCGAGGCGGTCGTCCTGATCGACAGCGCCCAGGAGAACGCCCGGTACATCTCCGTCGTCAAGCGGATGCTGGCCGACTACGACTCCTCCTGGAACGCGTCCTCACGGATGCTCGCCGCGCTCAACAAGGTCTACACGGTGACCTTCCGGGGCCACTATGTGCCCGCGTTCGTCAGCGCCGTCGAGTCGGACCCGAGCCTCATCGACTCGCTGCACCGCTTCGCCGCCGACCACCTCTCCCTGCTGGAGGGCGACCACGCGTACCTGACCTCCAACGCCGGACGTGAACTGGGCCGGTTCCTCCAGCACACGAGCCTGCGGAGCAAGGTCCGGCCGCTGGTCACCGCCCTGCTCCGGGACACCTCCATCACCGGCCCCACCGCCCCGCTCTGGGTGGGCATGGCGGAGATGGCCGACTACTACGACAAGGCGAACTGCGCCACGTACGGCGTCTGCGACCTCCAGGAGCGCCTCAAGCGCGTGGTCCTGCCGGTCCGCCACACCTGTAGCCCCAGCATCCGCATCCTGGCCCAGCAGATGACGTCCGCCGAGCTGAGCGCCAGCTGCACCAGCCTCATCCAGCAGGACGCCTACTTCCACCGGATCGCCAAGGACAACGGCCCGGTCGCCGACGACAACAACACCGCCATCGAGGTGATCGCCTACGACTCCAGCGACGACTACCAGACCTACGCCGGCGCCATGTACGGGATCGACACCAACAACGGCGGCATGTACCTGGAGGGCGACCCCTCCGTCGTGGGCAACCAGCCCCGCTTCATCGCCTACGAGGCCGAGTGGCTGCGGCCGGACTTCCACATCTGGAACCTCAACCACGAGTACACCCACTACCTCGACGGCCGCTTCACGATGCACGGCGACTTCGCCGACAACATGACCACTCCCACCATCTGGTGGGTCGAGGGCTTCGCGGAGTACATCTCCTACCACTACCGCGAGGAGCCCTACACCGCGGCGATGACCGAGGCGGGCAAGGGCACCTACGCCCTGTCCACCCTCTTCAGCACCGACTACAGCCACGACACCAACCGGGTCTACCGCTGGGGCTACCTCGCCGTGCGGTACATGCTGGAGAAGCACCCCGCAGACCTGGACAAGGTGCTCGCCCACTACCGCGCCGGCGAGTGGAGCGCCGCCCGCACCTACCTCACCAGCACCATCGGCACCCGCTACGACAGCGACTGGAAGACCTGGCTGGCGGCGTGCGCCGCCGGTGACTGCGGAGGCGGCGGCCAGCCGGGCAACCAGGCGCCCACCGCCGAGTTCACCGCAGCGGTCAAGGACCTGACGGTCACCCTCACCGACCGCTCCACCGACGCCGACGGCACCATAGCCTCCCGCTCATGGGACTTCGGCGACGGCACCACCTCCACCCAGACCAACCCCGCCAAGACCTACAGCGCCGCGGGCAGCTACACCGTCCGCCTCACCGTGACCGACGACAAGGGCACCACGGCAACCACCACCCGGTCGGTCACCGTGACCGGCGGCTCCGCGGTCGGTGAGTGCACCGCCTCCGACACCCGCGTGCTGGGCAAGAACTGCCGCCGTGGCAACCTCTCCGCCACCACCGGCAACTACGCCTACCACTACCTGAACATCCCGGCCGGCACCAAGACGCTGAAGATCACCGTCAGCGGCGGGACCGGCAACGCCGACCTCTACTACAGCAACCGCAGCTGGGCCACCACCGGCGCGCACACCAACCGCGCCACCGGCGCCGGCAACTCCCACACCCTGACCATCAACAACCCGCCGTCCGGCGCCAACTACATCAGCCTCCACGCGGCGGCCGCCTTCAGCGGCGCCACCGTCACCACCGAGTACTGACCCGCTGTTTCACCCCTGGGCCGGGGTCGGCGCCATCGGCGTCGGCCCCGGCCCGGCCGTGCGCAGGCCCGGCCGGCGGCGGCCCGGCTCCACTGTCAGTGCCTCCCCATAGAGTCGAAGCAGCACTCGGGGGAGCACCGGGGAGCACCGGACGAAGGAGCAGAAGCATGTCCGCCAACAGGATCCAGCACAAGGTGAATCACGTCGCTCTGGTCGTGGACGCCTCGGGTTCCATGTACCAGCACCAGAGTCAGCTCATCCGCGTCGTGGACGAGTTCGTGGCGGGGCTGAAGGCCGAGTCGGACAGCCTCGGCCATGAGACGCGGATCAGCCTCTACTCCTTCGACCACCGGGTGGAGAACCTGGTCTGGGACATGGACGTGAAGCACCTTCCGTCCATGCGGGGGCTCTACAAGGTCAACAACGGCGCCACCGCCCTCATCGAGGCCTCGCTGAAGTCCCTGGACGACCTGGGGCACATCTGGGAGGAGTACGGCGAGCACAGCTTCCTCCAGATCGTGGTGACGGACGGCGAGGAGAACGCCTCCGGCGGCGACCGTCGGCACGACGGCGACATGACCATCCTCGGCCCCTGGCTCGACCGGATCACCGCGAAGATGAACGGCCTTCCCGGGCACTGGACCTCCGCGATCCTCGTGCCGAACTCCCTGGCGAAGCGCACCGCCCAGAACTACGGCTTCCCGGCGGGCAACATCGCCATCTGGGACGCGGACTCCCAGAAGGGCGTCGAGGACGCGATCGGCACCGTGCGCGCCGCCGCCACCAGCTTCCTGCGCGGTCGCGAACAGGGCGTGCGCGGCACGAAGAACCTGTTCGCCGTCGGCCAGGACATATCGGTCGACGACGTGCGGGCCAACCTCGAACCGGTCGCGGCCGACAAGTACCGGCTGCTGAAGGTCGACAAGGAGGTGGAGATCCGCGCCTTCGTCGACTCGCATCCGGGAGTCACCTACGAACGCGGCTCCTGCTACTACCAGTTGGGCACCCGGGTGCAGGTGCAGCCCGACAAGGAGGTCATCGTCGTCGAGAAGGACACCGACCGTGCCTACACGGGCGAGGCGGCGCGCAACCTCCTGTTCGGAGCGGGAGTCCGGGGGACCGTCTCCGTGAAGGCCGGCAACAACCCCAAGCTGGAGGTCTATGTGCAGAGCCGTTCGGTGAACAGGAAGCTCAAGGCCGATACCCGCCTGCTCATCATGCTGTGAGTCATGCTCTGACCGGTGCCGAGGTGTCCGCCGCCACCGACACGGCGAGCAGGCCCAACGCCGTGCCCATCAGGTAGCGCTGGGCGCGGAGCCAGGAGGGTCGGCGGGCGAGGAAGACGGCGATGGCCCCCGCCGCCAGGACGATGCCCAGATTGACGGTGAGAGCCACCGCGATCTGGACGGAGCCCAGCACAAAGCCCTGGAGCAGGACGTTTCCCGCTTCCAGGCTGATGAACTGCGGGATGAGCGAGAGGTACATGATGGCGATCTTCGGGTTGAGCAGATTCGTCATCAGGCCCATCGTGAACAGGCGGCGCGTGGAGTCGTGCGGCAGGTCCTCGGGTGCGAAGACGGAGAGGCCTCCGGGCCTCAGGGCGTTCCAGGCCAGGTAGGCCAGATAGCCCGCGCCGGCCAGTTTCACGGCCACGTACAGCTCGGGCACCGCGAGGAAGACCACCGAAAGACCGAGGTTCGTGGCCAGCAGATAGACCAGGAAGCCCACCGCCACTCCGCCCAGGGACACCACTCCCGCGCGTCGCCCCTGGGTGATGCTCCGGGAGACGAGATAGATCATGTTCGGGCCCGGGGTGAGCACCATGCCCAGGGCGACCATCGCGACCCCCAGCACCCCGCTCAGCTCAACCATGCTCGCTCGCCGTTCTGTTCATGGGGTGCCGGTCGAGTCCGGCACCCTGTGCACCGGCCCCCCGCGACCGGTGCAATCGGAGTCTAGGGTCGCTGTTTTGCTCGGTTCAATAGGAGGCATTGCACTCGGTGCAATGCCGTGCTTGGATGCCGCTCACCAGGGATCCGACGCCGAACGCTCACCGAGGAGGCGAAGCCCGTGAAGGACTTCCGGTCCGTCGCCGACGCGGTGGCGGAGGAGATCGCGGCGGGGCGGCTGAAGGGCGGGGAACGGCTGCCTCCGCAGCGGGAGTTCGCCCGGCGGCACGCCATCGCCGACTCCACCGCCGCCCGCGTCTACCAGGAGCTGGCCCGCCGGGGCCTCACCGTCGGCCAGGTCGGACGCGGCACGTTCGTCACGGACGCGCCCGGCGCTCCCGCTCCCGCCCCGGCCCTCTCCGAGCCCGCCGACAGCCGGATCGACCTGGAGCTCAACCACCCCGTCGTCCCCGAGCAGGCCGGGCTGCTCGCCGCCGGCCTGGAGGAGCTGGTGCGCTCCGACCGCCTGGAGTCGGTGCTCCGCCCGGTCGGGCCCGCCGGTACCCCCTCCGCCCGCGAGGCGGCCGCCGAAGTCCTCGCGCGCGGGCGGTGGCGGCCCGACCCGGAACGGATCCTGTTCGCGGGCAACGGCCGGCAGGCCATCTCCGCCGCCATGGCCGCGCTGACCAGGCCGGGCGCCAGGCTGGGCGTCGAGGAGTTCACCTATCCGGTGCTGAAGGCCATCGCCGCGCGACTCGGCGTCACCCTCGTGCCTCTGGCCATGGACGGCGACGGACTGATCCCGGAAGCGGTGGAGGAGGCGCACCGCGCGGCTCCGCTGCACGCCGTCTACGTACAGCCGGTCCTCCACAACCCGCTGTCGCTCACCATGCCCGGGCGGCGGCTCGACCAACTGGCCGACACGCTGCTGACCTCGGGGATCCACGCGATCGAGGATGCCGTCTGGGCCTTCCTCCGGGACGACGCGGCGCCCCTCGCCTCGCGGGCACCCGAGCGGACCGTCCTCGTCGACAGCCTCTCCAAACGCCTGTCCCCGGGACTGTCCCTCGGATTCGCCGTGGCCCCCGCGGCTACGGCGGGCCGGGTCGCGGGGGCCCTGCGCTCCGGCGGGTGGACGCCCATGCGCTTCCCCCTGGAAGCGATGGCGCGGTGGCAGGCGGACGGCGCCGTCGACGCCCTCGTACGGGCGAAACAGCGGGAGGCCGGGGCGCGGCAGGAGATCGCCCACCGGCACCTCGGGGACTTCCGTACGCGCAGCGACCCCTCCTCGTACTACCGCTGGTGGGAGCTGCCCGGCCCCTGGCGCGCCGACACCTTCGTCGCCGCCGCCGCGCGGCAGGGCATCGCGGTCACTCCGGCCGCGGCGTTCACCTCGGGCCGCCCCCGGGGCCCGCAGGCGATCCGGCTCGGCCTGGCGTCACCCACCCGGGAGGTACTCTCCCGGGCCCTCGCGACCCTCGCCGACCTCGCCCGGTCCGATCCGGACGACTTCGCGGGGGAGTGAGGGCGTGCTTCCCGGCGGGGGACGCGATCCTCACGCCGGAAGCCGGAAGCCGGAAGCCGGAAGCCGGAAGCCGTGCTCGGTCCCCTCAGGGGGCCCGGTCCCCGCGCTCCGAGGTCTCCTCCAGAAGTCCGTCGAGGTCCTTCAGCCGGTCCAGGCCCTTGACCGCCCTCGCCATGCGGTGGTTGGCGCTCAGGGCGGTCCGGTGGCGGTGCAGGAAGGCCCAGTAGCCCGCCGTGTACGGGCAGGCGTGGTCGCCGGTCCGGTCGGTGGGGCGGTAGGCGCAGGGGGCGCAGAGGTCGCTCATCCTGTTGATGTAGGCGCCGCCGGAGGTGTACGGCTTGGTCGTCATCCGGCCGCCGTCCGCGTACTGCGACATGCCGACGACGTTGGGGAGCATCACCCAGTCGTAGCCGTCCACGAAGCACCGGTGGAACCAGTCGGTCACGGCGGCCGGGTCCCAGCCGTCCTGCAGGGCACGGCTGCCCAGCACCATGAGGCGCGGGATGTGATGGGTCCAGCCGGTGTCCCGGACCTGGGCCAGAGCGGTGGACAGGCAGTTCGCGGTGACCGCGTCCGCGTCCAGGTCGAGGAACCAGTCGGGCAGCGGCGCGGTGTGGCGCAGCGCGTTGCGGCCCCGGTAGTCCTCGCCGAAGTGCCAGTAGAGCTGCCACACGTACTCCCGCCAGCCGGCGATCTGGCGCACGAAGCCCTCGACGCTGTTGAGCGGGGCCTTGCCCGCGCGCCAGGCCTCCTCGGCCCGCTCGACGCATTCGGCGGGGTCCAGGAGCCCCAGGTTGAGGGGGGCGGACAACAGGCTGTGGCTCATCGTGGGGTCGGCCGCGAGCATCGCGTCCTCGTAGCGGCCGAAGTCGCCGAGGCGGTGCGAGACGAAGCGCCGGAGCGCGGCCAGCGCCTCCCGCCGGGTGACGGGGAAGCGGCGGGGGCCGTCGCGGCCGACGAACGAGACCGCCCCTTCACGCTCCCAGCGGTCGAGGTCGTGGCGCACCTCGTCGTCGATCTCGTCCTCGGACGGGCGGTACGGAGCCGGCACCTCCAAGGTCGTACAACCCTTCGGCGGCGGCTCGCGGTTGTCGTGGTCGAGGTTCCACGTTCCCCCGGCGGGCTCGTCGCCGTCCATGAGCAGTTCGTGGCGCCGGCGGACCCACCGGTAGAAGCCCTCCATCCGCAGACTGCCGCCCGTGTGCTCCTTCGCCCACGCCTCGAACTCCGCCTGTGGCAGCAGGAAGCCGCGGGCCGGGAGGACGTCGACCTCCTCCCGTGAGGTCACGAGGTCCAGAGCGGCGCGGGAGGTCGGGTGGCAGACCGTCAGGCGGTTCCCGCGTCCATCGAACCCCGCCTCCGCCAGGCCGTCCGCATAGGTCTCGGCCTGTACGTAGCGGACGCGGTCGCCCAGTTCGGCCGCCCGGTGCCGCATCGCGGAGAGGACGAGGTGGGCCTTGGCCCGGTGGAAGCGACGTCTGCGCAGCACCGACCGGGCCTCGATCATCAGGAGGGGGGCGTGTGCGTCCGGTCCGTCGTGGTGGGGGTCCAGGAAGTGGGGGCCGAGCTGGTCCCCGAAGAGCCAGTGGGTGCGTGGTGCCATGAGGTGCGCCTGTCCTGCCGTCGGGTGGTACCCCTTCGTCAGGCTAGGGACGGCCGGGAAGGCCCTGGTGACGCCACGCCGGGCCTACCGCGACGAGGGCGCCGCCGTCATCCGCCGCAGCCCCGTGTACTGGAGCGCGGAGTAGACCGCCACGATCACGGCGCCGATCAGCAGGAACACCACCCCGAACCCGTTGAGCGGCACGAAGTCGGCGAAGGCCGTCACCACGCACCCGACCGCGCACAGGGCGTTCACGACGACGACGGTCCGGGCCAGGGCGGGCGGGATCACCGGATAGCCGGCGATCAGCGCGAGGGAGGCGGCCCCGCCGATCTGGAAGATCCCGAACGCCACGGCGAAGGCCACCGGCATCCCGGTCGCGGAGCCGAGCGGCACGGCGGCCGCGACCAGCACGACGCCCATCACGGCAGTGCTCGCGCTGTCGACGCGCAGCACCAGACGGAGGAACCGGGCGGCGTCCCGTGCGGGGGCCACCGTCGCGGACGGGGTGAGGGTGTGCGTCATCTCGGATCTCCTTCGGCCGGTGGGGTCGGTGACACCGTGCCACGCACAGGGGCCCGCACTCCATGACCTCCCAGGTCATGGGGGCGTGGGCGGCGGACACTGGATACGGTGAGGTCATGGAGACCGAAGAGCCGCCCCGGGTGGGCCTGTTGCTCCGGGAGTGGCGCCGCCGCCGCAAGCTCAGCCAGCTCGACCTGGCGCTGCGGGCGGATTCCTCGACCCGGCACCTCTCATGCGTGGAGACGGGCCGTGCCCGGCCGAGCCGGGAGATGGTCCTCCGGCTCGCCGAGCACCTCGACATCCCGCTGCGGGACCGCAACGGCCTGCTGCTGGCGGCCGGTTACGCCCCCGCATACCGGGAGTCGCCGCTCGGCAGCGAGCGGATGGCCATGGTCCGCTCCGCGGTCCGGGCGATGCTGGCCGGCCACGAGCCGTACCCCGCCGCCGCGATCGACCGGATCTGGAACATCGTCGACCGTAACGACGCGATGTCCCTCCTGCTCGGCACCGTGCCGCCGCACTTGACGGAGTCGGGCGGCAATGTCATGCGCCTGATCCTCCACCCGGAGGGCCTCGCCTCCCAGTGCCTGAACTTCGCCCAGGTCCGCGCCCACGCCCTCGGGCGGCTGCGGCACCAGGCCGACACCACCGGCCACCGCGATCTGCGGGAGCTGTACGAGGAGGTGTCCGCCTACCCCGCCCCGCCGGACCTCGACGCCGACCCCGGACCGGTGGACCCGACGGGCATCGTCGTCCCGCTGCGCATCCGTACGCCGCTCGGCGACATGGCGTTCTTCAGCACGATCGCCACCTTCGGCGCCCCCGCCGACGTGACCCTCTCGGAACTCGCGGTGGAGTCGTTCTTCCCGATGGACGAGCGGACGGACGCGTTGCTGCGCACTCTGGCGGCGATGGGCGGCCGCGAGCGAGGGTCAGTGACGGCGCGCTCCTGAGTCCGAGCGCGGCCCGCCGTGGGGGTGGGCGCGGAAGGCGCGCCCGTCGGTCTTCATCTGCTGCGCCCGCAGCCGGGCCGCCTGCTCGATCAGCAACCCGTCCGCGTTCTCTGTGGACCCGCGACGCCCGCGCCGGACCAGCACCACCGCGCACCACACGACCACCCCGCCCAGTCCCGCCAGCAGTGCGACGAATGCCCCCATGGAATCGCGCTCCCCTCCGCTTCGGTCGAGCCGGTGAGCGGGATTCTTCCTGCCCCGAGCCCTCGCCACAAGGTCGCCCTCTGGTTGACTTCATACCCCTGGGGGGTATCTTGGGCGGTGAGTGGTCGCGATCCGGCGGCCTTGACGAGGAGTGAGCCATGCATACCGGTCTCAAGATCACGGCCTTCGCCGCAGGGCTCGCGGCGACCTTCGGGTCGGCGTACGCGGTGGGCGGGGCCGTGGACCCCGCCGTCGCCGCGAAGGAGTCGTCCCACCAGGACGGTCACGGCGCGAAGGATGGCCCGGCCGCGGAGAAGGGAGCGGAGGAGAAGGGAGCCGCGGGGAAGGGAGCGGCGGAGAAGAGCGCGAGGGAGGCCCCGGAGCTTCCCGGCGGCCTGCAGATCTCCCAAGGGGGCTACACCCTCGACCTCGGCACCCCGCGCGTCGAGGCGGGCGAGCCCGCCGAGCTGCGCTTCTCCGTCGTGGACGACGACACCTCCCGCAAGGTGACGGCGTTCCGCCGCGAGCACGGCAAGGAACTGCACCTGATCGTGGCGTCGAGCGACCTCACGACCTACCGGCACCTGCACCCCGAGCGGACCGCCGACGGCACCTGGACCACCCCCGTCGAGCTCCCCGAGGCCGGCGGCTACCGGGTCTTCGCCGACTTCACCCCGGACGTGAAGAACGCCGAGGGCATCACCCTGGGCGCGGACCTCGCCGCATCGGGCGAAGCGCGCTCCGAGGCGCTGCCGGAGGCCGAGCGGACGGTGACCGTCGACGGGTACGAGGTGACGCTCGACGGGGCGCTGCGCCCCGGTGCGGGCAGCGAGCTGAAGCTGGAGGTCGAGAAGGACGGCAAGCCGGTGACCGACCTCCAGCCCTACCTCGGCGCGTACGGCCACCTCGTCGCACTGCGCGCCGGGGACCTGGCCTACCTCCACGTCCACCCGAACGGCGAACCGGGCGACGGCCGGACGAAGCCCGGACCGGGCGTCTCCTTCACCGCGACGGCCCCGAGCAAGGGCGCCTACCGGCTCTTCCTCGACTTCCGGCACGAGGGGAAGGTCCGTACGGCCGCCTTCACCGTGCACACCGGGGGCGCGGCGGCCGGGGAGTCCGTGCCGGAGGGCGAGGAATCCGCCGAGCACGGACACTGAGCGCGGCCTGTCCGTCCCGGGCCCGTGCGGGCCTCGGCGCACGTCGAGGGCCTTGCCCGACGGGCGGACTCCATAACGATCAGCACACGGGTGGGGCGCGTCCCGCCGTACGGGCGGAGGGGGTCCGCCGGCGGACTCGGTGAGCAACGACCTTGCCCTCGGGGCCAGTCCGCGGATCCGCTCCACCTCGGGGCGCCGATCCAAGGAGGTGCGTGAGGCCTGACGGACCCGCTGTGGGGCCCTTGGGTCCGGCGGTGCGGGAGGGGGCTTGTTGAGGTGCCGACGCCTCTGGCTTAGGCTTACCTAACCTTCACCTGCTCGGCCAACCTGAGGACCCTCCATGCTCGGCTTCACCCGCGTGCGCCGCCACACCATCGCCGCGACGGCCACCACCGTCGCCCTCGCCGTCGCCCTGGTCGGCTGCTCCTCGGACGGCGACGGCGACAAGGACGGGGCGAAGGACTCGGCGAAGAGCGGCGGCGGTGCCTTCCCCGTCTCGATCAAGAGCTCGCTCGGCACCGCGAAGATCGAGGAGAAGCCCGAGCGCATCGTCACCCTCGGCCAGGGTTCCGCCGAGACCGCGATAGCCCTCGGCCAGACCCCGGTCGGCATCGAGAGCTACCCCTGGGGCAGCGACAAGTCGGGCTACCTCCCGTGGATCAACGAGGCCGTCAAGAAGTCCGGCGACGAGCTCCCCAAGCAGTTCACGGGCGGCGAGGAGATCGACTTCGAGGCGATCACCGAGCTGGAGCCGGACGTCATCCTCGCCCCCTGGTCGGGCATCACGCAGAAGCAGTACGACGTCCTCAAGGACATCGCCCCCACGGTCGCCTACCCCGACCAGGCGTGGAGCACCGACTGGGACCAGCAGATCGACATCATCGGCAAGGCGCTCGGCCGGACGAAGGACACCGGCGCCCTCAAGACGAAGATCGAGAAGCAGCTCGCCGACGCCGCGGCCACCCGGCCGAACTACAAGGACGTCACCTTCTCCTACATCTACAACTCCGGCCCCGGCACCCTCGGCGTCTTCAAGCCCGAGGAGCAGCGCGTCAAGATGGTCTCCTCGCTCGGCCTGAAGGTCGACCCGGTCGTCAACGGCTTCAAGGAGACCCCCGGCACCGACTCGGCCCTCATCGGCCTGGAGAACGCCGAGAAGCTCAAGGACAGCGACCTCGTCTTCACGTTCTACACGGACGAGAAGAACCGCAAGGAGATCGAGGGCCAGAAGCTGTACGGCGCGATTCCCGCGATCAAGAAGGGCGCCGTCGTCGCCAGCGACGACAACTCCTTCGTCACCGCCTCCTCGATCATCAACCCGCTGACCGTGCCCTGGACGATCGAGCGCTACCTGCCGATCATCGACAAGGCCGTCAAGACCGCCGGCAAGTAGTTCCGGACCGGTATCCGGACCGCCGAGCCCACAAGGCACACTCCTCTCCCATGGCAACCACCACGGTCGCACCGCCGAGCGGCGCCGGTACCTCCCGTACCGGCGCCGCTCGGCTGGCGTTCCTCCTGCTCCTCGGCCTGGCCGCGCTGGCCGTCGCGCTCTGCGCGAGCGTCATGTTCGGCAGCCGCAGCACCTCGCTCGGTGAGGTCGTCGACGTCCTCGGAGGCACCGCCGACCCCAACATCACCGTCATCGTCGAGAGCCGCTACCCGCGCACCGTCCTCGGCGTCCTCGCCGGACTCTGCCTCGCGGTCGCGGGCACCCTCATGCAGGGCGTCTCGCGCAATCCGCTGGCCGAACCGGGCCTCCTCGGCATCAACGCCGGCGCCTCCGCGAGCATCGTCGCCGCGACCGCCTGGCTCGGGGCCTCCGGCGCCACCGACACCATGTGGTGGGCGCTGCCCGGAGCACTGGTCGCCGGCGTCCTCGTCCATGTCATCGGCTCCGCCGGTACGGGGACGAGCGTGGTGCGCCTGGTGCTCGCCGGGGCCGTGCTCACCGCCGTACTCATGGCGTTCATCCAGGCGGTGACCCTCAGCAAACCGCAGGTCTTCGACAGCTACCGCTACTGGGTCGTCGGAGCGCTCGGCGGCCGGGACTTCGACGTTTTCTGGTCCGTCCTGCCCTTCGCCGCCATCGGCTTCCTGCTCGCCCTCGCCCTCGGTCCCGGCCTCAACGCCCTGGCCCTCGGCGACGCCACCGCCGTCGCACTCGGCTCGCACCCCGGGCGTACCCGGGGCGGCGGACTGCTCGCCGCCACGCTGCTCAGCGCCGCCGCGACCGCCGCCGTCGGCCCGATCGCGTTCGTCGGCCTCGCCGTCCCGCACGTCGTACGGGCCCTGGTCGGCGTCGACTTCCGCGCCCAGATCCTCTTCTCCGCCCTGCTCGGCCCCACCCTCCTGCTCCTCGCGGACGTGGTGGGCCGGGTCGTCATGCGCCCCACCGAACTCATGGTCGGCGTCGTCACCGCCTTCATCGGCGCACCCGCGCTGCTCATCGCCGTACGCAGGATGCGGGGCACCTCATGACCGTCACCGAACAGACCGCCCCCGTACGCAAGGCTCCCAAGGCGCCCCGCGGCTATCTGGTCGTCGGCCGCACCGTGGCGATACCCGTGCGCCGGGCCTCCGTGTTCGCGGGTGCCGGGCTCTTCGTCCTCCTCCTCGCGGCCGCCGTCACGACGCTGGCCTGGGGGCGCCTCGGCATCGACCTCGCCGACCTGCCCGCGGCGCTCGTCGGCGACGCCGAGGGCAAGGACCGGTTCGTCTTCAACCGGCTGCGCGGCCCCCGTCTCACCGTCGCCATCGGGGTCGGCGCGGCGCTCGGCCTCTCCGGCGCGCTGTTCCAGTCCGTCACCCGCAACCCGCTCGGCAGCCCGGACGTCATCGGGCTCTCCGCCGGGGCGGGCGCGGGCGCGGCGATCTGCGCCCTGATGTTCCCCGGCACGGTCCCGGTCGCCATCGGGGCGCTCCTCGGCGCGATCCTCGCGATGGCCCTCGTGTACGTCTCCACCGGCACCGGCTTCCGCAACCCCGCCCGGCTCGTCATCGCCGGGATCGGCGTCGCCGCGATGGGCGCGGCCGTCACCCAGTACGTCGTCTACGCCCTGGAACGCGACAAGGCCTCCGTCCTCACCGCCTACGTCAACGGCAGCCTGACCGCTCGCTCCTGGACCGACGCCACCACCATCTGGCTGGTGCTGCTCGTCGCCGCCCCGCTGACCGCGCTGATCTCCCGGCGGCTCGACATCGGCGAGATGGGTGACGACATCGCCGAGGGGCTCGGCTCCGAGCCGAAGAAGGCCAAGACGCTGGCCGTGGTCCTGGCCATCGCCCTCTCGGCCGCCGCGGTCAGCGTCTCGGGACCCATCGCCTTCATCGCCCTGACCGCGCCCCAGATCGCCAGACGCCTCACCCGCGGCTCCGGCCCGCACCTGCTGCTCTCCGCCCTCACCGGCGGCCTGCTGCTGGTGCTCGCGGACCTCTGCTCCCAGCAGTTGGCGCTCTTCGACGACCTGCCGGTCGGGATCTACACCATGGCGATCGGCGGCGCGTACCTCGGCTATCTGCTGGTACGGGAATGGCGCAAGGGCGTGCTCTGAGCGGCGTCGGGGCGGTGACGACTGGTCACGTACAGGTTCGTCGACCATACTGCCCGCCGTGGAGCAGAGCATAGATTCGAACAAGAAGCCCGAGTTCGCCGCAGGCACCGACCCGGCGTTCATCCCCCTGCCCGGACTGGCGGCGCCCGTCGCGACCCGGAAGCCCGAACCGGAATCGGAGGCCGGTCCGGAGGACGTTGCTCCGGAGTCGGAGACGGACCGCGACGACGAGGCCGCCGCGGCCGTTGCGGAGGCCGAAGCCGACCAGGAAACGGAATCGGCGGCGGGCGACGCCACGGCGGAGGGCAGGGCCGAGAGCGACGGCAAGGCAGAGAGCGAGGGCGATGCCGTCGAGGAGGGCCCGGTCTTCGAGGTCAGCGACCGGCGCGGTTCGATCCGGGTGGCCCGGGAAGGCGTCCGTTTCACGCTCGACGACCAGGAGGCCGAGTTCCACTGGGAGGAGATCGGCGCGGTGGAGACCACCCCGGCGCGCTTCGGCCGCCGGTTCACGGTGACCGTCCATCTGTCGAGCCGCCGCTGGTTCAACGCCGAGGTCGAGGCGGCGAGCCGCGCCGAGCTCAAGAGCTGGCCGGCCGAGCTGGACACCGTCCTGGACGCCTACTTCGAGGAGTCCTGAGCCGACTCCCGTGAGACACCCCGCCGGGGTGTCTCACGGGAGTCGGCCTGCGTTGCCGTGGCCGGCAGCGCCGTCAGGGCCGCTCGCGGTTGCGGTCCCGGACGCGCATCGCGACGTAACCGACCAGGGCGACCACGGCCAGTGCCAGCACGATCCTGGACACGACGCCGACGTACGCCCCGACCACGTCCCACTGGTCGCCGAGCCAGTAGCCGGCCATCACGAGCACGGTGTTCCACACCAGGCTGCCCGCCGTCGTCAGCCCGACGAACACCGGCAGCGGCATGCGCTCGACGCCCGCGGGCACCGAGATCAGGCTCCGGAACACCGGCACCATGCGGCCCAGCAGCACCGCCTTGGTGCCGTGCCGGGCGAACCACTCCTCCGTCCGCACCAGGTCGGAGGCTTTCACCAGCGGCAGCTTCGCCCACCAGGCGTGCATCCGCTCCCTGCCGAACACGGCTCCGATCCCGTACAGGACCACCGCGCCGACGACCGAGCCGAGCGTCGTCCAGAACAGCGCCGAGGCGATGCTGAGCACCCCCTGCGAGGCGGCGAACCCGGTCAGCGGCAGGATGACCTCGCTCGGCAGCGGCGGGAACAGGTTCTCCAGCGCGATGGCCGCACCCGCGCCGGGACCGCCGAAGGTCTCCACCAGCCCGGTGGCCCAGCCGACGACGCCCCCCTGCGGATCCGGGGCGGCGAGCGGTTCCCGAGCGGCTGACAGGGTCAGGTGCATGTGTCCATGGTCCCTCAGGCCCCGTCGAGCACCACCGAGCGGCTCAGATGGCGCGGCTGGTCCGGGTCGAGCCCCCGCGCGGCCGCACGGGCCAGGGCGAGGCGCTGTACGCGTACGAGATCGGCCAGCGGGTCGAGGGCGCCGTCCACCCATTGGGCGCCCGTCGCCCGCACCTGCTCGGGCAGGCCTTCGGGGGCCTCGCCGAACATCCAGGTCGCGGTTCCCGCGGTGGAGACGCTGATGGGCCCGTGGCGGTACTCCATGGCGGGATAGGACTCCGTCCAGGAAAGCGACGCCTCCTTCATCTTCAACGCCGCCTCATGGGCCAGCCCGACCGTCCACCCCCGCCCGAGGAAGGAGAACTGGGTGCTCCCGAGCAGCCCGTCGGGCAGCGGCTGGGCCAGTGCGGTCTCCGCGTCCGCGACCACGGCCTCGGAGTGCAGGCCGAGGTGGGCCCGCAGCAGGGTGAGGGCGGTCGTGGCGAAGCGCGTCTGGACGACCGAGCGTTCGTCGGCGAAGTCCAGGACGACGAGGTCGTCGGCCGCCGCCCTGACCCGGGTCTGGGGATCGGCCGTGACGGCCACCGTGCGGGAGGTGCCCCGCAGCCGCTCCAGCAGCTCCAGCACCTCGGTCGTGGTCCCCGAGCGGGTCAGCGCGACGACGCGGTCGTAGCCGCGGCCGGAGGGGAACTCGGAAGCGGCGAAGGCGTCCGACTCACCCTGGCCGGAGCCCTCGCGGAGCCCGGCGTAGGCCTGCGCCATGTAGAAGGAGGTACCGCAGCCGACGACCGCGATCCGCTCGCCCGCGACGGGCAGGGCGGCGGCCTCGGGGCCGCCCGCCAAGGCGGCGGCGCGCCGCCAGCAGGCGGGCTGACTGGCTGTCTCGGTCTCGGCATACGACACGTCTGCACTCCACGGGAACGAGGTGGACCACGGGAACGGGGCTGAGCTGGGCCGATCAGCCCGCATGTAGAATTCTGCACGTTACATGCAGTTATCGAGCAAAAACAAGCAAGCCGCAGGTGGGTGAAGGGCTCCCGGGAGGCCCTGTGCGACGCTTGCGGCGGTCCGGCCACCGGCGACCGCGTTCCCGCGAAACGCGGTGCCCGCGCCGGACGGTGAGGAGACGCTCTTGTCCAGGGACGCCCGGTGGGACGCGCTGCTGGAACTGGTCGGCAAGCACGGCAGGGTGGACGTCGAGGAGGCGGCGACGGCGCTCGACGTCTCGGCCGCCACCATCCGCCGCGACCTGGACCAGCTGGCCGAACAGCACCTGCTCACCCGCACCAGGGGCGGCGCGGTCGCGCACGGAGTCTCCTACGAACTGGCGCTCCGCTACAAGACGGGCCGGCACGCGCCGGAGAAGCAGGCCATCGGCCGCGCCGTGTCCGGCCTGGTCGCCGTCGGCGAGGTCGTCGGCCTGACCGGCGGAACGACCGTGACCGAGGTGGCCAGGGCGCTCGCGGTACGCCCGGACATCGTGGGCGAGACGACGGTGGCGGGCGGGCAGCCGACGCTGACCGTGGTGACGAACGCCCTCAACATCGCGAGCGAGCTGGCGATCCGGCCGCAGATCAAGATGGTCGTGACGGGCGGGGTCGCGAGGCCCCAGTCGTACGAGCTGACGGGCCCGCTCGCCGTCGGCGTGATGAACGAGATCACCCTGGACGTCGCCGTCCTCGGGGTGAACGCCATCGACATCGAACGGGGCGCCTACGTCCACCACGAGGGCGAGGCCAGCGTCAACCGGCTGCTCGCGGAGCGGGCCCAGCGGGTGGTCGTGGCGGCCGACTCGTCGAAGATCGGCAAGCGGGCGTTCGCCCGGGTCTGCGACCTCGGGCTGGTCGACGTCCTGGTCACCGACTCCCGCATCGGCGCGGAGGCGAAGAACCGCTTCGGTGAGGCGGGGGTCCAGGTCATCACGGTCTGATCCGTGTGGCGTGGCTCATCGCCGTCCGAGGGGCGCGGGTCGTCATGAACCGGTGTCCTTCGGGTACCGGAAGCGACACGGACGGAGACTTCGCCGTGTCGCTGGTACGCCGAACGGGTGAGGGGCGAGAGGATTGCCCGATGAACAGTGAGTGCAGCCGGCGGGAACCCGACCGGCTCGACGACGGGGTGGCCCTGTGAGCAGGTACGACAGGTATGACAGATACGACGCCACCGACGAACAGTGGGAGGGACTCGCACAGGTCGTACCGCTGCGCGGCCGTGACGAGTGGCCGTCCCGGATCGACCACCGCACCGTCCCGGGCGAGCGCGCGGCCGAACAGCGGCGCCTCGTCGTGCTGCGGGTGCAGGTCTTCGCGGACGCGCGCGAGGTCGCCGAGTACCTGGTCGCCCAGGTTCCGGTGCTGCTCGACCTGACGGCGGCGGAAACGGACGTGGCGAAGCGGATCCTCGACTTCAGCAGCGGTGTGGTCTTCGGCCTCGGCAGCGGCATGCACCGCGTCGACCGCAATGTCTTCCTGCTCGCGCCGGTCGGCATGGAGGTCGAAGGGGTCACGCCCGCGGGGCTCGCGCAGTAGCCCGCGGGTCTCGGCCGGTAGCCCGCGGGCCTCGGCCGGTAGGAGGAAGCGGCAGTCGGGGCGGCAGCCGGACCGGACCGCCGCCCCCGGCCGCGCCGTCACCGTCCTCGCCCTCCGTGCCGTCCTCCCTGCCGGGTGGCGCGCGGGGGAGGCGCTGTCGGTGGCCGGTGATAGACCTGGGGCCGTGACAGACATCGATGTGGCAGAACTCCAGCGGCGGCTGGCCGCGTTCGCGGCGGCGCGCGACTGGGGGCAGTACCACACCCCGAAGAACCTGGCGGCCGCGCTCAGCGTCGAGGCCTCCGAACTGCTGGAGATCTTCCAGTGGCTGACGCCCGAACAGTCGGCGGGGATCATGGAGAGCCCCGCATCGGCCCACCGGGTCGCCGACGAGGTGGCGGACGTGCTCGCCTATCTGCTGCAGTTCTGCGAGGTATTGGGCATCGATCCGACGGTGGCGCTGGCGGCCAAGTTGGAGCGGAACGAGAAGCGCTTCCCCCTGCCGGGCGCTCCGGAACCTCTCGATCGTCACTCTTCGGAGTGAGTGGGATATCCACAGTCGACTTCCTGTCCACAGATTTCCGATTTCCTCTGGCCTTACGGTGCTGTCTACCTCACTGTGGGTAATGAATGAGGTGAGCGGGTTTTCGTACGGACGGGGGAGACGCATGGAAGCGGAGCGACTCATCGAGGCGGGGCGGCGGGCTCTGGCGGACAGCCGGGGTGCGCTGGACGTCATGGCGGAGGCCTGGCAGGCGCAGGCGCTGGCCCGGGCGATCGGCAGTCGGCTGGCGCTGTACGGCCCGGTGGAATTACGGAGCGAGGCGCGGGCGCTGGGGGAGATCGGCGCCGGATGCTCGGCGTTGGACCACCCGACGGTGCTCTCCGGCGGTGCCAGGGCAGCCCAGTTGTCGGGGATCGCCGATGTGCGGCCGGTCCTGGCCGGGCTCGCGCTGCTGCTCGGCGAGGCCGGGATCGCCCTGGTCGGGGTGGCCTGCGACACGGGGGAGGACGGTCTGTACTGGCAGTGCATCGAGGCCATGGACGCGGCCGACGAATCGTTGGAACGCGTGCACGGGATGCTGAGGCGGCTGGCGGAGAGGGAGCGCGACGGCCCCTACGGCGGCATACGCGGCCCCGCGGCATCGGCGGCGGGGCCCTGAGGGGAGGGCGGCGGGCAGCCGAGAGGGGAGGCGACGGCCTGAGGGGACGGCAGGGGGCGGCAGGGGAGGCGCGGGAAGAAACGGGGAGATGCGGGGGAGGTCCGGCCGGGCTGGTGGGCGGGACCGGGCGCCGGAGGGGCAGGATGGAGGGCATGGATCTTCGCATCTTCACCGAGCCCCAGCAAGGGGCCGACTACGACACCTTGCTCACCGTCGCCAAGGCCGCCGAGGACCTGGGCTTCGACGCCTTCTACCGCTCCGACCACTATCTCCGCATGGGCTCCGGCGACGGTCTGCCCGGGCCGACCGACGCCTGGATCACCCTGGCAGGACTGGCGCGCGAGACCCGGCGGATCCGGCTCGGCACGCTGATGACCGCCGGCACGTTCCGGCTGCCGGGCGTGCTGGCCATCCAGGTGGCCCAGGTCGACCGGATGTCCGGCGGCCGGGTCGACCTGGGGCTGGGAGCAGGTTGGTTCGAGGAGGAGCACAAGGCCTACGGCATTCCGTTCCCGAAGGAGAAGTTCGGCCGCCTGGAGGAGCAGCTCGCGATCATCACGGGCCTGTGGGCGACGGAGGTCGGCGAGACCTTCAGCTATGACGGGACGTATTACCAGCTCACCGATTCGCCCGCGCTGCCCAAGCCCGCCCAGGCGAAGGTGCCCGTCCTGATCGGCGGCCACGGTGCGACGCGCACCCCGCGGCTCGCCGCGCAGTACGCGGACGAGTTCAACATCCCGTTCGCCTCGCTGGAGGACAGCGAGAAGCAGTTCGGCCGGGTCCGGGCCGCCGCGCAGACCCACGGGCGCTCGCCGGACGACCTCGTGTACTCCAACGCGCTGATCGTCTGCACGGGCAAGGACGACGCCGAGGTCGCCCGGCGCGCGGCGGCCATCGGCCGGGACGTGGAGGAGCTCAAGGCGAACGGGCTGGCGGGTTCGCCCGCCGAGGTGGTCGACAAGATCGGCGCCTACGCGGCGATCGGCTCGTCGAGGATCTACCTCCAGGTCCTCGACCTGGACGACCTGGACCATCTGGAACTGATCTCCTCGCAGATCCAGTCCCAGCTGACCTGACCTGACCTGACCTGACCTGACCTGACCTGACCTGACGAGGAGGCGGCTGTGAGCGGCGTCCGCACGCTCGCCGACGCGCTGGAGGCCGGGCCCGTCCTGCTGGACGGCGGGCTCTCCAACCAACTGGAGGCGCAGGGTTGCGATCTGTCCGACGCACTGTGGTCGGCCCGGTTGCTGGCGGACGCGCCGGAACAGATCGAGGCCGCTCACCTCGCCTACCTCCGGGCGGGCGCGCGGGTGCTCATCACGGCCAGCTATCAGGCCACCTTCGAAGGGTTCGGGCGGTACGGGATCGACCGGGCAGGGACCGGGGCCCTGCTCGCCCGCAGCGTGGGGCTGGCCAGGGGCGCCGCCGACGCGGCGCGCCGGGCCGGCCCCGGGCGGGAGACCTGGGTCGCCGCGTCGGTCGGACCGTACGGCGCGATGCTCGCGGACGGCAGTGAGTACCGGGGCCGCTACGGGCTGAGCGTCCGGGAGCTGGAGCGTTTCCACCGCCCCCGGGTGGCGGCGCTGGCGGCTGCGGGGCCGGACGCCCTGGCGCTGGAGACGGTGCCGGACCTGGACGAGGCGGAGGCGCTGGTCCGGGTGGCCGAGGAGACAGGACTGCCCTACTGGCTCTCGTACAGCGTGGCGGGCGGCCGGACCCGGGCCGGCCAGCCGCTGGAGGAGGCGTTCGCGGTGGCGGCGGGGCGGGAATCCGTTCTCGCGGTCGGGGTCAACTGCTGCGATCCGGAGGAGGCGCAGGGGGCGGTGGAGCAGGCGGTGGCGGTCACGGGAAGGCCCGCCGTGGTCTACCCGAACAGTGGGGAGGGGTGGGACGCCGGAGCGCGGGGGTGGTCCGGGCGCGGCACCTTCGACCCCGGGCGGGTGCGGGCCTGGACGCGGGCGGGGGCCAGGCTCGTCGGAGGCTGCTGCCGGGTGGGGCCGGACCTCATCACGGAGCTGGCCGGCCGACTGGAGCGCTGAAGCCTGTCGCACAAGGCTGAGGTGCGGGCGAAATTGCCTGGTGAGGGCAGGAGGCGAGGATCATACTCGGACAGGTGTTCCTGACAATCGGTACGACCGGCACCCCTGAACGTCCTGCCACGGACCTGGGCTTCCTGCTGCACAAGCATCCCGACAAGGCGCAGGCGTTCTCCACCTCGCACGGCTCCGCGCACGTCTTCTATCCCGAGGCGTCCGCCGAGCGCTGCACGGCCGCACTCCTGCTGGAAGTGGATCCGGTGGCGCTGGTGCGGCGCGGCAAGGGCAAGGGCCGGGGAGGCGCGCCCGACGCGGCGCTCGCGCAGTACGTCAACGACCGCCCCTACGCGGCGTCCTCGCTGTTGTCGGTCGCCCTCGCCGCCGTGTTCACGTCCGCGCTCGGCGGTGTCTGCCGGGCCATGCCCGAGCGGGCAGGGAGCCCGTTGCCGCTGCGGATCGAGGTGCCCGCCCTGCCCGCCAGGGGCGGCGCCGAGCTGGTGCGGAAGCTGTTCGCGCCGCTCGGCTGGTCGCGGGTCGACGTCACGGCCGTACCGCTGGACGAGGAGTTCCCCGCCTGGGGCGACTCCCGCTACGTACGCCTGGTGCTGGAGGGCGAGTTGCGGCTCGCCGACGCGCTGCGGCAGCTCTACGTCCTGCTCCCGGTGCTCGACGACGCCAAGCATTACTGGGTCGCGCCCGACGAGGTGGACAAGCTGCTGCGCGCGGGGGAGGGCTGGCTGGCCGGCCACCCCGAGCGGCAGCTGATCACCCGGCGCTATCTGTCCCACCGCTGGGGGCTCACCCGCCAGGCCGACCAGGCCCTGGAGTTGGTGCGGCTCGCGGAGTCGGACGACCTCGACGTGGGATGCGTCGACAACGCGGTGGACGAGAGCACCGACACCGAGGAGAAGCCGGTCCCGCTCGCAGAGCACCGGCGCACCGCGATCCTCGACGCGCTGCGCGCCGCGGGGGCGAGCCGGGTGCTCGACCTCGGCTGCGGACAGGGCCAGTTGGTGCAGGCACTCCTCAAGGACGTGCGCTTCACCGAGATCGTGGGCGTCGACGTCTCGATGCGCGCCCTCACCATCGCCTCGCGGCGGCTGAAGCTGGACCGGATGGGCGAGCGCCAGGCGGACCGGGTCACCCTGCGGCAGGGTTCGCTGACCTACACGGACAAGCGGCTGGCGGGATATGACGCCGCCGTTCTCAGTGAGGTGATCGAGCACTTGGACCTGGACCGGCTGCCCGCCCTGGAGTACGCGGTGTTCGGCGCGGCGCGACCGGGGACGGTGCTCGTGACCACGCCGAACGTCGAGTACAACGTCCGCTGGGAGACCCTCCCGGCCGGGCACGTCCGGCACGGGGACCACCGGTTCGAGTGGAACCGGGCCGAGTTCCGGGACTGGGCCGGGCAGGTCGCCGAGCGGCACGGATACGCCGTCCGGTACGTGCCCGTCGGGCCGGACGACCCCGAGGTGGGGCCGCCGACCCAGATGGCCGTGTTCACCCGGACCGACACCACCACGACCACCGGAACGGCCGGGAAGGCGAGCGGGAAGACGAAGGAGGCAGAAGCCGCATGACCAACGACCACAGCGACGCCGGTACAGAATTCGCCACCGCCACCGCCACCGCTACCGCCGCCACGGCAGCGCGCAGGCTGCCGGTGACCGACCTCTCCCTCGTCGTCCTCATCGGCGCCAGCGGATCGGGTAAGTCCACCTTCGCCCGCAGGCACTTCAAGCCGACCGAGATCGTCTCCTCGGACTTCTGCCGGGGACTGGTCGCCGACGACGAGAACGACCAGAGCGCCAGCCGCGACGCCTTCGACGTCCTGCACTACATCGCCGGCAAGCGCCTGGAGGCGGGGCGGCTCACCGTGATCGACGCCACCAGCGTCCAGTCCGAGAGCCGCAAGCAGCTCGTCCAGCTGGCCCGGAAGCACGACGTCCTGCCCATCGCCATCGTCCTCGACCTCCCCGAGGACGTCTGCGCCGCCCGCAACGCGACCCGCCCCGACCGGGCCTCCATGCCGCGCCACGTCATCCAGCGGCACCGCCGCGAGCTGCGGCGTTCCCTGCGCGGCCTGGAGCGCGAGGGCTTCCGCAAGGTGCACGTCCTGCGCACCGAGGCGGAGGCGGAGAGCGCCGAGGTGGTCCTGGAGCGCCGCTACAACGACCTGCGCCACCTCACCGGCCCGTTCGACATCATCGGGGACATCCACGGCTGCCGCTCCGAGCTGGACACCCTGCTCGGCAAGCTCGGTTACGTGGACGGCGCCCACCCCGAAGGGCGTACGGCCGTGTTCGTCGGCGACCTCGTGGACCGGGGCCCCGACAGCCCCGGCGTGCTGCGCCGCGTCATGTCCATGGTGTCGGCGGGCAACGCCCTCTGCGTCCCCGGCAACCACGAGAACAAGCTCGGCCGCTACCTCGCGGGCCGCAAGGTCCAGCTCACCCACGGGCTCGCCGAGACCGTCGAGCAGCTGGAGCGCGAGGACGCCGAGCATCCCGAGTTCCGGGGCCAGGTGCGGGCGTTCATCGACGGGCTGGTCAGCCACTACGTCCTGGACGACGGCAAGCTGGTGGTCGCTCACGCCGGGCTGCCCGAGAAGTACCACGGCCGCACCTCCGGCCGGGTCCGCTCGCACGCGCTGTACGGGGACACGACGGGGGAGACCGACGAGTTCGGGCTGCCCGTGCGCTACCCGTGGGCCGAGGAGTACCGGGGCCGCGCCACCGTGGTCTACGGCCACACCCCGGTGCCCACCACCTCCTGGATCAACAACACCATCTGCCTGGACACGGGGGCCGTCTTCGGCGGGAGGATGACCGCGCTGCGCTATCCGGAGCGCGAACTGGTCGACGTACCCGCCGAGAAGGTCTGGTACGAGCCCGTCAAGCCGCTGACCAGCGAGGCGCCCGGGGGCCGGGAGGGCCGGCCGCTGGACATCGCCGACGTCCAGGGCCGCAGGGTCGTGGAGACCCGGCACCTGGGCCGCGTCGCCGTGCGCGAGGAGAACGCCGCCGCCGCGCTCGAAGTGATGAGCCGGTTCGCCGTCGACCCGCGGCTCCTCGCCTACCTCCCGCCCACCATGGCGCCCACCGCCACCTCCCGCGAGGACGGCTTCCTGGAGCACCCGGCCGAGGCCTTCGCGCAGTACGCCGGAGACGGCGTGGAGCGGGTCGTGTGCGAGGAGAAGCACATGGGCTCCCGGGCCGTCGCCCTGGTCTGCAAGGACGCGGGGGCCGCGACCGCGCGCTTCGGCACGGCGGGCCCCACCGGCGCGCTGTACACCCGGACCGGGCGCCCGTTCCTGGACGACACGGCGATGACCGAGGCGGTCCTGGACCGGCTCCGTACCGCCGTCGCCGCCGCCGGGCTCTGGGAGGAGTGGGACACCGACTGGGTGCTCCTGGACGCCGAGCTGATGCCGTGGTCGCTCAAGGCCGGCGGCTTGCTGCGCTCGCAGTACGCCGCTGTCGGCGCGGCGGCCGGCGCGGTCTTCCCGCCGGCCGTCGCCGCCCTGGACCAGGCGGTCGCCCGGGGCGTCGAGGTGGCGGGCCTCGCCGGACTCCAGCGGGCCCGCGCCGGGGACGCGGCCGCGTTCACCGAGGCGTACCGGCGCTACTGCTGGACCACCGAGGGGCTGGACGGGGTGCGGCTCGCCCCGTTCCAGGTCCTCGCCGTCCAGGGCCGCTCCCTGGCCTCCGTGCCGCACGACGAGCAGCTCGCCCGGCTGGACCGGCTCGTGGAGCACGACCCGACCGGGCTGCTCCAGGTCACCCGCCGGCTCGTCGTCGACACCGGGGACGAGGCCTCCGTCCGCGCGGGCGTGGACTGGTGGCTGGAGATGACCGCGCGGGGCGGCGAGGGCATGGTCGTCAAGCCGCTCGGGGCCCTCGTCCGGGACGCCGGGGGCCGGCTCGTCCAGCCCGGCGTCAAGGTGCGCGGCCGGGAGTATCTCCGCATCGTCTACGGCCCCGAATACACCCGCCCGGACAATCTGGAGCGCCTGCGCTCCCGGTTCCTCGGCCACAAGCGCTCGTTGGCGCTGCGGGAGTACGCGCTCGGTCTGGAGGCGCTGGACCGGCTGGCGGAGGGCGAGCCGCTGTGGCGGGTCCACGAGGCGGTGTTCGCCGTCCTGGCCCTGGAGTCGGAGCCGGTGGACCCCCGGCTCTGAGCCAGGGGTGTCCGGCGTCGTGGACCCGGCCAGGATCCGCCGGGCACCCCCTGGACCCAACCCGTAGGCGATTCGCGGGGTGAACGGCGCTCCGCGCGGTGAGGATGAAGGCATGGGATTCCACGTCGACTCCGAAGCCGGGCGGCTGCGCCGCGTCATACTGCACCGCCCCGATCTGGAGCTGAAGCGGCTCACCCCCAGGAACAAGGACGCCCTCCTGTTCGACGACGTCCTGTGGGTGCGCCGCGCCAGGGAGGAGCACGACGGGTTCGCCGACGTGCTGCGCGACCGGGGGGTCGCCGTGCACCTCTTCGGCGATCTCCTGCGCGAGTCCCTCGACATCCCGGTCGCCCGGCGGCTCGTGCTCGACCGGGTCTTCGACGAGAAGGAGTACGGTCCGCTCGCCACCGAGCATCTGCGGGCCGCCTTCGAGGAGTTGTCCTCACAGGAGCTGGCGGAGGCGCTGGTCGGCGGCATGACCAAGCGGGAGTTCCTGGAGCGGCACAGCGAGCCGACCTCCGTCCGCTTCCACGTGATGGACCTGGACGACTTCCTGCTCGGCCCGCTGCCGAACCACCTCTTCACCCGGGACACCTCGGCCTGGATCTACGACGGGGTCTCCATCAACGCGATGCGCTGGCCCGCCCGGCAGCGTGAGACCGTCCACTTCGAGGCGATCTACCGGCACCATCCCCTGTTCACCGGCCCTCAGGCGGGCGCCTTCCACCACTGGTCGGAGGGCCAGGACGACTATCCCTCCACCATCGAGGGCGGTGACGTGCTGGTCATCGGGCAGGGTGCGGTCCTCATCGGGATGAGCGAGCGGACCACGCCGCAGGCCGTGGAGATGCTGGCCCGGGGCCTCTTCGACGCCGGCTCGGCACGCACGATCGTGGCGCTCGACATGCCCAAGGCCCGGGCGTTCATGCACCTGGACACGGTGATGACGATGATCGACGGCGACACGTTCACCCAGTACGCCGGTCTTGGCATGCTCCGCTCGTACACCATCGAGCCCGGCAACGGCCCCCGCGAGCTGAAGGTCACCGACCATCCGCCCGAGCACATGCACCGCGCCATGGCCGCCGCCCTCGGCCTCGACTCCATCCGGGTGCTCACCGCCACCCAGGACGTGCACGCGGCCGAGCGCGAGCAGTGGGACGACGGCTGCAACGTGCTCGCGGTCGAGCCCGGGGTCGTCGTCGCGTACGAGCGCAACGCCACGACCAACACCTATCTGCGCAAGCAGGGCATCGAGGTGATCGAGATCCGGGGCAGCGAGCTGGGCCGGGGGCGTGGCGGGCCGCGCTGTATGAGCTGCCCGGTGGAGCGGGACCCCGTGGCGTGACGGGCGGACGGAACGCGACCTCTGACCCCTGTATAGGGATGCGATGGATCGTATAGACTTCCAGTTCTGCCCGCGCAGTGCGCCGATCCCCGTCCGACCCCCAGGAGCAGTCATCATGGCCATAGACCTCACCGGCCGCCACTTCCTCAAGGAGCTGGACTTCACCTCCGAGGAGTTTCTCGGCCTGGTCTCCCTGGCCGCCGAGCTCAAGGCGGCCAAGAAGGCCGGGGCCGAGGTCCAGCGGCTGCGCGGGAAGAACATCGCGCTGATCTTCGAGAAGACCTCGACCCGTACGCGCTGCGCGTTCGAGGTCGCCGCCGCCGACCAGGGCGCCTCCACCACCTACCTCGACCCGTCGGGCTCCCAGATGGGCCACAAGGAGTCCGTGAAGGACACCGCCCGGGTGCTCGGCCGGATGTTCGACGGGATCGAGTACCGGGGCGACAGTCAGCGGTCGGTCGAGGAGCTGGCCGCGTACGGCGGGGTGCCGGTCTTCAACGGCCTCACGGACGACTGGCACCCGACCCAGATGCTCGCCGACGTGCTCACCATGGCCGAGTTCCGCGAGGGGCCCGTCACGGGGACGGCCTTCGCCTACCTCGGCGACGCCCGCTTCAACATGGGCAACTCCTACCTGATCACCGGCGCCCTGCTCGGTCTGGACGTCAGGATCGTCGCCCCCGAGGCGTACTGGCCGGACGACGCCGTCGTGGCGCGGGCCCGGGAGCTGGCCGAGGCCAGCGGCGCCACGATCACCCTCACCGGTGACGTCGCCGAGGGCGTCCGGGGCGCCGACTTCGTCGCCACCGACGTCTGGGTCTCCATGGGAGAGCCCAAGGAGGTGTGGGCCGAGCGCATCGCCGCTCTCGGGCCCTACGCCGTGACGATGGACGTCCTGCGGGCCACCGGCAACCCGGACGTGAAGTTCCTGCACTGCCTGCCCGCCTTCCACGACCTCGGCACCCAGGTCGGCCGGGACATCCACGCCCGGTACGGGCTGACCGAGCTGGAGGTCAGCGACGAGGTCTTCGAGTCCGCGCACTCGGTCGTCTTCGACCAGGCGGAGAACCGGATGCACACGATCAAGGCCGTGCTGGTGGCGACGCTCGCAGGGAAGTAGCCCCGCCGGCACTGACGGGTTCAGGTACGGATACGGCGCAGGGGTTCGCATGCTCATACACCCGATTGGGTGAACATGCGTGGTGGTGGCTAGCATGTCGCCTCTTGGTGGGGTTCGGGCTCGCGATTGCCCGGACCCCTTCCCATGTGCCGCCCGCGGTCCCCACGGCCGCCGTGCACACCGGGAAACGTCCCCCCACTGCACCACCAGAGATGAGAACGTCCCGCATGAGCACCGGTATGCCGGCTTCCGGCACCCCGCAGCGCCCCGGCCCCTCGAAGCCGGGGCTGCGCCGCAAGAGTCCCGATCAGCTCATCGCCGAGTCCGGCGCCGACCTGGAGGGCCACGGCCTCAAGCGCACGATGGGCCTCTTCCAGCTCGTCTGCTTCGGAGTCGGCGCGATCGTCGGCACCGGCATCTTCGTGGGGCTGTCCGACAGCGTCGCCGAGGCCGGCCCCGCCGTCGTGATCTCGTTCGTCCTCGCCGCGATCACCTGCATCTTCACCGCCCTGTCCTTCGCGGAGCTGGGCAGCGCCATCCCGGTCTCCGGAAGCTCGTACTCCTTCGCGTACGCGGCCCTCGGCGAGCGCACCGCGTTCCTCGTCGGCTGGTGCCTGCTGCTGGAGTACGGCGTGTCGGTCTCCGCCGTCGCGGTGGGCTGGAGCCAGTACGTCAACGAACTGCTGAACAGCGTGATCGGCTGGGAAATCCCCGAGGCCCTGTCCGCCGGTCCCGCCGACGGCGGTGTGGTCAACCTGCCCGCGGTCGTCGTGATCGCCATGGCCGCCGCGCTGCTGGTGCGCGGTGTCCGGGAGAGCGCCACCGCGACCGCCGCCATGGCGATCCTCAAGATCGGCATCCTGGTCGCGTTCTGCGCCGTGGCGTTCAGCGCCTTCCAGGACGACAACCTCATGCCGTTCGCGACCCACGGGCTCGGCGGCATCACCGCCGGCGCCTCACTGGCGTTCTTCTCCTACATCGGTTTCGACGCCATCACCACCGCGGGCGAAGAGGTCAAGAACCCCCGGCGGAACATCCCCATCGCCATCCTGGTCTGCATCGGCGTCGTCACCCTGCTCTACTGCGCGGTGGCGCTCTCGGCCATCGGCGCGATCGGCTCGGACGCCGTCGCGAACAAGAGCGCGGCCCTCTCGATCGCCGTCAACCAGGTCACCGACTCCACGGTCGGCGGCGGCATCATCGCCTTCGGCGCGGTCGTCGCCATCGCCTCGGTGGTGCTCGCCGTGATGTACGGGCAGACCCGCATCCTCATGTCGATGTCCCGCGACGGTCTCATCCCGCGCGTCTTCGAGCGGGTCTCGCCCAGGACCCACACCCCGGTCGCCAACACCTGGATCGTGGCCTGCGTCTTCGCGGTCCCGGCCGCGTTCGTCCCGCTCGACGTCGTCGTGAACCTGACGACCATCGGCACGCTCGCCACGATGGTCGCCGTCAATGTCGCGGTGGTGGTGCTCCGGCGGAGCGCCCCCGGGCTCAAGCGGACCTTCCGGGTGCCGCTCTACCCGGTGAGCCCGCTGCTGGGCGTCGCGTTCTGCCTGTATCTGATGTACGGGACCGGCTGGACGACCTGGGTCCAGTTCGCGGTCTTCCTCGCCGTCGGCTCGCTGCTGTACGCCGGCTACGGGCGGCGCCGCTCCCGGCTGGTCAGCTCCCCGGGGACGGACCCGGCTGCGCCGGTATCGCCGGAAGCGTGAACCAGACGGCCTTGCCGTGCTCCGTGGTGCGGTGACCGCACGCGGAGCTGAGGGTCCGGATCAGCAGCAGGCCGCGGCCGTGCTCCTGCCAGGGATCGACCTCGAAGCCCGGCTGCGGCCGGGACAGGTCGCCCGGCGGAGCGGGGTCGCGGTCGTGCACCTCGACCTGGCAGCCGGTGGGCAGCAGCTCCACGACCAGCTCGATGGGCTCACCGCCCAGCGTGTGCTCGACCGCGTTGGCCACCAGCTCGGCGGTCAGCAGCTCGGCGGTGTCGCTGTCGGCCGGGGCGTCGATGTCCGACAGTGCCGTACGGATGAGGGCGCGGGCGATCGGCACGGCCGCGGTGGAGTGCGGCAGGGCGATGCGCCAGGAAGCGGGGACGGGGACGTCGGGCGGCACGGCAGGGTTCCGTTCGGGAGCGGGTCTTCCTCGAAGCGGGAGGTCTCGACTTCTGGGGTTCACGCGGTACTCGTGTCGGGACTTCCTGGTTTCAACTTTACGAACCGCTCCGGGCCGGCCATAGAGGCGGTCGGCCGGAGCAAAGGGGACTTTCGCCACAACAGTCTCATGGATGCTGTATTGCGACCTCGTGACGGCGGTCACGCAGGGGTGATAACTTCGGAGGCGGAACGCGACCCGCGCACGGCCGGCACCAGCCCGATCGCTGAAGGGGACCCCTCCATGAGCCCGTTTCCCAGCTCGGCCCCGAGCGCCGAGGAATGGCGCCATCTCCGGCTGACCCGGGACGACGGTGTGGCCACCGTCACATTCGCCCGCCCCGAGAAACTCAACGCGCTCACCTTCGGCGCCTACGCGGATCTGCGCGACCTCCTCGCCGAGCTCTCCCGGGAACGCTCCGTCCGCGCCCTCGTCCTCGCCGGAGAGGGGCGCGGCTTCTGCTCCGGCGGCGACGTCGACGAGATCATCGGCGCCACCCTGGCCATGGACACCGCGCAGCTCCTCGACTTCAACCGGATGACCGGCCAGGTCGTCCGGGCCCTGCGGGAGTGCCCCTTCCCGGTCATCGCCGCCGTCCACGGCGTCGCCGCCGGAGCCGGAGCCGTGCTGGCCCTGGCGGCGGACTTCCGGATCGCCGACCCGTCGGCCCGCTTCTCCTTCCTCTTCACCCGGGTCGGCCTCTCCGGCGGCGACATGGGCGCGGCCTACCTGCTGCCCCGGGTCGTCGGCCTCGGCCACGCCACCCGGCTCCTGATGCTCGGGGACGCCGTCCGCGCCCCCGAGGCGGAGCGGATCGGGCTGATCAGCGAACTGGCCGAGGAGGGGAGGGCCGACGAACGTGCCGCCGAGCTGGCCCGCCGCCTCGCCGACGGACCGGCCCTCGCGCTCGCCCAGACCAAGGCCCTGCTCACCGCCGAGCTGGACATGCCGCTGGCCGCCTCCGTCGAGCTGGACGCCAACACCCAGGCCCTCCTGATGCACGGCGAGGACTACGCCGAGTTCCACGCAGCCTTCACCGAGAAGCGGCCCCCGAAGTGGCAGGGGAGGTAGCCGTGCCGGCCCCCGGAGCGGCAGGGGAGGCAGCCGCCGTGCCGGCCCCCGGAGCCATCCGGAGCCCCGGCGCCGCCGTGCCGGACCGCGTGCGCCGGATCGCCGTCATCGGCGGCGGCCCCGGCGGGCTCTACGCCGCGGCCCTCCTCAAGCGGCTGGACCCGGACCGTACCGTCACCGTCTTCGAGCGCAACGCCCCCGACGACACCTTCGGCTTCGGCGTCGTCCTCTCCGACGAGACCCTCGGCTCCATCGAGCACGCCGACCCCGAGGTGTACCGCGCGCTGAGAGCCGAGTTCGTCCGCTGGGACACCATCGACATCGTCCACCGCGGCCGGACCCACACCTCCGGTGGCCACGGCTTCGCCGCCCTCGGCCGCCGCCGGCTCCTGGAGATCCTGCACGAGCGCTGCGCCGCCCTCGGCGTCGGCCTCCGCTTCCGCGCCCCGGCCCCGCCCGCCGCCGAGCTGGCCGCCCACCACGACCTGGTCATCGCCGCCGACGGGGTGCACAGCGCCACCCGTGCGGCCCACGCCGACTCCTTCGGCCCGAGCGTCACCGAACACCGCAACCGCTACATCTGGCTCGCCGCTGACTTCGCGCTCGACGCCTTCCGCTTCGAGATCGCCGAAACCCCCTACGGTGTCATGCAGTTGCACGGCTACCCCTACGCGGCGGACGCCTCCACCGTCATCGTCGAGATGCGCGAGGAGGTCTGGCGCGCAGCCGGGCTCGACACCGGTGACGCGGCCGAATCCACCGCCCGCTGCGCCAAGTTCTTCACCGAAGCGCTGGGCGGCCGCCCGCTGCGCGGCAACAGGTCCTCCTGGCTCACCTTCCGTACGGTCGCCAACTCCCGCTGGTCCTACGGCAACACCGTGCTCATCGGTGACGCGGCCCACACCGCCCACTTCTCCATCGGCTCCGGCACCAAGCTCGCCGTCGAGGACGCCCTGGCGCTGGCCGCCTGCGTCGAGGAACAGCCGGACCTGTCGACGGCCCTCGCCGCGTACGAGACCGAGCGCCGCCCCGTCGTGGCCTCCACCCAGCGCGCCGCCGCCGCCAGCCTGCGCTGGTTCGAGGAGTTGGCCACCTACGTGGACCAGCCGCCCCGCCGCTTCGCCTTCAACCTGCTCACCCGCAGCCGCCGGGTCACCCACGACAACCTCCGGCTGCGCGACGCCTCGTTCACCGCCGCCGTCGAGGAGGAGTTCGGCTGCCCGCCGGGCACCCCACCGATGTTCACCCCGCTGCGCCTGCGCGGCCTCGAACTGCGCAACCGCGTCGTCGTCTCGCCCATGGACATGTACTCCGCCGTCGACGGGCTGCCCGCCGACTTCCACCTCGTGCACCTCGGGGCCCGGGCGCTCGGCGGTGCGGGACTCACCATGACCGAGATGGTCTGCGTCAGCCCCGAGGGCCGCATCACCCCCGGCTGCACCGGCCTGTGGAACGACGAACAGGCCGCCGCCTGGCGGCGGATCACCGACTTCGTCCACACCTGTGCCCCCGGCGCCGCCATCGGTGTGCAGCTCGGCCACTCCGGCCGCAAGGGCTCCACGAAGCTGATGTGGGAAGGCATCGACCAGCCCCTGGAGACCGGCGGCTGGCCGCTGGCGGCCGCCTCCCCGCTCCCGTACGAGCCAGGCGTCAGCCAGGTCCCCGCGGAGCTGGACCGGAGCGGACTGGACGCCGTGCGCGAGCAGTTCGTGGCGGCCGCCCGGCGCGCCGCCGACTCCGGCTTCGATCTCCTCGAACTCCACTGCGCACACGGCTACTTGCTCTCCGGTTTCCTCTCCCCGCTCACCAACCACCGCACCGACGCTCACGGCGGACCACTCGCCGGACGGCTCCGCTTCCCCCTCGAAGTCTTCGACGCCGTACGCGAAGTCTGGCCGCGGGAGAGGCCGATGACCGTGCGGATCTCCGCCACCGACTGGGCCGAGGGCGGCACGGAAGCGGAGGACGCCGTGGAGATCGCCCGCGCCTTCGCCGACCACGGGGCCGACGCCATCGACGTCTCCACCGGCCAGGTCGTGCCCGACGAGCGCCCCGAGTACGGCCGCTCCTACCAGACCCCGTACGCCGACCGGATCCGCAACACCGTCGACGTCCCCGTCATCGCGGTCGGCGCGATCTCCTCCTGGGACGACGTCAACTCCCTGCTCCTGGCGGGCCGCGCCGACCTCTGCGCCCTGGCCCGCCCGCATCTGTACGACCCGCACTGGACCCTGCACGCGGCGGCCGAACAGGGCTACAGCGGCCCCGGCGCACCCTGGCCCCTTCCGTACGGCGCGGGCAGCCGCCCCCCGCCCACCGGCCGCACCGACGGGCCCAAGCCCCGGCTCACGCTGGGCTGAGGCAGTCGTGGCACCGGCAGGGGACCGGGTGCGGCGCTCCGCGCCAGTGCTCCTGGCGGTACCGCGGGGCCAGGCGCCCGAGCAGGGCGGACAGCTCCTCGGCGTGTTCCCGCGTGGCCCATGACCCGTCGACGCCCACCGCCGCCACGCGGCGCAGTACCGCCGGGCTGTACACCGCGACGGGCCGGAAGGTGTGGAGATTGCGCGTCGCCATGTCGATGGTGATGTAGGCACCGGTGTGCCGGCCGCGCCCGATGGTGGTCAACTGCTCGTGCCCCATGCCCCCGTAGGTGCCGACGACGTGCACCTTCGACCCGCCCCGGTACGACTTGGTCCCGGGCCGCAGTTCCTGCCCGCCGTCCCCGTACCGCCGCCACCGCACCACGTTCGCGGCGACGAGCCACAACGGCTCCGCCGCCACGGGCACTTCAGCCACGGTCTCCTCAGCCACGGGCACCTCGGCCGTGGGCTCCGCCGCGGAGGGCTCCGCGTCCGTCGGCTGCTCCGTCACGGATTCCTCCTCAACAGCAGCCGGTCCGCCACCGGTTCGTAGCCGATGCGCAGATAGACGCCGTTGCTCGTCGGATTGGCGAGGTCGGCGAAGAGCACGACCTCCGCCGCCCCCGCCTCCCGGGCGGCCCGTCCGGCCTCGTGCGTCACGGCGGCCGCGTACCCCCGGCCGCGTAGCTCCGGCGGCGTGTACACCAACGTCACCCGCACCGTGCCCGCCAGCATCCGGGAGCGCCCCGCGAGAGCCACCGGAGCCCCACCGCTCTCCCAGAGGGTGAGCGCCCCGCGTTCCGTGCCCTCGTCCACCAGCCACTCGGCCGAGGACTTCGACTGGCCGGTCGCGTCGGCGAACCCGCGCACCCACTCCACGAGCAGAGCCCGGTCCGCCCGCGTCGCCGCCCTGCCTCGGCCCTCCGGCGCGGGGAAGGGCGCTCGCGCCGGGCCCAGCCGGTACAGCCGCTGCTCCTCCTCGGTCCGGTAGCCGGGGAGTCGGGCGGCCAGCAGCGCCGCGGTGTCCCGGTCCACGTTGACGGCGTCCAGATCCGGGGTCGCGCCCAGGGCGTCGGCCAGCGGACCCACCGCTTGGGCGGGCAGGGAGTTCAGCAGTGCCGGATGCGGCGGAGTGCGCACCACGGTCCCCGCCACCCACCCGTTCGCCCCGCGCCACCAGCCGAGCACCGGATCGCCCTCGCCGTAGTGGTGCGGGCCGCTGCGGCTCAGCCGCTCGGTGACCGTCAGCGCCACCGTGTGCGCGACGGGCCGCGCGGCGAGCGACGCGCCGGCCGCGGCGAGGAACGTGCCGGTGTCGTGCGTGAAGGTCCAGGTCATGCCTCATCCTGCCCGTGGGCCGGGGCCCGGGGCATCTGGATTTCACCCCCGCCGGAGGGTCACGGCCTCACGTACCGCTCCCCGGCGTCCCGCAGCCGCTCGTGCAGCCGGCCGAACACCTCCGCCGACCGGCCACCCGGCCAGTCCCCGGGCAGCAGCTCCGACGGCAGACCCGGGTCCGCGTAGGGGAGTTGCCGCCATGAGTCCAGGGCCAGCAGATAGTCCCGATAGGCGGTCTGCGGGCGGGGCGCGTCATCGGCGTCCCCGGACGCCTCCCAGTCCTTCAGCACCGGCTCGTGCAGCTCCAGGAACTCGTGGTGCAGCCGCGCCACCGCCGCCAGGTCCCACCAGCGCGCCACCGCCTCGCGGGTGGCGGCGAAGCCGAGGTGCTCGCCGCGGAACAGGTCCACGTACGGGGCGAGTCCGAGCCGCTCCAGGGTGTGCCGGGTCTCCTCGTACAGCCCGGCCGGCGCGATCCACACCCCGGGTGTGGCCGTGCCGAAGCCGAGCCGGGCCAGCCGGGAGCGCAGCAGATGGCGCTTGTTGCGCTCCGCCTCGGGCACGGAGAACACCGCGAGCACCCAGCCGTCGGAGAGTCGCGGTGCGGGCCGCCCGTAGATCCGCCGGTCCCCGTCGTCCAGCAGTTGCCGGGCGTCCGGCGACAGCGCGTACCCCGCCGAACCGTCCGCCGCACGGGCGGCCACCAGCAGCCCGCGCCGCTTCAGCCGCGAGACGCAGGAGCGCACGGAGGGGGCGTCGACGCCGACCGCGTGCAGCAGACGGATCAGCTCCGACACGGCGAACGGGGCGCCGTCCGGCGGGCGGCCGTAGGCGCCGTAGAGCGTGACGATCAGGGAACGGGGGGTGCGCAACTCGGCCACGTGATCACTCTAGGGCCTGGTCCCGCAGCAGGAACCGCTGGAGTTTGCCGGTGGCCGTGCGCGGCAGGGTTTCCTGGAAGACGAAGACGCGCGGGCACTTGTGCGGGGCCAGGTTGGCCTTCATATGGGCGCGCAGCGAGTCCGCGGTCTGCTCCGAGCCGTGCCGCAGCACCACGTGCGCCACCACGATCTCGCCGCGCAATTCGTCCGCCCGGCCCACCACGGCGGCTTCCGCGACCTCCGGATGGCGCAGCAGGGCGTCCTCCACCTCGGGGCCCGCGATGTTGTAGCCGGAGGAGATGATCATGTCGTCGGCGCGGGCCACGTAGCGGAAGTAGCCGTCCGGCTCGCGGACGAAGGTGTCGCCGGTCATGTTCCAGCCGTGCCGGACGTACTCCGTCTGCCGGGGGTCGGCGAGATAGCGGCAGCCGACCGGCCCGCGCACGGCCAGCAGTCCCGGCTCGCCGTCGGGCAGTTCGTCCCCGTGCTCGTCCACCACCCGGGCCTGCCACCCCGGCACGGGCACCCCCGTCGTGCCCGGCCGGATCGCGTCGTCGGCGGCGGAGATGAAGATGTGCAGCAGTTCGGTGGCCCCGATGCCGTTGATGATGCGCAGCCCCGTCGCCTCGAACCAGGCCCGCCAGGTCGCCCCGGGGAGGTTCTCCCCGGCCGACACGCAGCGCCGCAGTGCCGAGAGGTCGTGGCCCTCCAGCTGCCCGAGCATCGTGCGGTAGGCCGTCGGAGCGGTGAAGAGGACCGAGACCCGGTGCCGGACCAGGGCGGGCAGCAGCTGCCGCGGGCCCGCCTGCTCCAGCAGCAGCGTCGAGGCCCCGGCCCGCAGCGGGAAGACCAGCAGCCCGCCCAGGCCGAACGTGAAGCCCAGCGGCGGGCTGCCCGCGAACACGTCGTCGGCCGAGGGGCGCAGCACGTGCCGGGAGAAGGTGTCGGCGATGGCCAGGAGATCCCGGTGCAGGTGCATGCAGCCCTTGGGCCGCCCGGTGGTCCCCGAGGTGAACGCGATGAGCGCGACCTCGTCGGCGGCCGTGTCCACCGCCCGGAACGGCCCGGTCCTGGCCTCGGCCAGCCGGGTCAGGTCCCCGGGCGCCTCCCCGCCGAACAGGATGACCCGCAGGCCGTCCACGTCCGCCTCGGCCAGATCCCGCACCGAACGGGCGTCGCACAGGGCGTGGCTGATCCGCGCCAGCGAGCAGATGGTGGCCAGCTCCGCCGCGCGCGCCTGCGCCAGTACGGTGACGGCGACCGCGCCCGCCTTCATGACGGCGAGCCAGCAGGCGGCCAGCCAGGGCGTCGTCGGCCCGCGCAGCAGCACCCGGTTGCCCGGCACGACGCCCAGGTCCTCCGTGAGCACATGGGCGATGCGGTCCACCGTCTCCAGCAGCTCGCCGTAGCTCCACGCGCTCCCGTCGCCGGAAAGCAGCGCGGGGCGGTCCGCGCCCCGTTCCTCGACGGTCCGGTCCAGCAGCTCGTGCCCGCAGTTCAGCCGGTCGGGGTAGTGCGGCGCGGGATCGTCCAGGAGGAGTTTCGGCCACTGTTCCGGCGGCGGGAGATGGTCGCGCGTGAAGGTGTCGGCGTGGGCGCCCGCGGCGTGCCCGGACGGTTCGGGATGCGCGCCGGGGACGCGTACGGACGCGTCGGCGGCGGCTGTGGGCGTGTTCGGCGAGGAATTCGGCTCCATGAAGGATCGCCCCCTTGTCGCCTCTGGAGCGTATCGTTTGGGTGACGGTAGTCAACGGTCCGCGATAAGACATGACGTGCGACGCGCTGCGACGAGATGCCACGCGTCGCGACAGGGCACGATGCAGGTCACGGGACAGGGCCCGGGGCAGGGCACGCGACACGAAGCGACACAACGCGACTAGAGAGGCGCCGCCATGACGGCATTCTCCCTCGAACCGGAACAAACCGCCTGGTGTGAGGAGCTCCGTACCCTCGCCGCGCGGGAGCTGCGCCCACTGGCGGAGAAGGGAGAGCCCGGGCGCGTCAACCGCCCGTTGCTGGCCGCTCTCGGCGAGCTGGGCCTCCTCGGCCGGATGCTGGGCTCCGGGGCGCTGGACCTGTGCCTGCTGCGCGAGTCCCTGGCCCGGGGCTGCACCGAGGCCGAGACCGCGCTCGCCCTCCAGGGCCTCGGCACCATCCCGATCGTCCAGGCCGGTACAGCCGCCCATCGCGAGCGCTGGCTCCCCGAGGTGCGGGCCGGGCGGGCCGTGGCCGCCTTCGCGCTGAGCGAGCCGGGCGCGGGTTCCGACGCGGCGGCCCTGAGCCTGGCCGCCGAACGCACCCCGGCCGGCTGGGCGCTCACCGGCGAGAAGTGCTGGATCTCCAACGCCCCCGAGGCCGACTTCGCCGTGGTCTTCGCCCGCACGACCCCCGGGGCGGGATCCCGCGGCATCACCGCGTTCCTGGTCCCGTCCGACCGCCCCGGACTCACCGGCTCCGCCCTCGACATGCTCTCCCCGCACCCCATCGGCACCCTGGAGTTCGACGGCGTACCGGTCACCGCCGACGACGTGCTCGGGGAGCCCGACCGGGGTTTCCGCGTCGCGATGAACACCCTCAACCTCTTCCGGCCCAGCGTCGGGGCGTTCGCGGTGGGCATGGCCCGCGCCGCCCTCGACGCGACCCTGGAGCACACCGCCCACCGCACCGCGTTCGGCGGCCCGCTGAGCGACCTCCAGGCCGTCTCGCACCAGGTCGCGGAGATGGCCACCCGCACCGAGGCCGCCCGCCTCCTGGTGTACGCGGCGGCCGCCGCGTACGACGCGGGGGAGAGCGGCGTGCCGCGCCGGGCGGCGATGGCCAAGCTGTACGCCACCGAGACCGCGCAGTACGTCGTCGACGCCGCCGTCCAGCTGCACGGCGCCCGCGCCCTGCGCCGGGGGCATCTGCTCGAACACCTCTACCGCGAGGTGCGCGCGCCACGGATCTACGAGGGCGCGAGCGAGGTGCAGCGCACCATCATCGCCAAGGAGCTGTACGCGAACGCCGCCCAGCGGTGCGAGCCCCCGGCTCAGCAGTCCGACGCCCAGCAGCCCGATGCTCGGCACCCCGACGCCCAGGAGTCCGTGGAGCCCGCGGGCCGAACCCAGGAGCCGCCCGCATGAGTCCCTCCCACCGGATCAACCCGGCCGAACTCTCCCCGCCCACCGGCTTCAGCCACGCGGTCGTCGCCACCGGCGGGCACCTGGTCTTCCTCGCCGGGCAGACCGCGCTCGACCCGGACGGCAAGGTCCTCGGGGACACTCTGCCCGACCAGTTCGCCGTGGCGCTGGGCAACCTGCTCACCGCCCTCCACGCGGCCGGCGGAGCCCCCGCCGACCTCGCCCGCGTCACCGTCTACGCCACCGACATCGCCGACTACCGCTCCCACGCCCCCGAGCTGGGCCGGATCTGGCGCAGGCTCGCTGGGCGCGACTACCCGGCGATGGCCGTCATCGGCGTCGCCCGGCTCTGGGACGAGCAGGCGATGGTCGAGATCGACGGGGTCGCGGTCCTGCCGTGAGGGCGGCGCCCGAGTAGCGGCGCGGCGGCCGCGGAGCGGGGCCGGAGAAGCCAGGATGCCGAGCCCGGCCAAGGAGAGTCAGCGGTGACCGGCCGGCCGCTCCCGCGCCCCGCCGCCCGCGCCTACGACGGCGAGGGCATCGTCGTCGGTTTCGACGCGACCACAGCGGACCCGCGCCGGACACGGCTGACGCGGTCCTTCCGGAGACAGTGGCCGGGAGGTGCGCGGCGCGCCGGTCGGGTGAATCGGCCTGAGGGATATATCTGTATTTAGTGCCTTTTATTTCGGATGCTCCGCCGCCCGAACCGGACACTCCTCGGTGATCGCGCTCATCGTCGCCCACTTCGCGCTCGCGGCCTGCGCCGGCCCGCTGGTGCACCGGCTCGGCCGACGGGCCTTCGTCGTGCTGGCCCTGCCCCCGGCGGCGGCCGCCGTCTGGGCCCTCACCCGCTGGAGCACCGCCGCGTCCGGAGGCGCGGACACCTGGTCCTGGCAGTGGATCCCGGACTACGGAGTCGCCCTCGACCTGCGCCTGGACGCGCTGGCCGAACTGATGGTGCTGCTCGCCGCCGGGGTCGGCGCGCTCGTCCTGCTCTACTGCGCCTCCTACTTCACCGACGACACCCCGCAACTGGGCCGCTTCGCCGGGAACCTGCTCGCCTTCGCGGGCGCGATGCTCGCCCTCGTCCTCGCCGACGACCTGATCACGCTCTATGTGTTCTGGGAGCTGACCACGGTCTTCTCCTACCTGCTCATCGGTCACGGCAGCGAACACCGGCACAGCCGCCGCTCCGCCCTCCAGGCCCTCGTCGTCACCACGTTCGGCGGCCTCGCCATGCTCGTCGGCTTCCTGATCATCGGTCAGGCCGCCGGTACGTACCGGATCTCCGCGATCGTCGCCGATCCGCCCGAGACGACCCTCGCCGTGTCCGTCGCCGTCGTCCTCGTGCTGTGCGGGGCCCTGTCGAAGTCGGCGATCTGGCCGTTCTCCATGTGGCTGCCGAACGCCATGGCCGCACCGACCCCCGTCAGCGCCTATCTGCACGCCGCCGCGATGGTCAAGGCCGGTGTCTACCTGATCGCCCGGCTCGCCCCCGCCTTCGCCGACGTCCCCGTCTGGAATCCCGTCGTGCTCGTCCTCGGCGGCGCGACCATGCTGCTCGGCGGCTGGCGGGCGCTGCGCCTGAACGACCTCAAGCTCGTCCTCGCCTACGGGACCGTCAGCCAGCTCGGCTTCCTCACCCTGCTCGCCGGGACCGGCAACCGGAACGCCGCGCTCGCCGCCGCCGCGATGATCCTCGGGCACGCCCTCTTCAAAGCCCCGCTGTTCCTCGTCACCGGCATCGTCGACCATGCCGCCGGCAGCCGCGACCTGCGCGAACTGTCCGGGGTCGGCCGCTCCCTGCCGTACGTCGCCGGTGTCGCCGCGCTCGCCGCCGCCTCCATGGCCGCCCTCCCGCCGCTGCTCGGGTTCGCCGCGAAGGAGGCCGCGTTCGAGGCGCTGCTGCACGGGTCCGCCGCCGACCGGTGGGCGCTGGCCGCCGTCGTCGCCGGGTCCGCGCTGACCACCGCGTACAGCCTGCGGTTCGTCTGGGGCGCCTTCGCCCGCAAGCCCGGCGTCCCCGACACCCCCGTCCACCGCGTCGGGTGGGCCTTCCTCGCCCCGCCCGCCCTGCTCGCCGTCCTCGGCCTGGTCCTCGGCCCCGGCGTCGGCTGGACCGACCGGCTGCTGGGCGCGTACGCCGATACGTTCCCGGCCGACGGGAAGCCGTACCACCTGGCCCTCTGGCACGGATTCGGCCTCGCCCTGCTCCTGTCGGCCCTCGCCTGGGCCGCGGGCGCCGTGCTCTTCGTCGGCCGCGCGCACGTCACCCGGCTCTCCCGCCGGATCGCCTGGCCCACCGCCGACAGCGTCTTCGGCCACCTGCTGCTCGGGCAGGAACGTCTCGCCCTCCAGGTCACCGGCTTCATCCAGCGGGGCTCCCTCTCCGTGTACCTCGCCACCACCCTCCTCGTCATGCTCGCCGGACAGCTCGCCGTCCTCATGGTCGACACCCCCTGGGACGGGGCCGTACGCCCCCGGCTCTGGGACAACCCGCTCCAGGGCGCGGTCGCCGCCCTGACCTGCGCCGCCGCCCTGCTCTGTCTGACGGTGCGACGGCGCATGAAGGCCGTCGTCCTGGCCGGCCTCACCGGTTACGGCGCCGCCCTGCTCTTCGTCGTCCAGGGAGCGCCCGACCTGGCACTCACCCAGTTCTGCGTCGAGACGGTCTCGATGATCGTCTTCGTGCTGGTGCTGCGCCGGATGCCCGTCCACTTCCAGGAGACCGTCAGCACCTGGCGGCGGGCCGCCCGCATCCCGACGGCCCTCGCGGCGGCCGCCACCGTCGGCGTCGGCATGTGGGTCGCCGCCGCCGCGCGCACCGCCGAACCGGCCGGCGCCGCCATGGTCCGGGAGGTCGCCGACCACGGGCTCAAGGACGTCGTGGCCACCATCCTCGTCGACCTGCGCGCCTGGGACACGATGGGGGAGTCCGCCGTGCTCGCGGCGGCCGCGATCGGCGTCACCAGCCTCATCTACCTGCACCGCCGCAGCGAGGGCACCATGGTCCAGGAGGAGTTGCGGGGCCGCACCGCCTGGTCCCTGTCGGCGCACCACTCCTCACGGCTGCCGCAGGGCGACGACGTGGCCCCCGAACGCGGCTGGCTGGCCGCCGGAGCCACCCTCGCCCCCGAGCACCGCTCGATCGTCTTCGAAGTGGTGGCCCGGCTGCTGTTCCACCCGATCCTGGTGCTCTCGGTCTATCTGCTGTTCTGCGCCGAGTCCCTGCCCGGCGGCGGGTTCGTCGCCGGACTCGTCGCCGGGCTCGCCCTGATCACCCGCTATCTGGCGGGCGGCCGCTTCGAACTCGCCGAGGCGGCCCCCCTGCAACCAGGTCTCTTCACCGGCCTCGGCCTCTTCATCTCCACCGGCGTGGGCCTCATCGGCCTCCTCGACGGCACCGTCCTGCACGCCTTCACGTACTACGGACACCTGCCGGTCTTCGGCAAGTACCACCTGAGCACCTCGGTCCTCTTCGACTTCGGCGTCTACCTGCTGGTCCTCGGCGTCGTCCTGGACATCGTGCGGGCCCTCGGCGCCAAGATCGACCGGCAGATCGAACGGGCGGCGGGCGTCCTCACCCCCGAAGGCGGCCCCGAGGCGGGAGGGACCCCCCGATGATCGTCAGCGCCGCTCTCCTCGCCACCGCCGTCGTGCTCTGCGCCGTCGGAGGCATCCTCATGCTCACCCGCCCGCTGACCCGCATCCTGCTCGGCGCCGTCATCCTCGGCAACGGCATCAACCTGCTGGTCCTCTCCTCCACCGGCCGGGCCGGCGCCGCCCCCCTGCTCTACGGGGTGTCCCTGAGCCGGGTCACCGACCCACTGCCCCAGGCCATCGCGCTGACCGCCATCGTCATCACCCTGGCCACCACCGCCTTCCTGCTGGCGATGGCCTACCGCAGCCACCAGATCACCGGCACCGACGAGGTCCACGACGACCTGGAGGACCGCCGCGTCGTGCTGCGCGCCGAAGTGCTCGGCGAACGCGCCCAGTTGCGCGAGCAGTTCCGGTCGGGGGCCGAACCCACCGCCGAGGAGCGCGAACGCTACCGGGACGAGCGCCGCCGGCTCCGCGACCGGCTCCGCGCCGACCGCGCCCGCCAGGCCCGCGGCCGCGACGCCTCCGGCAACCTCTGGAACGACGTGCTGGGCGCGGACCCGGAGGACTACGCCCGCGACGGCGACGCCAAGGCGGACGACCGCTACCCCCGTGACCGAGGAGCCGACGGATGAACGCGCTCGTCCCGCTGCCCGTGCTGCTGCCCCTGTGCGCCACCGGCCTCAGCCTCGCCTTCGGCACCCGTCTGGGGCGCTTCCAGCGCTTCATCAGCGTCGCCGTGCTGTCCGCCGTACTCGCGCTCTCGGTGATCCTCATGATCGCCGCCGACCGCCAGGGCCCGCTCTCCGTCCACCTCGGCGACTTCGCCCCGCCGCTCGGCATCACCCTGGTCGCCGACCGGCTGTCCGGGCTGATGCTCACGGTCTCCTCGGCCATCACGCTCTGCGTGCTCGTCTACTCCCTCGGCCAGGGCATGACCGACCGGGACAAGGAGACCCCGCTCGCCGTCTTCCACCCCGCCTATCTGATCCTCGTCGCCGGGGTCTCCTGCACCTTCCTCGCCGGTGACCTCGTCAACCTCTACGTCGGCTTCGAGATCATGCTGGTCGCCAGCTTCGTCCTGCTCACCCTCGGCGGCACCGGACCCCGGATGCGGGCGGGCTCCACCTACGTGATCATCTCGCTGTTCTCCTCGATGCTCTTCCTCACCGCCATCGCCATGACGTACGCGGCCACCGGCACCGCCAACTTCGCCCAGCTCGCGGGACGGCTGGCCGACCTCCCCATCGGCGTACAGACCCTGATCCAGGCGCTGCTGCTGACGGTCTTCGCGATCAAGGCCGCCGTCTTCCCACTCGCCGCCTGGCTCCCCGACTCCTATCCCACGGCCCCGGCCCCCGTGACCGCCGTCTTCGCCGGACTGCTCACCAAGGTCGGCGTCTACTGCATGCTGCGCACCGAGACCCTGCTCTTCCCCGGCAACCGCATCGGCGACCTCCTGATGGCCATCGCGCTGGCCTCGATGGTCATCGGCATCCTCGGCGCGGTCGCCCAGACGGACCTGAAGCGACTGCTCTCCTTCACCCTGATCAGCCACATCGGCTACATGGTCTTCGGGATCGGCCTCGCCACCCGCGAGGCGTACGGCGGGGCCATCGTGTACGTCGCCCACCACATCACCGTCCAGACCACCCTGTTCCTCGTCGCCGGGCTCATCGAACGCCGGGGCGGCACCACGGAACTGACCCGGCTCGGCGGTCTGGCCAGGGCCGCGCCGATGCTCGCCGTGCTGTTCTTCGTCCCCGCGATGAACCTCGCCGGGATCCCCCCGCTGTCCGGCTTCATCGGCAAGCTCGGACTGATGCGCGCCGGCGTCGCCGACGGAGGCGGCTGGGCCTGGCTGCTGGTCGCGGGCTCGGCGGCCACCAGCCTGCTGACGCTGTACGTGGTCGCCAAGGTCTGGAACCTGGCCTTCTGGCGGGCCGCCCCGCCCGGCCAGGCCGCCGCCGGCACGGTCCTGGAGTCCGGCGACGACAGCGACGACGACGCGGACGCGGGCCCCGACCGGATCCACGGCACCGGTGACGAGGGCATCGCCCCGGCCCACCGCCCGGCGGGGCAGGCCGTCGCCGCGACCCTGCACGGACGGGCCGTCATCACCACCAGCCGTCTGCCCCGCCCGATGGTCGCGGCCACCGCGGCGACCATCGGGATCGGCCTCGCCTTCACGGTGTTCGCCGACCCGCTCACCGCCTTCACCGACCGCACGGCCGCCGAACTCCTCCAGCGGACCCCTTACGTCCAGGAGGTGCTGGGCCGGTGAAACGCATCCTGCGCCTCTCGTTCCGCAACGCCGATCTGCCGCCCCTGAGCTGCGAGTTCGGCACCCGCCGCCGACGCGTGCTGGACCTGCCGCTGATCGCCTGGCTCACCCTCATCTGGGTGCTGCTCTGGTCCACCCTCACCTGGGCCAACGTCATCACCGGCCTGGTCGTCTCGGTCGCCGTCTGCCTCGCCTTCCCGCTGCCCCGGGTCGACCTCGGACTGCGGCTCCACCTCTGGGGCATCCTGCGCCTGGTCGGCTACCTCGTCTGCGACATGTACACCTCCGGGGTGAAAGTGACCCGGCAGATCTTCTTCGGCCTGCCGCACCGGGCCGCCGTGATCGGGGTGCCCCTGCGCTGCCGCAGCGACCTGATGCTCGCGGCCACCGCCGTCGCCGTCTCCAACGTCCCCGGCGGCTCCATCATCGAGGTGCGCCGGGCCACCGCCACCGTCTTCCTGCACGTCCTGGACGCCGACCGGCCCGAGGAGCTCGAAGCCGCCCGCCGCCAGGTGTGGCGGATCGAGGAACTGACCGTACGGGCGTTCGGCACCCCCGACGAGATCGCCCGGGTCGCCGACCCTCCGCCACCGCCCCAGCTCGCCGCAGGGAGACCCGCACCATGACCGCGCCCGAACAGGTCGACCACATCCTGCTGACCGCCGCCGTCGTCATGATCCTGCTCGCCGGGGCCCTGCTGCTGGCCCGGATCTGGCGGGGCCCCTCCATGCTGGACCGGGCCATCTCCCTGGACGTCTGCGCCGCCCTGATCATCGCCGGCCTCGCCGCCAAGTCGGCGTTCGCCCGGGACCCGTTCTACTTCCCGATCATGCTGGTGCTGGCGTTCCTCGGGTTCACCGGCTCGGTGGGCATCGCCCGCTTCATCGCCGTACGCGACCGGCCCCGCCCCCCGCACCCCGACGACGCCCAGGAGGGCCCGCGGTGAGTCTCTGGCTCCAGATCGTCGACACGGCCGGCGCCGCCCTGCTTCTCATCGGCGCCGCGATCTGTCTGCTCGGGGTGATCGGCATGATCCGGCTGCCCGACGTCCTCTCCCGCAGCCACGCGGCGACCAAGCCGCAGACCCTCGGCATGATCCTGGTGCTGGCCGGGGTCGCGCTGCGGCTGCGCAGCGGCATGGACCTCGCGACCCTCGGTCTCATCGCCTTCTTCCAGATGCTCACCGGCCCGGTGGCCTCGCACCTGGTGGCCCGTTCCGCGTACCGCACCGGCCAGATCGACCACGGCGAGCTGCTCTTCGACGAACTCGACGAGCAGCTCACCGACAGCAGGTGAACGCGCGGCGGGCCGCGCTCACGCCCCCGGTACGCGGTCCAGGAACCCGCTCACCGAACTGATCCGGCCGTCCTCGGCGAGCCGGACCACGTCGAACCCGGCCACCGGCGCGGAGCCGTCCGCCGGGGAGACCAGCTCCCAGCCGAAGCGGACCAGGTCGTGGTGCCCGTCGGGCGTCCCGGCGGGCCGGAACCGGAATCCGGGAAACTGCTCGTGCACGCCGCCGATCACGGCCGCCAGCCCCTCGTGCCCGCGCACCTCGGCCAGCGGGTCGGTGTACCGGGCATCGGTGGTGAACGCCGCGGCCACGGCCTTCGCCCGCTCCTCGGCCCCGGTGCTGTTCCAGGCGGCGAAGTAGCGCTGGACGGCCTCGTCGTACGCGGTCATGGTGAACCCTCTCCTCGGGAGCCCCGGCGGTCCGGGGCGATGCCCCCACCTTGGCCCGAGCATCGGGCACCGTCGATTACCCCGGAGGTAAGGAGGCTCCGCCAGCCGGTCACCCGCCGGGCGTAGGGTTCCAAGGAGGTCGCGCATCGCGCATGTCGAGCGGGGGCAGGGAACCATGGCGTACGGAACGGTCACGACGGTCAGCAGCAGTGCCGGGCACACGTTCAGCAAGGAGAGCCGGGGCAGCGTGACGCTGCTCGCCGGACTCGGCGTCGAGGGCGACGCCCACGCGGGCGAGAGGGTCAAGCACCGGTCCCGGGTCGCGCAGGACCCCACCCAGCCCAATCTGCGACAGGTCCACCTGATCCACGAGGAGCTGTTCACGGAGCTGGCCGACGCCGGATTCACCGTGGGTCCCGGAGAGCTGGGCGAGAACCTCACCACCCGGGGCATCGACCTGCTGGCCCTCCCCACCGGCACGCTTCTGAGGATCGGCGCCGACGCGGTCGTCGAGGTCACCGGTCTGCGCAACCCCTGCCTCCAGATTGAGGCCTTCCAGGAAGGGCTGCTGAAGGAGGTCGTCGGCCGCGACGCGACGGGCGCGGTCGTGCGCAAGGCGGGTGTCATGAGCGTGGTCCGCCAGGGCGGGGTGATCCGCCCCGGCGACACGGTCGCCGCCGAACTCCCCACAGGGCCGCACCGCCCGCTGGAACGCGTCTGATTCCCGCACCGCCCTGTCCTCGCCAAAGCGCCCACGGGCCGGTGTCCGCGTGCCATGATGCGGGCAATGCCGGACGCTGGGGGGCGTATGGGAAGCACGGGCACAGTGCTGCGCGAATTGCGCGGCGCACAGAAGAGCGCCAAGGGCGTCTCGCTCTATTCGCGGTACGTGAACCGGCCCGCCGGGCGGGTGCTCGCTGCCGGGGCGTTTCGGGCGGGAATGACGCCCAATCACGTCACGGTGACCAGCGCGCTGTTCACCTATGGCGCGGTGGCGTCGGTCGCGCTCGTCGAGCCGTCCTGGTCGCTCGGAGTCCTGGTCTGGGCGGCCCTCGCGGTCGGCTTCGCCTTCGACTCCGCCGACGGGCAGCTCGCCCGGCTCACCGGCCGGGGAGGGCCCGACGGGGAGTGGCTGGACCACGTCGTGGACTGCGGCAAGCTGCTGCTCGTCCACGCCGCCGTCCTGATCTCCTTCTACCGCTTCGGCGAACTGCCTTCGGAAGCCTGGCTGTTGCTTCCGCTCGGCTTCCAGCTGGCGGCGGTGGTGACCTTCTGTGCGGGGCTGCTGCGCGAACAGCTGGGCAAGGCGGCGGTGACTGCCCGAGGCCCGTCCTGGGCGGCGCCGGACGCACCGGCGCCCGTCTCGCGGGTGCGGGCCGTGGCGCTGCTGCCCGCCGACTACGGGGTGTTCTGCCTGGTGTTCCTGCTGCTCGGCGCACCCGGGGCCTTCCGCGCCGGGTACGCCGTGCTCGCGGTGGTGCAGGCGGTGTTCCTGGCGGCCTTCCTCGCCAAGTGGTTCAGGGAGCTGAAAGCGCTCCGGGCCGGTTGACGAGCACGTCCAGCGCCCGGCGCAGCTGGGTGCTGGACGTGTGCACGGTGTACGGGAAGTAGACGACCTCCACGCCCACTTCGGCGAAGTCGCGCTCCAGCTTCTCCCCCTTCTCCGTGCCCCGCCAGTCGTCTCCCTTGAAGATCACGTCGAACCGGACCTGCTGCCAGGTCTCGACCTTGTCCGGCACGGTCTCCACGAACGCGGCGTCCACGAAGCGCACGCTGCGGACGATCTCCAGTCGTTCGCGGAGCGGGATCATCGGCGTGTGGCCCTTGGCGAGGGCCGCCATCTCGTCCGACACGACCCCCGCGACCAGGTAGTCGCATTGACTGCGGGCGTGCCGCAGGATGTTGAGGTGCCCGACGTGGAACAGGTCGTACACCCCGGGTGCGTAACCCACCCTGTGCTGCACCATCCGTATCTCTCCCCCCACGGTGAACGTGATCCGGTGATGTTCCAACGACCATACTGTGAAGAACACTTGTGCAAGCCGTGAACGGATAAGCTCGGCAGGGGCTGTTCCCCGGTGGGGACAGCGGCTGTCGTGGGGGGAAGGCGATCGTCCGATGTCCGAAGCGTCAAGGCACAGTCCGATCCGAGGCCGCCGACTTCTGGTGGTTTCGACCAACTACGCACCGGAGCTGACCGGCATAGGCCCCTACGCCACCCAACTGGCCGAGCACTGGGCCGCGTCCGGCGCCCGGGTCCGGGCGCTCACCGGCATGCCGCACTACCCGTCCTGGCGGCTGGAGGAGGGATACCGGGGTCTCTGGCGGACGGTGGAGATACGCGGCGGCGTCGGCGTGCACCGGCGCAGACACTATGTGCCGTCCCGTCAGACCGCACTGAAACGGGCCGCCTTCGAGGCGAGCGTCCTCGCGACCGGACTGTACGCGCCACCGCCCGGACGCCCCGACGCCGTGATATCCCAGATGCCCAGCCTCGCGGGCGGCGTCATCGGCGCCCGTCTCGCCCGACGCCACCGCGTCCCCCATCTGCCCGTCGTCCAGGACCTGATGGGCGCCGCCGCCGCGCAGAGCGGCATCCGGGGCGGGGGCAGGGCCGCCACCATCGCCGCGGCCGCCGAGCGGCACGCACTGCGCGGGGCCGCCCTCGTCGGCGTCATCCACGAGAGCTTCGTCCCCGGCGTCACCGCACTCGGGGTCGACCCCGGCCGCATCCGTGTCGTCCCCAACTGGACCCATGTGCAGGGCCCCACCGCCGACCGCGCCGCGACCCGCGCCCGGCTCGGCTGGCCCGAGGGCACCCCGGTCATCCTGCACTCCGGCAACATGGGCCTCAAGCAGGGCCTGGACGTCCTGGTGGACACCGCCCGCATCGCCCCGGACGTCCGCGTCGTCCTGATGGGCGACGGCAACCAGCGCGACGCCCTGCGCGCCCGCGCCGAGGGCCTGGCCAACGTGGACTTCCTGGAGCCCGCGACGGCCGAGGAGTTCACCGACGTCCTCGCCGCCGCCGACGTCCTCGCGGTCACCCAGCGCGCCTCGGTCCTCGACATGAGCGTCCCCTCCAAGCTCACCTCCTACTTCACCTCCGGACGCCCCGTGATCGCCTCCGTCGCCGACGAGGGCGGCACCGCCGACGAGGTCCGCCGCTCGGCGGCCGGGATGCTCGTCGCCCCCGAGGACCCGGCCGCCCTGCTCGAAGCGGTGCGGAAGCTGACCGCCGACCCGGCCGCCGCCGACGCCCTCGGGGCCGAGGGCCCGCGCTACGTCGCCCGCCATCTGAGCCGGGAGGCGGGCCTCGCCCGCTTCGACGACCTGCTCGCCGAGGTCCTGCCGGACGCACAAGGGAGTACCCGCCGATGACGTCGCACCACCGCGCCCCGGACGACCAGGACGAGCCGGCCCTCCTGCGCGACCAGTTCCGCCAACTCCTGCGCTACCGCTCCCTGCTGGCCACCGGAGTCGTCGTCGGCCTGCTCGGCGGCGGCTATCTCGCCCTCGGCGGCGAGGACGCCTACACCGCCACCGGCGAGGTGCTCGTCCGCTCAGCGATCTCCGACCCCTTCGCCGCCGGATCCACCGCCGACAAGGGCATCAACATCGGCTCCGAGCGCCAGACCGCCGTCAGCGACACGGTGGGCACCCTGGCCGCCGGGACCCTGCTCAAGGCGGGCGACGACGTCACCTCCCGCACGCTGCTCACCGGACTCCAGGTCACCAACCCGCCCAACACCCTCACCCTCCGGTTCTCCTACACGGCCGCCACCCCCGAACAGGCCCGCGCCCGCGCCGAAGCCCTCGCCGGGGCCTATCTGGCCCACCGCAAGGCGCGCACCGAGGAGAGCATCCAGAACATGTCCGACGGCTACCGGGCCCAGCTCGGACCGCTGGAGGAGAAGCGCGACCTGCTGGAGGACCAGATCGGGGCGGGCGCGGAGGACGACGTCAGCAGCGCCCGCGCCAACATCATCGTCTCCATCTCCGAGCTGAGCCGGAAGATCTCGGAGCTGAAGGCCCTGGACACCACCCCCGGCTACCTCAACAAGAAGCCCGTCGCCCCCACCTCGCCCACCGGCCCCGGCCTGCCCCTGCTCCTCGGGCTCGGCGGCGTCGTCGGCCTCGCGCTGGGGCTGCTGCTCTCCTGGGTGCGCCTCGTCTTCGACCCCGCCGTACGCTCCACCCGCGAGCTCGTCCGCTCGCTCGGCGCACCCCTGCTCGGCGCCCTGCCCCGGGAACGCGCCGCCGCGGGCAGCCTGCTCGCCATCGGCCGCGGCACCTCCCGGCTGGCCGAGGAGTACCGCGCCGTCGCCTTCCGGCTCGCCTACGACCCGTCGTTCGCCGAGAGCCGCCGCCTGCTGGTCACGGCCCCGCGCGGCGACAGCACGGCGGCCGCCGCCGCTGCCGCCAACCTGGCCGCCGCCTTCGCCGAGATGGGCCGTGACGTCCTGCTCGTCGAGGCCGACCTGCGCACCCCCTCGCTCGCCCGCGCCCTGGGCTCCGCCGCCCACGAGGTGCGTCCGCCGCGCTGGGCCGCCGAGGAGGGCGGCGGTGGCTGGCCCGCCGGCGGACGCACCAATGTGGACGTGCCCGGATCCGGCGCCTTCGCCCTGATCCCCGGGACCACCGTCGACAACGTCCCCCGCGCGCTGACCTCCCCGCCCGTCGGCCGCATCGTCGCCGAGGCCGACCGGACCGGCAACGTCGTCATCGTCCTCGCCCCGCCCGTCCTGTCCTACGCGGACGCCGTCGCCCTGGTCGACCGGGTGGAGGGCGTCATGATCGTCTGCGATCCGCGCGAGGTGCACCGCAGCGACCTGGAACGCATCCGCGAGATCATCGGAGCCTCCGGAGGCTCCGTTCTCGGCGCGCTGCTCCACCCGGGACGCGGCCGACTGCGCCGCGCGCGGCGGCGGTCGAAGCCGACCCGGCGCCGGGGCGGTGGCGGCGGGCCCACCCCCACCCCCGGGCCGGACGCACCCGGGAACACCGGCGATCCCACCGAGACCCTCGGTCTGCGCGCCTTCACCCTGCCGGCCGCGCGCCGGTGAGAGCCCGCACCGCCGTCCTCTGTTCGGTCGCGGACCAGGGGGTTGCGGCGCTCACCAACATCCTGGTGCTCCTCGCCGCCGCCCGGCTCTCCAGCGTCACCGACTTCGCCCGCTTCTCCGCGGTCTACCTGGTCTTCACGGTGCTCCTCGGCGTCGCGGGCGCGTACACCGGGCAGCCACTGGTGCTCAAGCGCGGTGCGGGGGAGGAGACCCGGGCCGCCTGCCGGTCCGCCGTGGCCTTCACCGTCCTCGCCTCGGCGACCCTCGGCGCACCGCTCGCGGCGGTCTGCGTCCTCGTCCCCGGCGACACCGCCCGCGCGCTGATGACGCTCGGTCTCGTGCTCCCCGTGGTGCTGGGGCAGGACGCCGGGCGGTACGCCTTCTCCACCCTCCAGCGGCCCCATCTCGCGCTGGCCACGGACCTGTTGCGGCTCGGCTGCGTGCTGGGGGCGCTCGCCGCGCAGGACTACGGGGCGTCCCCGGCCCGCCTGATCGCGGTCTGGGGCCTCTCCGCCCTGCCCGCCCTGCTCCTGTCCGCCGCCCTCCTCCACCGGGCCACGGCGGGGGCCCCGGTGCGGCTGCGCCCGATGTTGCGGCGCGGATATCTCGGGCAGCGCTTCACCGTCGAGTTCGGCGTCGGCAACGCGACCGGCCAGCTCTCCGTGCTCGGCCTCGGCGCGGTCGGCAACCCGCTCCTCGTCGGCGCGCTGCGCGGGGCGACGACCCTCTTCGGACCGCTCAACGTGCTCTACACCTCGGCCACCTCCTTCGGCCCGCCGCTGCTCGGCCGCATCGGCGACGAGCGCCGCCGGGTCCGTGCCACCGCCGCCCTCGCCGCCGTCCTCGCGGCGACCGCCGCGCTCTGGGCCACCGTGCTCGCCCTGCTGCCCGAGCGCGCCGGACGCGAACTGCTCGGCGACACCTGGCCCACGGCCGCCGCCCTGCTCCCCGCCACGGGCAGCCAGTACGCGGCGATGGCCGCCGGCACGTGCGGGCTGCTCGCCCTGCGCATGCTCGACCCGCGCACCACACTCAGCGTCCAGGTCGTCTTCTCGCTCACCACAGTGGCGTTCCTCGCGGGCGGTTACGTCGTCGGGGGCGTCCCGGGAGCCGCCTGGGGGCTCGCCCTGGGCTCGCTCTGCAAGGCCGTCGCGACCTGGACCAGGGTGGCCCGGATGTGCCGCCGGCGGCCCGCGCCCGAGGAGCCCGTCAGCGCCGACGCGCTGCCCGCTGCTCCCTGAACGTGGTGATCAGCACCAGGCACAGGGCAGCGATGGCGAGCTTCCCCACCGCCTGGAGCAGCGGGCCGCGCAGCAGGATGAAGGTGTATCCGGCGATCAGCGGGGCCGCGATGGCCAGCACACTGCCCGAACCCGGACCCGCCCGGGTGACCGCGAGGGCGTACCTGCGGTCGGTGCGGGCCGACGCGTAGCCGATCAGCGCCAGCCCGCCGACCATCCCGGCCGGACCGAGATCGACCCAGAACTCGGTCCACAGCGGGGCCGAGAGGTTGGTCATCCGCAGCCCCATCCACTGCCCGACCCGGACCCCGGTGTCCTCCGGCTTGCCGCTCCACACCGCCCGCGGCACGAAGAACAGCGCGGAGCCCGTCAGCTGGCGGCCGTAGGTGTGCCCCCGGGTGTCGACCCACGAGATGGTGTTGGCGAACATCACCATCTGGTCGTAGTCCTTGGTCACCAGCGGATCGAAGACCGAGGCCGACTGCACGGGCCGCTCTCCCCCCTCCTCGTACCGGAACTTGTCCGCGTACGGGAACACCACCAGCGCCCCCACCACCCCCGTCGCCAGCACCGTGCGGTAGAACGCGGCACTGCTCGGGAACGCGGTGAACACGAACGCCATCAGCACCGTCAGGAACCAGTAACGGGCATTGGATATCGGGTTGTTCACCACGAGGTTCAACATCGCCAGCGCCACCCACACCAACACCGTCGACGGGGTGCGCCGGGCGCGGCGGGAGGTCGCCAGCCGGCGGGTGTAGAACAGCAGCGCGAGCAGCGCCGGGACCTGGCCGAAGCCCTTGATGAACGCCGAGCCCACATTGGACCCCTCCGTCACCACCCCACTCGCCGCGACGGTCTCGTTGATCTCCTGCCGACTGGAGAAGAAGACCGCGGGCCCGCCCAGCTTCATCACGTAGAACGCGCTCGCCGCGAAGGCCAGCAGCACGAGAAGGCGCAGCCGCACCCGGTGCGCCCGGGCGGGCCCCTGGCCCGAGCCCCGTGCGGAGGGCGCCCGGCGGCGCAGCGGGCGCCGCGAGGCCAGCAGCGCCCCCAGGTCGTAGGCGGCACACCCCACCAGGATCATCGAGATCGCGGTCACCAGGTCCTGACGCGGCCCCACCATCGGCGTCGGCGTCTGTCCGATCACCACCTGGGCGAACGGCGCCACGCCCATCGCGATGTACACGAACATCCAGAAGACGCCCTGGAGCAGCCGCCGCCGGGTCGAGAGGATCATCGTCGCCAGCCGGGCCCCCGCATAGCAGGTCAGCACCAGCTGGAGCCAGTACGCCGCGTCCCGGACCCCGCTGCCGGGCTGGGCGGCGATCACCGCGGGCAGGAAGCAGACCAGCCCCAGGATGAGCGGCACGGACAGCGCCCGCGACAGCATCGACCAGGCGATCGGCCGCTCGGGGGGCTCCGGAGGGCCGCCCGGGGCGCCCGGCCGGGCAGCCACACGGCCGGCCTGCTCCTGCGCCGACGTGTGCACCGACGTCATGCGCCCCCCAGGGATCAGTGAACCGCTGAACACTCTAACGAATCGGCCCACTTGAGGTGGACCGATGGCTACTCTGTGAACAAGTGGCCATGGTCGAGGGGAACTCCGGTGAAAATCCTGCACGTTGTCACGCTCCACACTCCGGACCACGCCTTCGGTGGTCCGACCCGGGTGGCGTTCAACCTGTCCAGGGTCCAGCGGGCCGCCGGGGACGACGCCCGCGTCATGGCCCTCGGCGACGGCTTCCCCGGCGGTGAACTGCCCGGCCACGTGGAAGGAGTTCCGGTCCACCTCTTCCAGGCGCGGCACCTGCTCCCGATGTTCGAGGTCAGCGGCATCACCTCGGCGGCACTGCTGAACACCGCACGCCGCATGATGCGCGGCGCCGACCTCGTACACGTCCATCTGATGCGGGACCTGGTGACCCTGCCCGCGGCGCTCCTCGCGCTCGCGTCCCGGACGCCCCTGGTCGTCCAGACCCACGGCATGATCGACCCCACCGAGAAGAAGGTCGCCCAGCTCACCGACCTGCTCGGGGTCCGCAAGGTGCTGCGTTCGGCGGACGCCGTCCTGCACCTCACGGAGATGGAGCGGGTCGATGTGAACGCCGTCGCCGCGCCCGTACCGCTCACCCGCACCGTACGGCTGGTCAACGGGGTCCGCCCGCAGGAGCGCAAGCCCGCCCGTGAACCGGGCCGCCCGCCCACCGTGCTCTTCCTCGCCCGGATCCAGGAGCGCAAGCGGCCCGAGGACTTCGTCGCCGCGATGCCCCACGTCCTCGCCCGCCACCCGGACGCCCGGTTCGTGCTGGCCGGGCCGGACACCGGCGCGCTGGCCGGCACCCTCGCGCTCGCCCGGAGGCTGGGTGTGGCCGACTCCCTCGACCACGTGGGCCCGTTGGAGCACGATCAGGTCCTGGCCGCCGACCGCGAAGCCGACGTGTATGTGCTGCCGGCGATCGAGGAGCCGTTCCCGGTCTCGGTGCTGGAGTCGATGTCGGTCGGCACCCCGGTCGTCATCACCCGCACCTGCGGGCAGGCCCCCGACGTCGCCGGGGCGGGAGCGGGCCGGGTCATCGACAGCCGGGTCGGCGAGGACACGGCCAACGCCCGCAAGGTCGCCGACGCGATCCTGGAGCTGCTGGAGCCGGAGGCGGCGGAGCAGGCGGGCAAGGCCGCCTGGGAGCTGGTGAACGAGCAGTTCACCATCGAGGCCGTCACCGCCACCCTCCGGCGGACCTACGAGGACGTGGTCCGCCGGAAGCGGGGACGGTGACCGGCCGGTGGTCAACGCAGTGGCTTCTCGCGTGACTTGAGGGCGATCTGCCAGCGGTAGAAGCTCATCGCCAGCGCGAAGTCGAAGCCCGCCCGGCCGTCCAGGAAGCCCCGCCGGTAGAGGTACATGTACGCGAACGACACCACCGGTTTGAACGGCGCCTTGTGGAACAACTGCCCCTGGCGGGACTTGACCTGGCGCACCTGCTCCTTCACCTGGGGGTGCTGTTCCAGCCATGCCTCCCAGTCCGAGTAGCGGTTGTGCCGCTCGAACCAGGCGGTCACCGGATCGAGGTCCTGGTGCTCGATGGGGTGGGTGAGCGTCCCCACCGTCGCCGCGACCGGCTGGTAGTGGCCCTCCACCTCACCGATGCCCGGGGCGTCGAGGTCGCCGACCTCCGGGTAGTGGGAGCGGGTCCGGTCGGTCAACGACCGCTTGCGGATGGTGTATCCGTGGCGCAGCCGCTTCCCCGAGAACCAGTAGCCGAGCGGTATGTCGTACGCGGCGGGCTTCGGGGCCGCCGGGTCCCGGAAGGTCTCCCGCAGCTCGGCCAGCAGCCCGGGGCTGAGCCGCTCGTCGCCGTCCAGGAGCAGGATCCAGTCCAGATCGGTGCGGACGTTCTCCAGGCACCACTGCTTCTTGCGCGGGTGGCCCCCGTCCCAGGTGTACGTGACCACCTCGGCCCCGCACTCCTCGGCGATCTTGACGGTGTCGTCGGTGCTGTGGGAGTCCACCACCACCACCGCCTCGAAGTGGCCGAGCACCGATTTCACCGCCTCCGCGATGTTCAGGCCCTCGTTCTTGGTGGGAATCGCCACGGCTATGGGCAGCTTCGGCTTTCCTGCGGTCATCCCTCGGCTCCTTCGGGCAGCCAGGCGTAGCAGCCTGTGGAGGTGAACGTGCGGGCGGACTTCGGGATCGTGATCTTTTGGGACGTGCCGGTGTCGGAGGCGCCGGAGGACAGCTCCTTGCCTCCGGCGCCGGTGATCTGCCAGGAGCAGGCCGTGGTGGGGGACGCGGAGCGGTAGACGCCCGGCCGGAGGTCCTTGCCGGTGTGGGCGCCGTCCGGGTAGGCGTACGCGGCTCCGTCCACCAGGCCCTGGTGCTGGGGGCAGAGCCCGGCGACCGCGTCGGCCGCGTCCGGGATCTCGTCCGTCGCGATGGCCCCGACGGCGGTGTCCCGGTCGGCCTTGACCAGATAGCGGAGCTTGTCGCAGGTCTCCTGACCGGTCTGGAGCACGGCGGCCGGGTCCATGCCCTTGGGCACCCGGTCCTCCAGGTACTCCTTCTGCCTCTCGGTGAACGTCCCGGTGGCCGGGGTGATCTCGTCGGACGGTGTCTTGGGGCCCGGGGCGGAAGCGGAGGGGCCAGCGGCGGCCGGCTCCTCGGGCTCCCCGGCGGAGGGCGTGGCGGGTGGGGTGGACGTACCGGCGGACGGGCCGGGGGCGGCGGGCCCGGAGGCCGCGGGGCGCTGGGCGCCCGCGGCCTCCGGCCCGTTCCCGCCGACGGACGAACCGCAGGCGGCCAGTGCCGCCGTCGTCATGACGACGACGGCGCCGGCCAGGAACGGGTTCCTCATCGGATCAGCCATTCCTCAGGGCGTAGTGCGCGCTGACCTGCGAGGAGGTCAGCGTGGTCGGGTAGACGGCGGTCTCGTCGATCTGCCCGGCGAAGAAGTTGCTCGTCGGGCGGCTCGGCCAGCCGGACAGGTTGTCCCCGCCGACCCGCCAGTAGCCGGGGTTGCCGTCGTTGCCGGAGACCAGGATGTTCGACGCGCGCAGCTGCCCGTCGACGTACAGCGCCATGCCCTGCCCCAGCGGGCCCTGGGTGGCGACGACGTGGTGCCACTGGCCGTCGTTGTAGGCGCCCGAGCTGGTCACGGTCCGTGCCCCGCCGCTCTGCACGCCGAAGACCAGCCGCCCGTCGTTGCGCATGTAGACGTTCTTGTCCTGACGGGTGCTGTTCTGCTGCGTCATGTTCCCGAAGCCGATGATCTTCCCGCCCTGGGTGGTGGTGGTCCTGATCCAGGTCTCCACCGAGAACCGGGACGGCGCGGCGTGCTGCCGGTTGCTGTAGGCGTAGTCGTCGGTGCCGTTGAAGCCGATCGCCGTCGAGGGCCCGGCGACCGCCGCCGGGGTCTGCCGGTAGGCGGGGCCGTTGCGCAGGAAGCCGTTGTTCAGGTTCCCGCTGCTGTCGTGGGCGAAGGTGGACGTGCCCTCGTCGTAGCGCCAGTAGAGGCCCGCCCCGTCGGACCTGACCCGGGCCGGATACGCCTCCGTCGAGCTCGCCGCGGTCGCCGTCTGGGCCGGGGACTTGGCGCTGGTGTTGGTCCCGTCGCTCACGCTGATCCGGTAGGAGTGCTCCTCGCCGGGCGCGACGTCGGTGTCTGTCCAGGTCAGCTGGGGCCGGTCCCAGAAGACCGAGTAGCCGGTCGTCGTGTGGACCGGGGTGTTCGAGCCGTCCTTGTAGATCCGGTAGGTCAGTTCACCGTCGTCGGTGTCGAAGCTGGTCTGCCAGTTCACGTCGATCCGCCCGGGTGTCAGCGTGGACAGGCTGACGTTGGGCACCCAGGGCGCACCCGTGTCCGGGCCGTCCGCGAACCGGGTGAGACCCTGCTGCGGCCTGCTGTTCACGGTGGTGAACTCGCCGCCCACCCAGAGGTAGTGGCGGCCCCCGCTGCTCGCCTGGGTCATCACCCGTGGTCCGACCGGCTCCCCGATGCCGTCGTTGGTGTCCGGGAACCACGGGAGCAGCTTCGGGTCGCCGACCGCCTGGGCCAGCAGATGCTTGCGCGGCTGGTCGGGGAAGGCCCCCATGCTGGAGCAGTCGTGGGCGTGGCTGCCGCTGTACAGCACGCCCGAGTGCACCAGTACCGCCTGGGTCGCGCCGAGGCAGGTGTCCCGCCAGCGCTGGTCGAAGTCGTCGAGATCCAGTGCGATCCGCCCGTCGAAGACCCCGCCACCGGTGCCCTCGTTGCCGGTGTAGAAACCGGTGGCGTCGGTGGTGATGTCCTGGACCGTGGAGTTGTTGTGGATGAACCCCGGATAGGACTTGGTGAGTTGTCCGGTGGTGGCGTCGACCACCGCCAGTGCGTGGGTGTTCGTGCCGTTGATCCGGAAGAAGTCACCGCCGAGCAGCACATGTCGCCCGTCCGGGGTGAGCTCGACGGCCCGGGCCACCTCGTCGGCGTTGGCGGTGAAGGGCAGCAGAGAGGCTCCGGTCGTGACGGCGGCGAAGTGGCTCCTGGTCTGCCCGCCGACCGTGGTGAAGTCGCCCGCCAGATAGACCGTGTCGTCGGTGACGGCGAGCCCCCGCACGGTCGCCGAGACACCGATCTTGAAGGTGTTGCTGACCGTGCAGGTCTCGGTGTCGATCGCCGCGATGTTGCTCACCCCGACGCCGTTCACTGCCCCGAACTGGCCGCCCGCGTAAAGCGTTTCGCCATCCGGGGACAGTGCCAGCGCCCGGACGGTCGCGGTCCCCGAGGAGATGGTGAAGGACAGCGAGCAGTCGGTGGGCGCCCCGGTCGCCGCGTCGAACGCGGCGAAGTTCACCGCGGGCTGCTCGTCCGTTCCGGGAGCGGCGGTGGGGGGCCGCAGGGTCGAGAAGGTGCCGCCCGCGTAGACGACGCCGTCGCCGGCGGCCATCGACCAGACGATGCCGTTGGTCTGCCAGGTGGTGAGGTCGTCAGCGGTGATGGCGACCGGTGGTGTCAGCGCCGCCGCCGGAGAGCTCCCGGCCGCGGTCGCGGTCAGGGCTCCGGCCAGTAGGCCGAGAGCGGCGGAAGCGGCCCGTACACGGCCGCGTCCTCCGGTTCCCCGCCCCGTACTTCCGTTCATCATTCAGCTCCGAAGGTGAGATTCGAGCTGCGGCCTGGAGGCCGCGTATCCTGCCTCGCCCGACCGGACGCGCGGACTGTCCGTCGCGCTGCCGGTCGGGTGAGTGAGTAGGCGGAGCCGAGGGCTCCGCCCGGTGCCGGCGCGGTGAGCTCCACCGGGGAGCCGGTGGAGACGGCGGTCGCGCCGGTGATCGTCCCGAGCACGGGCGCGGCTGGCGCCGGCCGGGAGTTGGGGGTGGCCGACGACGCGGCGCGGGCGCCGGTGAACGGCACCACGCAGCCGCCGTCGGCGCAGGAGGCCATCGGTCCGGAGCGGGCCGCCGGGCGGACGCGCGGGAACGTGCCGCCCGGCCCGTTCACCTGTCCACCCGGACGGCGGCGCCGCTCAGTTGGTCGTCCAGTCGGCGGACGTCGGCGTCGACCATGATGCGGGCCAGCTCGCGCGACCTCACCTCGGGCTTCCAGCCCAGCAGTTCCTCGGCCTTGGACGCGTCTCCGATCAGCGCGTCGACCTCGCTGGGGCGTTCGTACTTCGGGTCGTAGCGCACGTGCTCGCGCCAGTCCAGCCCCGCGTGCTCGAAGGCGAACTCCACGAACTGCCGGACGCTGACGCCCTCCCCGGTGGCGACCACGTAGTCGTCGGGCGTGTCGCACTGGAGCATCCGCCACATGGCGTCCACGTACTCCGGCGCGTACCCCCAGTCCCGGACCGCGTCGAGGTTGCCCAGGTGCAGCCGGTCCTGGAGCCCGGCCTTGATCCGGGCCACGCCACGGGTGATCTTCCGGGTCACGAAGGTCTCGCCCCGGCGCGGCGACTCGTGGTTGAAGAGGATCCCGTTCACCGCGAACATGTCGTACGCCTCGCGGTAGTTGACCGTGGCCCAGTAGGCGTAGACCTTCGCCACGCTGTACGGGCTGCGCGGGTGGAACGCGGTGTTCTCGTTCTGCGGGGGCGGGCTGGCGCCGAACATCTCGGAGGACGAGGCCTGGTAGATCCGGGTCTCGATGCCGCTGGCCCGGACCGCCTCCAGGAGCCGGATGGTGCCCAGGCCCGTGACGTCCCCGGTGTACAGCGGGGCGTCGAAGGACACCCGCACATGCGACTGCGCGCCCAGGTTGTAGACCTCGTCGGGCTGGATGTCGCGCAGCAGGTTCACCAGCGCCACACCGTCGGACAGGTCCGCGTGATGCAGGACGAAGGAGCGCTCCGGCTCCTCGGGTCCCTGGTAGATGTGGTCGATCCGCTCGGTGTTGAAGCTGGAGGAACGGCGTATGAGCCCGTGCACCGTGTACCCCTTGTCGAGCAGCAACTCGGCCAGATACGAACCGTCCTGGCCGGTCACTCCGGTGATGAGCGCGGTCTTCGCCACGATTCCCCCTTCTCTGCTGATCGCCTCGGCGGCGACGTTCACCGACATATCTGAATTGGGACGTTCTGCGGCGAAGTGTCACCGCAGTCCCTCTCTGCTGGCACAATCCGAGCCATGACGACCGAACTCCCCGTCCCCTCCCAGGAATCCGCCCGCCCCCTACTGCGACCCGGCTCCCGCGTATTCGTCGCGGGACACCGCGGTCTGGTCGGCTCGGCGGTGGCCCGCCGCCTCGCCGAAGACGGCCACGAGGTGCTCACCCGCGGCCGCGACCTCCTCGACCTGCGCGACGCCGCGCGGACCGGGACGTATCTGAAGGAGGTCCGCCCGGACGCCGTGGTGCTGGCCGCCGCCAAGGTCGGCGGGATCATGGCCAACAGCACTTACCCGGTGCAGTTCCTGGAGGACAACCTGCGCATCCAGCTCAGCGTGATCGCCGGCGCGCACGCGGCCGGGACCGAGCGGCTGCTCTTCCTCGGCTCCTCGTGTATCTACCCCCGGCTCGCGCCCCAGCCGATCCGCGAGGACGCGCTGCTCACCGGCCGGCTGGAGCCCACCAACGAGGCCTACGCCCTCGCCAAGATCGCCGGAATCGTCCAGACCCAGTCCTACCGACGGCAGTACGGCGCCTCCTACATCAGCGCCATGCCCACCAATCTCTACGGGCCCGGCGACAACTTCGACCTGGAGACCTCGCACGTGCTGCCCGCGCTGATCCGCCGCTTCCACGAGGCGCGGCGGGACGGGGCGCCCGAGGTGACCCTGTGGGGCTCCGGTTCCCCGCGCCGCGAGTTCCTCCATGTCGACGACCTCGCCGCCGCCTGTGTGCGCCTGCTGGAGGCCTACGACGGCGACGAACCCGTCAACATCGGCTGCGGCGACGACCTGTCCATCCGCGAACTCGCGGAGACCGTCGCCGAGGTGACGGGCTATCAGGGCAGTGTCCGCTGGGACACCTCGAAGCCGGACGGGACGCCCCGCAAGCTGCTCGACGTCACGCGCCTCTCCTCCCTCGGCTTCACGCCGCGGATCCCGCTGCGTGACGGCATCGCCCGTACCTACGCCTGGTGGCTCGGGCAACTCCCGCCCGGACGTTGACCGTTCGCCGCCGCGGAGTGGTCCCTCGCGGCGGCGCTCCGGCCGCGCTCCTCGTATCCGCACGCCCGCCGCCCTCAGTAGGCCCCGCGGCCGTCGGCGACGGCGCGCACCGTACGGGCGAGTAGACCCAGGTCGGCGGAGACCGACCAGTTGTCGACGTACCAGAGGTCCAGCGAGACGGTCTCCGGCCAGGTCAGATCGGAGCGGCCGCTCACCTGCCACAGGCCGGTCAGCCCCGGTTTCACGGTGAGCCGGCGGTGCTCCCGCTCGTCGTACCGCGACGCCTCCTCCGGCAGCGGCGGGCGCGGGCCCACCAGTGACATGTGCCCCAGCAGCACATTGAGCAGTTGCGGAAGCTCATCGATCGAGGTCCGCCGCAACAGCCGCCCGACCGGCGTCACCCGAGGGTCGCTGCGCATCTTGAACAGCGGGCCGTCGACCTCGTTGGCCGCGACGAGCTGCGCCTTGAGGCTCTCCGCGTCCGCCACCATCGTGCGGAACTTCCACATGGTGAAGGGCCGGTCGTGCTGTCCCTGCCGGATCTGCCGGTGGAAGACCGGTCCCCGCGAGGACAGCCGGATGCTCAGGGCCACCGCCAGGAGCATCGGGGCCAGGGCCAGCAGCCCGAACAGGGCCCCCGTGCGGTCCAGCACGTTCTTCAGCACCGCCTGCGGGCCCCCGCGCAGCGGCGGCGCGATGTGCAGCAGGGTGAGCCCGGCCGCGGTGACGGGTCGCACCCGTTCGGCCGTCACCCCGGACAGCTCCGAGACCACGGACAGCGCGACGCCGCCGTCGTGCAGACCCCAGCCGAGCCGGCGCAGCCGGTCGCCGGTCAGCTGCGGCCCGGGAGCCACCAGCACCAGGTCCGCCGCGTGGGCGTAGACCCCGCCGAGCACCGTGGTCACGTCGTCGTCGGCCGGGCAGGACCCGAGGCGCCCCGGCACCTGCACACCGTCCAGCTCCAGCCGGGCGGTGCCCACCGGTATGGCGGCGACCAAGCGGTAGTCGTGGTCCGTACGGGAGTTGAGCAGCTCGGCCGCCCGCCCGACGCCCGACGCCTCGCCGACCATCAGCACCCTGCGGACCCGGCGCCCGGAGCGCGGCCACCGGCGCAGCCCCGCCGCCGCCGTGGCGACCAGCAGCCCCGGCGCCACGGCCACGACGGCCGCGGCCGGGTCCACCGGGCTTCCCGCCGCCGTGTGCAGGACGGCCAGCAGGCCGATGAGCACCAGCCAGTCCCCGACCGGGCCGAGCACGCCGGACCCGGCCGCCGGCCGGTCCGCGTACCGCCCCCGGACGCCACGCAGCCCGACCCAGACCAGCCCCGCCACCGCGGCGGCCGTCACCGGGCGCGGCTGGTCGCCCGCACGCAGCAGCAGCCAGGCCGGACCGGCCAGGCCCACCAGGTCGGTCAGCGCGGCGAAGGCCGGGCCGGGCGCCGGCTTCCGCCGGACCGGCGGTCGGCCGGCCGGGTCGCGCTGTGCTGTCGGGGCCCTCCACAGCTGTTCCAGGGCCGCCGTGCGGTTCCGGGACGCGGCGGTGCGGGGGCGCGGCGCGCCCCGGAGCCCCACCGGTCCGGATAGGTCGGTATCAGGTATTTCGACATGCCCCATGAACCCCCCAGTCACAGTCGCACCCCCACAAACGTGACGCATCCGCCGATCCCGTGGACTGACGGACGCGCCCTCGCTCGGTGCACGATATCCACACACGTGCCATTTCGCTGGAGTTCCCGTGAAGTTCAGGCGGCTCGGTCCAGACATCTCCGATCGCCCGGAACCTACTGATGTCGCCTTGTGCCAAAGGATGTTGATGGAGCGACAGACGGGTAAGCGCTTGTGCCGGTTGTCACCGGGAGCGGCCCGCGGCGGCTCTGGCTCAGGTGCGCTCCGCAGGGAGCGCGCGAACCGGCAGGCGGGCGGGCCCTCCCGGCCCTCGGGGTCGGCCGGGCGGGTCGGCGAGCAGCCGCAGAGCCCGTGCCCGGAGCTCCGCGCCTGCCGCGCAGGCGCCGCCTGCGCGGTCCGCTCAGTGCCCGCTGCTCTCGTAATGCCGGGACTGCCGCTCCCAGAAGCGGTACGCGGCATACATGAGCGCGACGCCGATGCCCGGCGTGCCCCAGGCGAGCCATTCCGGTACGGCGAGTTCCTCCTCCCGGTCCATCAGCACGGTCGCCGGCAGATAGGCCACGAAGGCCAGCGGGAAGACGAAGGTCAGCCCGAAACCGGCCACCGGGCCGAAGATCTTCAGCGGGTAGTTGCCGAAGTCGCTGAAGATCATGTCGATGGCGAACTTGATGGGGGAGACCCTCTTCATCCTGAAGACCAGTGCGGAGGCGGCCAGTTGCAGCGCGCCTTCCACCAGGGCGCCGCCCACCACCGCGAGCAGGAGGAAGCAGACGGCCAGCGGCGACCAGTCGACCGGCGCGGAGGCCGAGGCGATGGACAGGAGAACCGCACCGCCCGCCAGGTCACCGAGCGAGCTCAGCCGCACCCTGCGGGTGAGGAGCTGAACCAGCGGCGGCACCGGACGGACGAGGTAGCGGTCGTACTCGCCCTCGATGACGACCTCGTCGACGTGGATCAGCTGGTGACCGGGGAGCAGCCACAGGCCGTGGGCGGTGAGCCTCATTCCGTAGAGAAAGGCGATCTCCCCCAGGCCCCAGCCGCCGACCTGCCCGAAGCGGTCCAGGACCGCCCAGATGAAGGCCAGACCGACCCCCTGGTAGAACAGGCCGCCGATGATGTTGATGAACAGGTTCCCCCGGTACTGGAACTCGGCGCGGAACGCCGCACCGGCCAGCAGGAGATAGACGCGCAGACCTCGCATCACCTCTCATCCCCCCTGCGACATGACGCGGCGCCGGGCGCGCGACCAGACGAACGCGGCCAGTGCGCCGAGCGCGGCGATCCACGCGAGCTGGACCCCGAGGGCGGCCGCGATGCCGGCCCCCTCGACCTGGCCCAAGTAGACGGCCGCCGGGGTGTAGGCGGTGGCCTGGAAGGGCAGCCACTCCGCGGCGGCCCTGACCGGGCCGGGCATGAACCACAACGGGATCAGGGCCCCGGAGAAGAACTGTGCGACGAAGCGGTAGGCCATGAGGGCGCCGCTCACCTCCAGGGTCCAGAAGGAGATCATGCCGAGCAGCAGCCCGAGCAGCTGGTTCACGAGCAGCGCGCCGATCAGCGCCGCCGGGTAGGCGATCCCCGCGGCCACCGAGGCAGGTGCCTGGCCCGCGCCGACCAGCAACGCGAACGGCAGCGCCACCAGCAGGACCGGGACCGCGGCCGAAGCCCACCCGAGCTGGCCGGCGAGCATCTGCCCGGGGAAGCCGATGGGCCGCAGCAGATCCACCGCGACCTTGCCCTCCCGCACCCGCTGGTCGATGGGTGAGGACCGCCACGGGCTGACGAGCTGGTACTGGAGCGTCGTCAGTGTCGCGTACGCCGTCATGGTGGTGAGGCTGAGCCCGTCCACCTCCTCACGGCCGTCGTAGAAGGCCTTCCAGACCACCGTCAGCAACCAGATCTGGAGGAGCATCATCGCGAAGGACGACAGATAGGCCGTGCGGTAGGTGAGGGCGGCGCGGAACTCAATGCGGGCGCACGCGAGATGGGCCCGCAGCGGCGTCCAGGACGGCTGCTTCGCGGCGGCGCGGGCCGTCGGGGCGGTCATCCGCGGTCCGCGTAGATCCGGTGGATGACGCTCTCCAGCTCGGGTTCCACGATCGACAGGTCGGTCACCCGGTGCTGTGCCAGCACCGCGGCCACCAGTTCGGCGGGTGGTGTGCGGACGGGGTCGAAGCGCAGCCACACCTTGCCGCCCTCGCGGCGGACGACCTCCGCGCCCTCGACGCTCTCCAGCCGATCGGTCTGCACCACGAGTTCGCGGTGCGGGGCGTAGCGGCTCTTCAGCTCGTCCACCGCGCCGTCGTAGGCGACCTTGCCGTGGTCGATGAGGATGATCCGGTCGCAGAGTTCCTCGACGTCGTCGAGGTCGTGGGTGGTGAGGACGACCGTGGTACCCGACTCGCGGTTCAGCTCCCCGACGAAGGTGCGTATCCGCTCCTTGGCGATGACGTCGAGCCCGACGGTCGGCTCGTCCAGGTAGAGGATGTCCGGGTCGTAGAGCATCGCGGCGGCGAGGTCGCCGCGCATCCTCTGGCCCAGGGAGAGCTGGCGGACGGGGGTGTCGAGGAACGGACCGAGGTCGAGCACCTCGCTGAACTGCCGCTGCTTCTCCAGGAACCGGGCCTGCGGCACATCGTAGAGACGGCTGATCAGCCAGAGCGAGTCGCGCAGTGGCAGGTCCCACCAGAGCTGGCTGCGCTGGCCGAAGACCACGCCTATCCGGCGGGCGTTGCGGGACCGGTCTCGCCAGGGCGTGGCGCCGGCGACCGTGACCGTGCCGGACGTGGGCACGAGGATGCCGGTGAGCATCTTGATGGTGGTGGACTTCCCCGCACCGTTGGGGCCGAGATATCCGACCATCTCGCCCTGCTGGACCGTGAAGTCCACGCCGTCGACCGCACGCTTGACGATCTGTTCGCGTGTCAGCAGCGTGCGGATGCCCGCGAAGGCGCCCTCCTGCCGTCTGGGCCGGCTGAACTCCTTGACGAGGTCTGCCACCTCGATGACGGGCATGTGTGCCTCTCCTGGAGCGGGCCGTGCCCTGTCGGGCGAGGTCGGGCTGAGAGTGTGCACACGCGAGCTTGGTCTAGTCCAATCAATTTCCGTCGGGTGGGTCTTCGCCCCGCCCGACCCGAGGGGCGGGCGATGTTCCGAGGGTTCAGAACGTGCCGTCCGCGCGCCTCCTGGCGCGCCGGTGGATCAGCAATCCGGCACCAACGAATGGCGCAACCGCGGGAGTTGCCGTCATCACCGTGGCGCCGGTCGCGGGCGGTGCCTTCCGGGCGGTCCGGGTCAGCCGGTTCCGGGCGGCGGCAGGGTCTGCTCGGTCCAGATGGTCTTCCCGGTCGGGGTGTACCGCGTGCCCCACCGCTGGACGAGCTGCGCCACGATGAAGAGTCCGCGACCGCCCTCGTCGTCCGCCTCGCTGTGCCGCAGGTGCGGGGAGGTGTGGCCGGTGTCCGCGACCTCGCACACCAGGGTGCGGTCCCGGACGAGGCGCAGCCCCAGCGGCCCGCCCGCGTGCCGGACCGCGTTGGTGACCAGCTCGCTGACGACCAGCTGGGTCGCGAACACCAGCTCCTCCAGACCCCAGGCCTCCAGCTGTCCGGTGGCCAGCTCGCGGGCGCGGCCCACCGACACCGGTTCGGCGGTCAGCTCCCAGTCGGCCACCCGTTCCGCGTCGAGTTCGCGGGTGCGGACCAGGAGGAGGGCGGTGTCGTCGGTGCTCGTGCCGCCGGGCACCAGCTCGGACACCACCCGGTCGCACAGCTCCTCCAGTGACGCCGAGCGGTCGCCGAGTACCCGGCCCAGTGTGTCGAGGCCGTGTCCGACGTCGTGGTCCCGGGCCTCGACCAGGCCGTCGGTGAAGAGCGCCAGCAGGCTGTCCACGGGCAGGTCGATCTCCATCGACTCGAACGGCAGCCCGCCGAGACCGAGCGGCGGCCCGGCGGGCAGGTCCGGGAACGACACCTGGCCTCCCGGGCCGACGATCGCCGGCGGCAGATGTCCGGCCCGGGCCATGACGCAACGCCGGGAGACCGGATCGTAGACGGCGTACAGGCAGGTCGCCCCGGTGGTCACGTCGTAGGTCTCGACCGGCCCGCCGCACGCGTCCGGCCGGTCCTCCGCCGGCTGTCCCACCAGATCGTCCAGCCGCGTCAGCAGCTCGTCGGGGGCCATGTCGAGCTGGGCGAAGGCCCGTACGGAGGTGCGGAGCCGGCCCATCGTGGCGGCCGCCCGGAGCCCGTGCCCGACCACGTCCCCCACCACGAGGCCGACCCGGGTCCCGGACAGCGGGATCACGTCGAACCAGTCCCCGCCGACGCCGCTCACGTCGTCGGCCGGCAGGTAGCGGTAGGCGGTCTCGACGGCGGACCGCGGCGGCAGGTGATGGGGCAGCAACTGCCGCTGGAGGGCGAGGGAGGCGGTGCGCTCGCGCGTGTAGCGGCGCGCGTTGTCGATGCAGACGGCGGTCCGGGCCGCCAGCTCGTCGGCCAGGGCGACCTCGCCGCTGTCGAACGTGGTCGCCCGGTCGGGGCCGAGCGGCCGGCCCGGGGCGCCGGGGCCCGCGCCCCGGTCGAAGGTGACGAGCCCCAGGATGCCGCCCCCGGCCCGCAACGGGACGACCAGGGTGCCCTCGTCGAGCACGAGCCCGCCCGAGGACAGGCTGCGGTGCTGCGGCGATCCGGGCGGATACGCGACCGGCGGATATGGAGACGAAGGCGGAGACGGGGACGGAGGCGGAGATGGATACGGAGACGGGGACGGAGGCGGAGATGGATACGGAGACGGAGACGGGGACGGAGGCGGAGATGGATACGGAGACGGGGACGGATGCGGGGGCGTAGGCGGATGCGGATGCCGCGGCTCGCCGGGGCCCCGCGCTGTTCCGGGTGGGCCGGTCTCCCGGAGGCCGCCCGCACCCGGGAGATCCGTCCCCGCCTGCCCGCCCTCCGACTGCTCCGCCCCCGGCAGGCCGGGATCCGGTGTACCGGACCCCGGCGCCGACCGTTCCGCCACCCGCAGCAGGGTCATGTCCGCCGGGCTGCCCACCGCCGCGGTCTCCCCGGTCACGGCCGCCCGGGTGACATCGACCCGTACGGTGACGGCGAAGTCCGGCACAGCCACCGCGGCGATCTCCTCGGCGGTGGTGGCCACGTCCAGGACCGTGCCGATGCGCCGGCCGGCCTCGACGAGGAGGGTCAACCGCTCCTGGACCCGGTAGCGGTCGGTGATGTCGAACGCGTCCTCGCACACGCCGAGCACATGCCCGTGGGAGTCCTCCAGCCGGTAGTACGCGCAGGACCACAGGTGGTCCGTTCCCGGGTCGCTGGGCGGCCGCCCCCGGAAGTGCAGGTCCAGGACCGGCTCACCGGTGTCGAGCACCTGACGCATGACGCCGGCGAGTGTGTGCGGATAGCCGGGGGTCACGAAGGAGCCCGCCCCGTACAACTCCTCGGCCCGCCTGCCCCGGAACGCCGCCAGCGGCTGCCCCATCTCCCGCTCGAAGGCGGTGTTGCTCCAGCTCAGCCGCAGGTCGGCGCCGTAGATGGCCAGACCGACGGGCGACTGGGTGGCCAGCCCCTGGAGCAGGGCGAGCCGTGCCTCCCAGTGCCGCAGCGCCTCCACCTCGGCCGCCACCAGGATCCGGTCCGGCGCGCCGGGGCCGCGCACCCCGGCTCCGCCGGGCAGCGGACAGGTCGCCGTCGCCACCAGCAGCTCACGGCCGTCCCGGGTGCGTGCCACATGGATCTCGTTGCCGATGAGCGACGATGGGCCGGGGCCGGGGCCGGTCATCCCGGCCGCTTCCGCCGGGAGGACGCCGCTGGCCGGGCGCACCGAGAGGAACGCGGTCAGGGGCCGCCCCAGGGCCTCGGAGGGGTCGTAGCCGAGAAGCTCGGCTGCGGCGGGGCTCCAGCCGATGACGGTGCTCTCGGCGTCCAGGACCATCGTGGCCGCCCTGGTGATGTCCAGGGGGCCGCGGAAATCGGCGCTCTCCGCCGTGCTCGCCGCGCTCACGGCGCGACACCGGCCCGGTTCATTACCCTCAGAATCCGCCCTGCCCCAGGTCGGCACAACCGCGGTGATCCGGGCCGCGCCCGCCGGGCACCGGGCTCAGCGCACCCCGTCGGGCCGGAACTGCACGCTGATGCGCGGTCCGACGGCCCGCGCGGTCTTGGGGACCGCGTGCTCCCAGGTGCGCTGGCAACTGCCGCCCATGACGATCAGGTCGCCGTGCCCGAGCGGCCTGCGGACGGGGGCGGGTCCCGGGCGGCGCGGCCGCAGCGCGAGGTGCCGGGGGGCTCCCAGGGAGAGGATCGCGACCATCGTGTCCTCGGTGCTTCCCCGGCCGATGGTGTCGCCGTGCCAGGCGACCCCGTCCCGCCCGTCCCGGTAGAAGCACAGCCCCGCCGTGGTGAACGGTTCGCCCAGCTCGGCGGCGTAGTGCCTGCTCAGCGCGGTGCGGGCGGCCTCCAGGGCCGGATGCGGCAGGGGATCGTGGCGGCCGAAGAAGGCCAGCAGCCGGGGGACCGCCACCACGCGCTCGTACATGACGCGCTGCTCGGCCCGCCAGTCGACCTCGCGGACCAGCGTCTCGAACAGGGTGTCCGCGCCCCGGAGCCATTGCGGCAGCACGTCCATCCATGCCCCGTGCCCCAGATCGGTACGCCGCAGTCCGCTCAGGGAGTCGGTTCCGACCTCGGCCTCCTGGTCGAAAAGCGAGCTTTGCAGGTGTACGGCCATGGGGAGAGCGTAACGTTATTCGAGCATGTGTGCGAATATTGTTCGGCGGTGGAACTCCGGCTCAGCCCTCCCCGATCAGATCGGCGCACTTCTCGCCGATCATCATCGTGGTGATGCACGGATTGACCGTCGGCAGGACCGGCATGACGGACGCGTCGGCCACCCGCAGCCCTGTCACCCCCTTGACCCGCAACCGCGGGTCGAGCGGCGAGTCCGGGTCGCCCGCCGGGCCCATGCGGACGGTTCCGGCCGGGTGGTACACGGTGTTGTGCGTCTCGCGGACGTAGGCGAACAGCTCCGCGTCCGTGGTCGCGCCCGGCCCCGGAGCCAGCTCCGCGCCGGCCCAGTCGGCCATCGGGGGCTGCGCCACGATCTCCCGCGCCAGCCGCAGCCCGTACGTCATCACCCGTACGTCGTGCTCGTCGGTGAAGTAGCGCGGATCGACCCGGGGCTTGTCCCGGAAGTCCCGGGTCCGCAGCCGCACCGTGCCCCGGGACCGGGCGCGGGTGACGTTCGGGGTCAGGCAGAACGCGTTGTCCGAGGTCGGGTAGCCGCGCCGGTAGGTGTTCAGGTCGAACGGCACCGAGCCGTAGTGGAACATCAGGTCCGCCCGGTCGAGGCCCGGCTCGGTGTCCGCGAAGATCCCGATCTCCCACCACTGGGTGGAGGCGGTGACCATGGGCCGCTTCGCCTCCCACATGATCACGCCCTCCGGGTGGTCCTGGAGGTGCGAGCCGACGCCGGGCGAGTCCACCCGCACGTCCACCCCGGTGTCCCGCAGATGCCCTGCCGGGCCGATGCCGGACAGCATCAGCAGCTTCGGGGAGTCGATCGCCCCGCAGGAGACGATCACCTCGCGCCGGGCGTCCACGCTCCCGCTGTGGACGGTGTCGGGCTCCAGGTATTCCACCCCGGAGCATCGCTCGCCCTGGAACAGCAGCCGCTTGGCCTGGAGCCCCGTCCGTACCTCCAGGTTGGGCCGCTTCCCCAGCACGGGGTGCAGGTACGACACCGAGGCCGAGGAGCGGGTGCCGTCCTCGCGGGCGTTGATCTGGAACCAGTGCGCGCCCCGGATCACCGTGGAGCCCGTGTTGAACGGGACGGTGGGGATGCCGGCCGCCGCGCAGGCCGACAGCAGGGCGCCGCCGCAGGGATCGAGCGGCGGCACGGTCCGGATGGTGACCGGACCCGAGCGGCCGTGGTGGTCGCCGGGCGCGTCGTTGGTCTCCAGCCGCCGGTACAGCGGGAAGCAGTCCGCCGCGCTCCACCCCGTACAGCCCAGGGCTCCCCACGCGTCGAGGTCCTCGGCCGGGGCCCAGAAGGCGATGCACGAGTTGTGCGAGGAACAGCCGCCGAGCACCTTGGCACGGGCGTGCCGCAGGAAGCTGTTGCCCCGCGCCTGCGGCTCCACCGGATAGTCCCAGTCGTAACCGGACTCCAGCAGGGCCATCCACCGGTCCAGCCGCAGGACGCTCTCGTCCCCCACGTCGGAGGGGCCCGCCTCCAGTACGCAGACGGTGACGGCGGGATCCTCGGTGAGCCGGGCGGCGATGACCGCTCCGGCCGTACCGCCGCCGACCACGACGTAGTCGAACACGGAACGGGGGCTCGCGTCGGGCATCACGACTCCAGGGTTCAGGCGGCCGGCGGGGACGGGGGAGCGGCGGGGGCCCCGGGGTCGGCGGGGTCCGGTGTCCCGGACCGGTGCTCGGCGAGCACGCCGGTACGGTGCCGCTGGACGAACCAGTAGTAGGCGAAGCCGCCGACCGCGACGACGCCGATGAACAGGAACGCGCCCCAGCGCAGATACCAGTGCTGCGGGCCGGTCGCGTTGTACACCTCGGCGCGCGGCCAGGCCAGGTTGAGCGACATGGCCGCGCCCCAGAGCACGGCGGCGACGTTGACCGGCAGCCCCCAGCGACCCAGCGAGAACGCGCCCTCGCGCGGCTCCCAGCCGCCGCGCAGCCGACGCAGCAGCATGGGCACGGTGACCAGCAGATAGGCCACGTAGATCATGATGATCGCGATGCTGGTGATCACCGAGAAGATCTGCGGCTGGTTGATGTTCACCACCAGGATGACGACGCCGACCACCCCGATCAGCACGGCGGGCACCACGGGCGTCCCGAAGCGGGGGCTGACCCTGGCCAGCTTCGACCCGGCGGGCAGGTTGTTGTCCCGCGCCATGGCGAACATCAGCCGGATCCCGGCGGCCTGCACCGCCAGCACACAGACCGTGATCGCGACGACCACCGCCCAGAGGAAGACCTCACCGACGGTGTCGCCGAGCGTCGCCGGCACCACGTACTGCAATCCGCCCGTCGACAGTTCCTCGGCCTTGAGGTCCGGTACCGCCAGCAGCGCGAACAGCAGGATGAACGCGCCGATCAGGAACGACGCGATCAGCGCCCGCAGAATGGCGCGGGGCGCGTTGCGGCCCGGATCGTGCGACTCCTCGCCGAGCGAGGACGCGGTGTCGAAGCCGTACATCACATAGGCCGAGGCCAGCGACGCGGTGAGGAACGCGCCGAAGTAGCCCAGCGACCGGCCGCTGCCCAGTCCGTACGTCTCCGTCAGGGCGGTGCCGGGACCACGGGTGATGTGGGCCGCCAGGAAGATGATGAGCAGGACGGCGGCGATCAGTTCGATGAAGACGCCCGCGGAGTTGATCCGGGCCATGAGCTTGACCCCGAACGCGTTCACCAGTGTGGAGAACAGGATCAGCACGCTGCCCAGCAGCACGGCGTTGGCCGCCTGGTCGTTCCTGCCGCGCCCGTCGCCCACGAACTGGAACCGGTCGTCGATCTGCGGCAGCGTGATCTGGTAGGCCAGCGCCACGGCCGACAGGGTGACCATGGTGGCCGTCATCATCATCCAGCCGCCGAGCCAGCCGACGTGCGGACCACCCATCCTCTTGGCCCAGTTGTAGATCGAACCGGCCACCGGATAGCGGGCCGCCAGCTCGCAGAAGCACAGCGCCACCATCAGCTGCCCGCAGAAGACCATCGGCCAGGACCACCAGTAGGCGGGACCGCCGAAACTGACGCCGAAGTAGAACAGCTGGAACGTGCCCGTCAGGATCGAGATGTAGCTGATCCCGGCGGCGAAGGTGTGGAAGTTGCCGAGCGTACGCCGCAGTTCGGGCCGGTAGCCCAGCTCGCCGAGCGTGTCGTCGTCGTCCTGGTCGCGACTGCGGACCTCAGCCGCGGGACCCCGGTCCGGACCGCTTTCCGCGCTCACTCGAACCACCGTTGGGGAACCGCCGCGACATTGCGCCAGATGTGCTTGGCCTCCTGGTACTCGGCCAGCCCGGCCGGACCCAGCTCGCGTCCGAAGCCGGACTGCTTCATACCGCCCCACTCCGCCTGCGGTACGTAGGGGTGGAAGTCGTTGATCCACACGGTGCCCGCCCGCAGCCGTGAGGCCACCCGGTGGGCGCGCCCTCCGTCCTGCGTCCACACGGCGCCCGCCAGCCCGTACACGGTGTCGTTGGCCAGCCGGACCGCGTCGTCCTCGTCCCGGAACCGTTCGACGGTGAGCACCGGTCCGAACGACTCGTCCTGGACCACGGACATCGAGGTCGCGCACTCGTCCAGCACGGTGGGCGGGTAGTAGAAGCCGCTCGCCAGCGCAGGATCGTCGGGCCGCGCCCCGCCGCAGCGCAGCACCGCCCCCTCCGCGATGCCGCCGGCCACGTAGGCCTCGACCTTGTCGCGGTGCGCGGCGGAGATCAGCGGCCCGCTGCGCGCGTCCTCGTCGAACGGCCCGCCGAGCCGGATCCGGCGGGCCCGCGCCACCAGCTCGTCGGTGAACCGGTCGTGCAGCTCGTCCTGCACGAGGAGCCGCGCCCCGGCGGAGCAGACCTGCCCCGCGTGCAGGAACACCGCCATCAGCGCGTAGTCGACGGCGGTGTCGAAGTCGGCGTCGGCGAAGACGATGTTGGGGTTCTTGCCGCCCAGCTCCAGGGCGACCTTCTTCACGGTGGGCGCAGCGGCGGCCATGACGCGCCGCCCGGTGGCGAGCCCTCCGGTGAACGACACCATGTCCACGCGCCGGTCCTCGGTCAGCGGCGCGCCCACGACGGCACCGGCCCCCAGCACCAGATTGGCGACCCCGTCCGGCAGCCCGGCCTCGGTCAGGAGACCCATGAGCAGGACGGCCGTGTGCGGGGTCAGCTCGCTCGGCTTGAGCACAAAGGTGTTGCCGGCCGCGAGCGCGGGAGCGACCTTCCAGGCGGTCTGGAGCAGCGGATAGTTCCACGGCGTGATGAGCGTGCAGACCCCGACGGGCTCATGCACGACACGGCTGTCCGTGTCGGGGCTCCCGGTGTCGACGACCCGGTCGGCGCCCCCGGCGGCGGCGAGGTTGCCGAAGTAGCGGAAGCAGTGCGCGATGTCGTCCATGTCGTAGGCGCTCTCGACCAGCCGCTTGCCCGTGTCCAGCGACTCGGCCCGCGCGAAGACGTCCTTGTCCCGCTCCAGCAGCTCCGCCACCCGCAGCAGCAGCCGCCCCCGCTCGGCGGACGGCCTCCCCGGCCAGGGCCCGTGGTCGAAGGCCCGCCGGGCCGCGGCGACGGCCGCGGCGGCGTCCTGGGCCCCGCCCTCGTCGACTTCTGCCACCAGTGTGCCGTCGGCCGGACAGCGGATCTCCCGCGTCCGCCCCTCGGCGGCGGCGGTCCACTGACCATCGATGAACAGCTCCGGCATGGGTTCCTCCTGTACGGGGTGGGACGGGCGCCCCGCCAGGTGCGGACTTCCGCGACGACCGGCTGCCTGTGTGACGACGTCAGCACAGACGGTAAGGTCGTGCGCCCGGGAGCGCAGTACGGGCGGGGCCGGCCGGAGCAGGCGACGACCCGGACGGTGGGCGAGCCCCTGCCTGGATGTGCGTTCGGCTACCGTTCCCCCGTACGAGCCGACGTCCCCGGCCCACGCTGTTCTCCGAGGAGTTGCCCCCATGCCGCAGATTACCGTCGACTACTCCGGCACGCTCGCTGCGGCCTTCGACCGTCAGGCCTTCGCACTCGCCCTGCACCCGCTCGTCGTCGCCACCGTCGACGCCCGCCCGGAGGCCTGCAAGACCCGTTTCCGCCGCGTCGACGACTTCGTCATCGGCGACCGGGCCGAGGGCCACGCCGTCCTGCACATCGAGATACGCCTGCTCCACGGCCGCACCGACGAGGCCAAGACCCGCCTCGCGGACGCCGTACTCGATCTGATCGCCGCCCGGATCGAGCCTGCCGACGGCATCACCCTGCACGCCTCCGTCGAGGTCCCCAACCTGGACGTGGCATTCCGGAAGCGCTGAACGGGCATCGCGTCGGGTGGGCAGGGCGCCCGATGGGCAGGGCCGGAAGGCCGGAACGTCGAGTGAGTGGAGTGCCGGACATGCGTGGAGGAAGCGTCGCCGTGGTCGGCGGCAGCATAGCGGGGTGTGCCGCGGCGCTGGCCGCGTCGCGCGGGGGAGCCGAGCGAATCACCGTTCTGGAACGCGCCGATGCCCGGCTCCGTGACCGAGGGGTGGGCATCGCCCTCCACAGCGACCGCTACGACGAGTTGAGGGAAGCCGGGTACGTCGCTCCGGAGATGCCCTGGGCGCCGCTGACCCGGCGGGTGTGGAGCGTGCGGGACGGCGAGGCCGATCACGGGCGGGTCGTCGGCGAGCAGCCGTTCCCCTTCCGCGCCTACAGCTGGGGCTCTCTGTGGAGCGAACTGCGCCGCCGGGTGCCCGAAGAGGTCTCCTACCGCTCCGGGGCGGTGGTCACCGGGGTGGAGCCGGACGCCGACGGGGTGACGCTGCGGCTCGCGGACGGGCACCGGGAACACTTCGACCTCGTCATCGGGGCGGACGGCTACCGCTCCGTCGTCCGCGAGGCGATGTTCCCCGGCACGAACGCCTCGTACGCCGGATACATCGGATGGCGCGGGACGTCGCCGGACGTCGCCGACCTTCCGTCGGACGGCCACGACGCGCACAACATCGTCTTCCCCGGCGGTCACTGCATGATCTACCGCATCCCGGACGGTGCCGGCGGTCACGTGCTCAACTGGGTGCTCTACACCGCGCCCCCCGAGGCCGACGGCCTCCACCCCGACCTGCGGGCCCCCACCTCTCTCCCGCCGGGCCGGCTCGACTCCGAGCTCACCGAGCACCTGAGGGCCCTGGTCGCCGACAACTTCCCGCCGTACTGGGCGGCGAGGGTGCTGCGCACCCCCGCCGAGACCACCTTCATCCAGCCCATCTACGACCTGGAGGTGCCGCGCTACACCTCGGGACGGATGGTGCTCGTCGGCGACGCGGCCAGCGTCGCCCGGCCGCACATCGGCGGTGGCAGCGTGAAGGCGCTCCAGGACGCCACCGCCCTGGAGGCCGCCTGGACGGCCGGGAGCGGCTGGAAGGAGATCCTGGAGAGCTACGACGCCGGGCGCGGGCCCGTCGGGTCGGCCATGGTCGCGCTCGCCCGCCGGATGGGCGCCGCACAGGTCGAGAACACACCCGACTGGTCCGCCATGGGCCGGGCCGCGTTCGACACGTGGTGGCAGGACCAGAACAAGGGCTCCGACCGGCGCAGCGGCTTCGGCGGCCACAGCATGAAGGCCGGGTAGACCCTCCGGGGGGGGGAGGATGGGGCGGAGAGGGGGCGGCGCGGCACTGCGCCCCTCCCGCTCGCGTATCGGACCGCCGTCCGCTCGCCCCGCGTATCAGACCGCCGTCCGCGCCAGCTCCAGCGCCGCGTACAGCGCGGTGCCGTCGGCACGGGCGTCCGCACCGTCCATGCGCAGCGCCGTCCGCCCCGAGGTGAGGACCGTGAGCGACCCGGCGGACTCGACGGCCCGCGCCGGGCTGGGGGACACCAGCAGTACGGCGATGCCCTCGGCCGCCAGCGTGGCCACCAACGCGTGGACCTGCCGGACGAGTACCGGCGCGAGGCCCTCGGTCGGCTCGTCGAGAAGCAGCACCCGCGGCGAGCCGAGCAGGGCGCGGGCCAGCGCCAGCATCTGCTGTTCGCCGCCGGACAGCTCCGTGCCCCGGTTGCCCCGGCGCTCGCCCAGCCGGGGCAGCAGCTCCAGGACGCGTGCGGGGGTCCACACACGGGGGCGGGCCGTGTCGCCCCGGCGCGGCGGACGGTACGACAGCCTCAGGTGCTCGTCGACGGTGAGCCCGGCGAACACCCGGCGGCCCTGCGGTACGAGCCCGATCCCGGCGCGGGCGATCCGGTGTGCGGGCTGCCCCGTCACCTCGCGGCCGTCGAGGCGTACGGTTCCGGAGCTCGGGCGCATCAGTCCGGCGACGGTGTGGACGAGGGTGGTCTTGCCGGCGCCGTTGTGGCCGACGACGGCGTGGACCGTGCCGGCGGGCACCGACAGGTCGAGCCCGTGGAGGACGGTGCCGCCGTGGTAGCCCGCGGTCAGGCCGATGAGTTCGAGCATCGGGCGTCGGTCATCCTCTCGTCGGTGCGCCGGACGGGTCGGCGGTCCCGGCCCCCTCGTGCGGTGCGGCGGCCCCGGCCTCCCGTCCCGGCTCGGCGGCCGGGCCGGTCTCCGCGCCGGTGCCCCGGTACGCTTCGCGGACCTCGGGATGCGCCAGGGCCTCCTGGGTCGGGCCGGTGACGAGCACCCTCCCGGCGGCCAACACCGTCACGGTGGAGGCGACTTGGGCGACCACCTCGACGTGGTGCTCGACCAGGATGACCGCGACGCTCGACGGCAGAGCGTCGAGGATGCCGAGCAGTCGGCCGATGTCGTCGTCGGTCAGTCCCGCCGCCGGCTCGTCCAGGAGCAGCAGTCGGGGGTCGCCCGCCAGCGCGGCGGCGAGGTCGAGCATGCGGCGCTGCCCGTGCGAGAGCGTGGACGCCGGCCGGTGGGCGAGATGGGCGAGGCCGACGGTCTCCAGGTGGAGGCCCGCGGACGCGGTGTGCAGCCGGTAACGGGACGGGCTGCGCCAGGCCCCGCGGCGCTTCGGGTGGTGCGGCCAGCCGGCCAGGACGATGTTGTCCAGCACCGACAGGTCGGCTATCACCGAGGGCTGTTGGAAGCTGCGTGCGATGCCGAGACGGCTGCGCCCGGCCGTCGGCGTCCGGGTGATGTCGGTGCCGTTCAGGGCGATCGTGCCGCGGTCGGGCCGGTCCGTGCCCGCGATGAGGTTGAGCAGCGTGGTCTTGCCGGCGCCGTTGGGCCCGATGACGGCGTGCCGGGCGCCCGCCGGGAGCCGCAGGCCGACATCGTCGACGGCGGTGAGAGTGCCGTACCGGCGGGTGAGCCGGGTGAGGTCCAGTACGGGGGGCGCGACCGCCGCGGCGGTCGGTGCTGCTGTCATGGGGAGACCTTCCCGGCGAGGTTCGTTGCGGGTGCCGGCGAGGGCCGATCCCCGGTCGCGGGAGCCTCCGGCGGCCGCCCGCTCCCGCCGCCGGATCCGCCGCGCAGCCCCGCCAGGCCGCGCGGCAGCAGGTACACGGTGGCGACGAAGAGCACGCCGAGCAGCAGCGGCCCGTGGCCGGGCCAGGAACCGGCGACCCAGTCCCGGGTGGCGACGATGAGCCCGGCGCCCAACAGGGCGCCGATCACCGACGTCGTACCGCCGATGACCACCGCCAGCAGAGCGAACGCGGCGATCTCGAACCCGACGTCGGCGGGGGAGAGGTACTGCTGGACGGTCACCATCAGCGAACCGCCCACCCCGGCCAGCGCGCCCGCGCAGATGTGGGCCACCAGCAGGTAGCGCCCCACCGGGTGGCCGGAGGCGCGCATCCGCGCCTCGGCGCCCCGGGTGCCGGTCAGCAGTTTCCCCGCCGGGGAGCGCAGGACGAGCAGGGTGACGGAGACGGCGACGACGGCGACGACGAGCGCGTAGTTGTACAGCTGGCTCTCCTCCAGCATCTCCGCCCCGCCCCACAGCGCCCGGGTGGCCGGGAAGCCGACGAGACCGTCGGCGCCGCCGGTGACGGACTTGAGCTGGTTGACGACCGCTCCGGTCAGCTCGCCGACGGCGAGCGTGATCATCAGGACGGTGGTGCCGCGGGCCCGGATCACCGCGGGCCCCACCACCGCGGAGAGGACGGCGGCGGCGAACGCCGAGAGGACGATCTGGACGGGGCCCACGGTCCACCCCGCGTCCGCGAGGTTGGCGGTGGCGTACGCGCCCACGGCGAACGGCGCGGTCTGCCCGAGGGTGGGCAGTCCGGCGTAGCCGGTGAGGATGGTGACGCTGACCGCGAGCAGCCCCAGGGCGAGGGCGGAACCGGCCAGCGAGATGCTGTAGGCGTCGAGCAGGGCCGGCAGGGAGACCAGCACCACGAGCAGGACGAGCAGCGGGGCCGCCTGCCGCCACGCGGCCCCGCCCGGCAGCCGGCCGATCCTCGCCGGCACCCGGCTCCCGTGCTCGCGGGGCGCCGTCCCGGGCCGGTCCGCCCCGGTCGCCTCCGCGGTCCGCCCTGCTCCCGACGCCTCTGCGGCCGACGCCCCTGCTCCCGACGCCTCCGCGGCCCCTGACGTCTTTGGGGCTCCTGCCGTCCCCGGCGTTCCGCGCGTCCGTCGTCGCAGGCGGCCGGCCAGGTGACTCCGGAGCCGGGCGACCGGGTCCGTGGCGGGGCCGTCCCCGGGACCGTGCGCCGTCGCCGGTTCCGCGAAGCGGGAGCGCAGCACCAGCACCGCCGCCATCGCGGCGAAGAGCAGATACGGAGCCAGGTCGGGCGCCAGCGAGACGCCCAGCGTCTGCACCTCGCCCACCGCGATCGCCGCGAAGAAGGTCGCCCACAGCGAGCGCAGCCCGCCCAGCACGACCACCACGAGCGAGAGCATCAGCACGTTCTCGGACGTACCGGGGCCGGGGCCGATGATCGGCGCCCCCAGTACGCCCGCCGCCCCGGCCAGCGCACCCGCCGCCGCGAGGACGCCGGTGTGCACAGCCCGTGGGTTGCGACCGGTGGCCGCGAGCATCTGCGGATCGTCGGCGGCGGCCCGTACCGCCGCGCCCATGCGGGTCCGGGTCAGCACCCAGGTCCCGCCCGCCGCGAGCAGCACGGCCATCACGATGAAGCAGAGCCGGTAGGCGGGGTAGCGGTGTCCCAGCAGCGTCACCGAGGAGTCGAGCGCCTCGGGGACGCGTACGGGGAGTTCGTCCGCCCCGAAGAGCTGGATGAGCAGATCACCGCCGATCAGGGCGAGCCCGAACGTCAGCAGTGCCTGCGCGAGATGCCCACGCCGGGCGAGCGGGGCCGTCGCGGCGGACAGCCCCGCCCCGGCGACGCACGCCGCCGCGGTCCCGGCGGCCAGGCCGAGGGCGAGACCGCCCCAGGTCCCGTCGCTCAGCTCGGCCCCCGTGTAGGCGCCGATCGCGTAGAGCGTGCCGTGCGACAGATTCAGCACACCCGCCGTGCCGAAGGCGAGGCTCAGGCCGGCGGCGACCACGAACAGCAGCAGCCCGAAGGCCACTCCGTCCACCGCCGGTACGAGGTGGGCATCGAGGAGGTCCACGTCAGCTGCCGAGCGTCGCCAGGTCCTGGACCATGACGTTGGCCAACTGGGCGCCGTCCGGCCGCACCTGGCGCAGATACCACGTCTGCACCGGCGAGTGGGCCTTGTCGCCGAACTCCCAGGCGCCGCGCGGACTGTCGATCTGGCCCAGACCCGCGATGGCCTTGTTGATGGTCGCCGACGTCACGTCGCCGTCCTTCGCCGCGTCGGCGATCGCCTTGTCCAGCACGGCGGCCGCGTCGTACGAGGCCATCGCGTAGGTGGTGGGCTGCGTGTCGTGCTCCGCCGTCCAGTCGGCGGCGAACGTGCGGTTGGCCTCGTTGTCCAGGTCGGCGGCGTAGTTCAGGACGGAGTAGATGTCCTTCGCCGCCGGGCCCTGCGCCTGGAGCACGCTGCCCTCGGTGACGAAGGCCGTGTACAGAGGCAGATCGGCGATGTCCGACTGGGCGTACTGCTTGGCGAAGTCGATCGCGGCCTTGCCCGCGTAGAAGCAGTACACCGCCTCGGCGTCCGTCTTGGCGATCTCCGCGAAGTACGGCATGAAGTTGGTCGTCTTCGGGAACGGCGTCCAGGTGGTCTTGCCGTCCGGGTTGGCGAGCTTCCCCTTGACCCGCTTGAACTCGTCGGTGAAGCCGCGCAGTTCGTCGTGGCCGCCCTGGTAGTCGGGGCCGATCGCGTAGACCGGTCCGTCGACCTTGTCCTTGATGTACGGGGCGATGGCCCGGCCCGGCTCGTCGGACAGGAAGCTGGTCGTCCAGACGTACTCGATGTCCTTGACCGGAGGCCGGGCGTTCGATCCCAGGAAGGGGATCCTGGCCTGCTGGATCAGTGGCAGCACCGCGTTGACCGAACCGCCGCCGACGAGGCCCGTCAGCACGTCGACCCTGTCCTTCTTGACGAGCTTGGTGGCCGCGGGCACGGCGGTCGGCGGGCCGTCGCCCTCGTCCGCCACGATGAGCTCGACCTTTCGGCCGCCCAGCTTGTTGCCGTGGGTCTCCAGATACAGCTTGAAGCCGTCCCGCAGCTCCGTGCCGACCGGCTCGTAGGTGCCCGAGAGCGAGGCGACCAGGCCGACCTTCACGGTGTCGTCGTCGGTGCCGCTGTCGCCGCTGCAACCGGTGACGGCCGCCAGGCCGAGGGCGAGGGCGGCAGCGCCGGCCGACCGGAATCCGCGGCGGTGGGGACGGGGCGGGGCGGAGAAGAACATGGGGGCTCTCATCACAGTGTCGGGGGGAGGGGCGTCGGGGGTGCCGGTCGGGACGGGTGCGGCGGTCTGCCACCGTCCGTGGGACTCCGGACCGGCGAGCGGTACGGGAGGGGCGGACGGTCGGACCGGCGGTCAGCGAAGGGGCGGGAGGCTCGGATCGCGGACCTGGGGAGACAGCGAGTCGCCGACCTGGTTGATCAGTTCGGACATCATGTAACTGACCTCGCCGATGTCCGCGTCCCTGGTGGTGGTGACGAGGAGCGAGGCGCCGCTGGAGACGGCCATCGAGAACATGTAGCCGCCCTCCATCGCGGTGAGGCTGTGCTCCACGGGATCGGTGGCGGTCAACTGGGCAGCCGCGGAGAGCAGGTTGACGACGCCGGACGCGATGGCGGCCAGCCGCTCGGCGTCGTCGCGTTCTACGCCGGTGTAGGCCAGCGCGAGTCCGTCGACGGACACGGCTATCGCCTGGGTGACTTCCGGGAGGCGCCCGGCGAAATCGCTCAGGATCCAGCTCAGGTCGGAGGAGGTGGTCATTTCTCGGTCCGTTCGGTGGTGTCGTCCGGGGCGGAACGCCCCCGGTGGTTCGTGCTCCGGTTGATCCCCTGGGCGTAGGCCGCCAGCACGTCGGAGACCTGTCGGGAGTCCCGGCGGCGGGGCGACGGCCGCGGAGCGCCGGCTCCGGGACGGCGCTGCTCGGAACCCTCCCGCTTCCCCGTGGCGGGCCACTGCTGAGGCGCTCTGCGCTGCCGCAGGGGCAGCCCCGAGGAGCTGACGCCGGCGACACGTGACACCGGCTCGTCGTGCACGCGGTGCGGCGCTGGCGTGGTGCCGTGTTCCCGCTCAGGTGTGCCGCTGCCCGGCCCGCCGCCGACGGGAGCACCGGTTCCGGGAGCACCGGCCCCGGGAGCACCGGCCCCGGTGGTGCCGGCGCCCGCCGCCCCGACCGGGGTGCTGTCGTGGCCCGCGTTCGCCGGGGCCGGATGCCGCCGGCCCTCCGGCCCGGGCGGTGTGATCGGCCGGGGCGCCTCGTAGCCGCCGTCGTTGCCGAGCGTGCCCGGCGTCGGAGCCCGGTCCTGCTCCAGGTCCAGGGCCAGCACCTTCGCGGGCAGTGTGACCTCCGCGATGGTGCCGGGGCCGGATGAGTCGCGCAGTTCGACGACGATGCCGTGGCGCGCGGCGAGCCGTGCCACCACATGCAGCCCCATGGACCGTACGTCGCCGATGCCGGCCTGCGGTTCGAGCAGGGCGGCGTTGTGGACCGCGCGGCGCTCCGCCGTGATCCCTACGCCCTCGTCGACGATCTGCACGACGGCCCGGTCCCACAGCCGCCAGACGGCGACCCCGACCTGCTTGTCCGGGGGCGAGTACCGGGTCGCGTTGTCGAGCAGCTCCGCCAGGATGTGCGCCACGTCGTGCACGGCGCGGGCGGTGATCCCGATCCCCGACTCGATCACGCCGAGGGAGACGCGGTCGAACCGCTCGATCTGCTGGGCGGCGGCCACGATGACGGTGGAGCAGCCCACATCCGCCGAGCGCACCCGGGCGTTGCCGTAACCGCCCAGCACCAGCAGGTTGTTGGTGTTGCGCTCCATGCGGACGGCGAGGTGGTCGAGAGCGAAGAGGGTCTTCATCCGCACAGGGTCGGCCTCGTCGCGCTGCACGGTGTCCAGCTCGGACACCATGACCGCGGTCAACCGCGCGCCCCGACGTGCGACACCGACCAGTGTCTCGGCCAACTGCTCGTGCACATGAGCCTGTTGGGCCGCGAGGCGGACGGCCTCGTGGTGGACGGCGTTGAACGCCTCACCGACCTCGCCGATCTCGTCCTCGCCCGTGGTCCCGACCGGGTCGCCGGTCCGCCGGGCCACCTCCTCGGGCGTCGCGCCGCGCAGTGCGCCGGGCTGGGACAGCTCGCTCATCACGGCGGGCAGCCCGGAGTGGGCGACCTCGTGCGCGGCGTTGCGCAGATCGCGCAGCCGCCGGACCATGGCGCGGCCCAGACGGATCGCGACGACGATGACACCGACCAGGGTCAGCACCACCAGCGCGACCTCCGCGCCGGCCGTCCGGACGAGAGTGGTGCGTACGTCGGAGACCTGGGCGAGGACGGCCGCGTCGACCCGCTTCTCCACCGAACGCAGCAGCTCCTGGCGGTCGGCGGCGGCCTTCTGCCATTCCTTCGGGGTGACCGTGATGTCCTCGCCGGCTCCCGTCCGACCGATCTCGTCCTCAAGGCGTCGGGCCTCCAGCGCCTTCGCCCCGGAGAGGGTGCGCTCCAGCCAGGTCCGCCATTCGCCCGGCCCGAGGTCGAACAGGGCGCCGGTCGACTCGGTGTAGCCCATCCGACCGGCGTCGAAGGTGCGCTGCGAGGCGGTGGTGAAGCCGCCCGCGGCCTGCGCCCTCATGACGGTGACCTGCTGCTGGGCCGTGTGTTCGGCGGCCTCGGACAGGGCGGCGGCGGCGCGGATCCGGTCCGCGATATCGGCGTCCACGCCGTCCGCCTGCGCGATGCCGTCGCGGTAGCTGTTGAGGTCGGCGATCACGATGCGGTAGCCGAAGGCGAGGGCGGAGACGGTGCTGCTTCCCGAGCGCACCTGGGCGCGCAGGCCGGGCATCTCCTCGACGAAGCGCTCGATGCGTTCCAGGGCGCCCCGCGCACTGCCGGGGACGGAGGAGAGGTCCTTGATCCGGCCGCGGAATCCGGCGACGCTCTCGTCGGTCGCGTTCGCGCGCAACCGGAAGGCTTCCGCGTCTCCCTGCTCGGAGACCAGGGCGGTGGCCGCCGCCCGCTCACTCTGTAATCGGCTGGCCAACTCGCTTGCTCCGCGCGCGGCTTCGACCATCGCGGTCAGTCGGTCGGCCTGGAGTGCCTGGTTGGTCGCGGGTGCGAGTGCCAGGACCGAGAAGGCGACGGCCACGGTGAGCGGTGCGGTGACCAGGAGGACGAGGCGACGATTGATTTTCACTGCGCGGCTCCGTCGCCGGAGCCGGGCTCGAGTATCGGTGACACGCGGATACCTGTACCTGTTTACGGATCGTGGGGGTGTCGGTGAGGGCGTGCTGGGGTGGGGGGACGATGCTTGCGGGTGGGAGGAGCGGTGCCCGTGGGGCAGGAGAGGCCCCAGCGGCGCGCGGCATGATCCTATGCCGTAGTGCGCGCCTCCGGATGGGTGAATCCTCGAAAAATCTGCGCACCGATCGCACGGAGGCGTTCCGACTTCGCTCACAAGTGAGCGCAAAGCAAAGGTTCTTGACTGACCGGGCCGCTCGGGGTGTCGCGCGGACATCGCAGGGGTGAACGCCGATGTGCGCCGAACACCACATGCGATCCTACGAGTTGTCGGACCGTGGGCCAGTGGGCACGTTGGGGGAGCGTCAATGGAACGGGACGGATTCATTTCGTACAGCCACCTGCGCGACAGACAGCTCGCGCAGGCCCTCCAGCGGGGGATGCACGAACTCGCGCGGCCATGGACGCGACGTCAGCAGATCAGCGTCTTCCGGGACACCACGAGCCTCTCCGCCAACCACGACCTTTGGTCGTCCATCCTCGGTGAGCTGGAGCGGTCCCGTTACTTCATCTACCTCGCCTCACCCGAGGCGGCGGCCTCGCGCTGGGTCCAGAAGGAGATCCAGTTCTGGCTGGACAACCGCTCGCCGGAGCGCATCCTCATCGCGGTCGGCTCCGGGACCGTTCACTGGGACCCCTCGGCGGGCGACTTCGACTGGTCCCGGACGACCGCGCTGCCGCGGATGCTCGAAGGGGTGTTCCGCGCCGAGCCGCTCTGGGTGGACCTGGTGGAGGTGCGCACGAGCCAGAAGTACTCCCTGCGGCAGCCGGAGTTCCGCAGCGCCGTCGCGGCCCTTGCCGCACCCCTGCACGGCCGCGGCAAGGACGAACTGGACAGTGAGGACATCCAGCAGCGCCGTATCGCCCTCCGCCTGCTCCGAGGTGCCGTCACGGTCCTCGCCCTCCTCCTCGTCACCTCCCTCGCCGCGGGCGGCTATGCCTGGCAGAAGCGCGGCGAGGCCCTGGACCGCGCTCTCGTCTCCGCCTCACAGGCTCTCGCGGCCCACTCCATGGAGCTGGCCGACACCGATCCGCGCAAGGCCGCCCAGTTCGCCCTGTACGCCGACGAGGTCGAGCCGACGAGCGAGTCGGCGCGGGCGCTGACCCGGGCCATGGACGCCAACAGCGGCGTCGCACGCCATCTCCAGGGCGGATTGGGCGCCGCGGCCAGCTACACCGGCTCGGGGGGCGAAGCCGCCACCCAGGTCGCCGTCAGTGGTGACGGCAGCACACTCGCCTACTTCTCCGACCTCGGCGGAGAGGCGGGACGGGACCGGGAGGTGCATGTCTACGACATCCGCGAGGGCCGGGCGATGAAGGACCTCAGGGCCCAGTGGCCCCTGGGCGGAGGCGCGCTGGAGCTGAGCGCGGACGGCCGGACCCTGATGCTGGAAGCCCCGTACAACAGGATCGAGTTCTGGGACGTCCGGCGGGCGAAACCGCTCCGCACGATCACCGCGAGCGAGGGCAGAGAGCTGGCGCAGGTGAGCAAGCGCCTGCACGCGTACGCGTTGTCCGGCGACGCCCGATGGATCGCCGCCACCTACCGGAGGCCCGGAGACGAGGAGACCCTGTGGCTCACCGTCTGGAACGTACGCACCGGCGAACGCGTCGACCACCGGCGGGCCGGGGGAGACCTTCGGCTCTCCTTCACAGCGGACTCCCGCCTCCTGCGGGCACTGGACACCTCCGGAGCCGGCCTCAGCACATGGAACGCGAAGACCCGGCAGTGGAAGAACGCCGGCGCACTGCCGGACATCCCGACCGAGGACCGCTCCGTCACCCTCTCGGCAGGCGGTGCCGGTACGGCCCTGTTCGGCTCGACGGACACGGCAGCGGCCGAGCTGTGGGACCTCTCCGCAGGCAAGCGGCTCGCCACGGCCACCGGTTCGCTGCAACGCGCCGCGCTTCCGGCGGACGGCTCCGGGTCGGTCGTGGCCGCCCAGGGCAGGCAGGTGGCCCTCTTCGACGCCACGCTGCGCCGACCGCGTACGCTGGGCTCCTTCGAGTGGCCCGTCAAGAGCGTCGCGGCCTCGAACGACGGCCGGTGGGTGGCCGCCGGGTCCGGGGACGGAGCCGTCTCGCTCTTCGCCGTGCACGGAGCGGGCTTCCAGCGGGGCCTGCCGAACGCGGGACGGCTGAAGGCGGGTGAACTCGCCGCGGACGGACGGATCGCCTACCGGTCCGGGCCGGAGGACACGGAGCTGTGGGCCGTCTCCGACGGCGAAGGCGGCCTCCGGAGACTGGGCCGGATACCCCGCCCGATGCGCGCGTCCGACATGGCCGTCGCCGCCACGAGCGACGGCAGCCGGGTCACCGTGGTCGACGAGGGCATGTTCTCCACCTGGGACCCCCGCACCGGGAAGCTGGTGGGGGAGGAGAAGTCCTTCGACTACCGGTCCGAGCCCGACCAGGGGCTGCGCCTGTTCTACCTGGCGGACGACATCCACGTGGTGACCGCCTGGGACAGCGGCATCCACCTGATCGACACCCGGACCTGGAACGTGAAGCAGACCCTCCTCCCCGACGACAGCCCCTACCAACTCCTGGCCATGGCCGGCGACCGCAGGACCCTGGCTGCCGTCGAGTCGACCGCGGGTGCTGTCCATGTGTGGCGGTGGTCAAGCGAAGAGGGTTTCGAGGAGGTGATGACGGGCGAGACGCCTCCCTCGTCCAGGAACCTGCGGGTCGCCGTCAGCCATGGAGGCGAGAAGCTGGCCTCGGTGGACTCCGACGGACGCATCTCTCTCTTCGACGTCGGTTCCGGCCGGGCCGTCCTCAGCTCCGCGGTCGAGGAGCCGGGACTCCGGGAAGTCGTCTTCAGCCGCGACGCCCGCACCCTGGCGCACGCCTTCAGCACCGACACCCGGAGCGGGCTGGAGTTCTGGGACGCCGGAAGCGGCGAACACAGGGGCGAATGGGTGCTGGGAGCGCCCGCCCCGTCCTCCGCGGAAGAACCCTCCCTGCAGGTCGTGCCCGGCACCGGCAGCGATGTCCTCACCCTCGACTCCGCGGGGACCCTCCTGGGCCGGTCCCTCGACCTCGCCGACTGGCGGGCGCAGCTGTGCCACATCGTGGACGACCCGCTGAGCAAGGCGGACTACGACCGGTACCTGAGCGATCTGGCCGTCGGCGCCCCCTGCCGCGCGTAGCCGTGCCGCCCCACCGGTGCCGCGGGCGCCGACCCGTTGTCCGTCCGCCCGGCCGCCGCCCCGCGACGGCCGGGCCCGACGCCCCTCAGCCCCGGGTGCGTGCGGCGCCACCCGTCGAGGGCCTGTGGTCGCCGCCCGTCCCGCCCTCGGGTGAGCGGGGCGCGGGGACGACACCGATCAGTGCCTCGGCCTCACGTACACCGGCGAGGCGGGCGAAGCCGACCGCGTAGTCGTAGATGTCGCGCTGGACCTCCCGCAACGCGGCCCGGCAGGCCGCGTTCTGCGACCACGCCGATTCCTGGCCGTCCGGATGCGCCCTCTCGAACTCCTGCAGACGGGGGTGCCATTGGGAAAGGAACGGCCGCAGCGCCTGGTTGAGCATCGTGATCGCCAGGTACTCCACCGTCTGCCCGCTCGGCACGGAGGCAGACGGACGGCTTGCCTTGAGCGTCTCGCGCGTCGTCGCGAAAAGCCCGTACATCGAGCTGAGTGCCTCCCGGACCACCCCCTGGTCGCTGGCGAGCGGCTGGGTGGACACCCTCGTCACCGTCTCCACGAACAATTGCCAGGCCACCTGCCGGGAATCGTTGTTGACGGCGAACGTGAGCTCGCTCAACTGCGGGACCGTCACCTTCACCTCGGTGAGACGGGCGGTGCGCTGGTACCACTGGACCGCCACCACGGCCGCCGCGCCCGCGATGCCGCCGGTGATGGCGAACAGGCTGCGGCTCGTGACCTGGGTCAGGCTGAAGACGGCGAGCCCGATGACCGCCCCGACGACCGCCGCGCTCAGCAGCCGGAGCGTCGTGCCCCTCAGGATCCTCCACCTCTGGTTCGGTACCCCTCCGGGCTGCGCTGCGCTCATCCGCTCCCACCGACTCCTCGTGCCCCTGTGCAACCGCGCGATGTACGTACCGGCGACGTGACCGGTGGGCACGAACATATCGCCAAACGGCTTCGTCACGGGCCAAAAGGCCTTCACGGTAGCAGTGTTGACCCCGCCACCCCGCCACCCCGCCACCCCGCCACCCCGCCACCCCGCCACCCCGCAGGCCGGGTGGGCCGGAGTCCCGGAGGCATACCGGATGCACGGAGGTCGCGGCCGGCAACGCCCCGGCCGGTGGACACCACGCCGAACGACCCGGCGGCCCATCGAGATCGTGGCGCGGCGGCCCACGCGCACTCGGGTCCACGGCCCTCCGCCGCGTGCGGTCGCGCGATACCATACGAGGTCCTTCCACCTGATCGGTCCCGACCCCGAAGCGGAGGGAACGACATGTCTCCCAGCTCCTTGCCGTTCTTACGGCGGCAGTTACTCCGGCGCGGCCCGGCCATGGCTCGAACCGCCCTGCTGATGTCGGCCCTGGCGGCGGTGTTCGTCGCCGGATGCGCCGATGCCGACGGACCGGACCGCAGCGGATCGGCCAGGAGCGGGCCAACTCCGTCGGCACGCCCGGACGCCTCGTTCCCGCCGAGCCCGCCGCCCGCGTCCGGATGTGTCGGAAAGCCGCGCGACCACCGGGACATCCACCATCCGGACCTCGGGCCGGTCCGCGTGTTCCTGGTCCAGCGGACCCCGTCCGTCAGCCGGCCGGCCGGCTGCGTCGCGGCCGTCACCGGAAGCGGCCGTGCGCTGGACCCCGTGGAGGTGGACGTCGACTGGAACATCATGAAGGACCCGTTGCGATTCGCCGCTCCGGCGACCGACTCGACCAAGAACACCTTCGTGATCTACAACCCCGGGCGCTACGACGGGGTCCTGGTGCTCGTCCCCACCGCGGACGGATTCGCCGACATCGGCTGGAGGAGCGCGGACGACCACTACAGCGGCGGCAGACTCGCCTTCTATTTCGCGAGGACGGCCGGTCCCGGCAAGGACGGCGCGTATGCGATCGTCCAGTCCATCAAGGGGTGTGATCCCTCCTGTGCCGAAGGCGCCACCGCCAAGGTGACCTTGCGTTGGGACGGTCACGACTACCTGCCGACCGGTTGATGCGGACGCGCTGGTTGCCGCGCCGGCGAGGGCTCGGTTCGACGTCCGCCCGGCTGCGGTCCCTCGTGGCCGGGCGCGGACAGGTCAGGACCGAGCTGGGGTACGGCGTCTTCCTGTCCTACAGCGGTGAGCGCGACCGGCGATGGCTGCCTGGCCTGCGACAGGTGATCGAGAAGCAGTCCCGCCCCTGGTACAGGCCGCCGCGTATCAGGGTCTTCCTCGACCGGACCGGTGTGTCGATCGGCCCGGAGCTCTGGGGCAAGATCGAGGCCGGTCTCGCCCGCTCCGACTGGCTCGTGGTCCTGGCGTCGCCGGAGGCGAGGTCCTCGGCGTGGGTCGACCGGGAGATCGAGTGGTGGTTGGAGCACAGGTCGGTGGAGACCGTCCTGCTCGTCGTCACGGCCGGGCAGCTGGTGTGGGACGAGCCGCGGGGCGGCTGGGACCCCGAACTGTCCACGGCGCTGCCGCCCCGGCTGGCGGGGAAGTTCGCGCGGCAACCCGTCTGGAAGGCCGTGGACCTCCTCGGGGACGGTGACGCGGGGTTCTCTCCCGACGTCGACGGTGTCGCCCTCGGAGTCGCGTCCGTCGTGCGTGGCCTCTCCGAGGACGAACTCCGGTCGGAAGGGCTCCGCGACACCCGGCGCAACCTGCGGACGGCCAGGGGCGTCGCAGCCGTCCTGGGCTGTCTGCTGCTGATCGCGAGCACCCTGTCGGTGGTAGCGGTCCTCTCACGTGCTGAGGCGACTCGGCAGCGCGACCAGGCCGTCGTCCAACAACTCATCACCCAATCCTCGTTGCTCGCCGACCGGGACCCGTTCGCCGCCCGGCTGAAGGCGTTGGCCGCGTGGCGGATCAGCCCCACTCCGGAGACCCGTTTCGCCGTGCTCGACGCCTCGGCCGATCCGGCGTCCGGAGTGCTCTCCCACTCGGTGCCCGTGGACGCGGTGGCCTTCAGCCCCGACGGCAGGACCGTCGCCTCCGGTGGCGGGGACGGGGTGGTGAGACTCTGGAGGACCGGGACACAGCGGACGGCGGGGCGTCCCCTCATCGGGCACCACCGGAGCATCACCTCGATCGTTTTCGCCCCGGACGGCAGGACCCTCGCGACCTCGGGCTTCGACGGCACCGTCCGACTCTGGGACACGGCCCGCCGCAAGCAGCTCGGCGCACCCTTCAACTCCGGTGCCGGGGAAGTACGTTCCGTCGTCTTCGGCCGGGACGGCAGGACACTCGTCACCGTCGACGAGGACCTCTCGGGGACCGTACGGGTATGGGACCTGGAGACCCGCCGCCGGATCGGCCGGCCGCTCGTCGGTCCGGGACAGTTCCTCGCCCTGGCCTCCGACGGCGGCATCGGCGCGAGGGCCGTCCAGGACGGTGTACAGCTCTGGGACATCGCCGCCCGCACACCGATCGGAGGAGTGCTGAGGGGCCGCGGGGGCGTCATCACATCGCTCTCCTTCAGTCCCGACGGCAAGACCTTCGCCGCCGCCGACATCGACGGCGGCCTCCAGCTGTGGGACGTCGCGGCGAGGGCCCCGATCGGCGACCACGTCGCTTCCCCCTCCACGGGGATCACGGCGATCACCTTCAGCCCCGACAGCACGAGGCTCGCCGCCGCGTACGGGGACGGTGGTGTACGGCTCTGGGATCTTCGGCGAGGCGGCCGGGCGGGCGGCCCGCTCATCGGCCACACCACCACGGCCCGCGCCGTCGCGTTCAGTCCGGACGGATCGGTTCTGGCCAGTTCGAGCGATGACACCACGGTCCGCCTCTGGGACATCCGTACGCTGCGGCAGACCGGAGCGCCGATCGACACGGGGCCGCAGCGGGCGACAGCGCTCAGCCCGGACGGACGGGCCCTGGCCGTCGCGGACCCCGAGGGGACCGTGCGCCTGTGGGACGTCGCCGCACGACGCCGCATCGGCGGTGTGCTGGCACGCGACGTCGACGAGCAGAGCCCCACCCTCGCGTTCCGCCCCGACGGCGCCGTGCTCGCGATCGGGTCCGACGGGCTACGACTTCTGGATGTCGCGACCCGCCGCCCCGTGGGCGGACCGCTGCTCGACGCGGGCGAGGTCGGTGCGCTGACCTTCGGCCCGGACGGCAGGACCCTCGTCAGCGGCGGTCGGGAGTCCGTACACGTATGGGACCTGGCGGTACGGCCTCCCACCGGCACAGCGCTCGGCGCCTGGTCCGTCAGCGTCGCGGTGAGCTCGGACGGCCGCACGCTCGCCGGAGTCACGGAGGACGACACGGTGGCGTTCTGGGACATGGTCACGCACCGTCGTGTCGGCGAGACCCCGATCGATCACACCGCGCAGATAGCGGCGGTGGCCTGGAGCCCGGACGGTACGACGCTCGCCACCGCGAGCCGCGACGACACCGTACGGCTCTGGGACGCGGCCACACGGGAGCGGATCGGGTCCCCACTGCGGGGCCATCGCGGCGGCGTCACGTCCGTGGTGTTCAGCCCGGACGGGAGCACCCTCGCCACCGGGGGCAACGACCACACGGTCCGGCTCTGGGACATCGCCACCGGGCGCCAGATCGGAGTTCCGCTGGAGGGCCACGGCGCGGGCGTCACCGGTGCCGCGTTCACTCCCGACGGTACGACGCTGACCAGCTGGGCCACGGACGGCACGGCACGCCGGTGGAACGTCGAAGCGACGGCCGACCCGGTTCGGTCACTGTGCGCCTGGGCGGGCGACGTGTTCACCGCCGACCGATGGCGCGAGAGCGTACCTCCGGGACCCGAGCCCCGCCCGCTCTGCCCGTAGTGAGCGGGCGAGATGCCCGGCGAAGTCGTGGCGCAGACGCGGGAGCACGCGTCGCCCCCCCGCGAACGTTTACCCGCGTTCCTCCGTCGTAAGGGAAAGAGAAGGAGGACCGCAGATGGCGGCATGGCACGGAGTCGGACGAGCCGGCTCGGACGCACGGTCCTCACCTCGTTCCGAGGACGCTTCCGTTCGCGCGGTCCTTGCCCTGGGCGGGGTGCCCTGGAGCGACCTCGACGACGGGGTCCAGCAGGTCAGACTGCGGCTTCTGGAGGCGGAGGCGGACCCGGCCCGGGAGGAAATCCGTAACCCGGCGGCCTGGCAGGCGGTCGTGGCCTCCCGTGTCGCCGCCGACTGGCACCGGTCGCGCTCCAGGGACGAGGGGTTGCGGCAGCGCCTCGCCGCGCGCTGGGCCCGGGACGACGCGGTGCGCCACCCGCAGGCGGACCGGGTCCTCGCGCTCTCCGTCGCGGATGCGCTGGAAGGCCTGGACGCGCCCCACCGGCAGGTCCTGGCCCTGCGCTTCTACGCGGACTTGACGGTTCGACAGATAGCGCGGCACCTCGACATCCCGGAAGGCACGGTGAAGAGCCGGCTGCACACGGCTACCTCGGCTCTGGGATCGAAGCTGCGCGACATGGAGGTGATCTGAGGTGACTGGTCTGACGGACTCCGAGGAGAGTCGGCTTCGGCGGGCTCTCGCCCTGATCGGCGAAGAGGCCGGGCGGGGCGACCGGGCCGAGGTTCCGGTTCGCCGGCGGCCCGCGCGGCATCGCGGGGGCATCACCATCGGTGCGCTCGTCGCGGCCGCGGTCGTGGGCGTCGGCCTGCTGACCGTCACGCTGGGGGATCCGAACACCGCCTCACCGGGCGGAGGCGGCGCTGCGGCTCCGGACGCGGAGGGCGGCCAGGGCCAGACGCTGCTGGAGTGGGTTGCCTGCGGGCGGACCATCGCGGTCGGCGACGTGACGGCGGTGAACCCTTCCGGCCAGGACGGCCGACTGACGGTGGCGTTCGCCGTGCAGGACTGGATCAAACCATCCCAGGGCGAGCGCGAGATCGAACTCGACGTCGTCGAACCGGCCGTGGCCCGCGTGCGCGAGCCGTGGCGCGTCGGCCAGCATCTGCTCATCGTGGTCCCGCAACGCCGTGACCTGGAGACGGACACCTTCGGCGGCGCCGAACTCGCCCCCAATCGGGCGAGTGTCGAGGAAGCGCTTCCCCAGGCCGAGCAGACGCGGTGCCCGGCGATCTGGCAGTCGGAGCAGAGCTGATCGTTCACATCTGTTGACGACGAGCCGTCAGATTGTATGTAGTGATCCTGTGTTGATTCGGGGGAGCCATACACGACGTGTGCGCTCTGCCGTGGTTTGCGTGTGCGCAGAGCGGAACGTCCGTGGCTTCACCGAGCAGTGCTACTGACCAACTCTGCGAACGGTGAGGCCCAACGTGTTACAGAAAGCCAAGAGACGAGTCGACGGTTCGGGCGACGGGGCGGCGCGTGGATCGCTCGGCAGGCGCGCCGCCGTGCCCGCGGTGGGCTTGGCCGCCCTGCTGGTGGCCACCGGCGTCGCCTGGGCGGCGGCCACCGACAACATGGTCCCCACGAACAACTACAACAAAGGGTGTTACACCGGTAGCGCCGACAGCGGGGTTGTCTGCCAGACGGACAACGCACAGGTCACGTACTACATGGACAGCGGCGGCAGTAACGCGCTGGAGAACGTCGACAAGAACATCGTGCAGAAGATGATGAGCTCGCAGTACGCGCCGACGGACCTCTCGATCAGCTACGACTCGACGCCTACGTGGAGCGGAAGCAGCGAGACCGACATCTACTACGCGGAAGCGACCGTGCCCGGCAGCATCAACGGCACCACCTGGTGCAACGACACCGCCAGTACCTACAGGTGCGACCAGACGTACATCCGCATCGAAGGCGGTGGCTTCTACACCCCTGGCCTCAGCTGTCACGAAACGGGCCATGCCGTGGGCCTTCTGCATGGATCCAACGCCTCCCCGAAGCTGTCGAAGACCAACAAGGCACTCGGCTGCATGCGAACGCCGGTGAACTACTCCGAGCCGCTCGGATCGAGCAACAAAGAGAACATCAACGGCCTCTACTGACCGCGAACGGAGGAAGGACGAACGTGAAGAGAACACTGCGTATCGCCGCCGTCGCGGGTGCGGTCGCCATCGTCGTGGCCGCCGGGCTGACCACCCATGAGTCGGATCCCGTCCGGGCCGGCAGGTCGGGCAAGGGCCACGACATCGTCATCGCGAACGGAAACGACCGGCTGCCCAACACAACCGCCTCGGACTGGATCACGTACGCCGACCACGTCGTGGCCGTGACCCCGGTGGCAGAGTCGGAGATACCGCCGACCCCGGAGGAGGTCGAGCGTGGCGAAGGGATGATCCTGCGCAACGTTCAACTGCGTGTGGACGACGTCGTGTGGTCCAAGGCGGCCCCCGGCCGGCCGGCGCCGACAGCCTTCGACTGGGTGGCCTACGGCTGGTCCTTCCAGGGCCCGGACACCTCCCAGCGGGTGAAGATGGCCGGCGAGGACGAACCGCGCCTCGAAGCCGGTCACAGCTACCTCATGGCCATCGAATGGCAGGAACCGCGCTGCAGCCCCGGCGACGAGCCCGTACCCGGCCAGTGGCGAGGTCTCGGCGAGGACTCCACCGTGCCCTTCGACGGTCAGGTGATCGGCGACGGGGAGTTGGAGGGGAAGCCCCAGTCCGCCGCCGAGCTGCTCGCGACCCAGGGCATCGAGGAACCGGATCTGAGCCTTGAGGACGAGATGACCGGCAAGGATGCCGCCGCCCTCGACCATGCCCTGGACACCGCCCCGCCCCAGACCGAGGAGCAGTTCGGCCCCGACCCGGCTGAGACGGCGTGTAAGTAGGAGGTCCTGCTCGACTTCCGACGATGACGGGGCAGGCACGAGCGACGACCCGCAGTGCTCCGAGGGGCAAGCGCTGCCCCGCCGGGTCGACGTCCGCAGCCTGCCGGCGGTGGCCAAGGCCTGCCCGGCCTGATCGGCCGGGCAGGCCTTGGCCCGCGTACGAGCGTACGAGGCGGGCGAGTCGCCGGTCCGTCACCTGTGGTGTCCCGCGCCGCGGGCGACCTGGGTGGTGGCCTCGGCACCCCCGGCGTAGCCCTGCCGCTGCGGGAGCCCTGAGGCGGCGACGACGATCCGGCCTGGGTGGTGGTCCGCATGCGGGTACCGCGGCGGCCATTGAATAGAGCGCTCGTTCTAGATGCGTGGTACGTTCTTGCCGCGCACTAAATAGAGCGCTCGTTTTAACGAGGGGTGGAGATCTCATCATGAGCAGCACCAAGCAGTCGGTCACCGTCATCGGCCTCGGCCCCATGGGGCAGGCCATGGTCGGAGCCTTCCTCGACCGCGGATACGACGTCACCGTCTGGAACCGCACCGCGTCACGCGCGGACGCTCTCGTCGCCCGTGGGGCGGTGCTCGCGCCGAACGTGAAGGAGGCCCTCGCCTCCAATGAGCTGGTGATCCTCAGCCTCACCGACTACGACGCCGTGTACGCCACCCTTGAGCCCGCCGCGGAGGCGCTGGCGAATCGGACCCTGGTGAACCTCAGCTCGGACACACCGGAAAAGGCCCGCGCCGCGGCCCGCTGGGCAGCCGAGCGGGGTGCAGTCCAGTTGACCGGCGGCGTCACCGTGCCGCCCTCCGGGATCGGGCAGGCCGAGTCCTCGACCTTCTACAGCGGCCCGCGTCAGGTCTTCGACCGGCACCGGCCCGCGCTCGAAGTCATCACGGGGCGGACCGACCACCGGGGAGAGGACCCCGGGCTCGCCGCGCTCCTGTACCAGGTCGGCATGGTCATGTTCTGGACCTCCATGCTGAGCTACTGGCAGGCCATCGCCCTCGCCGACGCCAACGGCCTGACGGCGGCGGACATCCTGCCGCACGCCGTGGAGACCGCGAACTCGCTGCCGGGATTCTTCACCTTCTACTCCGAGCGCGTCGACACCGGCCGGCACATGGGCGACGTGGACCGCCTGGCCATGGGGATGGCCAGTGTCGAGCACGTCCTGCACACCAATGCCGACGCGGGCGTCGACACCACCCTTCCGGCCGTGGTCGCCGACCTCTTCCGGCGCGGCATGGACGCGGGACACGCCGCGGACAGCTTCTCCAGCCTGGTGCAGCTGATGACGAAGGCCGAGGCGTAGTCGGGCCGGCCCGACGAGTGGCTCACCGAGCCGAACCTGATCAGCGACGGGGAGGGCCGACGGAGGGTGGGCCATGATGGAGATCCTCGCGCAACCCCGATGTCCAGCACGACAAGGCGGGCCGGCTCACCACGCCGGCTGACAGGCTGCTCGCCATGAGGGGAAGGAGTCCATGGCTGAAGTGATCGCGATGCTGGAAGAGCTCGGGGACATCACCCCGCTGACCGCCGAGGCTGCGGCGGCGCGGTTCCTGGCTCAGGAGTGGGCGCCCGGGGGCAAGGTCCGTGACGGCGTGGAGACGTCGTGGGACAAGGGCAGCGTCGGGGGCTGGATCCGGACGTCCGGTGGTGGGGCGGTCAGCGTCTCGTTCTTCGTCTGGATCCGTGACGTCGACGAGTCGGGCTACTTCGACGACCTGGATGCCGTCTACGAGCTGGGGGAGGAGGTGCTGGCCGACTTCCTCCCCGAGATCGAGGAGTCCCGGCTTGCCGGCCACCTCATCGAGGCCGAGCAGACGGAGGCGGACAGGGACGAGTTCATCAGGCTGAAGAAGTGGACCCTCGACGGCCTGCTTCTCACGGCCGGTCTGATCCAGCATGACGCCGACCTTCCGGTGATGGTCATGGTGGTGCTGGAGGAGACCGGCGCCGCCTGACCCAGCCCGTACGCCAAGGTGCCCGCGACTCCTCCGGGAGCGGACGGGCTGGGATGGCGTTCGACACGGCCAGGACTGCCAGGCCCAGAAGGACGGCAAGCAGGCCGTAGCCGGAGAGCAGCCAGTAGCCGGACAGCAGTCCGCGTTCGGCGCGGGTGGCGTTGGTGCGGTCCTGGCGGCGCATCTCCATCTCGCCGTAGCAGAAACCCGCCGCCCTGCCCGCCAGTTCCAGGACAAGCACGGCTGTTGGCCGAGCCTGCGCAGGGCGGAACCGATGTGCGATGCGGGCTGAAAAGCAACAGCGATCAGTGCAGGGTTGTGAGGCACGTATGCGAAGGCCGGATTGCCTGTTGCGATGGTGTGCCCTTTGGCCCCTCGGCCCATCGTGTGGTTGACGAGCACTGCGCTCTCACCGTTCCACGAGGGCCAGGACTGACACGTCGATCATCCACGGCTACTCCGGCTGCCCGCACGTCCGCGACGTCCTGGACGAGGCCCCCCAGGAGTTCTGATACAGCTGACAGGATCTTGGACAAGCCCTATCGTTGCAGGCCGGGAGAGCACGCCGCCCATTCGATCAAACAGAGGACAGCTCGCCTCATGGGAGCGCCAGGTTAAAAAGAAAATGCCATTTCTGTAATTTGTTACCTTTTCGTTGGGGCTGTGTGGTCCGGCCGATCTGTGACGAGATGGAAAACCAGATCCTGGGCTCTGGGTCATTCTCCTGATCAGAACAGGAATTTCTCTATGAGAATGTCTGCTATCCGGCGACTGTCAAGGCCGACGCAGTGGTGAGGTTTACAGAAGATGAAGCTTCGCTGCTCACGGCTGCGGACCTTCCTTATCTAGCGCTTTGCGCCGCACTCCTCTTCGCCGCGGCCCTGATTCGTGCGATCGCGTACGTGGCATTGCGGCCCTGGAGAGTCATCACGCCGACGCCCTGCTCCCTCAACTGTTACGACGTGGCGATGCTGAGAGGCGGCTGGTTCCGCGTCGTCGCTTCGGCGATTGCGGGGTTGGCCGATGCGGGGGCCGTAACCCTCCACCCGGGTGCCGTTGCGGAGATCCGCCCGGGCCCGCGGGCCGGGGCGGATCGGGACCCTGTCCAGAGCCAGGTGTTTGATCTCCTCTCCGACTACCCGAACGGGGGTCGGCTGGTAGAGGCTTTCAGTCGCACCGCCATCGCTGCCGACCTGCAACGCAAGTTGGTGGCATCGGGAATCATGCTGCCGCGCCAGTGGAGATTCGTGTTCAGCAGGTGGCTTTTCGGCGCTCTGGTCTTCATCGCCATGTCGGCCACGGTCGTCGAGCAGTGGGGGGAGTCGGGGGCCAAGTTTACCGCCCTGCTGTTCCTCGAACTGATGATGTGTGGCGTGTGCCTCGTGCTGTGCGAACAATACTTGCCGCTAACCCTGTCCCAGCCGGGGGTGGCACTGAATGCGCGCCTTCAGGAATTGGGCGACCATGAGCCGTCGGCTGACCCCATCGTGCAATGCTCGGGGCGTGATATCGCAGATTTGCTCGATGGTGATGAAGGCTGGCGCCTCGAACAGGGATGGGTCGGCTCTGCTGCGGGAAGAGTCGCCTTCGGTGGGTGGGACGAGTATCGTGACCGGTGGGGCCAGCCTATTCCCTTGCAGTTCTGGGAGTTGATTCCAGAAAATGTTGTGAGGACGCCCAAAGAACACCAACGCCGCAGTCTCTTCTTTCGGGTCATGGCCACGGTGTGCGGCGTGCTCGCAATCCCTTGTGCTGTGATCAGCTTTTCCGGGGCGGCATGGGTCGGTGTCTTCTGGCTGCTCCTGGCTGCGATTGGGGCCCGCTGCGGGACGCTGGCCAGGAAACACCGAGCGGCAGGCCGGCGTGATCCACGTGGCGTGATTCAGGACCCCGGAATGAATCTCTGGAAATCCTGGTATTCGGGCGCTCCGTACCCTCACCGCCCTAGTGTCCTATACCTGCGGTCGTTCGCGCACCACGATGCCCTTCTCGAAAAAACCACGCCATGGCAGAATATCAAGTCGGCGATTCTGGGCTCCAGCAGCTCATATATTGAGGAAATCGTTCACGTACTGCGTGCTTTCGGCCCTCCCATCGCGATCGGGAACCCGGGCGTGGCACTGCCCGGGCTGGGCGTTGTCGAGTTGGCCCCCCTGGCCCCCGACCTCAACCGGCCCGGCGGGCAACTTGATCGCTGGCAGGTGGAAGTGCTCAGGCTGATGGACAGCTCGGCACTCGTGGTGATCGCAGCAGGGCTTGGCGAGGGTCTGCTGTGGGAGTTTCAACAGGCGGCGTCACGTGTGCCCCCGTGTCGGCTGGTCGTTATCGTTCCGCTCGACTGCGAGGGTTACGCCCTGTTCCGGGAGCAGGTCGGTGCCTACTTCGAGCGTGGGCTCCCCGCCGACATCCGCGTGCCCGACAGGAGAGGGGAGATCAACCACGCATTGATCTACTTCAACCGCGACTGGACGCCCCGTTTCGCGGGGTTCGCGGACCACCCGCTGGCCCAGCTGCACCTCGGTCGTGTAGCAACCCGCTTAAGCGTACGGCGATACCGGAACCAGATCGCCCACGCGATGTACCCGGTGTTCCGCGCCAACGACGTCCGCTGGCCAGGAACGGAGATTCCCGCGCCCTTCGCACAAGCCAGCCAGCAGAAGCTGGTCACGGGTATGTCCCTCGGGCTCGCCGCAGCAGTTCTCGGGGTGGGTGGCCCGCTGATCGCTTTCGGCTTGTCGTCTCTATGGTGATCGCCAACGCGGTTGAAATCGTGGTGTCGTAGAGGGTGAGGGCTCGCCGCCCCGGACTTCGACGTCCAGCAGCAACGCATCGGGTACGCACTTGGTCATGTGAGGCCTCGACGACGATGTTGCCGGTCACCTCCATCCGCTCATCCGCACCCTTCTCGGCCGGCAGCGTCCGATTCTCCGGGCCGCCGCGCGCGGCGGGGAACTGCGCCCCCGGGTTCATGCTGCGGCGTGCTCCAAGTCCGCATATCAGATGTCGCGGAACAGACCAGAGAGTGCGGTGGCCTGTCAAAGAGTCTGCACACCGCACGCTGCGCCCTCACCGGCCGGCCCGCCCTGCTGCTGTCTCGCTTCAACCTCCTGCGTCAGCTCGTGCGGGAACCGCTCCAGGGCCTCACGGTCCCGAGTGTCCCTGTCGAGGCCGCCGCCACCGTCCACGGTTGGGTTCTGCGCCACTTCGACTACGGCGCTCCACGTACCCAGGACGGCTGGTTCGACTGGACGGCCTTCACGGGCCAGGCCGCCCGGAAACTCGGCACCGACGACGCGACCATGCCGCATCTTGTCGTCGACGAACGCCAGGACCTGTCGCCCGGCTTCGACCGGCTGGTCCGTATCGCCACCGTCTCCGTCACGGTCTTCGCCGACGGGTGTCAGCGCCTCACGGAAACGAACTCCACCCTCAACGAGATCACCGACGTTCTCGGCCGCATCACGGGACGCGTCGAGATCGCTCGGAACCACCGCGACAGCCGCGAGATCGCCTCCCTCGCCGAACACTTCCGCATAGACTGCATCCGACCCGAAATCCCCCTCCGCAACGGGACGCTGCCCGTGGTCGGCCACTGTTCCGACACCAAGGACCTGGCCGACAACATCGCCGGTCTGGTGGCCCGGCTCCCGCGGGACCGTATCGGTGTCATCGTCAACACCAAGCGCCTGGATGCCGACTTGGTGCGGCTCCTGGAACGCGTCGGCCTCGCCCACGAACCCAGCTCTACGGCTCGGAGGCCTCGTCCGGTCGCTGCCGCGACCTCGACCGCCCCCGGTGTCGTCCTCGTCCACCGCGCCAGCACCAGGGCCCCGACTTCGACACCGTCGCTATCGCCGACGCGGATTCCGACGCCGCCGACCCCACGGCGGCGACTTTGAGCATGGCGTACGAGGTCATGATCACCCGCGCCCGGCAGCGGCTGGTGCTGGGCTGTCAGGGGAGCCAGTTGCCTGGGCCTCCGGAGGAGTTGGACGGATGGGCGGATTCGCGGGTTGGGTCGTCGCAGTCGATGTCGGACGTAGGCTGCTGTCGGGAACAAGGGGGAGACGATGACTGACGACCACAAGACGACCGTGCCGGTGTGGACGCTGGCGACCGCTGACGTCCGAGTGCCGGGATTGGCCGCGGGCGAGTCGATGACAGCTGAACGCCTGGCTGAGCTCCGCGGAGTGCTGGCCGCTCTGGCCGACGAGCCGATCGTCACTCTGGAGGTACATCCGCTGCCCGACGAGATCGACCGAGGCCTGGGCATCGCGCTCGACACCGCGAGTCCCCTGGCACAGCACTTGTCCCAGTTCATCACGCAATCGACGCGCAGTTCCCTTACGGCGGCCAGAGCGACCGCTTCCGGCGAGAATCTGTATCGCATGGTGGTCCCGGCGAAGGTCGCCGCCCAGTTGGGACAGGGCATCGTCCGCCCGATGGTGCCGAAGGGGGCGGTCGGCGGCATCTACGGTGAGCTCGTGAATTCGACGGGCAGGATCGCTTCCAAACCGAGATTCGTGCCGGTCGGAGGCGCGGCAGCGACGGGCACGGCCGGCGGGGCCGGTGCGACCGCCGGTGCCGCGGCCGCCGGCGGCACGGCGCTCACCGTGGCCGCTCCGCTCGTGCTCATGGCCGTGGCGGTGGGAGTGAGCGCGCACGCCGACCGCAGGCGCCAACAGGCCATCGAACACATCACGGAACTGCTTGAGCGACTTCAGGAGGAGAAGCTCGACGACGAGCGCAGCACACTCGACGGCTGCCGTGGAGCCATCGACAAAGCCACGGCCATCCTGCTCGACCGGGGCAAGCTTGGTGTCTCCCTGGGACTCGACTCGGCGGTGCATGCCATCGACACGGCGCTGAGCAAGGCCGACGGGCGCTCTACCCGGTGGCAAGGCGCGCTCGACGGACTGCGCGAGGGCGAGGCCGTCGAACTCGGCACGCTGACCAAGGCGTTCCCCGGCGTCGATGACCATGGCGGTACGTTCCGCACCCACCTCGAACTGGCTTCCCTGGCCATCGCGCTGAAGCGGCGGGTGGTTGTCCTCCAGGCCGTCGAGCACGCGCAGAGCAACGACGGCAATCCGTTCGAGAACTTCACTCGCGAACTCAGGCGCGATCAGCAGCGCCTCGATGAAATGGAGTCGAGCATCGCCGGTGTCCTGGTGCGCCTGTCGGCACTGGAGCTGGCACGCCCGAGCGGCTTGCGGGCGCCCGTCTTCACGACCGGTGAAGTGGATCGCCTCATGAGCGCGACGCACCGCATTCACCAGCTGGGCCGTGGCGTCACCGTCAATAGCCGGCCGACAGACGTGGCGATTGAGATTGCTCGCGACAAGGACGGCTCGGTGGTCGTGTTCCCCGCATTGCCGGCGTAGACGTATCGGTGTGTTCGGCAATGCGCGCAGGGCGCGCCCGTCCCAAGGCGCCGATCAGCAGCGGCGGGCAGCCGGGCCGGGACCGTGGTGGGTGGCGCGCAGGGTGTTGAAGGCGCTGTCGTGATCGAAGGCTGCCTCGATAACAGCGCGCAGGATGGTGGCCGTCCGGGGCAGGTGGGCCAGGGACTCCCTGGGACTTCAGGAGAAGCCGCCAGAGGCCGGCATACCCGGTGTCGACCGGGCGGGGTCGAAAGCTGGCCTGGGCATTCGACGAATTCATGGTGCACTCCGCACCGGGAGCAAGGTTTCGCCCCGGAACCCTCGGCTTGCACGCATGAGTTGATGCAAGATGGCATGGTGTTAAATCTCCGCAGCGACCCTCGTACCTCCGCTGCTGTCCGCGGCAGCGGCTGGGTAGCCAACTCACCACAGGCCGAGCAGTTGCTGACGCATCTGGCGCCCGGTGAGCGGGTCGAGTCACTCTTCACCACTCTCCGGTTCCACGGCGCGCTGACCGGTCATCGTCTCCTCCTGTGGCGGGGCACCTTCAAGGTGGAACACATGGAACTGCGCCGTCCCCTCACCATCCTGGGGAGTGGGAGTCAGTCGCGTTTCGGCGAGGCGGTCGTGCTCGACGGCCCAGAGGGGGTGATGGAGCTCAAGCCCCTTTCGCCGGTGCCGGCCCGTGCTTTGATCGACGCCGGTCGGCCTGGTGATGACGACGGCCCGGGCACTCCTCCGTACCTCGCACAGGGCGACAGCGACGCCTCCGGAATTCCCCGAGCACACCCGGGGAATCCAGGCCGGATTTCCACGCCTTTGCATGCGAAGGAATCCACCGGCTCACAGGAGAGGACGTTCCGCGCGAGAACTATTCGCACATGGCAGGACGCCGAGCTCGCCGCTGTCGACCACATGCGCAGTATCGGCTTCGCCGAGGCGCAGGTGACAGGTTCCGGTGCGGACGGGGGTATCGACGTGATCGCCCACGATGCCATTGCGCAGGTGAAGCACTACGGTCAGCCGATCGGTGTCGGCCCCATCCGAGAACTGCGGGGGGTGGCGGAGGCGCACCACCACCTGCTGTTCTACGCGTCCGGCGGCTATACGGCCAGTGCCCTGCAGTTTGCGGACGAGAGGGGGGTCGCGCTGTTCTCCCTCCTGGAGCTCGGCCACATTACTCCAGTCAACCCGGCAGCGTCTCGGCTGTCTGCTCGCCAGGACCGGACCGCCGGATGGAGCCGGACGACGCCCAGCTGGAGTCACGTGGGCTCCGGGCGCGGGCAGTCCCCGAACTCGCGCGCGATCCAGCGCGCCGCTGAGCTGGAAGCCCAGCGCCAGACCGTGCGCCGCCTGATCACTAGCGTCCGTGCGCAGACGGGTGTGGTTCACGCGCTGCCGTCCAACCGGTTTACCAAGGACCGCATCAAGACACTGAACGCAGCGCACAAACTGACGGAGCGAGCGGAAAGCCTCCTGGCCAAGTCGCGGGCGGACTTCCAGACCCACGGCGGCCGGAAGCGACTCATCGCCATGGCCGACGAGAGGACCCGCGAAGCTGCCCTGAAGCTGGGGATGCGTGTCTGAGGGCACGGCAGACAGGAGGCTCTGTTGCTCTCATGGACCGTCAGGGGCCCGGCAGGGAGATCGTTCCTGATTCGGAGCTTGAGTCCCCCCGGGCACGGAGGCTCTTGCTACTGCCGCAGATCCGGGGCTACCGGCCCATCGCAAGGGATGGGTTCCTGAGGCCCGTCGACTGCGCTGAGGAAGACCGTAGCTGCCCGAAGTATCGAACCTACCGGTTCAGGTCACCTGACGGCGCACCGAACCTGCCGGCCCTACTGCAGCGTTGGGCAGGAGGAAGGCCGGCATTGGCCGTGGGCTCGGAGGGCTTCGTAGATACGCGTTGCCGGTCTTGTCGTCCGAGCGCAAACCCCACCATGAGTGGCCACACACTGTTCAAGGCGCTGACAGCTCGGCCCGGACGGACTTGCCGCCGGGTGAGAAGAACAACAGAGATCAGCAGAGGGCGGTGGCCACCCCCCTGCGCGAGCACATGGGCCCGAAGATTGTCGAAGACCAGGCGCAGCGTGGAACTTTCGAGCAGCCTGCGACGGTCGTGCAGCCAGTCCAGCAAAGACGAGGCGTTCACGTCCTTTACGCGCATCTTCCCCACTGCGGTAGGAACGACGTGCAGGTGAATCCGCTCCTTGTGGCGTCGGTAAGTCCGTGGATTCTTGTGTTCGTGCCCCTTAAGCCACGTGAGGGCGAGTTCACCCACCCTGACCTCGCCGGCACGAGGGTTGATGTACGAGCCGTCGTCCACTCCGGACCGCATCTTGGTCTCGTGCCTGCGGGCTTCGACCTCGGTGCGGAACAGCTCCGTCTGCTGGACATCTTCCCGGTTGCGCCATCGGGCCTGCCACCGCTTCCCCGTCCCGTGATCCCGTGTCGGGACTTTGCCGTGTTCCTTGCAGGTCGACTCCCCGCCTTTCGGGCGCGACTTGTGCCAGCGGTCGTACGGCATCGACTCAACTCCTAGTTTCCAACGGCCCTTTGAGTCTATTTGTGGACTCTTTTTAATCAGGGCCATCGTCGACGGCGAGATTGTCTGCCCGTTCATCGCGCCCTGAGTGAATTGGATGTTGATCCAGGCGAGCTGAAGATGTCAAATGCATTCTTGGGGTCTTCGCGACAAAGGGTGCAGAGCGGTAGAGAAGCATTCACCGGTGTCCTTCGAGAGTTCGCAAGAGTCGTAGGCATTTCGTCGAAAGTCCCTCTGTTTGCTCTGGCCGGAATTTAATGCAAACGTTCCGTGCACCACCACGGCGGAATACCGCACACGTGGTTCTTTCCTGCCCGCTTCGAACCGTTCTGGAGTGCCCATGCGTCGAACCACTGCCCGCGCGGAAGGAGCCGCTAGTGGCGCGGGGGCCCGTTGTCCCTTGATGAGCGCGGAGGAGCTGGCCGACTTCCTGGGCGTACCTCTGAATACGGTCTACATATGGAATCACCGACACCAGGGTCCGCGAGCCCACAAGGTCGGCCGCTATTTGCGCTACCGCTGGTCGGAGGTAGAGGCATGGCTGGAAGCTCAAGCAGTGAATCGCGCGACCTGATCGACCAAGATTGGCTGGCGCCGCCGACCGACGAACCAGCCCTTGTTGTCGTCGTATCCGAGTTCTTCAAGGCCCTGGCCGGGTGCTGTGCTCAGGTCGAAGCGTCCCAACTCGACTACCAGCCGGTCGCGTTCAGCTTCCTCTTCGTGCGTCGTCGTGATCACGCATCCAGCCCGAAGTACGCCTCGACCGTGGTCAGCACGAACGCCTTGCGCCAGTTCTTCCCCCGGCGCTTGACGATGACGATCGACTCCACGCGTTCTGGGTCGATGTCTCGGTGCTTGGCGAAGTTGACCCGCTCCACCTCGGCTTCGTCGAGGAACGGGCCCGGCTCGAAGCGCGCGTTCCCCACGCAGACACGGCCACGCTGACGATGCCGCGCTTGCGACCGGCCAGCTCTTCCAGGAGCCGGATCTCTTCGCGGGTGAAGTAGACGGACCCGGAGTCCCGGCCGTGGGCGTCGGACCAGGCGAGCGTCTCGTCCCCGGCCCGGCTCTGGGTGTAGCCGTTGGGGTTGCGTACGTACCGTGCGGCGGACTTCAGGACCAGTGTGCGCACGAGGCGGGGCAAAACCTCTTCGGGCCACTCGCGGCCATACGTAGCCGCCAGGTCGGACGCGTCTTCCGGCGCGCCGGCTGCGATCCGCAGCTCGTCGGCGTCGAGGTCCCAGTCGAGACGGCCCCTCAGCTCGTCGAGGGTTGCATAAGACACCCGCCCTCCTTCGTTCAGTGGGATCGACAGGACGTCACCTCAGTTTGTCCATTTCAGTAGACAGACTGTACATCTGGCTGAATGATGGAGGCGTGGCCGCAGACGATGACGCTTTCAGCAAGGCAGTGCGACGACGTAACGCCCGGGGGATGACCTACAGCCAGATGGAGGCAAAGACTTGGGAGGTAGGGGGCAAGGAGGGGAGCCGGTCAGCGGGGTGGTGGAACAACATGGCTAACTACCAGATGGAGACGCCACCCGGGCCGAAGTACATCCCAGGCATTGCCAGCGTGCTCAAGATCTCCGAGCGGCGCGTAGAAGAACTCGTCGCTGAGCAATGGTATGGAGTGCGCCCCGACGACGAGGTTCCCGAGCCCGTGCGAGACCTTGTGCCCCTGCTCGCGGACGTTGACCCCGCAGACATGTCAACAGTCGAAGAGCTCCTGGTAATTCTTGGGCACAAGCATCATCTCGACAAGCAACGTGCGGAGATCGAGGCGGGGGGCGAGGGCGGCAGCGAGACTGCCTGAATCCCCGCCCCCGCCACCGGCTGGGTTAGGCGTTGGCCGGGTCGGTCTCCGCCTTCATGCCGGACGGGGTCCACGCCTTCGCGTCCGAGACGCCGGTGATCCGGCCCAGCTCGCTCGCGGCCTCGGGGTAGTCGCTCTTGCCGTCGAGAGTCAGCTTGATGCCGCGAACGAAGTGCTCTTGAGTGGAGACGATCTCCTTCTCGGTGGTCTGGTCCCAGCCGACCGGCACGTCGGGTACCGATCGGAATCCGGCGTACGTGTTCACGACTGAGCGGTCCTGCATGTAGAGCGGGTCGTAGTCACGGACCCACCGCAGCGCGATGGACTCGAAGCTCGTGGTCGCGCCGTAAGGAACGGACTGCGGGACACTCGGTGCACCGGAGAGGAAGATGAAGCCGGACGAGGAGAACGCATAGGCCGCATCGGACGGGATTGTCTGGTCGACCACGATGTTGAAGCCGAAGCGCTGACCGATCGAGGCGGTGCGGAGCGCGGTCTCGGCCTCGCTATCACCAACGTTCTGCGCCAGGTTGAGCTTCTCGTCGCTCAGGAGCGCCGACTCGAACTCGGTACCCACCAGGAGGTACCGGCCCCCCTCGGGGCATGGAAGGCGTTGAGAACCCGGCGGGCCTCAATGAGGGCACCGCGGAGTGCCTGGCCGGCGTTCCCGATGGTGACGTTGTATGCCTGGCCGGTCAGCATGTTGACGGCCCGGTGCTGGAGGCCGCGAGCGATGGCCTTGGACTGCGGGCGCAGAAGCTTCGACGAGTTGTCGATGTCGAAATCATTCTGCTCGTCGGTAAGCTTGACGGGCCGAGTACACGTTGCCGCCGAAGGTGACTGCGAGGGTCCGCTCCGCGTACTCGTCGAAGACGATCGGGGAGCTTCGGTCGTTGCGCCATGCGTAGTCGTGGAAGGGGAGAATCCCCTCCACCTTCATGCTGATCGTGTCGTTCTCGGCACCCTTGAGCTGGTCGACGCCCTGCTTCTGGAATAGGTTCGGGATGAGAAGCTCCTGCTCCAGCATTCCGACTGCGGCGTTCACGAGCTTCTGGGGCTTGACGACCTCGTGCTGTGCGGTGGGAATGTGCTTTCCTCCTGGGTGATTATGGCCAAGTGCGGCCCTGAGCTGCACGGTTGGTGATGCCGTGCGCGTCGGGGTATCGTGTCTGCCGACCCCGCCAAGGAAATCTGCCTGAAAGAGGCATTCTTTGGCGTGGACGGAATCCGTACGAGCGAACTGATTCCTAAACGCTCCGAACCGACGAAGTTGAATTGGTTAAGGAGATTTAGGTGGCAGGGCTGTACGTGATAATCGCGCTACTTGTCGGGGCCGTTATCGGCTTGTTCGTTTCGAACGTGGCGCAGGCCGCCGGCAAGGAGGTGCTGACTAGCGCTTCCTACGGTGGAACCGCATTTTTCGCTACTGCGACGCTGGCGCTCGTAGCCCTTCAGGCGGCTGGCGTCCTGTCTGCCCCTGGTTAGTACTCCAGCTGTAGATCGTGATCTTGAGGAGGCGGCCACCTCGAGTTGAGCGGTCTCATGCTGGAATGGGCGTCTCGCGGGTCACTTGCTCGAGCCGGTGATGACGACGTCGATGGCGCTGGCGTCTGGCCCCGGTGCGTTCACGGCGACGCGTACGTTGAACTGGCCGCGGTCGCCCACTCGGTGCACGAAGCGGGTCTGCTGCTCGACATCGCCGACTGCGATGCGCCCGTCGGACAGCAGGAGGGGGCCGTCGAAGACGGTGGTGAACGCCGGGTCCGGGCGTTGGACCTGCGGGTCATCAGTCGGTACGAAGAGGCGCACCTTGATCAGGCCCCTTTGGGGTCGAACCCTGACGGCCACGTGGGTGTCGCAACTGGCTGCAGGGGCGGCGTCCAGAGCGAGGGAAAGTGGCACCCAGTCGGTTGCCCCGAGGTGCAGAACGGGGTGATTGACGTAGATGTCGACGCCAGCGATCTGCATGGTGTTCCTCCTGCCCGGTATGGCTGCGGCCACCGTTGATCATCAGTGTGTGAAGACAAACGATCATGCGGTGGCCGCAGGTCACAGCGTAGACCCTGCCCGCTGGCAGGAGGGGTTCGAGGGCCTGATGGGACGCATAGCCGGACGGTTCGCGCGGGTGGAGGCCCGGCGCCGGGCGGGACGGCTGGTGCTCGGGCTGCTTTCGGACCTGCCGCGCAAGAACTGCTGGACGATCGCCGAGTGGGCCGGGGAAGCGACACCGCATGGCATGCAGCATCTGTTGTGCCGGGCGTCCTGGGACACCGACGTGGTTCGGGACGACGTACGCGACTATGTCGTGGAGCATCTGCACGACGAGCGGGCAGTCTCGTCGTCGACGAGACCGGCGACCTGAAGAAGCGGCCAAGTCGATGACTGCCCAGTCGTAGAAGCGGTGCCCTTTGACCCCGGTCCCGGCCGACAGACTCCGGACCGAATCATCACCAACTGCTGATCCGCCGCAACCGTACAACCGGCGAACGGGCCTACTACCGTTGCTCCTCGCCCGCTCCGGCACCCCTTGCCACGCTGGTCCATGTCGCCGGGTCGAGATGGAGAGTTGAGGAGACATTCCAATCGGGGAAGGGTCTTGCGGGACTGGACGAGCACCAGGTGCGCCGCTTCACCTCGCGCTGGGTCACCCTGGCCATGCTCGCGCACGCTTTCCTGGCGGTCACCCGTGCGGCAGAACATGCCCGCCATCCCGCTCCGGACGGGTTGGTCCCGCTCACCTGCAACGAGATCCAGCGGCTGTTCACGGCGCTCGTTGGCCCCGCTCCCGATTCGGTCCACCGGCTGCGCTAGTCCCTCTGGCGGCGCCGCCACCAGGCCCGATCCAGAACCAGCCACTACCACCGACAAGCCGCCTGTCAGACATGAAGATCACGATCTACAGCTGGAGTATTAAGAGGGTCTCCGACCTGCGTCGGAGGCCCTTTCCGATCTTTCGGGGGCTTGCTGCGTTAGGCAGCGGAAAGTCCCTCGGAAGTCCCTCAGACAGGGCTGAAAGTTCCTGAAAAGTCCCTGCAGCGAAGGGCGGATGACGCGTCTGCCTGGGTAGGGGCGACGTGGAATCACGTGTCGTTCCATCCCGCAGTTAGGACTGCCGTGAGGTGCCTGCGGCGGAGTGTGCGTGGTCTGGTTGCTGTTCATCGTTACAGATCGTTGCCTACCCGTGCAGCCTCGGGGACCATGGATGCAGTGGTCTTGCCGGATGTTCTCCCTGGCATACCGGTTACCCGACAGAGAGACGGACCAAGACTGTGAACGACGACGAGTTCGCCACGGAGCTACCGGAGGCCGAGGACTGGCTCACGCGGCTCAGGGATGCGCAGCACCTCGGGAGCCCGGTGTGGCGGCCGGCCGACATCCCGGGCTCCGACCTGGCGTTCCCACCTGTCGACAATGGCCTGGACTACCTCGTCAGCGTGGTGGACCATCTGGAGCCCGACGAGGAAGGTGAGGCGCCCAGCGCCCGCGCCCTCAAGTACGCCGTGCTGCACCTGGAAGCTGCTGCCGAAGTGCTGCTCAAGGCCCGACTGGAGGCGATTCACTGGACGTTGGTGATCGAAAGAATCACGAACGCCGTGACCTGGGACAGGTACACGAAGGGCGAGTTCAACAGCATCGGATCGGCAGAGGCTGTACGTCGGCTGCGGGACATTGCCGGCGTGGAGATCTCCTCGAAGGGCGCTGGCGCCCTCGCATCACTGCATGGGCTGAGGAATAAACTTCAGCACTACGGGCTGAGCGCCAGGCGCGAGGAGATCGAACCATTTGCTGCCACCGTCCTGGACTTCCTGGTTGCGTTCGTGGACGAGCAACTACTTCCCGTCCTAGGCCTGTCGGACCGTTCCCGGGCCGACAACGATATGGCGCCGTCCGCCAGGGCCTCAACCGGATTCAGGCATATGTGGACGAGCGCATGGCGCGCCTCCGTTCGGAGCTTGCAGGGCTGGAGGACCGCACGGTGACGTGTCCCCGGTGCTACCAGGACGCTGCCGTCGCCGGCGACGGCGAGCCCCCGACGACCGTCCGCTGCCGCGTGGAGCAGACCCTGCTTGTGCACCGTCGCCAGCGCCTCCGCGAGCGTCGCGCCGAGCGAGGCGGTGAGCAGGGCGTCGAGTGGGCCGTGGCTGCCCACATGCCTGCTCAGGTCCAGCCCCTCGACGTACTCGGTCGCCAGCCACGGCGGGTCCGCCTCCGGATCGGCGTCCAGAAGGGCGGCGATCCGAGCCCCCCAGACCGTCTTGAGGATCTCCACTTCCTGAGCGAACCTCAGCCGGGTCTCGTAGTCCACGACGGACGGCTTGATCACCTTCACGGCGGCCGGTTCCCCGCCCGGCGACTCCCCCAGATACACCTGACCCATGCCGCCCTGCCCGATCCGCCCGAGCAGCTCGTATCCGCCCAGCTCGGCTGGGTCGTCGGGGCTGAGGGGCGCGATGTGCACGTGAGGCCTCACATTCGGGACAAGCGAGCCGGGGCAGGTGTTCATCGTCACGCTAGACCACGCACCGAAGGGAGGAGGGGCCGGTCAACTCAGGTGATGATGGGCCATGACCTTGGCCACGGCGAAATACGCGGTCGCTGTGTACGGCGGACGCCTGTCGCGTCACTCTTCGCCGGCCGTGCCGGTGTCCGGCTCAGCGATCGGAGGAGGCGTGGGCGGAGCCTGCGTCGGCTCGGGACGGCTGCCGACGGGCCGATACCCCCTCTTCTCGTTGGGGTCGAACTGCGGTCGCGTTTCGGTCACCTGTCGTGTCTCCGTCTCCGTCGTCGGTCACGGGAGGTACTTCGACGAAGTCGAGGAACTCCACATCATCCATCCGAATATAGATCCCGCCGGAATGTTCCAGTGGGCGTTCGAACAGTCCGGTCTCGGACACGGCCCACGTGGTCTGCAGATACAGGTCTGCGGCTTCCGGGTAGCTCGACGTGTAGGACCTCTCCCCGTAATAGCCGCCTATCCAGGTACCGCTCTTCAGACGAGCACGTACCAGACAGTGGCTCCGACGCTGGAAGACCTTGTCCCATGCCGTGGGGACCGGATCATAGGTGGATCGACTTCCTCGCGAGCGCAGCCGGGAGGTGAGCCACGCGGCGACGGCCGGCACCACGATCAACAGGGTTGTCGCGGTCAGCGCGGCGACGCGAGGGTTGTCGGCCGCGCCGGCCAGCCAGCCCTGGCGACGGTCATAGACGAGGCGCAGCAACCATGGGCCGGCGAGCAGGACGTAAAGGGTGTCGAGAGCGATACCTGCCGTCACCGCTCGGAGTATGCGCTCTCCGAGATCTCTGTGACCTGGCGTCAGACCACGGGCGCGTTCGCGGACGAACTGGTAGGTCACGCCGGGTAGTACCAGGAGAAGAACGATCACGACCTGGGTGACCGTTGTGGGCGCATGCGGCATCGCCGTGGATCCTTCCGGACAGCGGGTGCGGGAGCTTCGCACCCTGACGGCCTGATTTTCCGCGATCTCGCGGTGACTTGCAGGTGCCACAGACATACTGCCGTGGTAATTGCTCATCGTTGGGGATGCCGGGGGTCGACCGATGCGAGACAACCTGTTACGGATGCGAACCGCTTGGGTCGACGGCCTGGCAGCTCAGGTCTGTCGCAAGCTCCGGCCCGAAGCATGCCGTTCCGACATGTTCCCCTCGTGGGTCGCGGATGATCAACTGGCCCTTGCTGCCGTGATGCTCCGCATCGCTGTGGAGGACATCAGAGGCAGTTCTCCGCAGACCATCAGCGATCACTTGCGATCGACCGGCCTCGTCGTCCCCGGGATGCCCGAATCTGTCGTGGTAGGCACCCTCGTCATGCCTGTCCTGCGCACGGTTCGCAGGCGTGGGGCGCCGTGGGAGCGGTGGTGGGACGTGGTCGGCCTCCATGAACTGCTCGTCGAGTTGTGGGCAGGGCGCCGGCTGTCGACTCATCCGGTGGACACGGTCCACGATGAGCTCACGAGGGTGTGGCGCGTTCCGGACTGGCATGTCGAAGTCGTCCTCCTCAACGCGGTAGATCCATTTGCCTCCTTGCCTCCGGACTTCTTTCAGGAGTCCGCCACCGGAACGGCGAAGGCGTGTATGCACGCCCTCGTCGCCGGAGGCTGGATGAAGATCACCATCGCTGAGGATTTCCTGCGAGCCAGGCCGGGGCTGGCTGACAGACCGGACCTCACGGAGGTCGCGAAACGCCTGCACCACCGCATCGATCTGGAAGAGACGGTGCGTCGCGTCAGGAATCTTTCAGCAGAGATCTCGGCGGGTCTACGCAAGGATCTCGATGCGTGGGATGCCCAGATGGATCAGCTGAGATCCCATCTGACGGGACATGAGTTCACGCTCATGACGCCCACGACGAGCGATGATCGGTACGGAGAAGAGTGCTTGGTTGAGGGCAGGGGCTTGCATCAAGCCCAACTGATGCTGGAAGACGCTCTGTTGTGGGAACCGAATTCCCTTGCCTCGAATTCTTCAGTGCCCGACTGGATGGTCGAGGAAATCGTCACCTGCGGTACGCGCTTCTTCCATGCACAGGCAGGTCCTCACCCTGTCTGGTTGGCTGCAGCCGAGACAGACACGCATCTCGCCGCCACACAGGCGTTGATGGAGCCGGGCGCCCAGTACGCCTTCGAAGTCGAGGACTACGACGACGGCCTGAGGTTGTGGTTTGTATATCCCACGCCCCTGGATGACCCGGGCCCTCCGCTCAGAGCCCCGTACACCTACTCCCTGTCCTGGGTGGAACACGCCTGGGAGCTTCTGCATCTCGCGACCGTCGGATATGCCCGCCTCAGCGTCGTCCGGCTTGTCGGCGACGGCGAACTTCAGGCCGTGGGCAGCATCTGGCTCGCGATGCCGGAAGGGGTGCGCGCCCGGAGCAAAGAGGCCGCGATCACAGCACTTCGTCGGCTTGTCGGCGATGAGACGCAGACGATGAAGCAGAGGATTGCCCTCGAAGGCAACGATCAGGCCGCAGAGGTGGCTTTCCGGAGTTGCGAAAACGCGAAGGGCGAGGATATTCATGACGAGCTCGCCCTGGTGTCCGACGCTGCTGAGTACCGGTATTTCATGAGATCCGCACGTCACCTCGCTCGAGTGCGTGCTCGACATGCCACCCGATTGCTCGACGGGGAAAATGCACATGAGGTGAAAGCGGAGTTGAAGGCCGCTGTCGAGGACAGGCAGCGCACTCTGGAACTCCTCCGGGCGGCTGTGGACCGACGGAACGGCAAGGCGAGATCAAATGACCGCCCTGACAATCCTCTGCTGGACGAACAAACGGTGTTCGTCCACCTGATCAACCGGCATGGCAGACTGCAGCTCGCGGCATGCCGGACTCGTGCGGGCCGCTCGCGCTTCGATCTGGTTTCGTGCGAGGAGTTCCCCCTCACGTATCTCGCTGACGCGGTGAGTGAATGGGCACGACATTCACTGGATGACCCCGGGCGTATCTGGCACGACTATCTGGAACAGCTGGTCACCGTGTGCGGTGAGCTGGCGCAGGCCATCATCGAGATGGCCGCGCCCCATGAATTCCGTCGGCTGCTGCTCAGCCCCACGGCTCCGCTGGAGCTACTGCCGCTGCATGCCGCTCCACTCGACAGCGCGCGCACTTTGACATTGAACGATGCCTTTGATTACGTCTCCTACGCGCCTGCAGCCCGTCTTGTGTCCGCGATCCAATGGTCCCAGCGGAATGTAGCCGCGGTTGAGGTGCTAGTGGTGGCGCACGGCGGTGGCCACATTCCCGACCTGGCCCCGATCGGCGGGCCGCTGTACGAAGCCGACCTGATCGCCGGCCTTCACGACAGCGTGGAAGTACTCACGCAAGAGGAGGCGACCCCGGCCCGTGCTCTGCGCGCGATGTCCAGGGCGCGAATCGTCCATGTCGCATCACATGGCCTTACGCACCCGGATCGTTGGGCTGCCGGACTTGCGTTGCAAGGCAGTTCACTCGGAGAAGCCGCACTCACCCGGGGCGGGATCCTCGCCGATGGCGCCTTCTCCAGCGTCGACCTGGTCATCCTCAACGCCTGCAGAACTGGCACGCATGAAGGCACCGGTCGTACCGTACAGACCCTGCGCAGCATCGAGTCCGCGTTCCTTGCCCGCGGCGCAAAAGCGGTCATCTCCACCCTGTGGGGCATCACTGACCTGCAAGGTATCGCCTTCTCTGCTTTGCTCCACGCGCATCTCGGTGCCAGCGCGGACCCCCACACCGCTCACGCCGAAACCGTCCGCTACCTCCGTGGACATCAGTGGCGAGCGCCCTCTCGCACAGGGCCCGCGCTCTCCGCCGAATCGGCCATTGACTCGGTGCATCCGGACTGGCGAAGCTACCTGGACCAACAGGTTGCCGAGAATCCGCTGTTCTGGGCGGCATTCAAGATCACCGGAACTGTGTGAGCGCGTCTGTCACGGAAGCGGAAGGCTTTGGCCTGTCGATACTCCTAGCTCAGATCCCGTCGGCGCTCTGCCAAGCACCTCTGCCACAACTCGTACGAGTGCCATGCCTCGCGAAGTGACTCACCGGCGAATCGCTTGTCGGCGAAGCCGACCGAAGCGACCTGGTCCACTACGGTCACCAGATGTAAGGCCACCCGAACGATCCGTTCCGCGTGCACGAGTTTCAGCAGGGGCCTCAGTTGCTCTTCGCGGCCGGCCACCGCGAGCAGATCCGAATAGTCGTCGGGCTCGGCGTAGGCAGACGGGAGCTTGGGGAGGCCGTCAGCGGTGAGGCGGACGACAGCAACAGGCGTGAACGCATCCCGGTTCTCCCTGCCCAGTACACGGTTCAGCAGCCGACGGGTTTCATCGGTGCTCCGCACCCCGGCAGCGACAGTCTCCAGCTCCTCCAACTCGGCGGGGATGTCCGCAGCGGCCTCCGCCGAGAGATGGACACGCAGGCGGCCCGCAACCTTCCCACCGGCCTCCGAGGCCTTGTCGATCACGTCGTCGCACGCGTCGAGTTCGGCGAACGCACGCTCAGCCGTCCGCACCGAGGCTCGAACCATCTCGGCCGGGTCACACTCGAAGCCGCCCACCGCCTGTACGAGCTCCGTCACTGACATGCCCAGTGCTGCGGGCAGAGGCTCCGCCTGCGGCTTCCCCGTCGCCGCTGTCGTTCCGCTTCTCACTGTTCCCCCTCATGATCGTGCCCCATCGGAACAGATCATGGGCGCAGCCCGCTTCGGAAGGCAATCCGGGCTCCGATCGCTGGCCGGAAACGCTCCTACGGCTGTGATCCGGGCACGCACCGCCCGGAGAATGCCCGAATGCCGTGTCAGGGGACCGCCTTGCAGCCGTCCGGGCCAGATGACGGCTTCCGCAGCTGCGCCCGAGGGCCGGTTTGCCGGGACCGTCCGAACTACATTCTGAGCGGCCAGGACCTTGTCTCGCGTAAGTTCCTGAACCTGACCTGAGCGACTGAGGAGACGGATGACCGAGGAGTACCCGGAGTTCCTGCTGCGCCTGCCGCACGGCGGGCCGTCGGCGCGCGGGCGGCTGCTCACTGAGAAGGGGACCAACGGCAGCCAGAAGATGGTGGTCCTGGCCGGTTCGCCGGCCCGCCCCGAGGTCGTACCCTCCTTCCCCTTGCGGATGCCGTCCTCCCACCGGCTGCGGGAGCAACTGAGGGAAGAGGGCACGATCAAGGAGACGACGACCTGGCCCGGGTGGCTCGAGGTGGTCAGCGACGTTGAGTGCAACTCACCGTCCGCCGCGGCGGAGATCCTCCTCGGCCGCAGCGCCAACGGCTGGCTGGAGTGGAAGACAACCGACGGTCGGCCGCTCGCCGACTTCCTGGAACAGGCATCGGCCGGCCCCAGCCGAGCCTGGCTGGTCCGCGACCCCAACGTCACCGACATCGCTTCGGCCGACCAGGAGTGGCTGACTGAGGGACGGGTGACGCTTGCCGCGGACCGGCTGAGGCCAGGGGTTGCCCCGGGCGTCAGCAAGGAGCACTTGCGCGCGATCGTGGACGAGGACTACGAATCCGCGGTCGCCTACAGCCAGAAGGCCCGGTTCGTCGACGAATTTCATGCGTTCCTCTCCCGGATGAGACCGGGTGACACCGTCTGCGTGTTCCCCGGCGGCAAGTTGTACGTGGGTGAGATCACCGGGAACGCGGAGCAGGTCGCCGCAGAAGACGGACGGAGCGTTCTGCGGCGCCCGGTGGAGTGGAGCGAGGGCTATCCGTACGAAGAGCTCCCGGAGGAGCTCCAGCAGAAATTGAACGCCGGACACGAACTGGTCGATCTGACGGCAGTCAAGGGCATCCTCGACGGGCTCTGGTTCTCTGACGAGGAACTGAAGAAGGCGGCCGAGGAATCCGCCGACACCTCCGGCGTCGCGCTTCAGGCCATCGCCGCCCGCCGTGAACTGGACTTCCCCCACCCCGATGAGGCGCTGCGCAGGAAGCTCAACGTTGACAAGCTCGAGTGGCTGAGCGAGGTACGGGACCTGCTCTGGGACGAACGTCAGCTGATCTTCTACGGGCCGCCCGGAACGGGCAAGACCTACCTCGCGCAGGAAGTCGCCGAGTTCCTAGGCGGCGGCCCGGAGCAGGTCAAACTGGTCCAGTTTCACCCCAGTTACGCCTACGAGGACTTCTTCGAAGGGTTCCGGCCCCGGGAAGACCCGGACACACACGAGGTCGCGTTCCGGCTGACCCCCGGCCCGCTGCGCGAACTGGCCGACCTCGCCCGCCTGGAGGGCAACCGGCACATCCCGCACTTCCTGATCATCGACGAGATCAACCGCGCCAATCTGGCCAAGGTCTTCGGTGAGTTGTACTTCCTGCTGGAGTACCGCAAGAAGTCGGTGCGGCTCACCTACTCGGGCGAGGACTTCGCCCTACCTCGGAACCTGTTCGTGATCGGCACGATGAACACCGCCGACCGGTCCATCGCGCTGGTGGACGCGGCGATGCGACGGCGGTTCGCCTTCGTGGAGCTCTCGCCGAGAACCGAGCCCACCAGCGGACTTCTGAGGCGCTGGCTGGAGGGCGAGGGAAAGGACGCCGAACCGGCCGACCTGCTCGACGCCCTCAACGCCCGTATCGACGACGCCGACTTCCGGCTCGGGCCGTCCTACCTGATGAAACCTGGCGTCTACCGCGAAGGCGGACTGGAACGCACCTGGCGGACAAAGATCCTGCCCCTGCTGGAAGAACACCATTACGGGGAAGGCGTGGACATCGAGAAACGGTACGGGCTGGCGGCGCTACAGGCCGCCGTGGCCGCGCGCAGGGCACCGGAAGCGGATGACTCCATCGAAGGCCCCGGCACGCCGTGACCGAAGTTCACCTCGTCGAACACGCCCCGGCGAAAGTCGTGTCCCTCCCGGACGCGGCAGGGCGGGCCCTGGCCGCTTCGAAGATCGTGGACGCCGTACCCGATCCGTACGAGCCGGCGCTGTGGCGGCTGCGGGCAGGAAGCAAGGTCGGGGCCGTGGCGCTCGACGTCCCTGGAGGCGAGACCGTCCGGCTGCGGATCACGCCCAAAGTGCCCATCGAGCGCCTGTTCTTCCTTCTTGGCTACAGCCTCGACCCGCGCGGCTGGCGGGACGGAGCGGTTGACGCCGCCGGACACGACGAACTGCTGCCCGCCTTTGCCCACGCAGTGGAGCGGCAGACGGACCAGGCACTACGGCAGGGGCTGCTGCAGGGCTACCGGCCCACCGAAGCCACGGCGTTCGTCGTACGAGGCCGGATCCGCGAAGCCGAGCAGATCCGGCGCCGATTCGGTGCCCCGCTACCGGTGGAGATCGCGTACGACGAGTTCACCACGGACATCGCTGAGAATCGCATCCTAAGGGCCGGAGTTGAACGACTGCTGCGCCTGCCCGGCGTGCCCCGAGCCGTACGCACGCGTCTGATGCACCAGCGGGCAAGACTTGGGGACGCCACCCCACTCGTGAGGGGGCAGGCGGTCCCGGGATGGCAGCCGAACCGTCTCAACGCCCGGTATCACCACGCCCTCCATCTGGCAGGCCTGGTGCTGGACGGGGCGTCGGCTGAGCATCTGCCGGGCGGGCTGCGGATGAACGGCTTCCTCTTCGACATGAACAAGGTCTTCGAGGACTTCGTCTGCGTTGCGCTCCGCGAGGCCCTGACTGCATACGGCGGGCACGCCACACTGCAGGCCAGGAACATCCACCTGGATGAAGGCGGCGCCATCCGGATGCGACCGGACCTCGTCTGGTACGGGGAGTCCGGAGTTCCGCTGGCTGTGGCCGACGCGAAGTACAAGGCGGGCAGACCGCAGGGCTATCCCGATGCCGACCTCTACCAGATGCTGGCGTACTGCACCTCCCTCGGGCTGAAGAACGGGCACCTCGTGTACGCGAAAGGCAACGCACCGCACGCCGGCCACATGGTTCGCCATTCCGGCATCGTGCTGCACCAGCACGCTCTCGATCTCGGCCAAGCCCCGTCGGTACTTCTCAGCGCGGTGAGTGCTTTGACCGTGAGCATGGTGCGACCGTGACCGAACACGCATCCTGCCCGGCCTGATCGCCGACCTCCGGCCGGCCGCCAACGAAGGGGACGACGGATACGCCCGCGCCGCGTTGCTGGCCACGGCCTACCAGAACTCGACCAGCCTGCTGCTCAAACAGCACGACCAGGGCAACGCCTGGCTCGCGGTCGGCCGAGCGATGGCTGAGGCCGAACGCTCCAGTGGCCCCGTGGTCCTCGCCTCAAGCGTCCGCGTACAGGCCCACGTCATGGCCCGCGAGAAGCACACCGCCCCGGCCGTCACCCTCGTCCGGCGGTGACGGGGTTACGGTCAAGTACGCCACGTACTCAGGGACAGTCTCCGGGGTAGCAGGCAGCGGCCGCCGACCGACGCTCGCGCACCAGGCAGTGAAGGCGGCCATGTCGGAGGAGTACATCAGGCGGGTGGAGTCGGTCAGCTGTCGGTCGGTCTCGGCGGTCCCCACGGCTATGTGCTGAGGGCCAGAGCCTGGGGCGCGGAGGCTTGTCACGCTGCTCATCGTAGGGCGGCCCGACACCCCGCCGGCCCGGACGTCATGGCGGGTGCTCCCACGAGGTGGGCGCAGGCTGAGCCCGTGACACGGCGCCCGTCTACGACAGAGGACCCGCGCCCACGTGGTGCGGGTCCTCTTCTGCGTGGCGAAGTGGTCAGCCGGAGGACTCGGATGCGCGGCCGGACCCCGGGCTGCGTCGCGAGGCCGGAGACGTCGGGCAGATGACTGTTCACCTCGTCGACCACACGAGGTCGGCGTGGCACGACCGACATCGGACGTTGCGAGGCCACTTCGGCGAGAACCCTCCGTGATGGCTGACGGATGCTCAGTCATCTCTGACGCATCATCAGCCGTTCAAGATCATCTTGCACGTGCGTTGCACAAGGTGCTGAAAAACAACAGTGATCAGTGGAGGGTTGTGAAGTGCATATCCGCAGGTCAGCTGGCATGTTGAGGTGTTGTGCCCCTTGCCTTCAAGGGGCACAACACCCCGCCCGTCAGATGTCCCGGAAGATCTCGATCTGCGCGCCCACCGAGTTGAGCCGCTCGGCCAGCTCCTCGTAACCGCGGTTGATCACATAGACGTTGCGGAGTACGGAGGTGCCCTCCGCCGCCATCATCGCCAGCAGCACCACCACGGCGGGCCTCAACGCCGGCGGGCACATCATTTCCGCGGCGCGCCAGCGGGTCGGGCCCTCTACCAGGACCCGGTGCGGGTCGAGGAGTTGGAGGCGGCCGCCGAGGCGGTTGAGGTCGGTGAGGTAGATCGCGCGGTTGTCGTAGACCCAGTCGTGGATCAGGGTCTGGCCGTGCGCGGCGGCGGCGATCGCCGCGAAGAACGGGACGTTGTCGATGTTGAGGCCGGGGAACGGCATCGGGTGGATCTTGTCGATCGGCGCCTCCAGTTTGGAGGGCCGCACGGTCAGGTCCACCAGGCGGGTGCGCGCGTTGTCGGCGGCGTACTCCGGGGTGCGGTCGCAGTCGACGCCCATCTCCTCCAGGACCGCGAGCTCGATCTCCAGGAACTCGATCGGCACCCGTCGGATGGTGAGTTCGGACTCGGTCACCACCGCGGCGGCCAGCAGGCTCATCGCCTCGACCGGGTCCTCGGAGGGGGAGTAGTCCACGTCCACGTCGATCTGCGGGACCCCGTGCACGGTGAGCGTCGTCGTGCCGACCCCGTCGACCCGCACGCCCAGCGCCTCCAGGAAGAAGCACAGGTCCTGGACCATGTAGTTGGAGGAGGCGTTGCGGATGACGGTCGTACCGTCGTGGCGGGCGGCGGCCAGCAGGGCGTTCTCGGTCACGGTGTCGCCGCGCTCGGTCAGTACGATGGGCCGGCCCGGGGAGACGGAGCGGTCGACCTGGGCGTGGTACAGGCCCTCCGTGGCGGCGATCTCCAGGCCGAACCGGCGCAGCGCGATCATGTGCGGCTCGATGGTGCGGGTGCCGAGGTCGCAGCCACCCGCGTACGGCAGGGTGAACTGCTCCGTCCGGTGCAGCAGCGGACCCAGGAACATGATGATCGAGCGGGTGCGGCGCGCGGCGTCGGCGTCGATCGCCTCCAGGTCAAGCTGCGCGGGCGGCACGATCTCCAGGTCCACGCCGTCGTTGACCCAGCGGGTGCGGACCCCGATGGAGTTCAGCACCTCCAGGAGCCGGAACACCTCCTCGATCCGGGCCACCCGGCGCAGGACCGTCCGACCCTTGTTGAGCAGCGAGGCGCACAGCAGCGCGACGCAGGCGTTCTTGCTGGTCTTGACGTCGATGGCCCCGGAGAGCCGCCGGCCGCCGACGACCCGCAGATGCATGGGTCCGGCGTAACCGAGTGACACGATCTCGCTGTCGAGTGCTTCACCGATGCGGGCGATCATCTCAAGGCTGATGTTCTGGTTGCCACGCTCGATGCGGTTGACGGCGCTCTGGCTGGTGGCGAGCGCCTCGGCCAGCTGCGTCTGTGTCCAGCCCCGGTGCTGACGGGCGTCACGGATGAGCTTGCCGATGCGTACGAGGTAATCGTCTGACATGACGGCAGGTTATCTCAGATATGAGATGAGGCTGCTGTGGGGGTGTGCCGTTCGAGTGACGGGTGTGTACCGGCTCCGCGCAGGTGGCCTCTCCTCCCCATCGTGGCGCGCGCCGGAGTGAAGGGCGCGGTCCGCGCGTCCGTACGGGGTGAGCGCCACGCCCGACGGCGCCCCCTCGCACCCTTCGGTGTGAGGGGGCGCGGAGGTTCACACCGCCACTACGCCGAGGGCGTCGGGGCGTCGAGGACGGCGGCCACGGCTTCGATCTCGACGAGCTGGTCCGCGTAGCCGAGCACGGTGACGCCCATCAGGGTGCTGGGCACGTCGTGGTCGCCGAAGGAGTCCCGGACCACCTCCCAGGCGGCCACGAGATCCTCCTGCCGAGCCGATGCCACGAGGACCCGCGTGCTGATGACGTCCTCGATCCAAGCGCCCGCGTCGGCGAGTGCCGTCCGCAGGTTCTCCACGGACTTCGCCGCCTGGCCCGCGTAGTCCCCGACGGCGACCGTGTCGCCGTGCTCGTCGAGCGGACACGAACCGGCGAGGAAGATCAGCCGGGACTCGGCGGGCGCGGTGGCCGCGTAGGCGTACTCGGCCACATCGGAGAGCGTGCGGGAACGGATCAGTGAAACGGCGCTGGTGCGGGTCACGGTGGGTACGTCTCCTGGTGCTGGGGCGCGTGGTGGGCGTGCGGGCCCGCCGGTCGCGCCGGGTCTGTCTGGGTGTGCTGATCGTGCTGGGTTGCCGGACGGGCCAGGTGGCCGGGCCGGTTGGGTCGAGCCGGCCAAGTGGCCCGGCCGGGTGGGCCGAGCCGAGCCGGTTGGGCCAGGCCCACCTGGCCCGGCCCGTGTGCCGCGCTGTGTCGGTCGGCCCTGGAGTTCGTCATCCTTTCAGCGCACTTCGCACGCCGCTTCCCCTTTTTCCGGCCGCGGTGCGACGCGCACGACTCCTGTCTCCTACGCATCCTGCGGGGGGAAACTCGGAGGCCGACGAACGGGTGTGCAACTAGGGTGGCCCGATGGCTCCGATCAGGCAGGTACAGATCACCTTCGACTGCGCGTCACCCTCGCGCGTCGCGTATTTCTGGTGCGAGGTGTTGGGGTACGTCGTACCGCCGCCGCCGGAGGGGTTCGCCACGTGGGACGAGTACGACCTCTCACTGCCGCCCGAGAAGCGGGACGCGGGATTCGCCTGCCAGGACCCCTCGGGTGTGGGCCCGCGGCTGTACTTCCAGCGCGTTCCCGAAGGCAAGGTCGTCAAGAACCGGGTGCATCTCGACGTCCGTGTCGGCACCGGACTCGTCGGCGAGGAGCGCCTCGCCGCGCTGGAGGCCGAATGCGCGCGGCTGATCCCGCTCGGCGCGGTGCGCGGGGAACTGCTGCTCGCCGACGAGGAGAACGAGTCCTGCCTCGTGATGCAGGACGTCGAGGGCAACGAGTTCTGTCTCGACTGACGCCCCCGGGGCCCGCCCACGCCGGGCGGTCCCGAGTCCCGTCCGGCGCGTCCACCCCACTACCGTGGCTCCGCATGACCGACTTCGAGATCGAGATCACGGCGGACCTGGTCCGCGGTCTGCTCCAGGAGCAGCATCCGGACCTCGCGGGGCTGGCCGTCCGGGAGGTCGCGGGCGGATGGGACAACCAGCAGTGGCGCCTCGGGGGCGAGCTGGCCGTCCGCATGCCGCGTACGGAACGCGCTCCGGAACTTCAGCTCAAGGAGCGCCGGTGGCTGCCGGTCCTGGCTCCTCGCCTGCCGCTGCCCGTCCCGAACCCCGTACGGGCCGGGGAGCCGTCAGCGCGCTTCCCGAAGCCCTGGACGATCATGACGTGGGTCCCCGGCGAGCCCCTGGACCGCACCTCGATCAGCCGCGGTGACCATGCGGCCGTCGTGCTGGCGGACTTCCTCCGGGCGCTCCACGTGGAGGCGCCCGTCGACGCTCCGGCCGGTTCGGACCGAGGTGGTCATCCCCGTGTGCACACGGAGGGATTCGACCACTTCTTCCACGCCGTCGTCCCCGACGGCGTCGCCGACGAGGTCCGGGCCGTCTGGGACGACGCGGTCGCGGCTCCGGGATGGGAGGGGCCGCCGGTATGGGTGCACGGTGACCTCCACCCCGCGAATGTCGTCGTGTCGGACGGGACGCTCTCGGGCGTGATCGACTTCGGCGACCTGTTCGCCGGCGATCCGGCGTGGGACCTCGCGGCCGCCTGGGTCATCCTCCCGGAGGGCGCCGCCCCACGGTTCTTCGAGGTGTACGGGCGTGCGGACGAGGCGATGGCCCGGCGCGCCCGCGGGCTGGCCGCCATGAAAAGCCTGGTCCTCATGCTCATGGGCCGGAACGGCGACCGGGGACTTCCCGGCGGCAAGCCGACCTGGGGGCCCGCGGGCAGGGCGGCGCTCGACCGCGTTCTGCGTGCGGGCGTGGTCTGAGCACTCCGTCCCGCGTGCGGGCGTGCTCCGGGCACTCCGTCCCGGGTACGGGCGCGTTGTGGGCGTGGCGCTCAGCCGGTCGCGGTGAGTTGCCGCGCGAAGCGGCGTACGGCATCGGTGAAGGCTTCCGGCGCGTCGAAGTTCGCGAGGTGCCCTGCCCGCGGGATCAGTTCGACACGGGCGTGCCGGTGCGCGCGGGCGAAGTCCGCCTCCCCGGACCGGAAGACGCTGTCCTTCTCGCCGTTGAGGATCAGTGCCGGTGCCGCCACGTGTCGCATCGCACCCGCGTCGAAGCGCCCCAGTACCTCACCCCAGGCGGCGGGCAGGGTGTGGAAGGCGTACCCGGAGCTGATGGTCGCCTCCACCACCTCCGGCGGATAGAGCCGCAGCAGCAACCAGTCGTTCCACCGGGCCAGGCGGTCCGCCGGTATACGGGGCACCAGTCCGGTGGCCCACCGGTACGGCGCTGCCCACGCGCCGCGGGTGGAGGCGCTGGCAGCGGCGAGGACCAGTCCCCGCAGCCGCTCCGGGTGGCGTCGAGCGAACTCCAGCGCGACGTATCCGCCGAGTGAGTGTCCGACGACCAGGGCAGGTCCGCGGCCGAGCGAGTCCACCGCTGAGGCGATGATCCCGGTCGCGGCGCTCATGCTCCAGGGCTGGTCCGAGCGCGCTCCGTGGCCCGGCAGATCGACGGCGGCCACCGGGAATTCCTTCCGGAGCGCGGCGAGCTGGCTGCTCCACTGACCCGCGCTGAAACGTGTCCCGTGCACGAAGACCATGGGCAGTGCGTCCGCGGCCATGGGTGACGCGTCCGGTGTCGTCATCAATCCCCCAAGTGATGTCGTTCTCCCCCGGACTCTACCGGCGGGATCCCGCTCGCGACCGCGGCGTAGCGCGCGTCCGGCGGTGTGGTGAGGTCCTTGGACAACGAAGCCGGTCGTCCGACGCGCCCTGGCCTGCGGCGACTGATGTGATGGGCAGAGGATCACGTGGAGCCGGCTCTGTCCGTCGACACCGTGGCCCCGGGGGAACGCCTACCACCTGGTGCCGACCGTCGTCGGCAGCAGCGGCCCGGTCGTCGCCGACCCGCGCCGACGCCAGTACGCGTACGTGAGGATGCCGAGCATCGGGCCCCACAGGACCAGGGGCACGTAGGCGGCGTAGAAGTAGACGGTCTCCCAGCCACCGGCCTTGCTCGGGAAGTCGGCCGGCAGCGGATCGCCATTGGTCTTGGACTGGGTGACCGTGGTGACGGTCGCGATGACTGTGAAGACCAGGGTCAGGATCGTCGCCCCGATCGTGGCCGGGACGACCGCGGCGGCTGTCGGTACCCGGCGCCCGCGCAGCCTCGGCATCCAGCGCGGGAACACCTCGCCCCAGCGGGCGACCAGCCCGACGGCCGTGAACGCGAGGACCTCGGAGAGGAGGGTGAGGAGGACGATGTAGCCGTTCATCGCCCAGTCCTCGATGGCCCCGCCCCGTTTGTCCTCGGAGAACAGCACGCCCAGGCGCCAGATTCCGGACGGGAGCACCACCAGCGGCACGGTGTAGGCGACCCGGCGGGCCCAGCGCGGTACCCCTGCGGCGGGCTCGTGAGCCGCACGCCACGCCCGCCGCAGACGCCCCTCTCCGCGTGGCGCGTGTGCCGGTCCTTCGTTCGTCGTGGTCGGCCTGGTCATGGACATCTGCGCTCCTGACGTCAGAGGGCCGGACGGCCCGCGCTTCGAGACTCGCAGCCGACGAGGCCGGTCAGGATCCCTCCGCGTACTGAACCGCCTCCGCCGGGCGGGCGAGAGCGACTCCAACCGCTCCACCCGAGGAGTGACGGAACGTCGGAGGACGACGCGCCTCGTACGCCTGGGTCCACTGGCAAGAAAGCCGAAGCGACTGGGTCGGTGTCGAACGCCTGGGTTGAAGGTCCAAGGACACCGATGTCCTCGGACAGCGAAGTCAGTCGGCAGGCAGGCGGCGCTGACCTGCGGGTCAACACGACCGCCAGTCCCTCGGCGGACACGGCCCGGAGCCATAGAAGGTGGGACGACACGGGGAACGTCTTGAGCCCCAGGAGGTGGTCCACGACCAGCCCGCGTCGGCACCGGGGATGCCGGTAGCGCGACGGCCAACGGACATGCGCCAGCAGCACTGCCCCTGGCGCCCCGACCCGCTCGAACCCCCACCCCGCCCGGTCGCAGGCCAGGCGGGTGATCTCGAACGCCTCAGCGTCCTTCGGCTCGATCCGCCCTTCGGCTCGATCCGTTCAGCGACTCGGTCGTACGTCAGCCACGTCCTCGGACCGGGCCGTCACGCGGTCCCCGTACGTCCAGGTCCGCCGGCAAGGAAGCCGGAACGGCTGGGTTCGCTGTCAGGCGCCTCGATCGGATGACGGCGGTCACGGACGGTGTGGTGGGGCACCTGGGCATGACCGAGCGGCGGCTATGTACTAGAGTTATCTCGACATCGAGATATCTGCCGAGGCGCACCGCAGTCGCCACCCGGTAAGGGTTACCTAAGTAACCCTTACCTTAGCGGATGGTCGGGGCAGTAGACGGCAAAACGCGGCGCCGACTGCCAATGAGGCGCGGCGCGGAGATACGCGCACATTGAAGAAGGAGACTGTCGTGTCGGCGAACAGCTTCGACGCCCGCAGCACGCTGCGCGTGGGCGACGAGTCGTACGAGATCTTCAAGCTGGACAAGGTAGAGGGCTCCGCGCGCCTCCCGTACAGCCTGAAGGTCCTGCTGGAGAACCTGCTCCGTACCGAGGACGGCGCGAACATCACCGCCGACCACATCCGGGCCATCGGCGGCTGGGACTCCCAGGCGCAGCCCAGCCAGGAGATCCAGTTCACGCCGGCCCGCGTGATCATGCAGGACTTCACCGGCGTGCCGTGTGTCGTGGACCTCGCCACCATGCGTGAGGCCGTCAAGGAGCTCGGCGGGGACCCGGCGAAGATCAACCCGCTGGCCCCGGCCGAGCTGGTCATCGACCACTCCGTCATCGCCGACAAGTTCGGCACCAAGGAAGCCTTCGGCCAGAACGTCGAGCTGGAGTACGGCCGCAACAAGGAGCGCTACCAGTTCCTGCGCTGGGGCCAGACCGCCTTCGACGAGTTCAAGGTCGTCCCCCCGGGCACCGGCATCGTCCACCAGGTGAACATCGAGCACCTGGCGCGTACGGTCATGGTCCGGGGCGGCCAGGCGTACCCCGACACCCTCGTCGGTACCGACTCGCACACCACCATGGTCAATGGTCTCGGCGTGCTGGGCTGGGGCGTCGGCGGCATCGAGGCCGAGGCCGCGATGCTCGGCCAGCCGGTCTCCATGCTCATCCCGCGCGTCGTCGGCTTCAAGCTGACCGGCGAGCTCCCGGCCGGCACCACGGCCACCGACCTCGTGCTGACCATCACCGAGATGCTCCGCAAGCACGGCGTCGTCGGCAAGTTCGTCGAGTTCTACGGTGAGGGCGTCGCCGCCACCTCGCTCGCCAACCGCGCCACCATCGGCAACATGTCGCCGGAGTTCGGCTCCACCGCGGCGATCTTCCCGATCGACGACGAGACGCTGAAGTACCTGCGTCTGACCGGCCGCGACGAGCAGCAGGTCGCCCTCGTCGAGGCGTACGCCAAGGAGCAGGGCCTCTGGCTGGACCCGGCCGCCGAGCCGGACTTCTCCGAGAAGCTGGAGCTCGACCTCTCCACGGTCGTCCCCTCCATCGCCGGCCCGAAGCGTCCGCAGGACCGCATCGTCCTGGCCAACGCCAAGGCGCAGTTCGCCCAGGACGTCCGCAACTACGTCGCCGACGACGAGGAGGCGGGCAAGGAGTCCTTCCCGGCCTCCGACTCCCCGGCCTCCTCCAACGGCGTCCCGTCGAAGCCGACCACGGTCACGGCCCCCGACGGCTCGACGTACGAGATCGACCACGGCGCCGTCACCGTCGCCGCGATCACCTCCTGCACCAACACCTCGAACCCCTACGTCATGGTCGCCGCCGCGCTCGTGGCGAAGAAGGCGGTCGAGAAGGGCCTGACCCGCAAGCCGTGGGTCAAGACCACCCTCGCCCCGGGCTCGAAGGTCGTCACCGACTACTTCGACAAGGCGGGTCTGACCCCGTACCTGGACAAGGTCGGCTTCAACCTCGTCGGCTACGGCTGCACCACCTGCATCGGCAACTCCGGCCCGCTGCCGGACGAGGTCTCCAAGGCGGTCAACGAGAACGACCTCGCGGTCACCTCGGTGCTCTCCGGCAACCGTAACTTCGAGGGCCGGATCAACCCCGACGTCAAGATGAACTACCTGGCGTCCCCGCCGCTGGTCGTCGCGTACGCCATCGCCGGTTCGATGAAGGTCGACATCACCAAGGACGCCCTCGGCGTCGACCAGGACGGCAAGCCGGTCTACCTGACCGACATCTGGCCCTCCGAGGCCGAGGTCAACGACGTCGTGGCGAACGCCATCGGCGAGGACATGTTCAACAAGTCCTACAAGGACGTCTTCGCGGGCGACGCCCAGTGGCAGGCGCTGTCGATCCCGACCGGCAACACCTTCGAGTGGGACTCCGAGTCCACCTACGTGCGCAAGCCCCCGTACTTCGAGGGCATGACGATGGAGACGACCCCGGTCGAGGACATCACCGGCGCCCGGGTGCTCGCCAAGCTCGGCGACTCGGTCACCACCGACCACATCTCCCCGGCCGGCGCCATCAAGGCCGACACCCCGGCGGGCAAGTACCTCACCGAGCACGGCATCGAGCGTCGTGACTTCAACTCCTACGGCTCGCGCCGTGGTAACCACGAGGTCATGATCCGCGGCACGTTCGCCAACATCCGCCTGCGCAACCAGATCGCGCCGGGCACGGAGGGCGGCTACACCCGCGACTTCACCCAGGGCGACGGCCCCGTGTCGTTCATCTACGACGCCTCGCAGAACTACCAGGCCGCCGGCACCCCCCTCGCGATCCTCGCGGGCAAGGAGTACGGCTCCGGTTCGTCCCGCGACTGGGCAGCCAAGGGCACCGCGCTCCTCGGCGTCAAGGCCGTCATCGCCGAGTCCTACGAGCGCATCCACCGCTCGAACCTCATCGGCATGGGCGTCCTCCCGCTCCAGTTCCCCGAGGGCCAGACCGCCGAGACGCTCGGCCTCACCGGCGAGGAGACCTTCTCCTTCACCGGCGTCACCGAGCTGAACAACGGCACCACCCCGCGCACGGTCAAGGTCACCACCGACACCGGTGTGGAGTTCGACGGCGTCGTGCGCATCGACACCCCCGGCGAGGCGGACTACTACCGCAACGGCGGCATCCTGCAGTACGTGCTCCGCAGCCTGATCCGCAAGTAGGCGGGCCGGACCGAGCAGGAAGGGCCGCATCCCGGGTTTCCCCGGGGTGCGGCCCTTCCGCGTGTTGTCGGGCTAACGGCCCGTCACAGCGCATGCCGATCGACCTCGCCGATCCGGCACCTCGTGCCCGCGGCCACCTCGCCGGACCCCTGGGCCCTCACCTCGACCGACGCGCCGGGGGCGACCTCCTCGGTGGTCGCGATACCGTCGGACACCACGGCGCCGTCCGCGTCCACGAACGTGATGGACACGATGTACGCCGCCGGACTTCCGGACCTGTTCACGATCTTCAGGTCGGCGTGCGGCCAGCCGATCAGGGAGTCGCGCGTGCACTTCGTGACCGTGACGTCCCCGGCGGCCGGCCCGGGCGGGGCGGGTTCCAGGGGCTCCTCGGCGTACGGCTCCCTCTCGTACGGTTCGGAGTAGGGCGCGTCCGACCGCCCGGGCGGCAGCGCGATGGAGTCCGAGACCGACTCCATCACCGAGTGGACGAGCGCCACCAGCGCCCCCGCCACGACCAGCCCGCCGCCCACGGCGAGCGTCACGATCAGTCCCGTACGCTGCTTGCCCGGCGGCGCCGCCGGGGCCGCCCACGGCGAAGGCGGCGGCGCACCCACCGGAGCCCGGTGCTCCGGCTGCGGCTGTTCGGGCGGCGGAGGCGGGAAGTAGTCGGACATGTGGTCCCCCCACGGGAAAAGGATCAGGTGAGGGACTTACGGTACGTGGCCCCACCCGCACCACCTGTACAGAAGGCGAACGGACCCCATGGGCGAGCTGATCCTCATCCGGCACGGCGAGACCGAGTGGTCCCGTTCCGGACAGCACACGAGCTACACCGACCTCCCGCTCACCGACGTCGGGGAGCGGCAGGCCCGCGCGCTCGTCCCGCTGCTGGCCGACCGGACCATCGGGCTCACCCTCACCAGCCCGATGATCCGGGCCCGCCGCACCGCCGAGCTGGCCGGGCTCCCCGATCCCCGGGTCACCCCCGAGCTGCGGGAGTGGGACTACGGCGGCTACGAGGGCATCACCACCCCGGCGATCCGCCGCACCCGGCCCTTCTGGAACCTGTGGACCGACGGCGTCGACCCCGGCTCCGAGGAGCACCCGGGTGAGAGCCCCGCCCAGATCGGGCAACGGGCCGACCAGGTCCTCGCGGGCGTCCGGTCCGCCGCCGACGGGATCGGGAGCGCGGACATCGCGCTCGTCGCGCACTCGCACTTCCTGCGCGTCCTCACCGCCCGCTACCTCGGCCTGACCCCGGCCGAGGGACGGCTCTTCCAGCTCGCCACCGGCGCCCTCTCCCGGCTCGGCACCGAACACGGCCGGCCGGTCGTCGCCGCGCTCAACCTGGCCTTGCCGGAAAGCCTCCAGCCGCACTGACGTCGCCCTGCCCGAAAGCCTCCAGGGCCTGCCGGGCCAGGGCCTGCCGGGTCAGGGCCGCCGCCGATACGCCGGAGGCCGGTACCCCACCCTCGGGGTACCGGCCGCCGACGCCCATCGCGTACGGGTCAGGAGAGCAGCTCCACCTCCGCGAGCGTCGCCGAACCCGTCAGCACCAGCCGGTACTGCGTGTACGAGCCGGGCTTCGCCACCGAGAACACCCGGGTCTGCTTGTCCCAGGCGAACGACTGGCCCGAGCGGCGGTCGAGGTCCGTCCACTTCTCGCCGTCCGTCGACCCCTGGAGCGTCCAGCCCTCAGGCGCCTTGTCGGCCGCCGCCGACGTCAGCGTGTACTGGATGCCCTTCGTGGCCGAGGACACCGGCAGCTCCACCGACTCGGCCGTCGCCGAGGTGGCGGAGGTGTCGTCGAAGAGCGGGCCGTCGCCCTTCAGCGCGTCGCCCTTGGGCGTCGGGACCTTGTCGTCCTTCTGGACGGAGACCGGGGCCGCGTCCTTGCCCGTGCCCCATGCCGACGGCTTCGGGCCCATGTCGAACTCCAGCGTGCCGCCCTTGGCCAGGACGTCGTGGGGGAGCGCCGTGGAGGTCCACTTCTCGCCGTTGACCTTCACGCCCTGCACGTAGATGTTCTTGTCGCTGTTCTTCGGGGCCTTGACGGTCAGCTTGCGGCCGTTGTCCATGCGGACGGTGACCTCTCTGAAGAGCGGCGAGCCGATCGCGTACTCCCCGCTGCCCATGACCAGCGGGTAGAAGCCGAGCGAGGAGAAGAGGAACCAGGCCGACTGCTCGCCGTTGTCCTCGTCGCCGTGGATGCCCTGCCCGATCTCGCTGCCGACGTACAGCCGGCCCAGCACCTCGCGGACCTTCTCCTGCGTCTTGTGCGGCTGCGAGGCCGCGTTGTACATGTACGTGGCGTGGTGGGCGACCTGGTTGCTGTGCCCGTACTGGCCCATCCGCACGTCACGCGCCTCGGTCATCTCGTGGATGACGCCGCCGTAGCTGCCGACGAACTCCGGACCCGCCGTCTCCGGCGTGGAGAAGTACGTGTCGAGCTTCTTGCCGAGACCGTCGCGGCCGCCGTACAGGTTGGCCAGGCCCCGGCTGTCCTGCGGGGCGGTGAAGGCATAGCCCCAGCCGTTGGTCTCGGTGTAGTCGTAGCCCCAGACGCGGGGGTCGTACTCCCCGGAGGGCAGACGCCAGTCCCCGTTCGGCTTCTTGCCCTGGAAGAACCCGGCCTTGTCGTCGAAGAGCTTGACGTACTTCTGCGCGCGGTTCATGAAGTACTCGGACTCCTCCTTGTACCGCGCCTTCCTCGTCTTCTCGTACAGCTCCTGACCCATCCGGGCGATGCCGTAGTCGTTGACGTAGCCCTCCAGCGACCAGGACAGGCCCTCGTGGGTCTCGGTGTCCGCGTAGCCGGTGAAGACCGAGGTCTGAAGGCCCTTGCGGCCGACGCCCGAGGACGGCGGGGCCACGGTGGCGTTCTTGAGGGCCGCGTCGTACGCCGCCTCGGCGTCGAACTTCACGCCCTTGACGTACGCGTCGGCGAACGCCACGTCGGAGCTGGTGCCGGTCATCAGGTCAGCCGCGCCGGGGGAGGACCAGCGCGAGGTCCAGCCGCCGTCCTTGTAGTGCTGGACGAAGCCGTCCACCAGCTCGCCGGCCTTCTTCGGGGAGAAGAAGGAGTAGGCGGGCCACGTCGTGCGGTAGGTGTCCCAGAAGCCGTTGTTGACGTACACCTCGCCGTCGACGATCTTCGCGCCGGTCTTCGTCGGGGTGTTCTCGCCCACCGCCTTGGAGAAGGGGCTGGCGTACCTGGTCTTCCCCTTCACCTTCTCGTGGCCGGAGTTCGGGTAGAGGTAGAGCCGGTAGAGGCTGGAGTAGAGCGTCGTCAGCTGGTCGGCGTCGGCGCCCTCGACCTCGACCGTCCGCAGGATGTCGTCCCAGGCGCCCCGCGCCCCCCGTTGCACCCGGTCGAAGGAGGCGGACTCCGGGATCTCCATGGCCAGGTTCTGCTTCGCCTGGTCGACCCCGATCAGCGAGGTGGCCAGCCGCAGGTTGACCGTGCGGTCCTTGCCCGCGTCGAAGCGGAAGAACCCGGTGACGTCGTCGCCCCCGCCGCCCTTCAGCCTGCCGCTGTCGGTGACCGGCGCGTCGAAGACGCCGTACACGAACATCCGGGTCGCCCCGGTGGACAGGCCGCTCTTGACGTCCGAATAGCCGGAGAAGGAGCGGGTCTTGGGGTCGAGGGTGATGCCGCCGTCGTTCGTGACGTTGTCGAAGACCAGGCTCGCGTCCTTGCCGGGGTACGTGAACCGCATCCGGGCCGCGTGGTCGGTCGGCGTCATCTCGGCCTTGAGGCCGTTCTCGAACGTGACGCCGTAGTAGTGCGGCTTCGCCGTCTCGTTCTCGTGCCGGAACGGCAGCGCGCGGGCCGTCCGGGACGCGTCCGGGGTGCCGCTCGCCGCCGACGGCATCAGCTGGAAGGTCTGCCGGTCGCCCATCCAGGGGCTCGGCTCATGGCTGGCGCTGAAGGCCTGGAGCGTGGGGAGGTTGTCCGCGTTGTTGCCCCGGTGGTAGTCGTACAGCCAGCTCAGCGAACCGGCGTTGGTCACCGGCGTCCAGAAGTTGAAGCCGTGCGGGACCGCCGTGGCCGGAATGTTGTTGCCGCGCGAGAAGCCGCCGCTGGAGTTGGTGCCGCGGGTCGTCAGCGCGTAGTCCGACAGATGCGCCTTGCGCTTCTCGGGCTTCCTCGGGGCGATCGTGATGTCGTCGATCCAGCCCTGGAACTTCGCCTTCCCCTTGGGGGAGTCGTACGCCACCAGGATCCGGTCGACGGTCTTGCCCGCGGCGACCGTGCCGAGGCGGGCGGCGACCTTGTTCCACTGGTTGACGTAGAGGCGCTTGGCGTCCGCCTGGCCCTGCGGCGTCAGCAGCCCGCCGTGGCTGTCGGTGGCCTTCAGCTCGCTCAGGTACGTGCCGTCGGTGAAGGCGAGGTCCACCGCGACGTGCGTGGCCGGATAGTTCAGGTCCGTCTCGCCCATCTGCGGGTAGACCAGGTAGGACAGCTCGGTGTCCTTGGTGACGGCCGTGTTCACGTCGAAGATCTTGTTGTACGAGTAGGCGCGTCCGTCGGGCGTGTGGGTGCCCGCGTAACGCAGTGCCTTCTTTCCGGTGAATCCCGCGCCGGACTTCGCGGTGGGGGAGCCGGAGGGGCCGCGGTCGACCTGGCTGCGCATCTCGTCGGGGACCGGCGCGGAGGTGTCACCGTTCGAGAACTGAACGTCGGCGAGCTGGAGGGCGTCAGCCGCGCCGTTGTTCTTCGTGATCTCCAGGCGGAAGTGCCGGTAGGCGGTGTCGCCCGAGAAGTCGTAGCTCTTCGTCCCGTGCCGCTTGGTGAAGGTCTCGCCGGTGCGGGTGTCGAGGTCGGTCCACTCCTTGCCGTCCGCCGAGCCCTTGAGCGTCCAGTCCCTCGGGTCGCGCTCGGCGTGGTCGTTGGCCGAAGTGAGGGCGTACGTCACGACCTTGACGGGTTCGTCCAGATCGAACTCGACCCAGCCGGTGGGCTTGAACGTCAGCCACTTGGAGCCCGGCTCGACATCGACGAGGTTCTCCTTGACCTCGCCGCCCGCGGTGTTCTCGGCACTCGCGCGAAGCTCCGTCACCCGGTCGGTGACATTGCCCGGTATGCCGGAGGAGAAGCCCCCGTCGACGCCCGAGGCGCGCTTCTCGCCGTCGGGGCCCTCCTCGACGGTGCTGCGCCAGTCCGGCTGCTTCTCGTCCGCCTCGAACGAGGTGCTGAACGTCCGGTCGCCGGATGGTTTCCGGTCCGGCGAGGAGGGCTGGGCGGTGGCGACCGCGGGGGCGATCACCACCAGTGCGAGAGACGCCGCCAGGGCGGCTGCTGTGGGGGTCCGTCTCCGGCGGGGAGCCGGGCGGGGGACCGCGTGAGGGGCCTGGTCGGATCCGTGATTGAGGCCGCGTGGTGGCTGCATGCCGAGCCGTTCCTCCCCGGGAAAATGCATGGACAACGTTGTCATACTGGGATGCAAGGTCCAGTAGGGATCCAAGTGACGGGACGTGTCAAGGGTGTTGCCGCGAGGCCCTTCGGCGAATCGGCCGGTATGGGGAAATAGTCGCCCCGGGAGGAGGGTGCGGGGTGCCGAGGTGTCCGTGAGGTCTCAACTCGGGAAAGACTGCCGCCCAAACCTGCGTTCGATCTTGCTCAGTTGGCGACAAGTGGACTATACCTGTCGGCACCTGCACGGCCGCTTCACGCGGACGTGCGCGCGGGGGAAACAGGGACGGTTGCGAGGACGCCAGGGGTGTCCTCGCTGTACGGTCTCCCGGCACCCCACGGCACCGGCACGTCCGGTACATCTGCATATCCGCACAACCCAAGCGCAACTGACCGCGGTGGCGGGGCCCTTCGCCTGAGGCGAGTTTTCGACGGGTGACCGGTACACCGCCTGAGTCCTGGAGAAGGCGAGGACTTGAGCATGGGATCCACCTCCGCCCACAACAATGAGGGCCTTGGCCGTCGCGATCTGATCAAGCGTTCTGCCGCACTCGGCCTGATCGCTGTTCCGACGATGAGCTTCCTGTCCGCCTGCGCGAGCGGCGACAGCGGCAGCGACGACAAGGTCGAAAAGGGCGAAAAGACCGAGAAGAACCCGCTGGCCGTCAACGGCAGCGCACCGCTGGAGATCGTCATCTTCGACGGTGGCTTCGGCACCAAGTACGCCGAGGACGCCAAGGCCGTCTACGAGAAGACCTATCCCGAGGCGAAGGTCAAGTTCTCCGCGACGCAGAAGATCCAGTCGGTTCTTCAGCCGCGGTTCAACGGTGGTACCCCGCCGGACCTGATCGACAACTCCGGTGCCCAGCAGATGGACATGGGCGTCCTGGTGGGCAAGAAGCAGCTCACCGACCTGACCCCGCTGCTCGACGCCCCCTCCATCGACGACCCCGCCAAGAAGGTCCGCGACACCCTGCGGCCGGGCATCATCGAGATGGGCCAGTTCGACGGCGACCCGGTCTGGATCATGTACTACGCGTACACGGTCTACGGCGTCTGGTACTCGCAGACCGCGCTGGAGAAGCTCGACTCCGCGTACCCGGAGACCTGGGACGAGATGCTCGCGCTCTGCGAGAAGGCGAAGAAGCAGGACATCGCCGGCTGGACCTACCCGGGCAAGCACCCCTACTACATCCCTTTCTCGCTGTACCCCTTCATCGGCAAGATCGGCGGCGTCGAGGTCCTCGACGCGATCGACAACCTGGAGCCGAAGGCCTGGGAGCACCCCGCGGTCAAGGCGGCCTTCGAGGCGTACTACGAGCTCGTCGCCAAGGGCTACATCCTCGATGGCACCCCGGGCCTGGATCACCGCGGTTCCCAGGGCGCGTGGGCCCGTGGCAAGGCGCTGTTCATCCCGAACGGTTCCTGGGTCGAGAACGAGGAAGCGGCGATCATCCCCAAGGACTTCAAACTGTCCGTGGGCGCTCCCTCCAGCCTCGACTCCTCGGACGCGCTGCCCTTCGGCACCATCTGGGCGTCCGGCGGCGAGCCGTTCATCGTCCCGAGCAAGGCGAAGAACCCCGAGGGGGGCATGGAGCAGCTGCGCATCATGCTCAGCGAGGCCTCCTCCAAGTCCTTCACCACCAGCACCAAGTCGCTCTCCGCCTTCAACGGCGGCACGGACGGCATCGAGCTGTCCGACGGCCTGAAGTCCGGTGTCGCCGCGCTGGAGAAGGCCGGCACCAACGTGGTCAACCCGCGCCTGCAGGACTGGTACGTGAAGCTCCAGAAGGAGCAGATCGGCGTCGCCGCGATCGGCGAGATGATGGCCGGCCGCGCCAAGCCGGCCGAGACCATCAAGAAGATCCAGGCCTTCGCCGACGCGACCGCCAAGGACCAGTCCATCAAGCACTTCAAGCACCAGTGACCACGCGTCACCAGCGGCGGGCAGCAGGGGAAGGTCGGAGTCGGTAACGATGCAACACGGTAAATACCGGTTCATAATCGGGTTCTTGGTGGTCCCGATGGCGTTGTACGTCATCTTCGTCATCTGGCCCTTCATCCAGTCCATCTACTACTCGTTCACGGACTGGACGGGGTTGAGTCCCGACTTCAAGATGGTCGGGTTCGACAACTACACCAAGATGCTCGATGACGACATCTTCTGGAAATCGCTGCAGCACAGCGTGCTGCTGGCCATTCTGCTGCCGCTGGTGACGCTGGGGCTCGCGCTCTTCTTCGCCTTCATGCTCAACGTGGGCGGGCGGCGCCGCAAGGGCGCCGCGATCGCCGGCGTACGGGGCTCCGGCTTCTACAAGATCGCGTACTTCTTCCCGCAGGTGCTGTCCATCGCGATCGTGGCCATCCTGTTCCAGTTCGCCTTCGACCCGGCCCAGGGCATGATCAACGGCACGCTCAAGGCCGTCGGCTTCGACGACGTGCCGACCTGGCTGGGCGATCCGCAGCTGGCCCTGTGGGTCATCATGGCGGTCCTCGTCTGGTGCACGACCGGCTTCTTCGTGGTGCTGTTCTCCGCGGGCATGGCCTCCATCCCCAAGGACTTCTACGAAGCCGCCCTGCTGGACGGGGCGAGCCGCTTCACGACCTTCTTCCGGATCACGCTGCCCCTGCTGTGGGACACGGTCCAGTCCGGCTGGGTCTACATGGGCATCCTGGCGCTCGGCGCCGAGGGCTTCGCGATCGTCCACATCATGAGCGTCGGTCCCGGCGGGCCCGACTACTCGACCACCGTCCTGCCGCTGTACGTGTACCAGTCGGCGTTCCGGGACGGACAGGCGGGCTACGCGACCACGATCGGTGTCGCCCTGCTCCTCGTGACGCTGGCGTTCGCCGCCATCGTCATGCGGGTGGGCCGACGCGAGCGGCTGGAGTTCTGATGAAGACCACTGACACCCCTCCCCCCGGCCCCTCCGACGCCGCGGCGACCAAGGTGCCGGCCCAGCGCACCGGGCCGGTGGGCAAGAGCCCCTCGGCCCCCGCGAAGAAGAGCGAGGGCCAGGTCCTCAACGTCTTCTCGCACGGGATGCTGATCCTGTGGGCGATCATGGTCGTCCTGCCGCTGTTCTGGGCGGTGATGTCCTCGTTCAAGACCGACGCGGACATCTTCAACACCCCGTGGTCACTGCCCGATTCGCTGAACTTCGACAGCTGGGGCCGGGCCTGGAGCCAGGCCCACATGAGCGAGTACTTCCTGAACACCATCCTGGTGGTGGGCGGGTCGCTCACGGGCACCCTGGTGCTCGGGTCCATGGCCGCCTATGTGCTCGCCCGCTTCGAGTTCCCGGGCAACCGCTTCATTTACTTCTTGTTCGTCGGCGGCATGAGCTTCCCGATCATGCTGGCGCTGGTCCCGCTGTTCTACGTCATGGACAACATGGGCCTGCTGAACACGATCCACGGCCTGATCCTCGTGTACATCGCGTACTCGCTGCCGTTCACCGTGTTCTTCCTGACCTCGTTCTTCCGTACGCTGCCGACCTCGGTGGCGGAGGCGTCGATCATCGACGGGGCCTCGCACACCCGCACGTTCTTCCAGGTCATGCTGCCGATGGCCAAGCCCGGCCTGATCAGCGTCGGCATCTTCAACTTCCTGGGGCAGTGGAACCAGTACATGCTGCCCACGGTGCTGAACACCGACCCGGAGAAGCGGGTACTGGCCCAGGGCCTGGTGGAGCTGGCCTCCAGCCAGGGCTACAAGGGCGACTACTCCGGTCTCTTCGCCGGCCTGGTGATCGCGATGCTGCCCGTGCTGGCGGCGTACATCATCTTCCAGCGCCAGGTCGTCTCCGGCCTGACGGCGGGCGCCCTGAAGTAGCCCTCCTCTCGCGCACGGCCCGGTGCCCCGGCGGAATCCCTCCGCCGGGGCACCGGGCCGTCGTGGTGTGCGCGTGCTCAGGTCTTGACGGGAGGTACCCCCGAACGGTCAGCTTAGAGTTCACATGTTGGAGGAAGCCGGGGTCTCATCGCTGCGGCCCCGGCCGGGGCGGTCCTCAAGGACCGCCCGCCAAGGGCAGGAGTGGATGAGTCGATGGAGACTCCCGGGTCGCAGACATCGCTGCACAGGGCCAATCTGGAGCGGGTCGTCCGCGCCGTACGGATGGCGGGATCGCTCACCCAGGCGGAGATCGCCCGGAGCACCGGGCTCTCCGCGGCCACCGTCTCCAATATCGTCCGGGAGTTGAAGGACGGCGGAACGGTCGAGGTCACTCCCACCTCGGCGGGCGGCAGGCGGGCCCGCAGCGTCTCGCTCAGCGGCGACGCGGGCATCGTCATCGGCGTCGACTTCGGCCATACGCATCTGCGCGTCGCCGTCGGCAACCTCGCCCACCAGGTGCTCGCCGAGGAGTCCGAGCCGCTGGACGTGGACGCCTCGTCCGCCGAGGGCTTCGACCGGGCGGAAGTGCTGGTCAAGCGGCTGATCGAGGCCACGGGGATCGGCCCGGACAAGGTGATCGGCATCGGTCTCGGCGTGCCGGGCCCCATCGACGTCGAGTCCGGCACCCTGGGCTCCACCTCGATCCTGCCGGGCTGGACGGGCATCAACCCCAGCGAGGAGCTCTCCGGCCGCCTCGGCGTGCCCGTGTACGTCGACAACGACGCCAATCTCGGGGCGCTGGGCGAGCTGGTCTGGGGGAGCGGGAGGGGCGTCAAGGACCTCGCGTACATCAAGGTCGCCAGCGGCGTCGGCGCCGGTCTGGTGATCGACGGGACCATCTACCGGGGCCCCGGCGGCACGGCCGGCGAGATCGGGCACATCACGCTCGACGAGTCGGGCCCGGTGTGCCGCTGCGGCAACCGCGGCTGCCTGGAGACCTTCACCGCCGCCCGCTACGTCCTGCCGCTGCTCCAGCCCAGCCACGGCCCCGGGCTCACCATGGAGCGGGTGGTCCAGCTGGCACGGGAGGGCGATCCGGGCTGCCGCCGGGTGATCGGCGACGTGGGCCGCCACATCGGCAGCGGCGTGGCCAACCTGTGCAATCTGCTCAACCCCAGCCGGGTCGTGCTCGGCGGCTCGCTCGCGGAGGCCGGGGAGCTGGTCCTGGGACCCATACGGGACTCCGTGTCGCGTTACGCGATCCCCAGCGCGGCCCGGCAGCTCTCGGTGCTGCCCGGCGCGCTCGGCGGGCGCGCCGAGGTGCTGGGCGCACTCGCCCTGGTGCTCAGCGAGATGGGGGATTCAACCCTTCTGGAGGGCACCCTCCCCGTGGCGACTCCTGCCTTCACTTAGATAACGAATGGCACCGTTGTCATCTCGTTAAGAATTTACTCCTTGACGCCGACGCTGCGGCCGAGTTGACTTCCAGCCACCTCGGCCGCAACGTCGCGGCCTCGTCAGGGAGGTTCGAGAATGAACACGCGTATGCGTCGTGCCGCCGTTGCCGTTGCCGCCACCACGATGGCGGTCTCGCTGGCCGCTTGCGGGAGCGCCAAGGAGTCCGGTGACAAGGCCGAACAGGGGTCGGAGAAGAAGGGCGACGACCTGAAGATAGGTCTGCTCCTTCCCGAGAACCAGACGGCCCGTTACGAGAAGTTCGACCGGCCGATCATCGAGAAGAAGATCAGCGAGTTGACCAACGGCAAGGCCGAGGTCACCTACAACAACGCCAAGCAGGACGCGACCACCCAGTCGCAGCAGATCGACACGATGATCACCAACAAGGTCGACGCGCTCATCATCGGCGCGGTGGACGCCAAGGCGATCGAGAACAGCGTCAAGAAGGCCAAGGACGCGGGCATCCCGGTCGTGGCCTTCGACCGCCTCGCCGAGGGCCCCATCGACGCCTACACCTCCTTCGACAACGAAGAGGTCGGCCGCGCACAGGGCACCGCCCTGCTGGAGGCCCTGGGCGACAAGGCCGACGGCGGCACGATCGTGATGATGAACGGCGCGATCACCGACCCGAACGCCGCCCTCTTCAAGAAGGGCGCCAAGTCGGTCCTCGACGGCAAGGTGAAGTACGGCAAGGAGTACGACACCAAGGAGTGGAAGCCGGAGAACGCCAACGCCAACATGGAAGCGGCGATCACCGCGCTCGGCAAGGACAAGATCGACGGCGTCTACTCCGCCAACGACGGCATGGCGGGTGGCATCATCACCGCCCTCAAGGGCGCAGGTCTCTCGCCGCTCCCGCCGGTCACCGGCCAGGACGCCGAACTGGCGGGCGTGCAGCGCATCGTCTCCGGTGAGCAGTTCATGAGCGTCTACAAGTCCTACCCCGCCGAGGGCATCGTCGCCGCGGAGATGGCCGTCGCCCTCGCCAAGGGCGAGAAGCTCGACTCCATCGCCACCTCCAAGGTCGACAACGCCAGCCAGAAGGGCATCCCGACGGTCCTCGTCCCGGTCGTCTCGCTGACCAAGGACAACATCAAGGACACCGTCATCAAGGACGCCATCTGGACGCTGGACGAGATCTGCTCGGCCAAGTACAAGGCCGCCTGCGACGAGATCGGTCTGAAGTAGGCCCCCGGGACCCGGCCCGCCCCCGAGCCGCCGGGTCCCGTCCGCCGCCGCGCCCGCCGCGATTCCCGCGAGGGCGCAGGCGGTCCCACCGCCCGCGCACGTGCCCGCCGCACCCCGGCCCGCACGCGCGCCACGAAGCCTGTCCGGCGCCCCGCACACCAACCGTCCCGCTACCGGGCGGGGCGTCGGACGGAACGCTTCACCCCCGTTTTCCCTCTGTGCTCGACACCGCCGCGCCTTCCCCCGGGCGCGGCATCCCCGCCGGTCAGGCGGCGAAGGAGATGGTTCATGTGTCCGCTACGCCCGTGTTGGCGTTGCGAGGGGTCTCCAAGCGCTTCGGTGCCGTCCAGGTACTCACCGATGTAGAGCTTGAGGTCCACGCCGGCGAGGTGGTCGCCCTGGTGGGCGACAACGGCGCCGGTAAATCAACGCTGGTCAAGACGATCGCCGGAGTGCACCCCATCGATGACGGCGTCATCGAGTGGGAGGGCAGGACCGTGCAGATCACCAAGCCGCACGACGCCCAGAACCTCGGCGTCGCGACCGTCTACCAAGACCTCGCGCTGTGCGACAACATCGATGTCGTCGGCAACCTCTACCTCGGCCGCGAACTGCGCAGGTTCGGCATCCTGGACGAGGTGGAGATGGAGCGCCGCTCCCGCGAGCTGCTGTCCACGCTCTCCATCCGCATCCCGAGCGTCCGCATCCCGATCGCCTCGCTCTCCGGCGGCCAGCGCCAGACGGTCGCGATCGCCCGGTCGATGCTCGGCGAGCCCCGGCTCGTCATCCTCGACGAGCCGACCGCGGCCCTCGGCGTCGAGCAGACCGCCCAGGTCCTCGACCTCGTCGAGCGACTGCGCGAGCGCGGCCACGCGGTCATCCTCATCAGCCACAACATGGCCGATGTGAAGGCCGTCGCCGACAAGGTCGCCGTGCTCCGGCTGGGCCGGAACAACGGTGTCTTCGATGTGAAGACCACCTCCCAGGAAGAGATCATCTCCGCCATCACCGGCGCCACGGAAAACGCCGTGACCCGACGTGCGGCGCGCAACGCGGAGGTTTCCAAGTGACCACCGACAAGTCCGCCACCTCACTGGACAAGGCCGGCACCCCGGCCGACGCGCCGCCGGTCGGCAACCCGGACGCGGCCGAGGGCGCCGCCACGGTGATCGACCCCCGCCTGCTCATCCGCGAACAGGGCCTCGGCGGCTACGTCACCGAGTTCAAGCGCAAGATCAGCGGCGGCGACCTGGGCTCGATCCCGGTGATCGTCGGCCTCGCGATCATCGCCATCGTCTTCCAGAGCATGAACTCCGAGTTCCTCTCCGCGAAGAACATCAGCGACATCGCCACCACGATGGTCGCCACCGGCATGATGGCCGTGGGCATCATCTTCGTCCTGCTGCTCGGCGAGATCGACCTCTCGGTCGGCTCCGTCTCCGGTGTCTCCGGCGCCCTCGTCGCGGTGCTCAGCGTCACCCAGGGCATGAACGAATGGCTGGCGATCCTCGTCGCCGTCGTCAGCGGCGCGGTCATGGGCGCGATCCACGGCTTCTTCTTCGCCCGGGTCGGGGCGCCCGCCTTCGCCGTCACCCTGGCGGGCCTGCTGTTCTGGCTCGGCTTCATGCTCCAGCTGCTCGGCGACTCCGGCACGATCAACCTGGACGGCGACGGGGTGGTCGGCAAGCTGACCACGTACTACTTCACCGACGTCGCCGCCGCCTACGGGCTCGCCGCCATCGCGGTCGTCGGCTACTTCGCCGCGGCCTTCCTGGACACCCGCCGCCGCGAGGCGGCCGGCATCCCGGCCCGCCCGCTCGCCGACATCCTCGTGCGCACCGCGGTCATCGCCGTGTTCGGCTTCGCCGCCGCGTACATGTTCAACCAGTACCGCGGCCTGCCGCTCGCCCTGGTCCTCTTCCTGATCGTCCTGGTCGGCACGGACTTCCTGCTCCGCCGTACGGCCTACGGGCGGAAGATCTTCGCGCTCGGCGGCAGCGTCGAGGCCTCCCGGCGGGCCGGCATCAACGTCACCGCGATCCGGGTCTCCGTCTTCTCCATCGCGGGCACCTTCGCGGCGATCGGAGGCTTGTTCTGGGCCTCCAAGATCGCGGCGGCCAACCAGGGCTCCGGCACCGGCGACCTCCTGATGAATGTCATCGCGGCGGCCGTCATCGGCGGTACCAGCCTCTTCGGCGGCCGGGGCCGCACCTGGAACGCGCTGCTCGGCGTCATGGTGATCGTCTCCATCCAGTACGGACTGTCGCTGGAAGGCATCGCCACCCCGATCCAGTACATGGTCACGGGCGCCGTGCTTCTCGCCACGGTCGTCATCGACTCCGTCACCCGGAGGACCCAGAAGACCGCGGGCCGCGCCTGACCGCACAACCGCGCAGGTGCCCGGCGCCCCCAGGGGTGCCGGGCACCTGCGCGTGTCCGGCATTCCGGGTTCGAACAGGGCCGCCCGATGCCCGCCGTCGCGAGCGGAACATTAGACTCATCGGATCGGCACGCTCGATCAGCTCAAACGCAAGGAGGCACGGGTGGATCTGCTGACCCGCATCAAGGGACCGCGCGACCTGGACCGGCTCAGCCTCGGTGAGCTGGACCAGCTCGCGGAGGAGATCCGCACCTTCCTCGTGGACGCGGTCTCCAAGACCGGCGGACACCTCGGCCCCAACCTCGGCGTCGTCGAGCTGACCATCGCCCTGCACCGGGTCTTCGAATCGCCCCGGGACAGGGTGCTCTGGGACACCGGCCACCAGAGCTACGTGCACAAGCTGCTCACCGGCCGCCAGGACTTCTCCCGGCTCAAGAGCAAGGGCGGCCTCTCCGGCTACCCCTCCCGTGCCGAGTCCGACCACGACGTCATCGAGAACAGCCACGCCTCCGGGGTCCTCGGCTGGGCCGACGGCCTCGCCAAGGCCAACGAGGTCCTGAAGAAGGACGACCACGTCGTCGCGGTCATCGGTGACGGCGCGCTCACCGGCGGTATGGCCTGGGAGGCGCTGAACAACATCGCCGCCGCCAAGGACCGCCCCCTCGTCATCGTCGTCAACGACAACGAGCGCTCCTACGCCCCGACCATCGGCGGCCTGGCCAACCACCTCGCCACGCTCCGTACGACCGACGGTTACGAACGGTTCCTGGCCCGCGGCAAGGACATCCTGGAGCGCACCCCCGTCGTCGGCCGCCCGCTGTACGAGACCCTGCACGGCGCCAAGAAGGGCCTCAAGGACTTCATCGCCCCGCAGGGCATGTTCGAGGACCTCGGCCTGAAGTACGTCGGTCCGATCGACGGCCACGACATCGAGGCCCTGGAATCCGCGCTCCAGCGCGCCAAGCGTTTCGGCGGCCCGGTCATCGTGCACTGCCTCACCGAGAAGGGCCGCGGCTACACCCCCGCCCTCCAGGACGAGGCCGACCGCTTCCACGCGGTGGGCAAGATCCACCCGGACACCGGTCTGCCGATCTCCACCTCCGGCCTCGACTGGACCTCCGTCTTCGGCGAGGAGATGGTCAAGCTCGGCGAGGAGCGCGAGGACATCGTCGCCATCACCGCGGCCATGCTCCAGCCGGTCGGCCTCGGCAAGTTCGAGGCCGCCTTCCCGGACCGGATCTACGACGTCGGCATCGCCGAACAGCACGGCGCCGCCTCCGCGGCCGGCCTCGCCACCGGCGGACTCCACCCGGTCTTCGCGGTCTACGCCACCTTCCTCAACCGCGCCTTCGACCAGGTCCTGATGGACGTCGCCCTGCACAAGTGCGGCGTGACCTTCGTCCTGGACCGGGCCGGCATCACCGGCACGGACGGCGCCTCGCACAACGGCATGTGGGACATGTCGATCCTCCAGTGCGTGCCCACCCTCCGGATCGCCGCCCCGCGCGACGCCGACCAGGTCCGCGCCCAGCTGCGCGAGGCCGTCGCCGTCGACGACGCGCCCACCGTGGTCCGCTTCTCCAAGGGCGCGGTCGGCCCCGCCGTCAAGGCGGTCGGCAGGGTCGGAGGCATGGACATCCTGCGCGAGCCGAAGTCCGTCCGTCCGGACGTCCTGATCGTCTCCGTCGGCGCGCTCGCCCCGATGTGCCTGGAGATCGCCGACCTGCTGGACGCCCAGGGCATCTCCAGCACCGTCGTCGACCCCCGCTGGGTCAAGCCCGTCGACGAGGCGCTCGCCCCGCTCGCCGAGCGCCACCGCGTCGTCGTCACGGTCGAGGACAACAGTCGCGCCGGAGGCGTCGGCTCCGCCGTCGCCCAGGCCCTGCGCGACGCCGGGGTCGACGTACCCCTGCGCGACTTCGGCATCCCGCCGGTCTTCCTCGACCACGCCTCGCGCGGCGAGGTCATGGCCGAGATCGGACTGACCGCGCCGGACATCGCCCGGCAGGTCACCGGCCTGGTCGCCAAGCTCGACGGCCGCTTCGAGAGCCGTGCGGTGGAGCCCGCCCGCGACTGACGCAACCACTCCGTACGGCCGATGGGCCGGGAGAACCGCCCCTGTACGGGTGGTTCTCCCGGCCCATTCGCATGAAACGGGCCAGATGGCGCGTTCACGTGCGGCGGGGTCCCCATCATGGCGTTCACAACGAATGCGTGGAGGTATCGCAGGTGAGCGCGCAGGTCACACCACCCCGCGGAAACGGCTTGTTCCGCACCAAGTCCGTCGAACAGTCGATCCGTGACACCGAGGAGCCGGAACACGCGCTCAAGAAGTCCCTCTCCGCCCTGGACCTGACGGTCTTCGGCGTCGGCGTCATCATCGGCACCGGCATCTTCGTCCTCACCGGACAGGTCGCCAAGGAGACGGCGGGCCCCGCCACCGCCATCGCGTTCGCCGTGGCCGGCGTCGTGTGCGCGCTGGCCGCGCTCTGCTACGCCGAATTCGCCTCCACCGTCCCGGTCGCCGGCTCCGCCTACACCTTCGCGTACGCCGCGCTGGGCGAACTGGTGGCCTGGATCATCGGCTGGGACCTGGTGCTGGAGTTCGCGCTGGGCACCGCGGTGGTCGCGGTCGGCTGGTCCGGCTACGTCCGCTCGCTGATGGACAACGTCGACTGGACGATGCCCGAGGTGCTCTCGGGCACGGACGTGGCGGAAGGTTTCGGCTTCGACATCCTGGCCTTCGCCCTGGTACTGGTGCTGACCGTCATCCTCGTCGTCGGCATGAAGCTGTCCGCCCGGGTCACCTCCGTCGTGGTGGCGATCAAGGTCGCGGTGGTCCTCATGGTGATCATCGCGGGCCTGTTCTTCATCAAGGCCGAGAACTACAAGCCCTTCATCCCGCCGGCCGAGAAGCAGCCCGCGGGCTCCGGCTGGGACGCGCCGCTCGTCCAGCTCCTGTTCGGCTACGAACCGACGAACTTCGGCGTGATGGGCATCTTCACCGCCGCCTCCATCGTCTTCTTCGCCTTCATCGGCTTCGACGTGGTGGCCACCGCCGCCGAGGAGACCAAGCTGCCCCAGCGCGACATGCCGCGCGGCATCCTCGGCTCGCTCATCATCTGCACGGTGCTCTACGTGGCGGTCTCCATCGTGGTTACCGGCATGCAGAACTACCGCGAACTCTCCGTCAGCGCCCCGCTCGCCGACGCCTTCAAGGCCACCGGGCACCCCTTCTACGCCGGGCTGATCAGCTTCGGCGCGGCGGTCGGTCTCACCACGGTCTGCATGATCCTGCTGCTCGGCCAGACCCGGGTCTTCTTCGCGATGAGCCGCGACGGCCTGCTCCCGCGCTTCTTCTCCAAGACGCATCCGCGCTTCCACACGCCCTACCGCCCGACGATCCTGCTCGGCGTGCTGATCGCGATCATCGCCGGGTTCACGAGCATCGAGGAGCTGGCCACCCTGGTGAACATCGGCACGCTCTTCGCGTTCGTCATCGTCGCCCTCGGCGTCCTGGTCCTGCGCCGCACCCAGCCGAACCTGCCCCGCGCGTTCCGTACCCCGTGGGTGCCGGTGCTCCCGATCGCCTCGGTGGCCGCCTCGGTCTGGCTGATGCTCAACCTGCCGGTGGAGACCTGGGTCCGCTTCGGCGCCTGGATGGTCCTCGGGGTGATCATCTACTTCGTGTACGGGCGCTCCCACAGCCGTATGGCCAAGGAGGGCCGCTGACGTCCGTGCCGGGCCCGGGGCCTCACGGAGCGGCCCCGCCCGGCGCCCGCAGCCCCACCTGCCCGGCCAGGAACGCCAGGCACTCGGCCTCCAGCGCCAACACGCGCGAGACAGCGCGGGCGCCGTGCCCGACGCCGCGTTCCAGCCGCAGCAGGACCGGCCCTGCCCCGGACGTGGCGTGTTGCAGGGCGGCGCACATCTTGCGCGCGTGGAGCGGGTCGGTCCGGGTGTCGCCGTCCGAGGCGGCCAGCAGCACCGCCGGGTAGCTGACGCCGGGCGTGACGCGGTGGTACGGGGAGTAGCCCAGCAGCGTCCGCGCCTGGGCGGGGTCGCGCACACTGCCGTACTCGGGCACCCAGCTGGGCCCCAACCCCGACGCCTCGAAGCGGACCATGTCCAGGAGCGGGACGCGGCACACCGCGGCGGCGTACTTCTCGGGCTCCTGGGTCAGGGCCGCGCCGACCAGCAGCCCGCCGTTGGAGGAACCCATGACGGCGACCCGGCCCTCCTCGGCCCAGCCCGCCGCCAGCAGGTGGTCGGAGGCGGCGGCGAAGTCGTCGAAGGTGTTCTGCTTGTCGGCCCCGCTGCCGGCGAGGTGCCACTCCTCGCCCTCCTCGCCGCCTCCGCGCAGCCCCGCCCAGGCGAAGACGCCGCCCGCCCTGACCCAGGCGAGGACCTGGGGCCGGTACCGGGGCGACATGATCTGGCCGAAGCCGCCGTATCCGGTGAGCAGGGCCGGGCGCGGCACGTCCGGACGGCCGGTGGGGGAGATCACGAACATCCGTACCGTCGTCCCGTCCCGGGACGGGAAGGCGACCTGCCGGGTGATCGCCCCCTCGGCCTCGGGCGCGTGCCTGGCGCCGTGCTCCCAGCGCGTCGCGCGGCACGTCCGCCCGTCGAAGCGGAGGACGCGCGTCGGCGTCACGAAGTCGGTGTAGGTGAACCAGGCCTCGTGGCTACCGGCCGGCCCGGACGCGAAGCCGTCGACGGTGCCGCTGCCCGGCAGCGGCACCGAGGCCACCTGCCTGCCGTCCGTCAGATCGTGCACGGTCACCTCCGCCACCGTGTGGCGGGTCCATCCGGCCAGGCCGAGCGGGTGGTCGAGCTCGGGTCCCGAGACCACCGCGAAGTGGGTGAGGACCGCGTCGGGACGTCCCGCGACCACCTCCCGCCACGCCTCGGGGCCCCGGTGGAGCGCGTCCGGCGGGCACGCGACGACGTGGCCGCGAGCGGCGCCGTGGTCGGTGCGCAGCCACACCGGGTCCCGCGGACCGGTGCCGGGCGCCACGTGCAGATGGGTGGCGGCCGGGGTGTTCTCCTGGACGGGCACCAGCAGCGGCCGTTCCAGTGGTCCCGCGGTCAGGTCGGCCAGGTAGAGGTCGGTGCGGCGGCCGGTGCCGAGCGTGGCCCTGATCCCGAGCCAGCGGCCGTCGGCGGACCCGGAGACACTGTAGAACTGGGTCCTGTCCCGGCCCTCGCCGAAGACCAGGGCGTCCGTGCCGGGCGCGGTCCCGACCCGGTGCAGCCAGACCCGGCGATGGTACTGCTCCTCGCCGGGGTTCAGCCGCGGGTCCAGCCGCCGGACGTAGTAGAACGCCCCGCCGCCGGGCAACCAGGCGACCGACGACCTCCGCACCCGGTCCACCGGCCCGTCGACGACCTTCCCGGTCGCCACGTCGATCACCTGGAGCCGCGAGTCCTCGGTGCCGTCCCGGGAGATCTGAAAGGCCAGCAGATCGCCCTCCAGGGACGGCTGCCAGGCGTCGAGCGCGGTGCGCCCGGAAGGATCGAGGAGCTGGGGGTCCAGCAGCACCCGCCCGGTTTCCGCCCCCGTGTCAGCCTCGGGCTCCGCCACCATGAGCACGGGATGCTCCTGGCCCGCGTCCTGCCGCAGCCAGAAGGTCCTGCCGCCGCGGACCCTGGGCGGTGCCGCGCGATCGACGGCGTTGAGCGCCGCCACCTCCGCCTCCCAGCGCTCCCGGCCGGGCCAGGAAGCCCGCTCCGCCGCGTAGAGGGTCTCCTGCTCGGCGTCCCAGCGGATCACCTCGTCCGCCTTCGCGTCCTCCAGCCAGCGGTACGGGTCGGGGACGGGCACCCCGTGCACGTCATCCACGACGTCCTGCCGGGCCGTGCGGGGGTACTCGTGTGGTGCCGGTCGGGCGGCGGAGGTCACTCGGTGCTCCCTCGTCGTGGTGGGGCGGTGCCTCGGACAGCGGCGGCGCGAGTGGCCGGCACCTCGGCCGGTCCGGCGGGCGCACCGGGCGTTTCCTCCCCGGCCGGTCCTCCGCCGGGTCCGCCGTCCTCGGCGGTCTCGGGGTCGGGCAGGGCGCCGCGGGCGTAGAGGCCGGACAGCAGGATGCACAGCCCGGCCACGGCGATGATCGTGTCGATGGGGCCGAACCGCAGGCCCGCCACCGAGCCGTCGAAGTCCCGCAGCAGGGTGCCGGCGAGCCAGCCGGACAGCGCCGCCGCGACCATCGCCGCCAGTTGTGTCATCGGCTGGAACACGGCGATCACCCGCCCGCGGTACTCGGCGGACGCCGCCGAGAGCAACAGCGGGGCCATCGCGGTGTTCAGCACGGTGAGGGGAATGGTGAACAGGACGAGCAGGACGATGCCACCGACGAACCCGGTCTGCCGGGAATAGGCGACCAGCAGGGCGCCGCTGACCAGCAGGCTGACCCACGTCGTCCGCCGCGCCCCGATCCACTGCACCACCCGGCCGGCGCACAGCGCGCCGACGATGCCGCCCACCCCGATGGCCATGCCGACGTAGCCGAAGAGTTTGGCCGACATGCCCAGGTTCTCGGTCGTGAAGAAGATGTTGAGCGTGTTCAGCGCGCCGACGCCGAACTGGCCGATCACGGCGAAGACCAGCAGCGCCACCAGGAACTTGCTGCGCCCGAAGAAGCGGAGGCCCGCCACGAACTCCCGCAGCACGCCGGACCGGTGACCGGCGGCCTTCCCCGTGCCGCTCCCGTCGACCGGTGCCTTCTCGGCGGGGGCCGCCCGGACCGAGGCGATGGCGACGTACGACACCAGGTAGGAGAGCGCGTTGAAGAGCATGGCCCACTGCACGCCCAGCGTGAAGAACAGCGGCGCCGCGAGCGGCGGGCCGACGATCAGCGCCGTCTGACTGGTCGCCTGCGTGATGCCGGCCGCCCTGGCGCGGTCGGCGTCCCCGGTCACCAGGTCCGCGATGATGGTGAAGCGGGCCGGTGCGAAGAACCGGGCGGCCGCGTGCAGGAGCAGCACGGTGCCGTAGACGAGAGTGAGCCACACCCCGGCCGGCAGTGCGTCGGCCGGCAGGAAGGAGACGACGGCCAGCAGGGCCACCAGCCCGCCGCGCAGCACTTCGGTACCGAGCATCGTGCGGCGTTTGTCCCAGCGGTCGACGAAGACGCCCGCGATCGGACCGACGACGAGCACGGCGGTGCCGCCCGCCACCAGGACGCCGCTCACCGCTGCCGGGGCCCAGCTCTCGTCCTTCGCGAGCACGGTGGCCACCCACAGCATCAGGGTGGTGCTGAAGACCATGTCCCCGATGGACGAGACGGCCTGTCCGAACCAGAGCCGTGTGAAGTCGGGGCTGATGAGGGTCAGCCGTGGTGCCATGACGGCCTCCCCGAGGAGAGGACCAGTGTCATGAGAGCGGTCACCAGGGTCGTGTGATAGGCCTTCCGGAAGAATTCCCCGGCCGGCGCCGACGCGGACGCCATGAGCGCGGCCGACCGCCCGGGAATCGCCCCGTCGGACCGCTGGGCCCGCACCAGACACTCCACGGCCGCGGCCCCCGAAGGGGTGCGCAGCGGCTCAAGACCCAAGATGAACTGCGTGATGACGAGTTCGGCGGCCAGGTCCCACCGGTCCTGCCGGACGCAGTGGTCCAGCATCCTGCGGACCAGGTTCCGCGCGTGTGCCAGGGCGTCCCCGGCCAGACCGGTCGCGGTCCGCCCGTAGTCGCCGAGGAAGAACGCGGCGTGGGTGAGGGAGTACCCCTCGGAGTCGGTGAGCGGTGCCACGTCCCCCGCCGCCACGTCCTCCTTCTCCGCGCTCCCCGGCACCGGGGACGCCAGGGTGACGAGCGGGCTCTGTCCGACGAGTTCGGCGTACGGCTCCATGGTGTGGTCCGCACCCGCCTTGTCCGCGTAGAAGCGGATCTCCATGCGCTTGAGCGGCGACTTGCCGGCCGGCGCGAGGAAGCCGGGAGAGAGCCGTCCGAGCGTGGCCCGGCACACCGTGTCGTCGATCCCGTCGGGAGCCAGCGCGGCGTAGGCCAGTCCGTAGGTGGGGGCGGAAGGGGGGTGGGTGTCGAAGAGCCGCGGGAACTCCGGGCGCTGCCAGAGTTTCCGCAGCAGGGCGGTCGCCCCGTCCAGCCGCTCGTCGTGGGCTCCGCCGGCCCGCGCTGAGCAGTGGCACAGCAGCGCCAGTTCCAGTACGGCCTTGGCCTGCCGGTGCGCCGGCGTCCCCGCGTCGGCCGCGAACGGGTCGAAGTGGTCCAGGTTCGCTCCCAACCAGTCGAGCGTGCCGGCGGAGAGCTGGTCGAGAGATGACGGCATGGCTACAGGCGCTCCGTCTCGTCGAGGTAGTCGAGCAGGGTGGCGTCCACGTCGTCGCGGAACCGCGTGAGGACGCGGGCGTCCTCGTCGTAGCGGTAGAGGTCCTCGCAGGAGATCCAGCGGTCGCGGGTCGCCTCCGCGGGCCGGTATCCGTCGGCCACCGTGCCGACCTCCCAGTCGGGTTTGCCCGCGGTCTCCCAGCAGCTGGCCAGGGTCCCGTCCGCGCTGATCACCGCGCCGTAGCGGCCTTCGGTGTGGCCGCAGGTGAGGCAGGGCCGTCGCGCGCCCGGACGGCTCACCCTGAAGCCGAGTTCCAGCGCCCGACGCTGCCACCGGGTGAAGTAGGCGGAGAGCTCGCCCGTGTGCAGCAGGTCGTTGGCGTATCCGATGCCCACGTCGCCGACCCGGGCGAAGTACAGGGCGCACCGGGAGGGGTCCAGTTCCGCCGCGAGCCGGTCGACGAGCGCGTCGACGCCGTCGAAGGTCTCCTGGGAGACGTTGACCCGCAGGGTCCACCGGATCGGCGTGACCTCGCTCGCCGCGACGATGTTGCGGACGATCTTGTCGTAAGTGCCGCCGTTGTCGGCCCTGTTGACCCGGATACGGTCATGGTCGGCGCGGTCGCCGTCGAAGGTGACCTGGACGGAGTCGAGCCCGAGGCCGGAGAGCTGCCGTGCGAGCCGCGGGCTGAGCAGTGTGGCGTTGGAGATCATCCAGGCCGACGTCATCCCGATGCCCGCAGCCCGCTCCAGCAGCTCCAGGCAGCCGCGCGGGTTGAGCAGGGGCTCTCCGCCGAACAGGAGGATCCGCAGCCTGTCCAGTTCGGCCGCGGCCATCTGCCGCTCGGTGAACCCGAGGATCGAGGTGATGGTCTCCGAGGTGAGTCGGGTCCGGGCGATCCTGGGCGGACGGCTGCCGTCCGTGGCGTCCTGGGCGGTGTTCTGGAAGCAGTATCCGCAGCCCAGGTTGCAGTTGGTGCTGGTGAGGACGGTCAGCGCGTACGAGCGGACCGGCGGGGCGGCGAACATGCCGCGCTCGCGCAGCCGGAGCTCGGTGCCGGGCCGCAGGTCCCCTTCGGGGGTGACGTGCCGGCCGCCGAGGCGGACGACCCCGCCCCGGCCGAGGAACCACCAGTTGCGCTTGCCCTCGAGGAGGCGCGCTCCGTCCGGGAGTTGGACCTGTTGCAGGCTCATCGCGTCCTCCGAGCTGTGGGTGATGCCGTGACCGGAACGGGGCGGGGGCGGCGGGCGTTGGCGAGCAGCAGCGTCGTCAGCGCCGTGACGAGCGTCGGCTGATAGGCCCACCGGAAGTACTGCTGAGGAGGGGCGGACGCCGGGGCCCGTCCCCGGGCCCTCTTGCCGGGTAGCGAACCGTCCGGCGACCGGGCCCCCGCGAGCATCCCGAGGGCCGCCGTCCCCGAAGGCGTTCGCAGCGGATCCGAGCCCAGGCAGTGCTGGGCGAGCAGCAGCTTGGCCGCGTACTCCCACGCGTCCTCGCGCACGCAGTGGTCGGTGAGCCGCTCCACCACGCGCGAGGCCCGCTCCCGGGCCTCCGCGTCCAGGCCGGTGTCGCGGAAGCCGTAGTCGGAGAGGTAGAACACGGTGTCCGTCACCTGGCAGACGTCCAGTTCGGCCACCGGCACGCCCTCGGCGCGCGCCAGTGCGCTGCATGCGTACAGCTCCTCGTACGAAGCCAGTCCGTGCCCGAGGCCGGCGAGTTCGGCGTAGAACCTGGTTCCCAGGTGGAGGTAGGGCGACTTGCGGCGTGGTGTCAGATAGCCGTCGGCGGACAGCCGGTCGAGCACACCGCGTCGGGCGTCGGTGACGGTCCCGGCCGGTGCCAACGCAGCCCATACCAGACCGAACGGCCGCGCACTGTCGGGGGAATGGGTGAGCAGGCGCGGGAAGTCCGGCTGCCGCCATGCGTGTTCCACTACCGCGAGCACGGGCCTCAGCGCGATGTCGTCCGGCGCGGCCTTGTGCCAGCAGCGGCAGAGCAGCGCGAGTTGCAGGAGAGCCTTCACCCTCGGCGTCACGGGCAGTTCGGCGCGGCCGGCCGGGGAGCCGAGACGGCCCGCGTGGAGCCCCAGCCACCGCCCCGTATCCGCTGCCAGGGTCGAGACGGTATCCTCGGCGGCGGCTGTCCCGCCGTCCGCGTCAGGGGCTGACGTTCGCGTAGTCATGGTCCTCCTTCGGGGTCACGGAGTGCTGGGCCACCCGCTCGACGACATCGGCCGCCCGGGCTGCGCCGTCCACCGCGGCCAGCCTCCGGCCGAGGGCCCGGGCGCGGCCTCGCAGGGCCTCGTCCCGCCAGGCCGAGTCGAGCAGCGTCGGCCAGTTGGACGGCGCGGATTTCGGCAGGTGAACGCCCACGCCGGCGCGCATGCAGGCACCGGTGAGCAGCGGCTGCTCGGAGCCGTTGGGCGAGGCCGCGAGGGGGCGGCCGCGCAGCAGGGCGGCCAGTACGGGGGCGGAGGTGCCACTGGTCAGCACCAGGTCGGCCAGGTCGATCAGCGGGCCCATCCACGGCTTGCGCACCGTCAGGATGTCCGCGCCCGGGGCGGGTTCGGGGCTCGGGGAGCGGCCCTGCTCGACCACGGCCTGGAACCGGCCGCCGGTGAAGGTCTCGTTGAGGTGGGGCCACCGGCTGCCGCCCTCGAACACGCGCCCGAGGTGCACGTACACCACGGGCTTCCCGGCCCGCGCCACCCGGTCCCTGACCGCGTCGACCTCGCCCGGTCCGGGCGTCGGCTCCCAGCGCAGCGGCCCCACGTGCACGACCCGGGCGGGCAGTTCGGCGCCGGGGTACTCCAGCGCCGGGTCGCCGCGCAGCAGAAGGGCGTCGCCCGGCAGCGGGTCGTCCCCCCACCGGGACCCACGTGCCGGCAGCCCGGCCTGTTCCCGCACGTCGGCGTACTGCTGACGCATCTCGCGGGTCCGGTTCCACCGTGGTCTGCCGAGCGGCGGCTCGTCGTCCCCGCCGGCCCGGTAGTCCCACAGGTGGACCGAGAGCCCGACCACCACCACGGGAAGGCCGAGCACTTCGGCCGCGAGCAGGGTGCCGTGGCACAGCACGGAGGTGATCAGCAGGTCGGCCCGGTCCGCGCGGGCGGCGCGCACGGTCGCCCGGTACTGAGCCATGGCGGAGCTTCCCCACCACGCGACGGAGAACGCGCGCCGTTCGCCGAAGTCCTCCGCCGCCGCGAACGGCAGGCCGGCGTCGGCCGCGACCGAGGCTGCGCCGGACCGGCCCAGCACGCTGACGTCATGGCCGCGCCGCCGGAGTTCACGACCGGCCGCGACCGTCGGGTAGAGGTAACCGCCGTCGCTGAGCGGACACAGCAGGATCCTCACGACACCCCCCGGCGGGGACGCGCCGACCGGATGCCGGACGACGCGTGCGAAAGCGGAGCGGCCGGTGCCGGGAGGTCCCCCACCACGTGGCCCGGGGCGCGGTGCGGGCGCCGGCGCTGTACCGGTAGGGCGGCGGGGGTCACTCGGTGCTCCCTCGGGGCGTGGCGGGCGGTGGCGGTCCTGAACGGGCGGGAGGACCGGCAGGGGGCGGGCGTGTGACGCCGGCGGGCCTGACGGCGGCCGGGCCTCCGTCGCTCGGAACGATCAGTCCGAGCGTCGGAGGCCCGCGCCGTGCACAGGACTCGACGGGCGAGTTACTGCAGCATGTCGCTGTTGTTGGTGAGGCAGTTGCCCGCCTCGTCCTCGCCGTCCTCGCTGTGCGCGACGACCTCGAACTCCTCGGACTCGGTCGGCTCCTGGCTCTGGTTCTCAGGCATGTTCTTCTCCTCTGTCGACGGTGTCGGTTGCACCGGCTGAGAAGGAACGTACGGATGCGTGGTATGGAAACGCCTGATCGCCGACCCGACGGTGGTATACGGCCCATGGCACGGGGGCGGGCAGCATCGGAATCCGGTGCGGCGGGCCAGGGTGTCCCGCTCGGATCGTGCCGGGCTCGGCGCACGCCGGTGCACGGCCGGAAGGCCGCGAGGAGAGGTCGGGCGTGGTGGGTTCGGACGGCCGCGCGGGACGAGGGCGGCCGCGCCCCCGGGCCGGAGGCAGCGGCCTCGGAAGGTACGGGCCGAGGCCGAGGCCTGAGGAAGCCCGGCGTCCGGGGGAGCGCTACGCGTCCGGCGACGGCCGTACCGTACGGGGCCCCACGCAGCGTGCCCCGTACGCCTCGACCCGCTGCCGCAGTCCGCGGTCGGCGGTGACGACGACGCAGCCCCGGTCGGGCGCGGCCCCGGCCGCCAGCTCGGCGATCAGGTCGTCGCCGCTGCCGGGGGCCGGCTCGACCCGGACCCCGGCCACGGAGGCGACGCCCCGGGCCGCCCCTTCCACGACGAGCACCAGCTCGACGGGGCCGGGCAGCCCCGGCAGCCCGGCCGCCGCGTACGGGACCAGCGCGTCGCGCAGCCGGGTCGCCGCCCCGCGCCGGTCCCGCCACCATCCGTCGGGCACGGAACCGACCACGTTGGCGGCGTCCACGATCACCAGCACCGCATCGTCCTCGCTCATCCCGGCAGGGTGTCACGAGGGCGCGGCGCGACGGTTCGTCAGCCCCCGGTGGCGGGGGACTTCTTCGCTTCCTCGGGGATCGTGGTGTCCTCGCGGATGGCCTTCCACAGCTGACCCGCCTGCGGCTCGGCCGCGATCACCCGGGCCTTGTCGATCTTGTCGTACGCCACCGGCAGCATGATCGTCTCCATCGAGGCCGGGTCGACGCCGTTCATCGAGCGGGCGAACTCCGCCAGCGAGGTGAGCGAGGCGAGCCCCGAGTCGGTGGTGAGCGACTTGGTGGCCGACTTGGCGATCTTGTACGAGTTCGCCGGACTGCCCAGCAGATCCTGCGACTTGACCTCGCTCAGCAGGGCCATCATGAACTGCTGCTGGAGCCCGATGCGGCCGAGGTCGCTGCCGTCGCCGATGCCGTGCCGGGTCCGGACGTACGCCAGGGACTCGGTGCCGTTCAGCTTCTGGGGGCCCGCGGTGAGGCTCAGCCCGGAAGCCTTGTCCTCGATGTCCTGCGGTACGTCGACGGTGACTCCGCCGATGGCGTCGACCAGGTCCTTGAACCCGGCGAAGTTGATCTCCAGGTAGTGGTCGATGCGGACGCCGGACATCTTCTCCACCGTCTTCACCACACAGGCCGGACCGACCTGCGCGTAGACGGAGTTGAACATGACGCGTTCCTTGGCGGACACGGTGGATCCGTTGTCCCCGACGCACTCGGGCCGGGTCACCAGGGTGTCGCGCGGGATGGAGACGGCGACGGCCTTCGACCGGCCCTCGGGTATGTGCACCACCATCGCGGTGTCGGAGCGCGCACCACTGACGCCCCCGCCGCCGCCCAGCTCCTTGTTCTCCGCCCCGGCACGCGAGTCCGAGCCCAGGACCAGCAGATTCTGCCCGCTGGTGGGCAGCTTCTCCGGGCGGTCATCGCCGAGCGCCTTGTCGATGTCGACGCCCTTGATGTTGCCGTCGAGCTGGCTGTAGAGCCAGTACGCGGTGCCCCCGGCGGCGAGCAGGAGGACGAGCAGGACAGTGAGCGTGATCTTGAGTCCGCGGCGGCGCTTGGGGGGCTTGGCCGAGCGTCGGGAGGCGCGTGGGCCCGGAGGCATGACGTCGTTGCTCATCCTGCAGGAGTCCCTTGTTCTCTTGGCCCGGAAGGGCGGTGTGGAGTGGGGGACTCGGGTGGGGCCGGTCCACGCGCGTGGGGGGCTGAGCGTGCACTATAGACAGATTTTCGAATGTTGTGTAATTCTTCACGCGCTCTTCGGGTCCCGTACACGTCCGTCACTCGTGGCGCGATGTCGCCGTGGACTCCCCGCCACGTTGTCGTGCCGGGGGAGCGCTGCACCGCGGGCCGAACAGAGATTCTATGATGGGTGCGTATCGGTCTGCCGCCTGTCGGGACGCCAACGCGTTGTCCGGGGCGGGGCCGAGGAACTTCTGGGAAGGACGACCTCACGTCATGCCGGTCAGATCCAAGCGCGCTGCCCGGAGAGGGGCCCCGCACCCGGGTGCCGAGGACCACGACGCCCGCGCACAGCACGACGCTCCCGCATCCCTCCGTGCCCGCTCCACCGCCGGCGGCCGGTGGCTCGTCCTGGGCAAGGACGGCAGACTCACCGCCTACGCCCCGGCCGCGCAGGGACTCCTGCGCTGGACGGAGGAGTCCCCCGGCGGACCCCGGTGGACCGGCCCGGTGCTCATTCCGGCTCCGCATCTCACGCAGCTGTCCGTGGCCCAGGGCGCGGACGGTTTCGTGCACTTCGTCGGCCGCCGCGCCGTCGAGGGGGACCGCGGCCAGGCCGTCGACCTGGTGAGCGCCACCCAGTTCCAGTCCGGCCGGCCCCTCACCGAGTGGCGGTCGTTCGGGAACCAGCACAAGGAACCCGAGAAGGCCGCGCGCATCGGCGTCCCGGCCGCCGCGGTGGGTCAGTCCGGTGCGCTCCACGTCTTCGTACGGAACGCGAACGGCAGTCTGGTCATGCGGCGTGAGACCGCCGCCGGCGGCTGGCAGGGATGGCAGGACCTGAAGGTCGGAAGGGTCCGGGACGGAGCGGCCGCGGCCGCCACCTCGACCGGCCGCGTCGAGCTGGTCGCCCCCGGGGACGGTCTGACGATGCGCTGGACCCAGAGCGAGCCCGGCGGCGCCTTCCGGCGTGAACAGGACATCCCGTTCGGCCATGCGGCCGGAAGCGCCGTCGCACTGGAGACCGCGCCGGAACGGATGACGTTCTACTGGGTGGACGAGGGCACGGGAGGCGTCGTGGCGTACCGTCCGGGCACCTGGGCCATTTCCCTGGGCGGCTCGGCCTCGAACGACCCGGTGGCGGCCCTGCGCGCCGTGCTCGACGGCTACGACTGCACGGTGCTCGCCCACCGCGGTCACGACGGGCAGGTCATGCTGGCGGCCTGCGGTACGGAGAACGAGGGCGGCGGCGTGTGGTGGTCGCCCACCGGGGAGAGCTGCGCGGGCGGTCCCGCGCTCGCGCACGACGTGTACGGGCGTGTGGTGCTGGCCCTGATCGGCGAGGACGGGGCCCTGCACGTCGCCCGTCAGCGGCGCGAGCCCGGCCTCGCCCTGGAGCCCTCCGTACGGGTGTGAGACGGCGACGGCGGGAGCACCCTCGGGGCGCTCCCGCCGTTCGTGTCCCCGGGCCCGGGACCGGCCCCGGGCCTCTGCCCCACGGGCTCAGGTGAGGAGCTTCAGCCCGATCGACAGGTAGTTGCTGTCCGTGTAGTACGGGTGGAATCGCACCGACCGGCCCTGCGGCGTGGCGACGACCCGCTGGGGGAAGACGTTCACGGGCTTCCGCTGCACGATGTCGTCGGCGAAGCGGCCGATCCGCAGCCGGTGCGCCGTCCCCGAGACCGTCAGATTCGCCGGGATGCTCAGGGAGAGGTCCCAGATGGTGTCGAGCTCGATCATGCGGTCGCCGTACTGCAGGAGATCGATGGTGAAGCTGGCGCCACCGTTCGAGAACGCGCAGGGAATCGTGAAGAACGACTCCTTGTTCTTCCGGCTCTGCGCGATGATGTGCGCGCCGTGCCCGTCGGCGTCGACCTGCGGACCGCCCTGCGCGGCGGAGACCCCCAGGGCGAACATCTGTACGTTGAGATAGGAGCCCGCCGTCTCGATCCCGAGGACCTCCGCGTGCGCGGGAAGCTCGCGGGAGACGATCTGGAGGTACCCGCCGTCGGGCGAGCGCGTGAACGACCGGAAGCGCACCGGGGAGGAACTCGCCCCGGAGATGAGCGAGTTCGCGGACTGCTGGAGTTCCTTGACCTTGATCCGGCGCATCACTCCGTCGTCCTCGCGGCGCAGCAGGACGTTCCAGGTCCCGGCCGCCAGCCGGAGCTGCCCGGGGATGGCCGCGTAGTGCCCGTTGGCCGTCTGCTCCGCGGGGCCCGTCATCAGGGCCTGCCTGCCGTCCGTCGCGTTCACGCACAGGACGGTGAACCGGTGGCCGGTGGCCCGGGTCGGGTCGACGACGAGTTCCAGGTCTCCCGAGGAGGTGGCCCGGCAGAGCGCCTCGGGGCGGTAGTCGCGGGCCGTGAGCAGCCTGGCGAGGTACGACTCGTACGTGATGGCCTGCGACTCGTTGCTGTAACTGCGGGCCTTCTCGACGGCGTTGGCGCCCATCTGCGCCCGTGTCTCGGCGTCGCCCATGAGCCAGTCGAGGTTCTTGGCGAACGTCTCCGCGTCACCCACGGGGGACAGCACGCCGTCCACACCGTCGGAGATGATCTCGGAAGGGCCGTGAGGGCCGGCGGTGCTGAGCACCGGGACGCCACAGGTCATGGCTTCCACGATCGTCAGTCCGAAGGTCTCGTCGGTCGAGGTCGAGGTGTGCAGCGCCGACTTGGCCAGCTCCTCGCGCAGGTGCTTCGTGTGCCCCATGAGGAGGATGCGCTCACTCGCGCCCATGTCGTCGATCTGCTTGCGGAGCTTCGGCTTCTCCGCACCGCTTCCGTAGACGCGCAGGGTCCAGTCGGGGTACTTCGCGCCGAGCCGCCCGAACGCGTCGATGAGGAGGTCGAACCGCTTCCAGTCGACCATCCGGCCCGACGCGGTGACGATGCGCGACTCACGTACGTCGGACCGCATGAACGTGCTCGTGACCGCGTTGGGAACGGCGTGGAAGTCGGTGCCGACCGCGCCGTAGGCGTCCCGGTGCGTCTGGGCGTCCTTCGACGTCACCGTGACGAAGCCGTCCAGCTGCGGGATGGCGAGGTCCAGCATCTGCCGCGAGGCGCGGCTCTGGTGGTGGTAGTGCGTGTGCGCCTGGCCCAGCGTGACGTATCTGCCGGTGCCCAGGGCGGCCACGAGCGCGATGGCGCTGGGCGCGGTGGCGATGACGACGTCGGCGTCGGCGCTCTTCAGGTACTCGGCGGCGCGCTCGTCCATGAGGCGGCTGTAGCGGTTCTTGTCGTCGGGCTTCCACCCGGCGCCGGGGCAGCGCTCGGTGGCGACCTGGTGCAGCGGATGGGTGAGATCCGGCGAGCCGTCACGGGTGTCGATGAGAGTGCGCAGCGAGATGCCCGGGTCGAACCGCAGCGGCGGGGTGTCGTGGTACTGGAACGTGCTCACCAGCTCGACCTCGTGCTGCCGGGCGGCGAGGGAGTTGGCGAGGGTCTGTGTGGCGACGGACGTACCGGCCTGCCCGTACGCGCTGTACATCAGGAATGCGATTTTCACAGGTCCCCCTGGATCAGTGGCCGTGCGGCGCGGCTCAGTCGGTCTGGCTCTCGGTGTGGTTCAGGACCTGCGAGAGCGCGGATTCGAAGGCGGAGTCGGGCGCCGACGTCGGGTCCTGCCGCCGTACGTCGATCACATGGCCCGTCATCGCGGACAGGAGCACGTCGAGCGAGCTGCGCGCGACCTCCTCGGACGAGAGCAGGGAACCCTCCGGCTCCTGCCCGAACGCCTTGGTCCGCATCGGGGTCGCGGTGCGCTCCGGGTTCACGCAGTTGACCCGGATGCCGTCCTCGGCCCACTCGTCCGACAGGGCCTGGGTGAGGTTGACCATGGCGGCCTTGGTGGAGGAGTAGAGGCTGTACTCGGCGCGGCCGCGCGTATAGCTGCTGGAGGTGAAGAGCAGCAGCTGGCCGCTGCTCTCGGCCAGGTACTTGTACGAGGTGCGGGCGATGTTGACGGGCGCGAGGTAGTTGACCTCCATCGCCTCGCGGACCGTGGCGTTGTCGGCCTGGTCGAGCCGGCCGATGCGCAGCACGCCCGCCGTGTTGACGACGAAGTCGATCCGGCCGGTCTCGGCGTACGCCGTGGCGAAGGCCTCGTCCACGTGATCGGGGTTCTCGACGTGGGTGCCGGTCGTGGAGCGCCCGAGGGCGTAGACGTTCGCCCCGTACTCCCGCGCTATCCGGGCGATGTCGCCGCCGATCCCGTACGAGCCGCCGAAGACGAGCATGGTCCGGCCCGCCAGCCGGTCCCGGTAGAACTCCTCGCCGCTGTGCGCCGGAGCCGTCGTGGAGGCGAGCTGGAACAGCTTGTCGGCGATGAAGACGTCGACGGGCTGGGTCACCTTCATGTTGTACTCGTCGCCGGCCACCACATGGACGGGGACGTCGGGCAGGTACTTCACGACGACCGAGCAGTCGTCGGTCGCCTGGAAGAAGGGGTCCGCGGCGGCATGTTCGTACGCGGTGCGGATGGTGGAGAGCCTGAAACCCTGCGGGGTCTGCCCGCGCCGGAGCCGGGCGCGGTCGGGCACCTCGGTGATGAACTCCCCGTCGTCCCCGTGCGTCCGGGTGACGATCACGGTGTCGGCCGACGGGATGGCCACGTCCACGGCGCTGTAACGCTCCAGCGCGGCCACGCACTCCTTGACCACACGCTGGGACAGCATCGGGCGCACGGCGTCGTGGAACAGCAGGTTGCAGTCCTCGTCGGCGCCGGACCGCCCGGCCACCGCGGCGATCGCGATGTTCGTCGTCTCGCTGCGGGTACCACCCCCGGCCAGTACCGCGGAGACCTTGCGCAGCCCCGCCCCGGCGACGATCTTCTCGGCCTCGGCCACATGGCTCGGCGTCATCAGCACGATGACGTCGTCGATGTCCGGCGCGCTCTCGAAGACCCGCAGGGTGTGCTCCAGGATGGGCCTCCCCGCGATCTTCAGGAGCTGCTTCGGGATGGCGAGCCCGATGCGCTGCCCGGTGCCACCGGCGAGGACGACGGCGACGGTGCGGCGACGGGGGGCGAGCGTGGTCAAGTGGAGCCTGCTTCCTGTCGAGGGTGAGGATGGAGAAGGGGCCCGGACGCGGAGCGTCCGGGCGAAGCGGAGTGCGTGGCGGCCGTACGCGCTCAGGCCGGCTGACGCGGCTGCTGACCGGGGAAGCCGGGCTGGTCCGGGTGCTCGACGGGGAAGTCCCGGATCCCGGACCGGTACAGCGTGTTCGCGGCCTCGGCGAAGCGGATGGTCGACGGCGGATTGTCCGGACCCAGCAGATATTCCTTGAGCTGTTCGCGGTACGGGGCCATCACGTCCTGGTCCACGGAGAGCATGGCGGTGAGCGCCGTCTCCAGGCCGTTGCACTCGGCGTCCAGGAGGTACGAGGCGTACGCGGTGCGCTGCTCGTTGCGGAACTCCGCGTCGGGGAGTCCTTCGAGATTGAAGATGGCGTACGGCTTACGGGTCGCCACGAAGTCCGAGACCACGCTCGACATGTCCCCGATGAGCAGGTCGGAGTGGTTGAAGCAGTCGTACAGCGTGGGCACCTTGTCGGTCACGACATGGTGCGCGTCGACGGGCAGCGAGTCCCAGTACAGCGCGCCGGCCTGATGGCGGAACTTGCGGATGCGGGTGGTCCGCTCCGCCTCGGTCAGGTCCGGGTACTTCGAACGGACCCCCCGCTCCTGGAGCGCGGCGAGGCGTCTGTCGATCCGGGCCAGTCGGCGGGCCGCGGTCTTCGAGTCGAGGATCTTGCGCCCGAACCGGCGGGTGTTGTCCTCCTGGAGGAGTGCGATGATGCGCCGGTGCGCGGCCGCGGCCGCGGGGGAGCGGGTGCCGGTCAGCGGGTGCGGCTTGTAGATGATCCGCAGCTGCTCCTTGTAGGAGAGCAGGGTGCGTATGAGCTGCTCGCCGGCCGGGATGACGGAGGTGTAGCAGGCGTCGTCCGTCCAGCCTTCCCAGGTGGGGGCGTAGATGACGGTGGGTATCTCGTTGTCGACCGAACCCGTCCAGCGGCGCAGCGGCATCAGCTGCGGTCGGCCGACCTCCACGATCTGGTGGGCGGTCACCGCGTGCTTGATGCGCTCGTAGCGGTCGCGTCCGGCGCGTCCGGCCACCCAGATCTCGTCGAAGACCTTGCTGACCCGGTTGCTGCTGGCCAGCTTGTCGCTGTCGCCGTGACCGATGAAGACGTGCTTGACCTCGTGCCGCTGAAGCATGTGCACGTTCTTTCCGGCGTTGCCGGGGTAGAGCGTGACGCGGAGCTCGGGCATCTCGACACGGGCCAGGTACTCGGCCTTGGGGACGCAGATGACCGGTACGGAGGTGGCGTCCAGGAAGCGCAGGGTGGCCCGCTCGCGCAGCACGATGATGGGACGCAGGTCCAGCTCCTCCAGCGACTCCAGCCACATGTTCACCTGGTACATGAAGTCCCGGGAGACGGCGGCGAAGGTGAAGTACAGGGCGACCTGCGGCCGGTACTGCCCGAGCTGCCAGTTCAGCTCGTCGAGGGCCTCGTCGTGGGTGGGCAGGATCAGCGCGTTCCGGGCGCCGGGCAGCAGGACGAGCACGGCCAGGAAGGCGAGCCAGACCGTGGCGATCCCGCCGAAGGTCACGTACTTCCAGTCGTCCGTGGCGACGGTGCCGATCGCACCGGCCACCAGTGGGACGTCCAGGTGCAGCATCTTGCGGACGTGCTTGCTCGTCAGGAACGGATGCGGCAGGCGGCGGATGCCCAGGGCTTCGAGGTCCAGCCCGCGGGTGGTGAAGGGCAGCGCCGCGCGTTCGGACTTGACCCGCTTGATCATCGCCCCGTAGACGAGCTGCAGGGTGAAGAGCAGCAGCAGGCCCACCGCCGTCATCTGGATGACGAACGAGTCGAGGTCGATGATGGCGCCGCAGAGCGCGAGCAGCAGGAACTGGCGGATCAGGAAGCGGATGGTGAGTCCGAACCGCGAGTCGCGCAGCCGGTCCAGGGTGGAGGACTCGGCGGTGTGCAGGAGCAGGTCGGCCAGATAGCTGACGGCCGCCGCGGCGGCGAAGACGGGCAGCGACACCATCACGACCGCGGCCATCATGGTCACGAAGCTCAGCACCAGAGCAGCTGCGATCAGGACCCCCAGCACGGCCTGACGTTTTTGCTTGCCCATGGGCTGCCGACCCCTCCCTCGAATGATCTTGTGCGGCGCTGGCTACGGTGCCGGCCAGAAACAGGGACTGCCGCACGTCACAGTGGGGGCCGCGCCGCGATGAGACTCCGACGCGGACGGTGTGTAAGGAACTTGTGAAGCATCCGATCAAACTTTAGACACTGCTCGGACTCAACAGAGAACTTTCAAGGGTTAAAAGTAGAACAATTGTCGTCTGGATACCGAACAGTTATGAACGGTTGGCTGTCACGTGATCGAATTGCGGGATTTGCGCCACATGTGATGGCGGTGGCGTCGGCTCAGGCCGCGGTGCCCGGAGCCGGGCACGCGTAGACGGCCAGACGCCGACGCTCCGGTGTCTTGACGGAGAAGCCCACACAGAGCTGGGGCTCCGGCGCGGCCCGCACCGCTATCCCCTCGGGCTCGCGGTATTCCAGCTCGGGCGCCACGGTCACCTTGCGGCGGCCCGCGACCTCACCGGTGCGCACATCGAGCGCCGACACGAAGGTGTCGCCCCCGCCCGACGGGGGGTTGGCGCCGGCTTCGTCCGTGTAGCCCTTGCCGGTCAGCTGGTAGATGTGATTCCCGTGCAGCGCGCACCCCTGGACCCACTCGCCGTCACGCAGGGCGCCGTCCGCGACGGTGTGCAGGGGTTCGTACCGCCCGTCGAGGAAGTCGTCCGTCCGGTAGACCGCGTAGTGGTGCGCCTCGCCGACCCAGTGACTCACCAGGACCCGGTCGTCCACCGGGTCGAACGCGGGATGGAGCTGCCGGCTGCCCGGCAGCGGCCGGTGGTGCCGCACGGCGGGCGACGAACTGTCCAGGACGGCCCCGTCACGGAAGGGGACCCGGGCGACGGCGCGGCCGTAACCGGTCCGCTCGTCCACATCGGACTCCACCCACAGAGCCACGCCCTCGCCGGAGGACTCCACGCCCATCGAGACCCCATGGCCGAACCCCCGTAGGTACATGTGCCCGGCGGCACTCCCCGAGAGGGACAGCACCGATACGCACATATCGCCCGCCATCTTCCGGTCGCGACCGGAGACGGGCTCCTCCTCGTCGGGGAGCCGGAGCCCGTCCGCCATCACCTGTAGTGCGTACACCCGGTCGCCCGCGGCGTCGAAGGCGAACGACTGGGGCCCGCTGACGGTGCGCAACGGACTGGGCGGCAGCAGCGCCACGGCCTCCTCCACGGCGAACAGACCGACCGTCGCCGGTGGCGGTACGCGGTCCTCGCGCCGCCCGCTCACCCAGCTCAGCACGCCGCCCGTCGCGGCGATCGCCGCGCCACCGCCCGCGAGGAGGACCGCTCTGCGGCCGAGGTGATTCCTGGTGTCCGTCATGCCGTGCGTGAACGCCGTCCTGCCCATGGACGGCGACCGTCCACTTCCGGGGCTGCTCGGGGATGGGATCAGGTCATTCTGTCATCACTCCAGCGGGACCGGCCGGGCAGGCACGAAGGGTACGGCCCGTCGCCGAGTCGTACCCTTCGCGTTCCGTCCGTCGTGAGCGTTACGCCGGCACGCTCGCCACGCCCCGCGCGAGGAACGGCTTGCCGTTCACCCGCTGGGAGACGCCCTCACGGTCCAGGTACGGCGTGATGCCGCCCAGGTGGAAGGGCCAGCCCGCGCCGGTGATCAGGCACAGGTCGATGTCCTGGGCCTCGGCGACGACGCCCTCGTCCAGCATCAGGCCGATCTCCTGCGCCACCGCGTCGAGCACGCGGTCACGGGTCTGCTCCTCGGTGAGGACGGTGTCGCCCTGCTTGAGGAGGGCCGCGACCTCGGGATCGAGGACCGGCGCACCGGAGTCGTAGACGTAGAAGCCGCGCTTGCCGGCCTTCACGACCGCCGCGAGGTTCTGCGAGACCGTGAAGCGCTCCGGGAAGGCGCGGTTCAGGGTCTCGGAGACGTGCAGGCCGATGGCCGGGCCGACCAGCTCCAGGAGCACCAGCGGGGACATCGGCAGGCCGAGCGGCTCGACGGCCTTCTCCGCGACCTCGACCGGGGTGCCCTCGTCGATGACGTTCTGGATCTCGCCCATGAAGCGGGTGAGGATGCGGTTGACGACGAACGCCGGGGCGTCCTTCACCAGGACCGCGGTCTTCTTCAGCTTGCGGGCCACACCGAACGCGGTGGCCAGCGAGGCGTCGTCCGTCCGCTCGCCGCGGACGATCTCCAGCAGCGGGAGGATCGCGACCGGGTTGAAGAAGTGGAAGCCGACGACCCGCTCCGGGTTCTTCAGCTTCGACGCCATCTCGGTCACCGACAGCGAGGAGGTGTTGGTGGCGAGGATCGCGTGCGCCGGGGCGACCGCCTCGACCTCCGCGAACACCTGCTGCTTGACGCCGATCTCCTCGAAGACGGCCTCGATGATGAAGTCCGCGTCCGCGAAGCCCTCGGCCTTGTCGAGGACGCCGGAGACCAGGCCCTTGAGGCGGTTGGCCTTGTCCTGGTTGATACGGCCCTTGCCGAGCAGCTTCTCGATCTCGGCGTGGACGTAGCCCACACCCTTGTCGACGCGCGCCTGGTCGATGTCCGTGAGGACGACCGGGACCTCCAGGCGGCGCAGGAACAGCAGCGCCAGCTGCGAGGCCATCAGACCCGCGCCCACGACGCCGACCTTGGTGACCGGGCGGGCCAGGTTCTTGTCCGGGGCGCCGGCCGGGCGCTTGGCGCGCTTCTGGACCAGGTTGAAGGCGTAGATGCCGCTGCGCAGCTCGCCGCCCATGATCAGGTCCGCCAGCGCCTGGTCCTCGGCGTCGAAGGCGGCGGACAGGTCGCCGTCCTTCGCCGCCGCGATGATGTCCAGCGCGCGGTACGCGGCCGGGGCCGCACCGTGCACCTTGGAGTCGGCGATGGCCCGGCCGCGGGCGACGGCCGCGTCCCAGCCCTCGCCGCGGTCGATCGCGGGCCGCTCGACCGCGAGCTCGCCCTTGAGGACGGCCGCGGTCCAGATCAGCGACTGCTCCAGGAAGTCCGCGCCCTCGAAGATCGCGTCGGCGATCCCGAGCTCGAAGACCTGCTTGCCCTTGAGCTGGCGGTTCTGGTTGAGCGAGTTCTCGATGATCACCGAGACCGCGCGGTCCGCGCCGATCAGGTTCGGGAGCAGCGCGCAGCCGCCCCAGCCGGGGACCAGGCCGAGGAAGACCTCGGGCAGCGAGAACGCCGGGATGGCGGTGGAGACGGTGCGGTAGGTGCAGTGCAGACCGACCTCGACACCGCCGCCCATGGCCGCGCCGTTGTAGTACGCGAAGGTGGGGACCGCGAGGCCGGCCAGGCGGCGGAAGACGTCGTGGCCGCCCTTGCCGATGGCCAGCGCGTCCTCGTGGCGGCCGAGCAGCTCGACGCCCTTGAGGTCGGCGCCGACCGCGAAGATGAACGGCTTGCCGGTGATGCCGACGCCCGTGATGGTGCCCTCGGACGCCTCCTTCTCGACCTGGTCGATCGCGGCGTTCAGGTTCGCCAGCGACTGCGGTCCGAAGGTGGTCGGCTTGGTGTGGTCCAGGCCGTTGTCCAGCGTGATGAGCGCGAAGTTGCCCGCGCCGGCCGGAAGGTCCAGGTGGCGTACGTGTGCCTGGGTGACGACCTCGCCGGGGAACAGCTCGGCCGCACCCTTCAGAAGCTCAGTGGTGGAGCTCACTTGTTGCCTCCGTCAGCGTTGAAGTGCGGGTTCTCCCAGACGACCGTGGCGCCCATGCCGAAGCCGACGCACATGGTCGTCAGGCCGTAGCGGACCTCGGGCTGCTCCTCGAACTGCCGGGCCAGCTGCGTCATGAGCCGGACACCGGAGGAGGCCAGCGGGTGACCGTAGGCGATCGCGCCGCCGTACTGGTTGACGCGGGCGTCGTCGTCGGCGATGCCGTAGTGCTCCAGGAAGGCGAGCACCTGCACGGCGAACGCCTCGTTGATCTCGAAGAGACCGATGTCCTCGATCGAGAGACCGGCCTGGGCCAGCGCCTTCTCGGTCGCCGGGATCGGGCCGTAGCCCATGACCTCCGGCTCGACGCCCGCGAAGGCGTAGGAGACGAGGCGCATCCTCACCGGGAGGCCCATCTCGCGGGCGACGTCCTCGGCGGCGAGCAGGGAGGCGGTCGCGCCGTCGTTGAGCCCTGCGGCGTTACCGGCCGTCACGCGGCCGTGGGCGCGGAAGGGGGTCTTCAGACCGGCCAGCGACTCCATGGTCGTGCCCGGGCGCATCGGCTCGTCGGCGGTGACCAGGCCCCAGCCCGTCTCGCCCGCCTCGGCGTTGGTGCGGCGCACCGAGACCGGCACCAGGTCCTGCTGGATCCTGCCGTTGGCGTACGCCTTGGCGGCCTTCTCCTGCGAACGCACCGCGTACGCGTCGGCGCGGTCCTTGGTGATCGTGGGGTAGCGGTCGTGCAGGTTCTCCGCGGTCATGCCCATGAACAGGGCGGACTCGTCGACCAGCTTCTCCGACACGAAGCGCGGGTTCGGGTCGACGCCCTCGCCCATCGGGTGGCGGCCCATGTGCTCGACGCCACCGGCCACGACGACGTCGTACGCGCCGAAGGCGATGGAACCGGCCGTCGAGGTGACGGCGGTCAGCGCGCCCGCGCACATGCGGTCGATCGAGTAGCCCGGGACGGACTGCGGCAGACCGGCCAGGATTCCGGCGGTACGGCCCAGCGTGAGGCCCTGGTCCCCGATCTGCGTGGTCGCGGCGATGGCGACCTCGTCGATCTTCTTGGGGTCCAGGTCCGGGTTGCGGCGCAGCAGCTCCCGGATGGCCTTCACGACGAGGTCGTCGGCGCGGGTCTCGTGGTAGATGCCCTTGGGGCCCGCTTTGCCGAACGGGGTGCGGACGCCGTCGACGAAGACGACGTCCCGGATGGTACGAGGCACGGTGGCTCTCCTCCAGGGTGCGGGATGGCACTGCTGCGGGGCACGCCACGGGGGCGCACCGCCTGCCCTCATACTACTTGCGGGTAACCAGACTGCCCACCCCTCGCGGCCGGAGCGTCGAAGGTCACACCGCCCCGGCGCCCGGCAGGGGGGCCGAAGCCGCCGCGCCGTGGAGGCAAGGGCCCCTGAACCTGGCGCGATTTCGACCATCGGTTCGGTCCGCGGGCGGGGTCCGGGAAGCGGAAAACCCTCGGTCGGTGACCGAGGGTGTCCGCAGCGTCACGGGATCAGGAGGCGTCCAGCGCCCGCACCAGGAGCGGGGCGACCTGCTGGATCTGCCAGTTCCGCGCCCCGTACCCGGCGAGGGTGTCCTCCACGGCGCCCGGGGTCGGGTTCTTCGGCGGCTCCCAGCAGACCCGGCGCACGGTGTCCGGGGTGATCAGGTTCTCCTGGGGCATGTGGAGGCGCTCGGCCAGCTCGGAGACGGCGGTGCGGGCGGCCGAGAGCCGGGCGGCGGCGGCCGGGTCCTTGTCGGCCCAGGAGCGCGGGGGCGGCGGTCCGGCAGGCTGCTGACCCGGCTGCGGCAGCGCCGTCTCGGGCAGCGCCTTGGCCCGCTCCACGGCCGCCTGCCACTGCTCCAGCTGACGGCGTCCCATGCGGTGGCCGAATCCCGGCAGCGCGGTCAGGGCCTGTACGTCGACCGGCAGCGCGAGCGCGGCCTCGATGATCGCGGCGTCGCCGAGCACCTTGCCCGGGGAGACGTCGCGGCGCTGGGCGACCTGGTCGCGGGCGGTCCACAGCTCCCGGACGACGGCCATCTGACGGCGGCGGCGCACCTTGTGCATGCCCGACGTGCGGCGCCAGGGGTCCTTGCGGGGCGGCGCGGGCGGCGCGGAGGCGATGGCGTCGAACTCCTCCCGGGCCCACTCCAGCTTGCCCTGCCGCTCCAACTCCTCCTCCAGCTCGTCGCGCAGGTCGATCAGGAGCTCCACGTCGAGCGCGGCGTAGCGCAGCCAGGGCTCGGGCAGGGGGCGGGTGGACCAGTCGACCGCGGAGTGGCCCTTCTCCAGGGCGTATCCGAGGACGTTCTCCACCATCGCGCCGAGGCCGACGCGCGGGAAGCCCGCGAGCCGCCCGGCCAGCTCGGTGTCGAACAGGGAGGTGGGGGTCATGCCTATGTCCCGCAGGCAGGGCAGGTCCTGGGTCGCCGCGTGCAGGATCCACTCCGTGCCCGATAGCGCGGAGCCGAGTCCGGCGAGGTCGGGGCAGCCGACCGGGTCGACCAGGGCGCTGCCCGCGCCCTCGCGGCGCAGCTGTACGAGATAGGCGCGCTGGCCGTAGCGGTACCCCGAGGCGCGCTCGGCGTCGACGGCCACCGGGCCGGTGCCCGCGGCGAAGGCCGCGATCACCCCGGCGAGGGCGTCGTCGGACGTCACCACCGGGGGAATGCCCTCGCGCGGTTCGAGCAAGGGGATCGGCGCCGGGGCGACGTCGTCCGGGGGAGCGCCCCCGGTGGTTCGCAGTGAAGTGTCTGCTGCGGTCTCTTGGGCGTCGGTCACGTGTCAAGGGTATCTGTGTATGCACGGAGCCCGTCGACGGAACGTTCCGTCGACGGGCGGCCATGCGCGTATTCCAGCCGGAGGCACATCGGTGCACGTCCCGGCGGGGTGCGGTCAGTGGATGATGCCCGTCCGCAGGGCGACCGCGACCATTCCGGCACGGTCTCCGGTGCCGAGCTTGCGGGCGATGCGGGCGAGGTGGGACTTGACGGTCAGGGCGGAGAGGCCCATCGAGACGCCGATGGCCTTGTTGGACTGGCCTTCGGCGACCAGGCGGAGCACCTCCACCTCACGTCCGGACAGTTCGCGGTAGCCGCCCGGGTGGCTCGGGGAGCCGGGAGGCCTGCGGTGCATACGGGCCGCGTTGGCGCCGATGGGGGCGACGCCGGGGCGGGTGGGGTGGCCGATGTTGGTTCGGGTGCCGGTGACGACGTAGCCCTTCACGCCGCCCGCGAGGGCGTTGCGAACGGCGCCGATGTCGTCGGCGGCGGAGAGGGCGAGACCGTTGGGCCAGCCTGCGGCACGGGTCTCGGACAGCAGGGTCAGCCCGGAACCGTCGGGCAGGTGGACGTCGGCAATGCAGATGTCGCGCGGGTTGCCGACGCGGGGGCGTGCCTCCGCGATGGACGACGCTTCGATGACGTCACGTACTCCGAGGGCCCACAGATGGCGGGTGACGGTGGAACGGACGCGCGGGTCGGCCACGACGACCATGGCCGTCGGCTTGTTCGGGCGGTAGGCGACCAGGCTTGCGGGCTGCTCAAGGAGAACGGACACCAGGCCTCCTGGGGGAGTGGCGGGACGGGCCGGCTCGGGGGGTGAAGCCGGGGGCGAACCGTGCTTGAAGGGTCATTGACCTCTTCGGCAGCGGACCCGTCCTCCTTTAGGGGAAGATCGCGATTTGATGAGTAACAATTCGGGCAAATAGGACGCGCGATCGATTGTACGAAAAGAGAGCCGGTGCTTGTGCGAAACGGGTGACGGAGTGTTACGAAACCTGTGGCCCGCGCCGTTGCGGCAACGTCACCACCGCCGCGTCCGCCGGATCCGACGGCGGCAGTCCCGCGATCTGGCACAGCAGGTCGCCCCAGGCCATCAGGTGCGCCGCCGTGTCCGGCACGCCGCCGCGCGACTCCCTCGGCGTCCATGAGGCCCGGATCTCGATCTGCGTCACCGGGCGGCGCGTGGACAGCGCACCGAAGTAGTGCGATCCGGCGCGCGTCACCGTCCCGCCGGCCTCTCCGTACGACAGGCCCCGCGCGTCCAGCGCGCCCGTCAGCCAGGACCAGCACACCTCCGGGAGCAGCGGGTCCGCCGCCATCTCCGGCTCCAGCTCCGCCCGGACCAGCGTCACCAGTCGGAACGCGCCCTGCCAGGCGTCGTGCCCCGCCGGATCGTGCAGCAGGACCAGCCTGCCGTCCGCGAGGTCGTCCTCGCCGTCCACCACCGCCGCCTCCATGGCGTGCGCGTGCGGAGCGAGGCGCTGGGGCGGCCTGGTCACCTCCACCTCCAGCTCCGGGCGGAGCCGCGCGGAGCGCAGCGCGTCGACCGCCGCCAGGAACGCGGGCGGCACGGAAGGTCCCTCCGCGCGGTCCTCGCTTTCCACGCCGTCGGAATGATCGGAAAATTGTCCCTGAGCCGGAGCCATGCGGGGAAGAGTAGGCGGAAGCCGGGCCCCGCGCAGGGAGAGACACCCGTGCGGGGCCCGGCTCCTTCGGCGCGCGTGCGAAGATTCTGTGCGTGAGTGCCAACGACAGCCCTTCGGGCCAGCAGACGACGACCTCCGCCAGCCTCGACGCGGTCCGCCACGCCACCCACGACTCGGCGTTCCTGCGAGCCTGCCGCCGCGAACCCGTCCCCCACACGCCGGTCTGGTTCATGCGCCAGGCGGGGCGCTCGCTGCCCGAGTACCTGAAGGTCCGCGAGGGCATCGCGATGCTCGACTCCTGCATGATGCCGGAGCTGGTCGCCGAGATCACCCTGCAGCCCGTACGCCGCCACAAGGTCGACGCCGCGATCTACTTCAGCGACATCGTCGTGCCCCTGAAGGCCATCGGCATCGACCTCGACATCAAGCCCGGCGTCGGCCCCGTCATCGCCGAGCCGATCCGCACCCGCGCCGACCTGGCCCGGCTGCGCGACCTCACCCCCGAGGACGTCCCGTACGTCACCGAGGCCATCGGGATGCTCACCGCCGAGCTGGGCGCCACCCCGCTCATCGGCTTCGCCGGGGCCCCCTTCACGCTGGCCAGCTATCTCGTCGAGGGCGGCCCCTCACGCAACCACGAGCGCACCAAGGCCATGATGTACGGCGACCCGCAGCTGTGGGCCGACCTCGTCGACCGGCTCGCCGAGATCACCGGCGCCTTCCTCAAGGTGCAGATCGAGGCCGGCGCCTCCGCCGTCCAGCTCTTCGACTCCTGGGTCGGCGCGCTGGCCCCCGCCGACTACCGCCGCGCGGTGCTGCCCGCCTCCGCGAAGGTCTTCGACGCCGTCGCCCCCTACGGCGTCCCCCGCATCCACTTCGGCGTCGGCACCGGCGAGCTGCTGGGCCTGATGGGCGAGGCCGGCGCGGACGTCGTCGGCGTCGACTGGCGGGTCCCGCTGGACGAGGCCGCCCGCCGCGTCGGCCCCGGCAAGGCGCTCCAGGGCAACCTCGACCCGGCGGTGCTGTTCGCGCCGACCCCGGCCGTCGAGGCGAAGACCCGCGAGGTGCTGGACGCCGCCGCCGGTCTGGAGGGCCACATCTTCAACCTGGGCCACGGCGTCATGCCGAACATGGACCCGGACGCGCTCACCCGCCTCGTGGGCCACGTCCACGAGCAGACCGCGCGCTGAACGACCGGTCGTACGGGGGCCGGACGAAAGAACCGGCCCCCGGGGCTCTCAGCTCCCCGCTCCCCGCACCGCCGTCACCGTCTTGCGGGCGGCCACCAGCACCGGGTCCCAGACCGGCGAGAAGGGCGGGGCGTACCCCAGGTCGAGCGCCGTCATCCGCTCCACCGTCATCCCGGCCGTCAGCGCCACCGCCGCCACGTCCACCCGCTTCGCCGCCCCGTCCCGGCCGACGATCTGCACCCCGAGCAGCCGGCCCGTACGCAGCTCCGCGATCATCTTCACCGTCATCGGCTTCGCCCCCGGGTAGTAGCCCGCCCGCCCCGTCGACTCGATGGTCGCCGTGACGTAGCGCAGCCCGACCGCGCGGGCGTCCTTCTCCCGCAGCCCGGTCCGGGCGATCTCCAGGTCGCAGACCTTGCTCACCGCCGTACCGACCACGCCCGGGAACGTGCCGTAGCCGCCCCCGACGTTGGAACCGATCACCTGGCCGTGCTTGTTGGCGTGCGTGCCCAGCGCGATGTGCCGGGTCCGGCCCGCCACCAGGTCCAGGACCTCCACGCAGTCGCCGCCCGCCCAGATGTTCTCGTGGCCCACCACCCGCATCGACAGGTCCGTCAGCAGCCCGCCGTGCGGGCCCACCGGCAGCCCGGCCCCGCGCGCCAGCTCCGTCTCCGGCTCCACACCGATGCCGAGGACCACCACGTCCGCCGGATACGTCCCCGCGTCCGTCGCCACCTCGCTCACCCGGCCGTCCGGACCGGTCAGGATCCTGGTGACGGCCGCCCCGTTGACCGTGGTGATCCCGAGCCCGTCCATCGCGTCGTGGACGAGCCGCCCCATGTCCGGGTCGAGCGTCGCCATCGGCTGCTCGCCCCGGTTGAGGACGGTCACCTCGAAGCCCCGCTTGAGCATCGCCTCGGCCATCTCGACGCCGATGTACCCCGCGCCCACCACGACCGCCCGCCGGCTCTCCTGCGCGCCCAGGGCGTCCAGCGAGTCCAGCAGCGCCTGCCCGTCGTCCAGGGTCTGCACCCCGTGCACCCCGGGCGCGTCCATCCCGGGCAGCGCCGGGCGCACCGGACGGGCCCCGGTGGCGATCACCAGCTTGTCGTAGCCCGTCCAGTACGTCTTCCCGCTCTCCCGGTCCAGCGCCTTCACCCGCCGCCCGGGCACGTCGAGTTCCGTCACCTCGGTCCGCATCTGCAGATCGATGTCCCGCTCCCGGTGCTCCTCGGGGGTGCGGGCGATCAGGTCGTCGCGCGCCGCGACGTCGCCGCTCACCCAGTACGGGATGCCGCACGCGGAGTACGACGCGAAGTGGCCGCGCTCGAAGGCGACGATCTCCAGCGCGTCCGCCGCCTTCAGCCTGCGGGCCTGTGACGCCGCGGACATGCCCGCCGCGTCACCGCCGATGACCACCAGTCGCTCCGCTGCCATGCCGGGTCCCCTTTCGCCGATGCGCCTGCTCGGCGCGTCGCCGAGTCGGAGCCCCACGCTACGGCGGTCAGGGGGCCGAAGTGCCCTCCGCCTCAGTCCGGGGCGCCGCCGGGGCCCTGCGGGCCGCCCGCCGGGCCCGCAGCACCCGCCAGCCCACCAGCGCCAGAGCGGCGGTGAGCAGGAACGGGAACGCGGCCCCGAACGCCACCGCGATCCACCGCAGCATCGTCACGAACGCGTCCCAGCCGCCGCCCAGCGCGTCCAGGAACCCGGTGCCCTCCTCCCGCCCGTCGTCGTCCGGGGCGTCCGGCGGCGTCAGGTCCAGGGTGATCGTCGCCAGCGAGGTGCGGTCCTTCAGGCTCGACTGCTGGGCGAGCAGCGACTCCAGGTCCGACTGACGGCTGCTCAGCTCGCCCTCCAGGGCGACCACGTCGCTGATCTTCTCCGCCCGGTCCATCAGCTCCCGCACCCGCTCCACGCTCGCGCGCTGCGTGGCGATCCGGCTGTCCACGTCGACCACCTGGTCGGTGACGTCCTTCGCGTTCGAGGCGCGCGACAGCAGCTTCCCCGAACCGGACAGCTCCCGCAGCACCTCCTGGAACCGGTCCTGCGGCACCCGCAGGACCAGGTGCGAGATCTCGTACGTGTCGTCGAGCCGCTCGGTCTCCTCCGTCGCGACGATGCCCCCCGCGCCCTCGGCCGCGCCGCGCGCGGCGGCGGCCGCCTTCGGCACGCTCTTCACCTCGACGGAGAGTGTGGCCGTACGGATGACGTGGGTGGCCGCCGCTCCCGGCTTCGGCGCCGCCTTCGCCCCGGACGGTTTCCCGTCCGCCCGCTTCTCGGCCGACGACGCGGCCCCGTCCGCGTCCGCGACGGCTCCCTCCTGCTCCCCGGGCGGCGCGTACTTGCTGTCCGCCGCCTTCGCGCCGTCCGACGCGTCGCCCGACGCCCCGCAGCCGCCGACGGCGAGCAGGAGGCCGAGCACCCCGGCGGCGAGCGCGGCTCGCCCTCGGGCGAAGGATCGATCGGTTCTGCTGTCCCATTCCATGACTGGTCCCCCCAGGACGGTGGTTGATGGTGCCGGTTCGACGTGCCCGCTCCGGGACCGGTTGCCGGTGGGCGGTTTCGAAGTGGTCACGGTCAGGACGCGGAACGGGTTTGAGAGAGTGGTCCCATGCAGCGTTCTCAACAGCGTGCGGAAACGCCCCCGGGCCACGTCGTCGTCATCGGCGGCGGCATCGCCGGCCTGGCGGCCGCCCACCACCTGGTCGCCACCGGACTGCGGGTCACCCTCCTGGAGGCGACGGACCGGCTCGGCGGGAAGCTCATGACCGGCGAGGTCGCGGGCGTCCAGGTCGACCTGGGGGCCGAGTCGATGCTCGCCCGGCGCCCCGAGGCGGTCGCCCTGGCCCGCGAGGTGGGCCTCGCCGACCGCCTCCAGCCGCCCGCCACCGCCACCGCCTCGCTCTGGACGCGCGACGCGCTGCGCCCCATGCCCAAGGGGCACGTCATGGGCGTCCCCGGCGACCCGGCGGTGCTCGGCGAGGTGCTGTCACCCGAGGGCCTGGCCCGGATCGCCGAGGAGCGCGACCTCACCCCGACCCCCGTCGGCGACGACGTCGCGGTCGGCGCGTACGTCGCCGACCGGCTCGGCCGCGAGGTCGTGGACCGGCTGGTGGAGCCCCTCCTCGGCGGTGTCTACGCCGGCGACGCCTACCGGATCTCGATGCGCGCCGCCGTCCCCCAGCTCTTCGAGGCGGTGAAGGAGGGGGGGCCGCTGCTGGAAGGCGTACGCCGCATCCAGGAACGGGCCGCGGCCCGGCAGCAGACCGGACCCGTCTTCCAGGGCATCGAGGGCGGCATCGGCACCCTCCCGGCCGCCGTCGCCGACGCCGTACGGGCCGGTGGCGGCGAGATCCGCACCGAGACCCCCGTCCTGGGCCTGACCCGTACGGAAACGGGCTGGGCCGTCCGCACCGACACCCGGACGATCGCCGCCGACGGCATCGTCCTGGCCACCCCCGCCTGGTCCGCCGCCACCCTGCTGGCCGCCGAGTCCCCGGCCGCGTCCGCCGAGCTGTCCGGCGTCGAGTACGCCTCGATGGCCCTGGTCACCCTCGCCTTCCGGCGGGCCGACATCGAGCGCTACGAGGCCCTGCGCGGCCGCTCCGGCTTCCTCGTACCGCCGGTCGACGGGCACACGATCAAGGCGTCCACGTTCTCCAGCAACAAATGGCAGTGGGTCGCGGACAGCGCCCCCGACCTGTTCGTGCTCCGCACCTCCGTCGGCCGGTACGGCGAGGAGGACCATCTGCACCGCGAGGACGAGGAGCTCGTCGCCGTCTCCCTGCGCGACCTCGCCGCGGCCACCGGGCTCACCGCCCGGCCCGTGGACACCGAGGTCACCCGCTGGATCGGCGGCCTGCCGCAGTATCCCGTCGGCCACCTCGCCCGGGTCGCCCGCATCCGCGACGCGGTCGCGGGTCTCCCCGCGCTGCGGGTCTGCGGCGCGGTCTACGACGGGGTCGGCATCCCCGCCTGCATCGCGAGCGCGCGCCGGGCGGCCGACGAGATCGCGCGGGAGATCACGGGAGAGATCATCGCCACGTCGACCCTGGTTCGGGGCACGGGGAGCGAGGCGGGACAATAGCCGTATGAGTGCTCCTGAGACTGTGACATCAAGCAAGAGTCCGAACGCCGGCAAGAAGGCCAAGGACCTCAACGAGGTCATCCGCTACACCCTGTGGTCGGTCTTCAAACTGCGCGACGTGCTCCCGCTGGACCGCGCGGGATACGCCGACGAGGTCCAGGAGCTGTTCGACCAGCTCGCGGCCAAGGACATCACCGTCCGCGGCACCTACGACGTGTCCGGGCTGCGGGCCGACGCCGACCTCATGATCTGGTGGCACGCCGAGACCTCGGACGAGCTCCAGGAGGCGTACAACCTCTTCCGGCGCACCCAGCTCGGCCGCGCCCTCGACCCGGTCTGGTCGAACATGGCGCTGCACCGCCCGGCCGAGTTCAACAAGTCCCACGTCCCGGCGTTCCTCGCCGACGAGACGCCGCGCGACTACATCAGCGTCTACCCCTTCGTCCGGTCCTACGACTGGTACCTGCTGCCCGACGAGGACCGCCGCCGCATGCTCGCGGACCACGGCAAGATGGCCCGGGGCTACCCGGACGTCCGCGCCAACACCGTCGCCTCGTTCTCGCTGGGCGACTACGAGTGGGTCCTGGCCTTCGAGGCGGACGAGCTGTACCGCATCGTCGACCTGATGCGTCACCTGCGCGCCTCCGAGGCACGTCTCCACGTGCGCGAGGAGGTCCCGTTCTACACGGGCCGCAGGAAGAGCGTCACCGACCTGGTGGCCGGGCTCGCATAACCAGCGAGTCCCGCACCACCCCAACCCGGAAGATCAGAAGGGCGGGCACGAGGCACCGATCGTGCCGCCCGGCCTTCCAGCGACACCGGGTTCGGCTTCGGGGGCCGTCGCACCGAGATGGTGCGGCGGCCCCCGCTCCGTACCGCCCCGCCGACAGCCGGACGATCAGTCCAGCGACACCGGGTTCGGCTCCGGGTGCGCGGCGCAGTCCGCACCCCGCCCCGGCACCTCACCGGTCAGCAGATACCGCCGCAGATGATCGTCGACGCAGGTGTTCCCGGCCCCGCCGATGCCGTGCGTCCCGGCGTCCCGCTCGGTCACCAGCGACGACCCGGGCAGCCGCTTCCTCAGCTCCAGCGCCCCCTGGTACGGGGTCGCCGCATCCCGCTCCGCCGCGAGGATCAGCACCGGCGGCAGCTCGCCCCACCGCGTCCCGACCTCCAGCGGCCGCTGCCTCGGCGCGGGCCAGAAGGCGCACGGCAGGTTCGCGAAGGCGTTGTCCCAGGTCTCGAACGGCGCGACGCGCGCCAGGTCCGTGTGGTCGCGGTCCCACACCTCGAAGTCCTCGGGCCAGGGCGCGTCGTTGCACTCGACGGCCGTGTACACCGCCTGGGCGTTCTCGTTGTCCGCGGCCGCAACCGCACGCGGGGAGGCCTGCGCGACCAGCGGTTCCGGGTTGCCCCGGACGTACTCGGAGAGCGCCGTCGCCCGCATCGCCCAGTAGTCGTCGTAGTAACCGGCCCCCAGGAACGCCGAGTGCAGCTGCCCCGGCCCGACCTTCCCGCCCGCGGGCTTCTCGGCCAGCGCGGCGCGCACCTCGTCGTAGTGCGTCTGCACCGCTTCCGGAGTGGTTCCCAGGTGGTACACGTCGTCGTGCTTGGCCACCCAGCGGCGGAAGTCCTCCCAGCGCGCCTCGAAGGCCAGCGACTGGCCCATGTTGGAGCGGTACCAGATCTGCTCCGGGTCCGGGTCGACCACCGAGTCGAAGACCATCCGCCGTACGTGGGAGGGGAACAGCGTCGCGTACAGCGCGCCGAAGTACGTCCCGTAGGACGCCCCCATGAACGTCAGCCGTTCCTCGCCGAGCGCGGCCCGCAGGACGTCCAGGTCACGGGCGTTGTTGAGCGACGTGTAGTGCCGCAACGTCTCGCCCGCGTGCTCGGCGCAGCCCTGTGCGTACGCCTTCGCACGGGCGACGCGCCGCTCCTTGTACTCCCGCGTCGGATGCGTCGGCGCGTCGGTCGGGCCCTTCGTGTACGCCGCCGGGTCCTGGCAGGTCAGCGGGGCGGAGGAGCCGTTCACCCCGCGCGGGGCGTAGCCGACCAGGTCGTACGCCCCGGCGATCTCCTTCCACTCCGGCAGCTCCCCGGCCATCGGGAAGGTGATGCTGGACGCGCCGGGACCGCCCGGGTTGTAGACGAGTGCGCCCTGCCGGTTCTCCGCCGGGCCGGTGGCCCCGGTGCGGCTGACGGTCAGTTCGAGCTGCCTTCCGTCCGGTTCGGCGTAGTCCAGGGGCACCTTCACCGTGCCGCACTTCAGGGAGTCCGGGAGCATCTCCTTCTCCGGGCAGGAGACGAAATCGATCCCGGCGGCCGTGGCGCGGGCGGCGGCGATCGCGGTGCCCCGGGCCTCGGCGGGGCCCCGGCCCTCCCAGGCTCCGGCGGGAGCGGCGGCCAGGGCGGACAGCACCAGGGAGCCGATCGATGTGTACAGCGCAGCAGTTCTCACGCGCGGTGCCTCTCTGCGGATGCGGAGAGGGATGGTCGGGCGGGCGGGACATGATGTCCAGCACCGTCCGAGCATGTCCGTGATCGTGACCCCGATGGGCGGTCAGCCTCGCCGGTACGGGGCCCGGTTCAGGAACCGCCGCCCCCGCCGCAGCTCGATCCGCCCGAGCTGCCGCCGCAACTGGAACCTCCCGAGCCGCCCCCGCCGCAGCTCGATCCGCCGCTGCCCCCGCAGCCGGACCCCGAGGAACATCCGGAGCCGCCCCCACAGCTCGAACCGGAGCCGCCTCCGCTGGACCCTCCGCAACTGGAGCCGCCGGGAGTGGAGGCGGCGCACCAGACGGTCGTCAGGACGGCGGCGTCCGCCGCCCCGGTCCCGGCCGCCCCCGCCGTGGCGAGCCGCCGGCGTGGAGCGGACATCCGTGCGGCCGTGGCCAGTTGCGCCCGGAGCCCGGGGTCCGCCAGACCGCGCAGCCCCACCGTGGCCACCACATGGGCCGGGGTCGTCACGGAGGCGTACGCGGTCCGGAAGCAGCCGGCGGCGTCGTGGCCGGCCCGGGTGATCCGGGAACGGAGCGAGGCGGCGACCACGAGCCCGCTGAAGCCGCCGATCAGGACCGCGGGCAGCATCGTGACGATGAACGGTACGGGGTAGCCCGTGGAACCGTCGTGCACGGCGTACTGGACGAACGTGAGCACCACACCCAGCGGCAGGCCGCCCAGGCACACCGAGCTGTGGACCAGCGCCCACTGCCGCACCGGGCGGGTCCGCTGGGGCGGCACCAGCAGACCGCGCGCGGCGAGCCCGTCGCCGATCTCCTGGACCGCCGGGTGCCGCATCACCGCTTCCCGCACCAGGTGCAGGGCGCCGCTGGGTGCCGCGGACAACTCCTGGAGTACCGCGTGCTCCACCGCGTCGTTGGCTTCCGCCCACTGCACCCGGACGATGCCGGGGCCGCCGATGAGGATCCGGCCGTTCGACTGGAGGGAGGTCAGCGCGGTGTCCGCCACCCTGGCCGGACCGCCGTTGAGGAACGCCGCCTCGTACAGGTGGTGGAGCGTGAGCCCGGCGTGGGCCGACGGGCGGTGGGACCGGACGGCCACCGCCTTGACGATGAGCAGGACCGAGGCGACGACGACCGCGAGGGTCACCAGCAGCGCGAGCACGTTCACGGCGTTCACTTCCCCACGAGGGCGGTACGGGCCGCCCGGACCAGGCGGGTGCCACGACGCGGGGGCCGGGCGCCCGACCGGTCCTGCCACCAGTACGTCAGGCGGCGCCGCGCCGCCGGATCGGCGGGACCGCCCGCGATGAGCACGTGCTCGGCGAAGTCCAGGGCGTCGCGCCGGTACCCGCCGGACAGCGGGCGGCCCCCGGCGTACGCGAGGAACGCGGCGCGGTAGCCGTCGCCGAGGATCTCCGGCAGCTCAGGTGCGACCTTGGCGACGACGTCCGCGCGCTTGGCCGCCAGCGCCCGGCTCTGCACCCGCAGCCGGCGGTGGTCGAAGCCCTCGGGAGCCGGGGTTCCCGCCACCAGCGCGGAGAGCAGCGCGGTCTGCGCGACGGCGGTACGGTCGCGGGTTCCGGCCGGCGCGGGGGCGGCGGGCACACGGTCACCGTCGCCGTCGCCGTCGCCGGTCGCGCCCCGGGGCGCGGGACGGGTCGTGGGACGCGGCTCCGCCGGGGGAGCCGCCCGCCGCAGCGTCGCGCGGATCGCGTCCAGTTCGCCCGCCAGCTCCGCGGCCGGCGGGAAGGCGTCGTCGCGCTCCAGCAGCACGCCCGGCGGGTCGACCCGGGAGCGCAGCTCGGCCAGCACCTGAAGGACCGGAGCGGTCACCGGGTGGGCGTGCGTGTCGTGCCAGACGCCGTTGCGCTCGACGCCGCCCGCCACATGGACGTACGCGATGGCCTCCACCGGCAGCTCGTCCAGCGCCTTCGCCGGGTCCTGGCCGAGGTTGACGTGGTTGGTGTGGAGGTTGGCCACGTCGATCAGCAGCCGCACCCCGGTCCGCTCGACCAGCTCCGCCAGGAACTGCCCCTCGGTCAGCTCCTCGTCCGGCCAGGTGATCAGCGCCGCGATGTTCTCCAGGGCGAGCGGCACGGGCAGCGAGTCCTGCGCGATCCGCACGTTCTCGCACAGCACGTCCAGCGCGTCCCAGGTGCGCGGCACGGGCAGCAGGTGCCCCGCCTCCAGCCTCGGCGATGCGGTCAGCGGCCCTCCGGCGCGTACGAACGCGATGTGTTCGGTCACCAGCGGTGTCCCCAGCAGCTCGGCGCGCGCCGCGAGGGAGGCGAGGCGCACGAGGTCCGGGCGGTCGGCGCCGCCGAGACCGAGCGCCACCCCGTGCGGCACCACTCGCACGCCGCGCTCCCGGAGCCGCAGGAGGGAGTCCGGGAGATGGCCGTCGCAGAGGTTCTCCGCGACGGCCTCGACCCAGTCGATCCCCGCCAGCGCCTCCACCTCGTCCGCGATCTCCGGCCGCCAGCCGATGCCGATGCCCAGTTCCATGGCGTTTCCCCGTCCCCCCGCTGCTCACCTCGTTCTGTTCAGGGGTCATGGCCCCGTCAGGCGGCGATGAACCCGACCAGGGAGACGTTCAGAGCTGGATTTGAGGTTCCCGGACCGCCGTCCCCGTCCGGGCATCGGCATCATCGTGGGCGGCCCGCGGGACAGCCGCGCACTTCCGTTCGCCCCCTCTACGCGGCCGGGGCCAGCACGGCGGCCAGTTCCTCCAGGCCGTCCGCCCGCCAGTCGAAGGTGTCGGTCTCCTTCGGGGGGTCGCCGCCCGGCCGGTGGACGTAGGCCGTGCGCATGCCCACCGCCTGGGCTCCCCGGAGGTCCCAGGCGTGGGCGGCGATCATCACCATGCGTTCCGGAGGGCAGCCCGCGGTGTCGAGGGCGAGCTGGTAGACCTCCTTCGCGGGCTTGAAGGCCCGGGCGTCCTCGGCGGAGAGCGCCTGGTGCCACCGCAGGCCGGTATGGGCGTTGAGGCGGAGCAGGGTCGCGCGGCTGGCATGGGTGAGGCCGATGACGGGGAACAGCCGCGCCAGGCCGGCGAGTCCGGCGCGGGAGTCCTCCCAGGGGTCGAGGCGCTGACTCGCCGTGGCCAGGCGCCGGACGGCGGCGGGGTCGGTGAGCCCGGCGCGTTCGGCCACCCGTGCCGCCGCCTCGCGGTCGAGGGCGGCGGAGTCCGCGTAGGGCCGTTCGCCGTCCTCGATGCGCTGCTGCTCGCGCTCGACGTGCTCCTCCCACACGGCGAGCAGCCGGTCGGCCGACGTCTCGTCAAAGGCGGGTACCGCGGCGCGGATCGCGGCCCGCAGTCCGCCCGGCTGGTCGACCATCGTGCCGAGGACGTCGAAGACGGCGACCTCGATCTCGTGTGCCTGGGGCATCCACCCTCCCCTTCCGGGGTCCGGGCGCCGCACCACGCGAGCGCCATCACCCGGCACAGGCTGGCCCCCGGGCCGGCGCGGGGGCCCGATTGGGCCGATCGGCGGCATGTCCCCGGGGCGCCTGCCCGGCCGGCGGAGGCGGTCGCGGAGCGGGCCGGGGTACCCTCGGACGCGACCGCGCCGCCCGGAGTCGGGGGCGGTCCGGAAGCTATCCTCTGTATACCGCTGGGTGTACCGTTCGATGGGTGACCATCAGCAGCGAAACCACCGGCAGAAGGACAAAGCGCCGCGGCAACCAGCATCTGACGCCGGCCGGCGTGAAGGTCCTCGAGACCGCCTCACGGCTCTTCTACGATCTGGGCATCCGGGCTGTCGGCGTGGAGGCGATCGCGGAGCAGGCAGGCGTCACGAAGAAGACGCTCTACGACTGCTTCGGTTCCAAGGAGGACCTCATCGTCGCCTACCTGCGGGCCCGTGACGGCCTGTGGCGGTCCACGCTGGTGAAGCACGTCAACGGTCAGGAGGGGCCCGCCGGGGAGAGGATCCTGGCCACCTTCAGCGCCCTGCACGACTGGATGAACGAGCGGAACCGGCGGGGCTGCGCCTTCATCAACGCGTCCGTGGAGCTTCCGGACGACCACCCGGGCCGGGAGGTCGCCCGGGATCAGAAGACCTGGTTCCTCGCCTATCTGGAGGACCTCGCGAAGGAAGGCAACGCCCAGGCGCCCGCCGAGCTGGCCGCCCAGGTGCTGATCCTTCACGAGGGAGCGTCCATCGCCGGTTCCATGGAGTCGGTGGACCGGGCCGTGCAGCGCGCCGAGCAGGTGGCCGCGATCCTCGTCGAGAGGTCGCTCACCGCGTGACCCGCGGGTGGGGGAGCGGAGAGGCCTCAGGCGACGAGGGCCGTGTCGGCCGCCTGCCGTCCCGCCTTCGCGGAGTCGCCGTCCAACTGTCGTGACAGGTCTGCCGCATACGCGCGCAGCAGGTCGTGCATCAGGTAGTGGCGCTCGTCCTGCCGCCGGATCAGGTGCGCGCTCGCGAGGCCGCGCAGCAGCCGTACCGCCTCGTCCTGACTGACCCCCGCGGTCGCCGCGGAGGCGGCGGCGTCGATCACCTGACCGGGGAGTACCCCGAGCAGCCGGAACATCCGGGCGCTCTGCTCGTCGAGGGCCCGGTAGGACGTGTCGAACGAGTTGCGGAGCACCACGTCCCCCTCGGCGAGTCCCAGCCGGGCCTTGTCCAACTCGAGTTCCGTGGCGAGCTGGTCCGCGCTGCGGTGCTGGCAGCTCACGATGTGCTCTGCGGCCAGCACCAGGGCCAGGGGCAGCCGACCGCACCGTTCGGCCAGGACCGCCACCGCGGCGGGGTCGGCGTCCGCACGGGCGTCCCCGATCATCGAGCGGAGCAGCATCGCGGCCTCCGGTCGGCCCAGCTCCGCCAGGGGTACGGTGACGGCGTCCACCCGGGACAGCAGCCCGGGCAGGCGCGAGCGGCTGGTCACCACGACGGCGCAGCCCGCGGAGCCGGGCAGCAGGTGATGGACCTGCTGCGCGTCGGCGGCGTTGTCCAGCACCAGGAGCATCTCGCGGCCGTGCAGGTAGGAGCGGAAGGTGGCCGCGCGCTGGCCCAGGTCCGCCGGCATGCTGTCGCCCGGCACGCCCACCGCGCGGAGCAGGTGCTCCAGGACGTCGAACGGGTCGGCCGCCGTCCCCGGCTCGGGGCCTTCGAGGTTGACGAACAGCTGCCCGTCGGCGAAGCGGCCGTCGCTGACCGCCTGGTGGGCCCACTGCACCGCCAGGGCGGTCTTCCCCACCCCCGGCGGCCCGTTGATCACCGCGACCGGCACGGCGAGTGACTGGCCGGCGTCCTGCAATCGGCGGGTCAGCTGGGTCAGGCACTCCCGGCGCCCTGTGAAGCAGCGCTTGGCCGAGGGGAGTTGGGCCGGGTACACCCGCCCCGGCTGCTGACGGGCGCTCGCTTCCAGGGCCGTGGCGATGGAGGTGAAGGTGTCCCCGGCGTTCAGCGCACGGTCGCACGCCTCCGCGAAGGCCACCGAAGGCGTCCGCTTGTGGGTCTCGACCTTGCTGATGTGCCCCCGGTTGAAATGCACCTGGGTGGCGAGCTGGGCGAGCGAGAACCCGTGCCGCTCGCGGTGGGCGCGGAGCAGTTGGCCGAAGGTCCCGGGGTCGCCGGTGTCGGGCGGGCAGCCCGACTCGCTGTGGGCGGGCCGGGTCACTGCTGTGCTGTGCATTGAATTCCGTAGCACTGCGAATCCCCTAAAGTCGCACACGTTGTCTGCGCCTCGGATCTCACGGGCGGCGCCGGTCTGCCGGGTGGGGCCGTACCGCTCAGGACGGCGCCAGCAGTTCGTCGAGCGTCGGGAAGCGGGCGGCGATGCTGTCCGGCGGGAACCGGGCGCCGTGCCGGTCGCTCTCCCGGAGGAAGCGGACCGCCGTGTAGTGGGGGTCCGCGCCGGCGTCGAACCAGTGCGCCGTACGACTGGGCACCGACAGCAGGTCTCCGGCCGTACAGAGCATCGCGTGCACCTGGCCCGCGGCGTGGAGGTAGAGGCAGCCGGCCCCCGCCACGACGAAGCGCACCACGTCCTCGTCGTGGAAGTGCTCCCGGCGGAACTTCTCGCGGTTCGCCCGGTTACGCCTTTGGCGGCCCGGGTCGGACGACGCGGGAGTCAGGCGCGCTATGTCGACGACGTGGTAGCCGATCTCGGCACTGACGTGGTCGATATGACTGCGGTAGGCGTTCATGATGGTGGCGTCGTCGGCGTCGGCCGGAATCCGGCGGGCGGCGTGCCACCGCGCGTAGCGCGCGCCGATCTTCAGCAGTTCCCCGCGGATGACGTCCGGGTCGTCCGACCGCACCCGCACCGACCCGGGGTCGGCGGCCGCCATGACCTGCAGGAGTGTCACCGGACCGTCACCCTGGCCGCGTCGGCGTGGGCGGGGTGCTCCGGCAGGAGCGGACGACCGAGCTCCTCGATCCGCTCCAGCCTGCTGAGGGCCTCGCCCGTGTCCCGCCCCCAGGTGAGGACCCCGCTTCCCTCGACGAGGAGGGCCAGCACCTCGTCCGAGAGCTCCAGGCGGCCGGGGAGGTCGACGAGGTGGGAGGGGTCGCGCGACTCCGGGGCGACCACCCGCACCAGTGCGCCGATGGGCCCGGGCGCTCTGCAAACGGCGGCGGCGAGGGCCAGGGAGCGCGGTTCGTGGGTGTGGACCACAGCTCCGCGGCCGGCGAGCCGGCGGTGGAGCGCGAGGTGGGCCGGGGTCTCGGGGGGAGGCCAATCGGTCTCTCCGAGCAGGGGCAGCCCCTGTGAGGGGTCGACCATCACGGCGTCCTGCCGGAGCGACTCCTCGTTCAGGTCGCCCGTGGTGATGATGACGGCCCCACCGGATCGGACCGAGATGCTGCCGGAGGCTCTGTCCGGCCGGCCGCGCCGGTCCAGCGACCGGCAGGCGAGGGACAGCAGTTCGCGGTGGAGTTCGGCGTCCTCGTGGACGTGTACGGGCTTCACGGGCTCTCTTCTTCTGCCGATTCTGCCGAGGTGGGGGGACTCGGGGGCCGGTCGGGTGCCCGGCCGGACACGCGGAACGACACGCGTGTTTCTCCTTCGGTGTGGGGGGAGGGGCATCGATGTATACCAACCGGTATAGCTACAGGTTAGGGAGCCGATTCTCACTGTGTCAACGGCACCCGTCGGCATGGCCGGAAAGGGTCATCGCGGGTGCGGTCCGGGAGGGCGGCCGCCGCGTCCGTGCGGCGGAACGCGTGCCCGGAGCCTTCCCGGTGGACCGCTTTCCGTGACCGTGCCGCCTGTCTCCGATCAAGCTGTCCGGTGGTGTTGCTGTTGCCTGTCGAGAGGCAACAGGGCGGCCCTGTACAGGGCTTCTGGGGGTGGTGATAGTGAAATCACTTCCACCGCAGGGATGCCGTTCCTCAACAGGCGCGTTCACCCACTTCCGCATTCCTTCGGTGCAGGCCGCTTCGTGCCCCGGACCGACCGACGGTCGGTCCGGGGCGGGCCGGAAGGTTTCGCAGAAGCAGAGTTGTCGCCACGTCACAGGAGGCTGAAATGGGTACGCAAGCCGACTATGTAGAACTGGTCGTGTCGCCGGGCGAGTTCTTCCGCATCGGGGACACGGAGCGGATCAAGTCATCCGTGGGACTCAAGCTCTCCGACCATTCGTACCTTCCGAAAGCGGACGATCCGCGCGCGGACTGGGTCGCCAGCGTCGCCGTTCCCGCGTTCCGGACCCTCGCCCGGATGGGCGTCCTCGCCCCGAAGTTCTGCACCATCGGCACCGGGGCGGGCCTGGACGTCCTGGCGGCCGTGGAGATACTCCGGGCGCACACGGTGGGCTTCACGGACCTTCACGACGACGTCCTCGACTGCGCGCGGCAGAACATCCAGAACAACCTCGTCAGCCAGGACGTCGAACTGATCGGAGGCGCGGGAGACATCCTCGCGCCGCTCGCCGGAAGAATCGCGCAGGTCGACGTCGTCTACGAGAACCTCCCCAACATCCCCATGGGGGGAGCGGGTGACCTCGACGACGGTCAGACGAGTTCGACGTTCATCGCGGAACGCGGCGAGGAAATACCCGGCTTCGCCGAGAAGAACCTCGTCACCCTGCACTACCTGGCCCTCCAGCAGGCGCACCCGCTCCTGCGCGTCGGCGGTCGGGTGCTCTCGTCGATCGGGGCGAGGGTGCCACTGTCGGAGATCCTGTCCCTCTCCAGCGCCGCCGGATACAACGGCAGCATTCTGACCTACACGTGGAAGGTCCAGTCCGAGCCGCACGACGTCGTCGGCGGCTACGCCCGGTGGGAGAGGGAAGGGCTCGGGCCGTTCCACTTCTACCCGGTGAACGTGTTGCGTGAGGCATTCGACGGCCTCACGGTCGCGGCGGCCGGCGCACAGGCCCTCCAGATGGAGAAGGAGCTGGCGCCGCACGAGATATCGGCGGTGGACGCCCTGGCCCTGGTGGAAAAGGGCCAGAAGGTCGGTCACACCGTCGCGATACTCGACTCCGTCAAGGTCCCGGACTCCGCTCTCTGACGTCTCCTCGCCGTGCCCGGATCATTCTCCCCGCGGTGCCACTGAGTAAGGACTCGGAATGAACATTCAGTCGATCATCGGCGGAACGCCCCTTGTTGAACTGACGACCTTCGATGTTCCTGCCGGCATTCGCCTTTTCGCCAAGGTCGAGTTCATGAATCCGGGCGGCAGCATCAAGGACCGGATCGTCAGTCACATCCTCGCTGACGCCGAGCGACGGGGCCTGCTCGAACCGGGCGGGACGATCGTGGAGAACACCTCCGGAAACACGGGTGCGGCGATCGCGATGATGGCGGCCACGCGCGGCTACCGAGCGATCCTGACCATGCCCGACAAGGTCAGCAAGGAGAAGCGGGACGCCCTTCGGGCCATGGGCGCCGAGGTCATCGTCTGTCCGACCTCGGCCGCTCCCGGTTCGGCGAAGCACTATGTGACCTGCGCGAGGCGCATACACGCCGAGACACCCGGCTCGTTCATGCTCAACCAGTACGACAACCCCCTCAACGCCGAAGCCCATTTCCGCTCCACGGGCCCGGAGATATGGGAGGCGCTCGGGGACGCGGTGACGGCGTTCGTCGCGTCGGGCAGTACGGGCGGGACGATCTCCGGGGTCTCCCGGTTCCTCAAGGCGAAGAACCCGGCCGTCACCTCCGTCCTGCTGGACCCGGTCGGCTCCATCTACTACCGCTACTTCCACGACGGGGTCGTCGACCCCGGGCAGATCGCCCCGTACTTCGTGGAAGGTGTCGGCGAGGACCACCTGGCCCGGTGCATGGACTTCTCGCTGATCGACGACGTGATGCGCTTCCGCGACGCCGACGCCTTCGCCACCTGCCACCACCTGGCGCAGCGCGAGGGTCTCGTCTGCGGTGGGACGGGGGGCGCCAACGTGTGGGGCGCGGTGCGGGTGGCCCGGTCGCTGAAAGGCCCGGCCACCGTCGTCACGGTCCTGCCGGACAGCGGAAACAAGTACATCTCCAAGATCTACAACCCTGATTGGCTGAAGCAGAACGGCTTCGGCACCGGGGAATCTCGCGAACGGGAACACAGCCTGTAATGGGAAGTACGCCGAAGAACGTCCTCGCCGCGCTGACGGCCGCCCTGCTCTGGGCCTTCGCCTTCGTCGCCCCGGCGGCCGTGCGGCCCGCGAGCGAACTCCTCCTGGTCACCGGCCGGTATTCCCTGTTCGGCCTGTGCGGTCTCTATGTCCTGTGGAGGGGCTGGAAGCAGCTCCGGCTGATGCCGACCCGGAGAATCATCTTCGGCCTCTACATCGGCTTCGTGGGCTACTTCATCTTCTACGTCTGCGTTTCGTACTCGGCGACCATGGACAGCGGGTTCATCACCGCGGTCGTCGTGGGATCGTCGCCGATCACGATCGCGGTGGCGGGCAACTTCGCGGAGAAGCGGCTGGCCTGGCGTGAACTGATCGCCCCCGTCGTGCTGATCATCGTCGGTCTGGGGCTCCTCAGCGTCTCCGACCTCATCCAGGGAGAGGACCTGGAAAGCGCCAACGATTCGATCTTCGCGATTCTGCTGGCGATCGGGGCGATGCTGACCTGGTCCTACTTCGTGGTCCGCAACGCCCAGTCGCAACGCACCTGGGAGACGAAGCCCGACCCCACGCTCTGGGCCGGGCTGGTGGCGATGGGGGCCGGCGGAGCCTCGATGGTGCTGCTGCCCTTCGCCATCGCCTCCACGCCCCCCGAGACGTTCGAGCCGTATCCCTTGTTCAAGATCATCGCGTGGTGCGTCTTCCTGGGCGTCATCGCCTCCTGGTGGGGGACTCTCATCTGGGTGAAGGCGGCGCAGGGCATTCCGGTTCCCCTGGTGGGGCCGTTGCTCGCCACGGAGACGATCTTCGGAGCGGTCCTGAGTCTGCCGGTGGAAAACCGGCTGCCCACCTGGTCGGAGATCATCGGCGCCCTGTTCGTACTCGCCGGAATCGGCGTCTACATGGTCTTCGACGTGAGGAACTCCCGATTGCGCGGCGGCGGGGGAGGGAGTGAGGAGGAGAGGAACGCGGACGCGCCAGATGTGCCCGCCGCCCTGGCGGGACGAGAAAAGGAACGGTCATGATCGTCGGTTCGGCCTGACAGAGAGGTAATTCCATGAGCACCTCCTTCACGAACATCAAGCAGTCCCACGTCTTCTTCGGGGACGCCCCCGGGCTGAAGAAGTACTACGAGGACTGGGCATCGGGCTACGACGTGGACCTGGCGGACCAGAAGTGGGTGGCACCGAGGGTCGCGGCCAACTTCGTGCATCTGCTCGCCTCCGCCTACGGAACACCGGAGACGGAGATATTCGACGCCGGCTGCGGCACCGGCCTCGTCGGCAGCGTCCTCGCCACCCTGGGCACGTACGAGATCGACGGCGTCGACCTCTCCGAGAACATGGCCGCCGAGGCGCGCAGGACCAACGCCTACCGGAAGGTCTACGGCGGTGTGGACCTCTCCGTACCGGAGCGGGACGAGCGGCTGGGCCAGTACGGCATCGTCGTCTCCAGCGGTGTCTTCACCCTCGGCCATGTGCGCCCGACGGCGCTGCGCACCCTGATCGAGTACGCCCTGCCGGGCGGGCTGATCCTGGTCTCCACCCGCGGCAGCTACGCCACCGCGACGGGCTTCGAGGAGTTCGCCCTGTCGCCCGAGGTCGCCGCGCTGGCCACATTGCAGTTCAAGCTGCCGGACGCCGGCTACATCGCGGAAGAGGGCGCCGACTACTGGGTCTTCCGCAGGACCGCCTCCACGGCGTAGCGGAGCCAGACGCCACCGATCCCGTCCGCCACCTCCTTGGAGTGCCATGTCCCGCACCCTGTTCACCTCGGAGTCCGTGACCGAGGGGCATCCCGACAAGATCGCCGACCAGATAAGCGACACCATTCTCGACGCGCTGCTGAGTCGTGATCCCGCATCACGCGTCGCGGTCGAGACGCTGATCACCACCGGCCAGGTCCACATCGCGGGCGAGGTCTCGACCTCCGCCTACGTCGACATCGCGTCCCTGGTGCGGAAGAAGATCCTCGACATCGGATACGACTCGTCGGCCAAGGGCTTCGACGGAGCCTCCTGCGGCGTGTCGGTGTCGATCGGCGCGCAGTCCCCGGACATCGCGCAAGGCGTCGACACCGCGCAGGAGTCCCGGCAGGCCGGCTCCGGGACCGCCGCGGAGCCCGACGAACTGGACCGGCAGGGCGCGGGCGACCAGGGGCTGATGTTCGGCTACGCGACCGTCGAGACGCCCAGCCTCATGCCGCTGCCGATCGAGCTGGCCCACCGCCTCGCCCGCAGGCTGACCGAGGTCCGGAAGAACGGCACCGTCCCGTATCTGCGGCCGGACGGAAAGACCCAGGTCACCATCGAGTACAGCGGCAGCAGACCGGTCCGCCTGGACACGGTCGTGGTCTCCTCGCAGCACGCGAGCGATGTCGACCTGGGCGGCCTCCTCGCCCCCGACATCCGCGAGCATGTCGTCGAGCACGTTCTCGCCCAGCTGGCGGACGAGGGCATCAAGCTGGAGACGGACGAGTACCGTCTCCTGGTCAACCCGACCGGACGTTTCGAGATCGGCGGCCCGATGGGCGACGCGGGCCTCACCGGTCGCAAGATCATCATCGATACGTACGGGGGCATGGCCCGTCACGGCGGCGGCGCGTTCTCCGGCAAAGACCCCTCCAAGGTGGACCGTTCGGCCGCCTACGCCACCCGGTGGGTCGCCAAGAACGTCGTCGCGGCAGGCCTCGCCGCCCGCTGCGAGGTCCAGGTCGCCTACGCCATCGGCAAGGCCGAACCGGTGGGTCTGCTGGTCGAGACGTTCGGTACGAACACGGTCGCCGTGGCCAGGATCGTGGACGCCGTCCGGCAGGTCTTCGACCTCCGTCCGGCCGCGATCATCCGCGATCTCGACCTGCTCCGCCCGATCTACGCCCGTACCGCCGCCTACGGGCACTTCGGCCGCGAGCTGCCCGACTTCACCTGGGAACGCACCGACCGCGCCGACGCGCTGCGCAGGGCGGTCGCGGCGGGCTGACGGTGCAACGCCGGGACCGACCCCGGCACACCGGCCGGGGGGGGGGGGGGGGGGGGGGGGGGGGGCCCCCCCCCCCCGCCCCCCCCCCCCCCCCCCCCCCCCCCCCCCCCCCCCCCCCCCCCCCCCCCCGCGCGGGGGGGGGCGGGGGGGGGGGGGGGCGGGGCCCGGCCCCCCCCCCCCCCCCCCCCGGGGGGGGGGGGGGGGGGGGGGGGGCCCCCCCCCCCCCCCGCCCGGCGCGGCACCCGCCCCCCGGTGCCGCACCTCCCTCCCGGCCACCGGACCAAGGAGTGCTGTCCATGCGTATCGCCGTGACCGGATCCATCGCGACCGATCACCTGATGGTGTTTCCCGGCCGCTTCGCCGAGCAGCTGATCAAGGAGCGGCTGGAGCGGATCTCCCTGTCGTTCCTCGCCGACGGGCTGGAGGTGCGCAGAGGAGGCGTCGCCGCCAACATCTCGTTCGGGCTCGGCCGGCTGGGCCTGGAACCGGCCCTCGTCGGCGCGGCGGGCCTGGACTTCGCCGAGTACGACGCCTGGCTGCGGACGCACGGCGTCGACACGTCCGCCGTCCGGGTCAGCGCGTCCCTGCACACCGCGCGGTTCGTCTGCACCACCGACCAGGACCAGAACCAGATCGCCACCTTCTACGCCGGGGCCATGGCCGAGGCCGCGCAGATCGACCTGGCAGGGATCACGGCTCGGCCCGAACTGGTACTCGTCGGCGCCGACGACCCCGAAGCCATGCTCCGGCACACCGCCACCGCCCACCGCCTCGGTATCCCCGTCGCCGCCGACCCCTCCCAGCAACTGGCCCGGCTCGACCGGGACCAGGCCCGCCGACTGGTCGACGGAGCGCGGTGGCTGTTCACCAACGAGTACGAGGAGGCCCTGCTCGTCGAGCGCACCGGATGGACGAAGGACGAGCTGCTCGGACGGGTCGGGACCTGGATCACCACCCTGGGGGAGAACGGAGTGCGCCTGGCCGACCGAGGCGCCCCCGTACTGCGGATCCCGGCCGTGCCCACGGACCGGATCGCCGACCCCACCGGGGCCGGGGACGCCTTCCGGTCCGGCTTCCTCGCCGGTACGGCATGGGGGTGGACGCGGGAGCAGGCGGCGCGGCTGGGCTGTGCCATGGCCACCACGGTGCTCGAATCGGTCGGCACCCAGGAGTACGAGCCGACCTCGTCGGATCTGATCGCCCGCATCGACCGGGCGTACGGCGCCGACGCGGCGCGCGCCGCCGAGCCGCGGCTCGCCGGGGTGTCCTGACCGCGCCCGCCGGCCGAACGGCTCCGCCCTTCCCCGGGTTTCGCGACCCGGGGAAGGGCGGAGCCGTTCGGCGCACTGTCAGTTGCTATACAGGTGGGTATAGTTGATGAGGGGGTCCTTCCGTCGCCCGATCCCGGGCCAACACCGTGTGGAGATGCCCGATGAGGATGCTGCTTCGACAGTCCTGGAACCTCCTGCGCGACATCGCGTACGGCGTCAACGCGGGGCACGCGATCCGGCTGGGGCTGAAGGCTCCGGCAGGCAGGAGCTGCGGAACGCAGACCTGAGAGAACGCGCCCCACGGGCGGTTTCCCGTCGGAGTCGTCCTCTGCCGTGGGCGGGTCCACGAGGGCAGTGATCGGGATGAGCGGTCCGGACCGGGCATGTCGTTCCGGACCGGGCGCCGGCGCAGAGCCGTCACCCCTCCCGCGGCAGGACGAAGCGCAGCCGCATCGCGGTGCTGACCACCTGATAGCCGGTCAGGCCGGATTCGCTGAACGGACTGGGCAGCGGGGTGATCCTCCGGCGCTCGTGGTCGTTGACGTGGGAGACGTAGACGATGCGGTACTCCACGTCGGACTCCAGTTGGCTCGCCCGCGCCGCCCTCGTCTCGGTGTCCCCGAGGTTGATGTCACCGTCCGCGCCGGTGGACGACTTGACCTCGAACAGCAGTGTGCGCTCGCCGTCCCGGATCAGGAAGTCGTAGCCGAGGTCGTCGTCGCCCTGTCCGTCGGCGAGTACGTGGCGGCGCATCTCCGACTTCCACGACACCTCGGGCGGCACCCCGAAGCGCTGCTCCAGCCAGGCGCCGACCGCTGCCTCGCCGGCGAGGCCGACCGCGACGGGCTTCTCGCCGCTGTCGGAATCCCGGATCCCGCTCGTGCCGCTCGATGAGCCGCCGGATCCGCGCTGGCGCGGGACGGCGGCAGCAGGGCAGGGCGCCTCGGGGGTCACCACGTCGACCGGCGTCGCCAGCTGCGCCTCGGTGAGGTCGGCCACCACTCGGCGCGCGAGTTCGCGCAGGTCGTCCCTGCCTATGGGCAGGTGCTCGCCGTTGAACTCCAGCGTCGCCGCCTGGGACCGCACCGACGGTGCCGCTTCCCTCCCGTCGCGCGACGCCGACAGCTGTCGGCCCGCCGCGCCGCCTTCCGGGCCGAGGGCGCCGAGGCGCGTCGTGGCCGGCATCCCTTCCGGCCAGTGGCCGCGCGAACGCAGCCAATCGATCAGTGCCTTGCGGGTCAGCGGCGCGAAGTCGAGGAGCCCCTCCGCCTCCATCTCCCGGGCCACCTGGGCGGCTCCGGGGCAGGCGGACTCCGTGGCAGCCCCCTGCCGGGTGAGCCAGCGCTCGATCAGGGTGCGCAGTTCCGGCAGCCGGGCGTGCACGAAGCCCACGCACACGCCCCGGGTCTCGCTCACCGGCGCCAGTGCCCCCGAGCCCTTGCCCGCCGGGGGCAGGTGCTCGGCCAGCCATCGGTCCGCGTGGTCGGCCAGCAGCCGGGCGGGGAGCTCCCAGAGCGTCCGGTGCCACGCCGGGTCGGGGGCGGGCCCCGGCAGTTCGCGCAGCCGCACGTACTCCCCGAGCTCCCGCCCGGCGCGGTGAGAGGCCACGAACGCATCGCGCACCCGGTCGACCAGCCGCGAGCGGTCGCCCTGCAGCCAGGCCTCGAACTGCCGTGTGTGCATGGCGGAGTTGTCGATCGTGGCCAGCCCGAGGGCCTCCCACGCGCGGTTGGCCCGCTCCAGTGGCACGCCGAGCCGCGGCAGCAGCCGTTGCCAGTCGTCCTCCGGAAGGGAGAGCAGCAGCTCGGCCCGGTCGGCGCCGAGCTTCCCCGCCAGCCAACCCCGCAGCTCCTCACGGCTGTCGAAGGTCTCCTGGAGCTGTTGCAGCTGTTCCGCCAACTCGACGTCCTCGCAGGCGAGGACGGGCACCAGCCGGGCGCTGCCCGAGCGGTCGGAGGCGCGGTCGGAGAGCACCGCCTCCAGCCGGTGGAGCGGCAGGTCGAGCGCGGCGGCCAGGTCGGCCGCTGTCACGTCGGCGGTTCCCCGGCCCTGCATCCGCTGCTCCAGCCTCATCAGGGCGAGTTCGAGCTCCCGGGCCAGGTAGGGGGCGCCGATCAGCTCGGCGATGCCCGGTGCGGCCGTCTGGAGGACCGGCCAGTCCGCCCGCGGCGGTGGCTGGACGACGACCAGGCAGGGGCGCTCGGGGTCGTCGTGCAGCACCGAGCGGTCAGTGGTGGCCAGTACGTGTCCGGCGACATGGGTGACGGCCTCGGTCGCGAGCACCAGGGAGCAGGAGTCCAGGCGCCGGAGGAGCCGGGCGACCGTGACCATCTCCGGACGCAGGGCGCGGTCCTCGTCGTACTCCACCGCCGCGGCCACCAGGACGCGCAGCCACGGGCCGGTGAACTCCAGCAGGGACGTGCTCGGCGCCTGCGACGCGGGCAGCTGGTCCGCGATCACCTGGACCGCCGCCTCGCCGCACGAACGGGGCTCGAAGCCGTCGTGGTCCGCGAGGTGCTCGTGCACCCGGCCGCCCAGGGCCCGATCGTCCAACGGCACCACGGGTACGTGGACCTGGTCGAGCAGCCGGCGCTGCTGGCCGCTGCCCGGACCCGGCAGGTAGACCGGTTCGGTCGCCTCGTCGTCGGGGGCGGCGCGGAGGACCTCCAGGACACCGGCCCGGGAGACCAGGAGGGCTTCCAGGCCGGTGGATCGGCCGCCGGTCGGCAGCCCGTTCCGGCCCTGGTGCGGCGGGAGCAGCTCCGACCAGGCCTGCTCGTAGGCGCGGCGGATCGCGTTGACGTGCACCCCATGGCGCAACTGCGGTGCCGCCAGCAGTAGGTGAGGCAGGTGACGGAGCCGGTCGAGGGCGGTACGGGGGTCGGACCAGTGGCGCACGCCCAGCAGGTCGAGCCGTTCCAGCACCTTGCCGGTCGCCAGCTGTCGCAGCCCCGCGGGCGCGACCGAGAGGTAGGCGGGCGGCTGCTCGCTCTCGCTCCACCACCACGCGGTCGAGACCGGCGCGAAGGTGCTCCGGCCCCGTTGGTCAAGGGTCTGCGGTATCCATGACACCCGGCAGAGGAAGGCGGCGAGCGGGGTCGGCCACAGGGTGCCGGAGCTGTCGCTGCCTCCGACGAACTTGGCCTCCAGGGCGCTGTTGCGCCACTTGTCCAGGCCGTGGATGATCAGCTCGGCGTAGAGCCGACGGCTCTCGTCGGAGAACTCGGCGTAGACGTCCTGGCCCGGGAGCTTCGCCAGCTGACGTTTCTGGGGCTGGTAGGCGACGGTCGGGTAGCGGACCTGGTGCCGGCTCCGCCAGTTCTGGGCGGTCCCTGCCCAGTCCCGGTGCGCCTGGACGGTACGGCAGATCGACCTGTAGGCATCGAAGGACCACGGCCGGTTGAGCTGGCTCCCCTTCACCGACTCCGAGGTCGCGAGGTAGACCGGGCGCAGGCCGTGGCTCACACCCTGGTGTTCCAGGAAGCGCTGGTACGCCGCCGGGTCGGTGCCGCTGCCGTCGCGCACTTCGGCGGCCGGCCGCAGGAGTGAGTCGTGGGCCTGCCGGAGCGAGCCGTCCAGGGCCCGGGTCAGGTCCAGAAAGCGGACGAGGGTGTCGTCGACGGCCGAGGCCGCTCCCGCCCAGCCCTGGCCGAACATCGCGCGCCAACTGGGCGACCAGCCGTTCCTGGTGGGAACGAGCAGGCCCTCGATGCGTCCGGCGCGCGGGCCCTGCGCGATCCACAGGCGGCAGGCCAGGTGCAGGCACTCGCGCCGGGTCGCGTCGTCCTGCCCGTCCTGCCGCATCACCGCGGTCAGAACGGGCAGCAGCGCCGCCGGGGTGTACGTCTGCACGAGGCCCTGCTGTTCGAGCCACCGGCGCCCGGCGACGCGTCGGCTTCGGGTCCTGCCCCGGCCTGACGACCACGGAATCGCGCCATGGACGAAGGAGAGGTGCTCGCGCACACGGGAGGGCAGCGCGTCGGGCTGGAACAGGACGTCGCCGGTGTCGGGGAAGAAGACGTGCTCGCCACCGGCAGGGACGAGCCGGCCGCCCGCGTCGAGGACGATCCGCTTGCCGCGCAGCCCGGTGGCGTCGGGGAACGAGACCGCCAGGTCGTGGTAGAAGTCGGCCCAGCGCTCGTGGTCGACTTCCCCCGCCCCGGTGGCCGCCGCCAGCCCCTCGGCCACGGCCTCCGCCCACTCGGCGAGTTGGGGAGCCCCGGGCTCCAGCCGCAGTCGGAGCAGACGGCCCATCGTCCGCAGCCTCTCAGCGCGTAACGGGTGCAGGGCCGGGTCGATGACCGCCGCCCTGCCGGTCGCGCCGACGGCCTGCGAGGTGAAGACCTCGACACCCTCGGGCTGCTCCATGAGGTAGCCGTGGTCGAACGAGGTACGGGAGCCTTCCGGGCTCACCCTCGGTAGGAAGGCCACCTCGTTGAGCTTGCGGTCCAGCTTCCGGAACGCCTCCCGCAGCCGCTCCAGTTCGGCGCCGTTCCGGCAGACCAGGTCGATCACGGCCCCGCCCGGCAGCCGCACCCGCCCCTCGTCGACCAGTACGGCCGCCCGGGCGCAGGCCGTGGCCACCTCGTCGAGCAGCAGCTGGTTCCACGGCGTCTCGACGGCGATCGTACGGCGGCTGACGTGGGCGAAGAAGGGCGCGTTGACGTATCCGACGACCGGGCACTCGGTCGTGGCGCTCATCGGCAGAAAGGTGTAGAGCCGGCCGCGCGTCAGCGGCTCGCCCGCCGGGACGGCCACCACCACCTCGGCGGACCCGCGCCACCGGTCCCAGGCCTTGCCCATGTCACCGCTGGCCGCGATGGCGGGGAGGACGCGCTCCTCCGGCACCCTGCTGCGTACCAGGACCAACTTCAGGCGTCCGCGGCGCAGCGCCACCTCCTCGATCCTGAGGCCGCGGGCCTTGTACAGCGTGGTCACCCGCCGCCCGAAAACGACGCGCTTCGGGGCGGCGCCCGCCTCGACCCGGGTCACCACGACCGTGGCCAACCGGTCGAGGAAGAGCTCGAACGGCGCGCGGTCGTCGGTGAGTTCGCGTAACTGGCGGACGGCCGAGGCACAGGCCTCCGCGTCCTTGAGGGGCAGCCGGACGACAGTGACGATCCCGCGACGGCACAACTGCCGCACCGGCTCCGGGATCTCGTCCACCGGTACGGGCAGGGTCAACGCGGACAGGTTGTCGCGCAGCCTGTCGGCCGCTCCGGGGTCGTCCGGGGCGGCCTCGGCTGCCAGCCGGTCAAAGTCCGACGGCCGGGCGAAACGGAAGCAGTAGCCGTCGAAGGTCTTCGAGGCCGGGCTCGAGACGCTGTACAGCTCGGGGGCCTCGGTCAGCTGACGGACGCTCTTGAAGCCCACCCCCTTGTGCCCGATGCCCTCGTCCGGCCGCTTGCTGGACGACGCCACCCGGCGCAGCGCGCCGAAGCGCTGCGGCGTCAGCTCATGGCCGCCGTTGGCCACGTAGAGGACCCCGTGCTCGCCCTCGGTCTCGTCGAGCACGATCTCCACCCGCCCGTCGCCCGGTGTGGCCGGGTGCGCGTCATGGGCGTTCTGCAGAAGCTCGACGAGCACCCGGCCCTTGTACTCGGGGGCCAGTACCTCCTCGATCACGGCCTTCAGCTCGCGCGAGGTCGTGTCGCCCTCCGCCAGGCTCCTCAGGCACGTCCGCGCCTTCTTCACGGACTGCGCCCACACCTGCCGCCGACGGGTCCCCGCCGCCCCGGAGCCGTTCAACTGCTACCTCCACGTACCCGCACGGATCATCCGCGGCCACGCTACTGGAGTACACGTAGTGCTTGGCCATGTGCGGTCTGTGGTGAGGTGGGCATCTCGGCCACGACCACCGCGCACCCCGAAGACGCACAGCCCCGCACCCCGGCCTGCTCCGGCCGCGGCCCACGACCGGTTCCTGCAGAGCGGTACGTTCAGGGGCGTCGCAGGCGCGGGGTGGGGCAGTAGTGCGTGCCCCCTTCCGCGACGACGGTCGGCCCCGGGGCGATCTCGGTGAACCCGGCGTCGCGCACCACCGGCAAGCCGCTCGCGGTCAGCTCCCGCCAGCCCTCCGGGGTCGCGGTGGCCACGGACAGCGGGAAGCCCGCCTCGCGCCACGCCTTACGCTCGGTGTCGCCCAGCTCCCACCAGGCGAGCTGGGCGCCATGGCCGACCTGCGCCATCGTCTTGCCCGCGGACATCTCCAGCTCCGGGTTGAGCCACAGCACCGGACCCGCCGGGTCGGGGGCGGCGGGCGGCTCGGGGTCCTCCAGCTCGGTCCCCGACACCTGGAGCTTGGCCAGCTCCTTGGGCCAGCCGTCCAGCGGGATCGGCGGGAACACCCGTACCTCCGCGCCTTCCTCGCCCGTCACGGTGATGCCCTCCAGCGCCGCGGCCTTGCGCCACTCCGCACCGCGCGCCCGGCGCACGACCTTGCGGATCCGGGCGTCCTCCCAGTCCCGCATCGCCCCGGCCCACTCGCCGTCCCCGAGAGACCGCTCGTCGGACAGGATCGTCAGCACCGCACGGGCGGCGGCCCGCAGCGCGTCCGTGCGGGCGGGCGGGTCCGTCTTCTCCAGGTGGATCACCAGCGGCAGCACGAACTGCCGTGCCTGGTCGCGGTCGGTCCGGCCGCTCCGGAACGGGCTCTCGGGGGCGGGGGGTGAGGTGTCGTTGCTGGTCACCGTCCCAGTCTGCCAGGCGGGAAGCGTCACCTGCTTGGCGGAACGACCGGCTCCGGGTGAGGATGCTCCGCATGAAGAGCGATCTGTTTTCCAGCGAGCACATGGCCCAGCCGGCCACCGCACCCGGCATGACCCTGCAGAACGCCAAATCGATCAAGTACGCCGTCAACGGGGAGATGCACGCCCGGCAGGGCTCGATGATCGCCTTCCGCGGCAACCTCCAGTTCGAGCGCAAGGGTCAGGGCATCGGCGGGATGCTCAAGCGCGCGGTCACGGGCGAGGGCCTGGCCCTCATGGCCGTCCGGGGCCAGGGCGAGGCGTGGTTCGCGCACGAGGCGGCGAACTGCTTCATCGTCGAGCTGGACCAGGGCGACTCCATCACCATCAACGGCCGCAACGTCCTCTGTTTCGACCCCACGCTCGCCTACGAGATCAAGACCGTGAAGGGCGCCGGAATGGTCGGCGGCGGCCTCTTCAACAGCGTCTTCACCGGCTACGGCAAGCTCGGCCTGATGTGCGAGGGCACCCCGATCGTGATCCCCGTGACCGCCGCCCAGCCGGTGTACGTGGACACGGACGCGGTCGTCGGCTGGAGCCAGCAGCTCACGACCAGCCTGAACCGCTCGCAGAGCGTCGGCTCGATGGTGCGCGGCGGATCCGGCGAGGCCGTCCAGCTGATGCTCCAGGGCGAGGGCTTCGTCATCGTGCGGCCGAGCGAGGCCAGGCCCGAGAAGACCTCCAACTGACCGTGCTTCTACGGGGTGTGGGCCACCGGTACGGACTCCGCGGCGCCTGGGTGCTGCGTGGGGTCGATCTCACGCTGCCCGCGCGCACGCTCGTCCGGGTCGAAGGGGCCAACGGCGCCGGGAAGTCGACCCTGCTGCGGCTGCTCGCCGGGATCGACGCTCCCGCCGAGGGCCGGATCACCGGCCGCCGGACCCGTACGGCGTACGTCCCCGAGCGCTTTCCGGCGGCGCTGCCCCTGACCGCCACCGGCTATCTCGTCCACCTCGGCCGGATCCACGGGCTGCGGAGCGCCGAGGCGAAGCGGCGCGCGGAGGAGTGGCTGACCCGGTTCGGAGCGGCGGATCACGCTCGTACCCCACTGGCCGAACTCTCCAAGGGCACCAGCCAGAAGGTCGCGGTCGCCCAGGCGCTGCTCGCCGCACCGGACCTGCTGGTCCTGGACGAGGCCTGGACCGGGCTCGACACCGCAGCCCGCGCGGAACTGGACCGCGCGGTGGCGGAACGCGTCGCGGCGGGCGCCACCGTGGTCTTCGTCGACCACGACCCGCGACGCCTGGGCGGGGCCGCCGACCTCGTCCTGCGGACCGGGGGCGGCGGGGTCCACCGGGTGACGGCCCCGACGCCGACGGGCCGCGACCCCGGCCCCCGCGTCCTGATCGAGGCCGAGGGCCCGCCCGGCGCACCGCTGCCCGCCGGTCTCCCGGGCGACCCGGTCCGGGAGCGGGGGAGCCGGACCGGCGCGGGTGCGGGCGGTCTCGACGGGGGCGGCCCGGACACGGACGGCCCGGACACGGACGGCGGGACCGGCTCCGGTGTCGTGTGCCTCAGCGTTCCCACGCCCTACTCCGACGCACTCCTGGCGGCCCTGCTCACGGCCCGTCCTCCCTGGCACATCCGCCGGGTCTCCCCGGCGGAAGGCCACGCGCCGGCCCAGGAGGCCCAGGAGGCCCAAGAGGCAAAGGAGGCCCAAGAGGCAGAGGAGGCCGAGGTGCCATGACCGCCCTCCTCCGCTACCAGGCCGCCCTGCTCGCCCGCTCCCAGCGCTGGCTGGCGCCCCTCCTGCTGTACGCGGCCGTTCTCGCCGTCGGCGTGCGGAGCGGGCAGCCCGTGCTGGGCTCGCTCGGCGTCGCGGCCGCCGCCGTGCTGCCCGTCACCGCGTGGGCCGTACACCTCTGCGTCGCCCAGGAACCGCCCGCCGCCCGGGCGGTCGCCTCGGCCGCCGCGGGACCCCGGCGGGTCCACCTGGCCGCGCTGCTCACCGCCGCGGGCTGTACGGCGGCGCTCGCCGTGGTGACCACCGTCGTCGTCCTGCTCATCAGCGAACCGGTCACCGACGACGGGGGCGCCGTCTCCCGCCCGGCCGCCGCGCTCGCCGGACTGCTCGCCGCCCTGTGCTGCGTGCTGCTGGGCGCGGCGGTGGGGGCGTTGAGCACCCGTCCGGTGCCGCTCCGCCGGGGCTGGTCCGTCGCGGCGGCCGTGCTCGGGTCGCTCCTCGCCCTCGTGACCGCCGGATCCCCGGCCCGCCCGGCCGTCACCGCCCTGGTCACGGGATCGCGGACCGGGACCGTCCAACCGCCCGTCCTGCCCCTGCTCGGGGCGGCGGTCCTCGCAGCTGCCGCGGCGTTCCTCGTCTGCCGGATCGCCGCCCGGCGGGGGTGAGTAGGCTCGTGGGTGTGGACACGGATGACACGTACTGCGAGACCCCGGGGCCGATCGCCCCGGCCCCGCCGGCCGGGGCGGCCGAAGGCCCTCCGTACGCCGAGTGCGTGCTGTGCCGCGAGCCGACCGAATACCCGGAGTCGACGAAGGGCACCACGCTGTGCCCGGTCTGCGCCTGGCAGGAGGCGGGCCGCACGGCCTGCTCCGGCTAGGCCGATACAGCCAGGGCGTGTCCGGCTGCTCGCCCGTGCCCGGCCCCGCCGTTCAGCGCGTCCGGAACAGCTCAGCGCACCCGGAAGACCGGTCCGCGCGGGGTGAACGGCAGCCCCGCGCCCTCCGGGATCAGGTAGGCGTGCTCGCGGCGGACCCGAAGCACGTCGCACCAGCCGTCGGTGATCACCAGGACCGGGGCCGTCGGCGGGAAGTCGTCGGCCCGTTGCAGCAGGTCGACACCGGGTTGCAGGATCGTGCCGCCGCGCCCCCGCACCCGTACCCGCCCGGCGATCTCCGTCGGTGCCAGGTATCCGGCGTCGTAGGCGGCGGCGTCGCAGAACACCACGCGGGCGGCCGGCACGTCACGGGCCTCGGCGTACGAGGCGATCGCGCCCAGCGCCTTGGCGAGCAGCGGGCCGGACATCGAGCCCGAGGTGTCCAGGACGACGCCGAAGGTGCAGCGGGCGACCTCCTCGGGCGGGAAGGAGCGGCCCGCGCGCGGGATGTCGGGGGTCGAGGCCTGGCGCCGGGCGGGCCGGGAGTAGCTGCGGACCGGCTCGGGGCGGGGCACGAACTCGTCGAACCAGCGGGCCAGTCGGGCGTCCCACGGGACGGGCGGATGGGCGAGCGCGCGGATCTCCTGGATCAGTCCGGCCGGCAGCAGGCCGCGCTGTCGGTCGGTGTGCAGCTGGTGGCCCTGGACGAGGGCGCGCCGGTAGAAAGCGTCGAGGTCGACCGGATCGCCGGTGCGGCCGGGCAGGGGTTCGCCCAGGATGTCGCCGACGCCCTTGCCGCGCAGGGTCGCGAGGCGCCGGCCGCGCCGCAGCCCGGTGGCGAGCCGGTCGTACACCTCCTCGGCCGACAGCCCCTTCAACTCGGGGTCGTACAACAGCCCTTCGGGCATCGCGCCGACGTCCATCTCGACCAGCCAGCCGTTGATGACGTAGTCGGCGGCGACGTTGAACAGGTAGTGGTCGCGGGCGCCGCGGCGCCCGCCGTGACGCAGTGCGGCGTGCAGCATCTCGTGGGCGAGGACGAACCGCCACTCCTCGTCCGTGAACCGCTTGAGGGGATTGATGTAGATCTCGCCGGCGGCGGCGTCCACGGCGGCCACGGAGATGGCGTGCACCCGGGCGAGTTCGGCGTCGGCGACGACGGTCAGTCCGGCCGCGAGGCCGCCGAGCAGCGGGTAGGACGAGACGAACCAGTTGAGGGCGCGGTCCCAGGGATGCTGGGCGACGCGTTCACCGGTGAGCCGGTCGCGTCGCCCTCCCGCGACGTCCATCGCGGCCGAGACCGTACGGGTCAGGGCGTACGCGAAGGCGAGTTGGCGGTCGGGCAGGGCGGTGTCCCAGCGCGGCCACTGGACCAGCAGCTGGTCGGGCTCGCCGTCCGCGGTGCCGCACCGCTCGTAGACGGCCGGGACGCCGGTCCTGCGCCAGCGGGCGGCGAGCTGATCCTCGTCGCCGTCGGGGTAGCTCTCGGGGAGGTGGTCGGGGGCCGTGCCGATGGGAAAGGTGGCGAGGAAGCGGTTGACGACGGTGCAGCGGGCGGCGAGGGCGAAGCGGTCGGGCTGCTCGCGGAGCTCCTTGGCGGCGGGGAGGTGGCCGAAGCCGAGGTGGAGGAGGGCGTGGGCGAGCGCCCAGGCCCACTCGCCCGGTTCGGCCCGGCGGGTGGGGTGGACGTGCACCCGCCCGTTGGAGTCCGCCCGGACGAGGCCCTGGCCGGGGGCGTCGGCATTGGCCTTGGCCCGGATGAAGTCGGCGTCGACGGCTGCGAGCGCGGGGTTGCGGCGCACCAGTTCGGCGCCGGCGGCGAAGGCCTCGGCGGCCGGGTCGGGGCGGTCCGCGCCCTGCTTGCGGGACCGGCTCAACGCCGGGCCTCGACCAGCCGCGGCATGTCGCGGGCGGCCTCCACCAGGAACCAGGCGGGCAGCACCGGGTTGCCGTCGGCGTCCTCGGCGATGACGGTCTGGGCGACCTCGACGGATATCTCGGCGAGCTGGACGAGCAGCGACTTCGCACGGTACGAGGTCTCGCGCACGGCGGCCGAAGCGTGCTCGCGCTGGACCGGGAGCTCCTTGACGAGCCGTCCCCGGAACGCTTCGGCGAGGTAGTAGAGCAGGTCGCGGTCCTCGGTGCGGCGGGGCCAGGAGGCGTCTCCCTTGATGATCGCCTCGATGCCGTAGGTGTGCCGCACGATCTTGGCGTACCCGCAGAAGGAGACGGCGTGGGAGGGGGTCAGCGTCCCGTGGGCCACGATCTTCAGCGTCTCCTCGTCCAGCGCCGGCCCGAAGGAGTGCAGCGCGTCGGAGAGCATGTGCCAGGAGCGGGGCGTGGAGAACGGCTCCTCGGTCTTGGGCGGCTGCGACCACAGGTGGTCGGGCCGGTCGGCGAGGTAGTCCACCACCCAGGGGTGGATGCCGTTCTCGCCCGCCCACACCAGCCAGTCGGTGGCGGAGGCGCGCAGGTGGACGTGGGTGAGGCGGTTGACGAGCGCGGAGGCGATGGGGCGTGCCAGGGCGTTGTCGGTGGCGCGGTTGCCGGCGCCGATCACGATCGAGCCCTCCGGAAGCTCGTAGCTGCCGATCCGGCGGTCGAGGATGAGTGAGTAGAAGGCCTTCTGCACGTCCGGGGTCGCGGCGTTCAGCTCGTCCAGGAAGAGGCAGTACGGCTCGTCGCGGGCGATGGCCTCCGGCGGGCAGAACACGGAGCGGCCGTCGCGGATCTGCGGCACGCCGATCAGGTCCTCGGGGGCGAGCTGTGTGCCCAGCAGGCTGACGCACTCCAGTCCCAGGGATTCGGCGAACTTCCTCACCAGAGAGGACTTCCCGATGCCGGGGGCGCCCCAGAGGAACACCGGACGGACGGTGGCGAGGCCCAGAAGGAGGTCCGGGATCTGCGTGGGGGTGACGGTTACTGCGGCCTGCAAGCGGTCGGCTCCTCGGAAGGGAATGTCCTGTTCACCCAACGTATGGGGCCGGTGGGGGCAGGCGCACCTGGATTTCCCTGCCTGTGCCGCTGTGCCGCTGTGCCGCTGTGCCGCTGTGCCGCTGTGCCGACGCTGCTCGGCCGACGCTCAGGGCCTGTCCTCCATCAACTCCGACACCTTCACGAAGCGGTAGCCGCGTGCGCGCAGTTCCGGCACGATCCGGCGTACGGCCGCCTCGGTGGCCGGGGCCGCGCTGCGGGTGCAGTGCATCACCACGAGGGAGCCCGGCCGCACCCCGTCCAGCACCTGCTCGGCCACCGCGTCCGCGTCCGTGGCGAAGGCGTCGCCGCTGACCACGTCCCACTGCACGGCCGTCACGTTCGCCGGGGCCAGCGCGCGCAGCGCGGTGTCGTCGTAACAGCCGCCGGGGAAACGGAAGTACGGCACCACGTTCCGCGCACCCGCCTTCCGGAACGCGGTGAAGGCACGCTCCACCTCGCGGGCCATCGTGTCCTTCCCGACCACCGGCAGGCCGTAGCAGGGGGAGCTGAAGGCGTGGTGGCTGTAGGAGTGGTTGGCGATCTCGAACAGCGGGTCCGTGCCGATGGCCTTCGCCTGCGCCGGGTACTCCTCGGCCCAGCGCCCGGTCATGAAGACGGTGGAGGGAACTTTCAGCCGGCGCAGCAGCGCGACCAGCTCCGGATTGTCGAAGCGCTCGCCGGAGGCCGCCCGGCGGCCCTGATCGGCCGTCATGTCGGCGTCGAACGTCAGCGCCACGACCTTGTCCGCCGCGCGGCCGGCCGCGCCCCCGCCCGTCGGCCTCCGCTCGAAGACCGGGGTGCGGCCCGCCGGACCGGGGGCCATCGTGGGCGGCTTCTTCGGTGCCGCGGAGTCCGGAGCGGATGCCGGAACGGAGCCCGCTGGGGTGGGAGGGGGAGCGGGTGCGGGGGCGGGGCCCCCGCACCCGGCCAGGGCGGCGCCGGTCAGTACCCCCGCGATCGTCAGAGTCGTCGTCTTCCGCATCTTCCGCGTCTTCCGCGCAGCAGTGATCACCCACGGAAAATAACGGAAAATGTCTGATAATCGGGTTATATCGGACGGTGGCGTTCCGGTGTCCGGCGGAGTGCCGCCCCGGCCGGCCGGCTCCGGAGTCCCGCCCCGGTCACGTCCGGAGTCCCACCCCGGCTACCTCAGCACCACGGCCCCGTCACCGCGAACGTCGTCCCCGGCGTGTAGCAGTTCACGAACATCGTCGAACCGTCCGGGGAGAAGGCGACCCCCGCGAACTCCCCCCACTCCGGCTCCTCGGGCGTCCCGATGTTCTGCCGCCCGCGCGCCATGGTGTACACCTCGCCGCGCCGGGTCACCCCGAGCACGTGCTGCGCGCCGCCGCCGTCCTCACAGACCATCAGCCCGCCGTCACCCGCCAGGCAGATGTTGTCGGGCGACTCGCCGGGCAGTTGGATGTCGGTGTCCGGGCCGAAGATCACGACCAGGGTGAGCCGCCGCTTCTTCGGCTCGTAGCGCCAGACCTGGCCGTAGTGGTCGGCCGCCGAACCCTCGTCGCTGCGGGCGAAGCTGGAGACGAAGTAGACGGACGAGCCGCCCCAGTAACAGCCCTCCAGTTTCTGGGCGTGCGTGACGCCCTTCGGGCCGAAGTCCTGGAAGCGGATCGGGGTCCGGGCCGCCAGCGGATCCGGTACGGGGACCCACTCGATCCGGTCGAAGCTCGTACCGGTCTCCCGGACGGCGGAGAGGTCGGGCACGCCCGGGACCCGCATCGCCTCCAGCGCCCCGCCCGCCCGGAGCGAACCGGTGCCGCCGAGCGGCTTCTCGGGCAGGAAGCGGTAGAAGAGCCCGAACGGCTTGTCGAACGCGTCCTCCGTCTCGTACACGATCCCGGACTTCGGGTCGACGGCGATCGCCTCGTGCTGGAAGCGGCCCATCGCGGTCAGCGGGACGGCCCCGGTGCGGCGCGGATCGGCGCCGTCCACCTCGAAGATAAAGCCGTGGTCCTTGGTGTACCCGTTGGTCCCGGCCTTGTCCTCGTTCTCCTCGCAGGTCAGCCAGGTGCGCCAGGGGGTGGGCCCGCCCGCGCAGTTCACCGCCGTACCGGCGATGGCGACGCGCTCGCCGAGGACCTTGTTGCGGCCGTCCAGCTCCAGGGACGTGCAGCCGCCCTTGGCCGCCGGGTCGTAGGTCAGCCCGTCGACGGTCGGTACGCCGATCTTGGCGCTGTGCCGGTTCTCGTGGTTGCGGACGAGGTGGACCCGGCCGTTGCGGCCGGGCAGTGCGGCCATCCCGTCGTGGTTGCCGGGCACCGGCCCCTCGCCGGAGCGCAGCGGTTCGCCCTCCCGGGACAGCACCCGGTAGCGGAATCCCTTCGGCAGGTCGAGCAGCCCGTCGGGGTCGGGGACGAGAGGGCCGTAGCCGTCGTGGCCGCGTGCGGCGGCCGTGCCCGCGAAGAGTTCGGAGAAGGCTCCCGTGAAGGCGATCGCGGCGGCTGCGCCGCTGCCTGCCAGGACCTGGCGTCGTGTCGCGGTGGAGCGGGGTGCGGATGACATGAGGTGACTCCCTGTTGGCGGACAGGTGAAGTGACCCGCACGTGTGTAGCACGCACAGAGGCGCGGGGGAACCATGCCTACCCCCGCGCCCCGTGTTGCCGCTGTGGCGGCCCCGATGGGAGCAGCCGTCCGCGGAAGGTCAGGCGAGCGAGGCCGTCAGGGTGATCGTCGTGCCCGTGAGCGCCTGGCTGACCGGGCAGTTCGCCTTGGCGTCCTCGGCGGCCTTCAGGAAGGCGTCCTCGTCGAGACCGGGCACCTCGCCCACGACGGTGAGGTGGATGCCGGTGATGCCGGTACCGGGCTGGAAGGTCACCTCGGCCTTGGTCTCCAGACGGGTCGACGGGGTGCCGGCCCCGGCGAGGCCGTGGGAGAGGGCCATCGAGAAGCAGCTGGAGTGGGCGGCGGCGATGAGCTCCTCGGGGCTCGTCTTCCCGTTCGCCTGCTCCGAACGTGCGGGCCAGGAGACGGGGTAGTCGCCGATGCCGGAGGAGTCGAAGGTGACGACCCCCTTGCCCTCGATCAGGTTGCCTTCCCAGTTCGTGTGCGCCTGACGCGTGGTAGCCATGCTGAATCCCTTCGAACGGTGTGCGCGGTGGTACGGGATAAGTCGGGGCGCCCCACAGAGTGCGGCGTCCCGTTGCGTTACGCCCCCGAACCTACTGCGCCACCAGCCCCTTCGCGTCACGCGCCAGCGCTGTCAGCCGGGAGATCGCCCGGAAGTACTTCTTCCGGTACCCGCCGTTCAACATCTCGTCGCTGAACAGCTGGTCGAACGGCAGCCCCGAGGCGAGCACCGGGACCTCCCGGTCGTACAGCCGGTCGGCCAGCACCACCAGGCGCAGCGCGGTCGACTGGTCGGGCACCGCGCTCACCCCGGTCAGGCAGACCGCCGCGATGTCGTCGGTCAGCGCGCCGTACCGGCTCGGGTGGACCCGGGCCAGGTGGTCCAGCAGCCCGGGGAAGTCGTCGAGGGACGCGCCCGCGGTGGCGTACGCGGCCCGGGTGACCTGCTCGTCGTCGTACGGCGGCGGCGCCTCGGGCAGACCGCGGTGGCGGTAGTCCTCGCCGTCGATGCGCAGCGGGCGGAAGCGCGCGGACAGGCCCTGGATCTCGCGCAGGAAGTCGGCGGCGGCGAACCGGCCCTCGCCGAGCTTGCCCGGCAGCGTGTTCGAGGTGGCGGCGAGCGCCACCCCGGCCTCCACGAGCCGGCTGAGCAGCGAGGACACCAGCACGGTGTCGCCCGGGTCGTCGAGCTCGAACTCGTCGATGCACAGCAGCCGGTGCCCGCTGAGGGTCCGCACGGTCTGCTGGAAGCCCAGCGCGCCCACGAGGTTCGTCAGCTCCACGAACGTGCCGAACGCCTTCAGCGACGGCTCGGCGGGCGTGGCGTGCCAGAGGGAGGCCAGCAGGTGGGTCTTGCCGACGCCGTAGCCGCCGTCGAGATACACGCCGCGCGGCCCGGCCGGTGCGGCCGGCTTCCTGCTGAACCACTTGCGCCGCCCGGACCCCGTCGCGTGCGCCCCGCCGAGCCCGGCGGCGAAGCCCGCCAGGACGGTGACCGCCTCGCTCTGGCTGGGCTGGTTCGGGTCGGGGACGTACGTGTCGAAGCGCACCGAGTCGAAGCGCGGCGGAGGCACCATCTCGGCGACCAGACGGTCTGCGGGAACGTGCGGCTCACGGGCGCACAGGGACAGTGGGGCCGTTTCGGCAAGGGGGCTCTGCCCCGGAAACGCGGTGGATGACGACACAACTCTCCACCCTAAGGCTCATGCCAGACTGCAACCCATGCGAAGCCTGTTCCCTGTGACGGACCTGACAAAAAGCGCCTCGGGAGCGGAGGACCCGTCCGGGCCGCTCATCGACCGCGAGTGGAGCCTCGACGAGTTGGCGGACGCCTACGCCTACCCCTCCGACCGCCCGCCCGAAGGGTCCGCAACCCCCTGGCTGCGCGCCAACATGGTGTCCACCCTCGACGGGGCCGCCCAGCACGACGGCCGCTCGCAGCCCATCTCCTGCGCGGCGGACATGCGGATCTTCGGCACCCTGCGGGGCCTGGCCGACGTGGTGATCGCCGGGGCGGAGACCGTACGGCTGGAGGGGTACCGTCCGGCCCGTGCCCGGGAGGCGTTCGCCGCGCGGCGGGCCGCCGCCGGACAGGGCCCCGCGCCCGCCGTCGCGGTGGTGACCGGCTCGATGGACCTGGACTTCTCGCTGCCGCTGTTCACCGAGCCGCTCGTTCCGACGCTCGTGCTGACCGGGTCCGGGGCCTCGGCCGACCGGGTCGCGGCGGCCCGGAAGGCGGGCGCCGAGGTGGTGATCGCGGGCGAGGGCGCCCGGGTGGACCCGGCCCGTGCCGTGCGCGAGCTGGCCGACCGGGGGCTGAGGCGGCAGCTCACCGAGGGCGGGCCCCGGCTGCTCGGACAGTTCGTGGCGGCCGGTGTGCTGGACGAGCTGTGCCTGACGGTGTCCCCGATGCTGACCGCCGGGGACGCGCAGCGGATCGCGGGGGGTCCCGGGGTCACCGTGCCGGAACGTTTTTTCCTGGCATCACTGCTGGAAGAGGCCGGGTTCCTCTTCACTCGGTACCGTCGGACCGACAGATAGCGGAATTTACCGTTCCGCTTAGCTCCGGCTGGGCACACTTACCCCTGCAGTCCCCGTGGAGGCGCGGGGAAGGATGGTTTCAGCAAACGACCGTCGACGGTCGAGCCGGCGGTCGACGAGACGAAGAAGCGGAAGGGCGCCTGTCGTGTTCACAAGCGTTTTGATGATCGAGAAGCCGCTCACTCCCGAGGACGTGGACTTCGTCACCACCCTCCACGGCGAGGAGCGGATCTCGTTCGTCGTTCTGTTGCAGCCGCGCGGTGACCAGGCCGATGTCCTGCTGCGCGCGATCGACGACGTGGCGATGGGGGAGCTGAAGGAAGCGGTCCGCGAGGGCGAGGAGCCGCAGGGCGACGAGGCCCGCGAGACCGCGCAGATCGGCCTGGAGTACTCCCTCCGGGCCCTGCGCGACGCGGGCTCCGAAGCGATCGGACAGGTGATCGAAAATCACCCCCTGGACAAACTGACGACCGTCGTCGAGGAGGCAGGCGCGGACGAGGTCATCGTCCTGACCGCCCCGCACTACGTGGAGGAGTTCTTCCACCGCGACTGGGCCTCCCGCGCCCGGCACAAGGTCGGCGTCCCGGTGCTCAAGCTCTTCGCGCACAGCGAATAGGCTGACCCCGCGGTCCGGGTCGGCCCCCGGCCGCCGTCCGAACCGTAGCGACCACGCAGGAGCACAGATGGCACCCGGCATTCCCGCCGCCATGGAACGACCCCACTTCATCGGCATCGGCGGCGCCGGAATGTCGGGCATCGCGAAGATCCTCGCCCAGCGCGGGGCGAAGGTGGCGGGCAGCGACGCGAAGGAGCCCGCCACCGCCGAGTCCCTGCGGGCGCTGGGGGCGACCGTGCACATCGGACACGCGCCGGGCCACCTGGCCGACGACGCGTCCTGCGTGGTCGTCTCCAGCGCCATCCGCGCCGACAACCCGGAGCTGCTCCGGGCGAACGAGCTGGCGGTCCCCGTGGTGCACCGCTCGGACGCGCTGGCCTCCCTGATGAACGGCCTGCGCGCCATCGCGGTCGCCGGGACCCACGGCAAGACGACCACGACGTCGATGCTGGCCGTCGCCCTCTCCTCGCTGAGCCTGGCCCCCTCGTACGCCATCGGCGGCGACCTGGAGGGCCCCGGCACCAACGCCACGCACGGCGAGGGGGACATCTTCGTCGCCGAGGCGGACGAGAGCGACCGCAGCTTCCAGAAGTACGACCCCGAGGTCGCGATCGTCCTCAACGTCGAGCTGGACCACCACGCGAACTACGCCTCGATGGACGAGATCTACGACTCCTTCGAGACGTTCGTCGGCAAGGTCGTCCCCGGCGGCACCCTGGTCGTCTCCGCCGACCAGCCCGGCGCCATCGAGCTGACCCGCCGGGTCCGCGACCTCTCCGACCTCAAGGTCGTCACCTACGGCTCCGCCGAGAACGCCGACGTGACCGTCCACAAGGTCACCCCGCGCGGCCTGACCAGCGAGGTCACGGTCCTGCTCAACGGCAAGTTCCTGACCTTCACCGTCTCGGTGCCCGGCAGCCACTACGCCCACAACGCGGTCGCAGCCCTCGCCGCCGGGGTCGCCCTCGGCATCCCGGCGCACAACCTGGCCTCCGCGCTCGGCAGCTACACCGGGGTCAAGCGTCGCCTCCAGCTCAAGGGCGAGGCGGCGGGCGTGCAGGTCATCGACTCGTACGCGCACCACCCCACCGAGATGACCGCCGACCTGGAGGCCATGCGCGGCGCGGCCGCCGACGCCCGCATCCTGGTCGTCTTCCAGCCGCACCTGTTCTCCCGTACACAGGAGCTGGGCACCGAGATGGGCCAGGCCCTCGCCCTCGCCGACGCCTCCGTCGTCCTGGACATCTACCCGGCCCGCGAGGACCCGGTCCCGGGCATCACCAGCGCCCTGATCATCGACCCGGCGAAGGCGGCCGGCGCCGAGGTCACCGCCGTCCACGACCAGGCCGACGTCCCCGCAGCCGTCGCGGGAATGGCGAAGCCCGGCGATCTCGTTCTCACCATGGGAGCGGGCGATGTCACCGACCTCGGCCCGCGCATCCTGGACCACCTGTCGAGCGGCCGGTAGCCGAGTGGCGACCGGATCGAGCGACCCCCTGTCGAGCTGAGGAGCGGGACGTGTCGTACGACGTCGAGAAGCCGGACGAGCAGTGGCGGGAAGAGCTGACCCCCGCCGAGTACGCGGTGCTGCGCCAGGCCGGCACCGAACCCGCCTTCGTGGGTGAGTACACCGACACCAGGACGGCGGGCGTCTACTCCTGCCGGGCCTGCGGGGCGGAGCTGTTCCGCTCCGACACCAAGTTCGAGTCGCACTGCGGCTGGCCGTCCTTCTACGACCCGAAGGACACCGACGCGGTCGAGCTGGTCGAGGACCGCGCCCACGGGATGGTCCGCACCGAGGTGCGCTGCTCCCGCTGCGGCTCGCACCTGGGCCACGTCTTCGAGGGCGAGGGCTACCAGACCCCCACGGACCAGCGCTACTGCATCAACTCGATCTCGCTGACCCTGGCGCCGGACGAGAGCTGAGCCGTGACGGCTCACGTGTGCCCCCGCCCCTCCTCGCGCAGGCAGGGAAGAGGCGGGGGCACAGTGCTGTCCGCTGTCCCGCCCGGGGATACCCGATGCCCGCGACGGCGTCAGCGAGCCGCTCCGGGGTCACCGCCGGGTTGAGGGCCCCGACCAGCTCGGGCGTGAGCGGCCGCAGCTCGTAGACGTCCTGTACGGCGTCGAGGTCGACCGGGGCGTCGAAGTAGTACGCGGCCCAGTCGGCGTACGCCGCCGGCGTCCCGCCGGCCGGCATCCCGAACAGCCAGCCCGCCCCGTCGTCGCCGAGCGCCGGGTCCACCTCGCCCGTGCGCCAGGCCGTGTCGCCGGTCTCCCGCCACAGGCAGGCGGTCACCAGCGAGATGTCGTCGAGGCGGAACGACGGCTCCTGAACGCAGGACCGGAACACCTCGGGAACGGAGTCCAGGACTCCGGGGAACGGCACTTCGTCGTCGCTCGCGCAGGGGTTCAGCGGGGAGGTGTGGTCGAAGCCGATCACGTACGCGCCCGCGGCGGAGAAGACGATGGAGTAGGTGTCCCCGCCCCCGTTGTCCATGGAGGCCAGCACGCGGCCCGGGGACCAGTGCGCGTCGAACGCGTGGCGGCGCAGATGCGGCTTGTCCGGCTGCATGATCGCGTCCAGCATCGCCATCGAGCGGCAGCGGTCGCGAAGGGTGGGTATGCCCGGCAGCTTGCGGGCGATGTCCTGAGCGGTCACGGGGCCGATTCCACCACAGCGGCGCGGCCCCGACGATCACTCCTCGTCGTCGCCGCTCCCGCCCGCCTCGGCCGCTTCCGAACGCAGCAGCGGATGGATCACGCCGGGGAAGACCCGGGCCCGCACGACCTCCTCGGCCGAACCGCCCCGGACGACGGTCTCGGCGACGCCCCAGGGCCGCCCGGCCAGGTGGATGGTCAGGGTGTACGAGGAGGAGCAGCCGGTGCACTCGTAGCGGTCGGCCCAGGTCTCGACCTCGGTGGTGGAGCCCGGGTAGCGCTTCATGTGACGGTGGCGGGCGTGGCAGTGATCGCAGGTCTCGCCCGGCTCGCAGGTCCCGCCGCACGGGCACGGCACGTCGAAGCCGTCGGCCGGCTTCCAGCGCTGCACGAGGACGGCCTCGCGGGTCGCGCCCATGTCCTTCATGGCCTTGAGGTTGCGGGCGGCGACGTTGTACGACTCGCCGGTGGCGGCCATCCGGTCGCGGATGACGTCCTTGCGTCCGCGGTTGGTCGTCATGTTGCTCCTCCTGGGTTCACGCAGCCCGCCAGGAGGCCCATGAGTCAATCAGTCCGTACCTCTTTACGTTACCCGCCCGGCACCGGCGCACGGACCGGGCGGGTATCCGGTTCGCGGGGCGGGCACCACGGGACATGTGATGCGAGTCCGGTCGATATGGGGTCTTCTGGGCTCCATGCTCTCCACGAATGATCTCGACTACGCGGACACGTCCGACTTCGACGACGCCGAGCGGGGCTTCGTCGCCGCTCTCTCCCCGGCGGTGATCCGGACGGAGGACGGCCGGGTGATCTGGGACGGGGAGGCGTACGGGTTCCTGGACGAGGACTGCCCGCCCAGTGCGGACCCGAGCCTGTGGCGGCAGAGCAGGCTGTGCGCCAAGCAGGGCCTGTTCGAGGTGACGACGGGCATCTACCAGGTCCGCAACCTGGACCTGTCGAACATGACGCTGGTCGAGGGCGACACCGGCGTCATCGTCATCGACCCGCTGATCTCGGCGGAGACCGCGGCCGCCGCCCTCGCGCTCTACCGCGAGCACCGCGGCGACCGCCCGGTCACGGGACTGATCTACACCCACTCCCACGGCGATCACTTCGGCGGCTCCCGCGGGGTTCTGCCGCACGGCCACGCCCCCGTACCGGTGATCGCCCCCGCGGGGTTCCTGGAGCACGCCGTGGCGGAGAACGTGTACGCGGGCGGCGCGATGACCCGCCGCGCGGTCTACATGTACGGCGCCGAGCTGAAGAAGGGCCCCACCGGGCAGATCGGCGCCGGGCTCGGCATGACGACGTCCACGGGCACGATCACCCTGGTCCCGCCGACGCTGGACATCACCCGCACCGGCCAGGAGGAGACCGTCGACGGAGTGCGGATCGTGTTCCAGATGACGCCGGACACCGAGGCGCCCTCGGAGATGAACTTCTTCTTCCCCGACCGGCGCGCCCTGTGCATGGCGGAGAACGCGACACACAACATGCACAACATCCTGACCCTGCGCGGGGCGGTGGTCCGCGACACCCGCATCTGGGCGCACTACCTGGACGAGGCGATCACCCTGTTCGGCGAAGAGTCCGAGGTCGCGTTCGCCTCCCACCACTGGCCCACCTGGGGCCGAGGCCGCATCGTCGACCACCTGGCGGGCCAGCGCGACATGTGGGCCTACCTCCATGACCAGACCCTGCGCATGACCAACCAGGGGCTGACCGGACCGGAGATCGCCGAGCGGATCGAGCTTCCGCCGGCGATCGCGAACCGCTGGGCGAACCGCGGCTACTACGGTTCCGTTAGCCACAACGCCAAGGCCGTCTACCAGCGCTACATGGGCTGGTTCGACGGCAATCCGGCCCACCTGTGGGAGCACCCGCCCGTCGAGCAGGCCAAGCGGTTCGCCGCCGACTACGGCGGTGTCCCGGCGCTGGTCGCCAAGGGCGAGGAGTACGCGGCCTCGGGGGACCTCCGGTTCGCCGCGACGCTGCTGGGACACGCGGTCTTCGCCGCCCCCGGCGACTCGCTCGCCAAGCAGGCGCTGGCGTCGGTGTACGAGAAGCTGGGTTTCGGCGCGGAGAACGCCACCTGGCGCAACTTCTACCTGATGGGCGCCCAGGAACTGCGCGGCACCGTCGCGCACACCTCGCTGGTGACGACCAACCCCGAGATGGCGATGGCCCTGACCGTCGACATGCTCATCGACTCGCTGGCCGTCCGCGTCGACGGCCCCCGGGCGTGGGACGAGAAGCTCACCATGACCTGGAACGTCACCGACGAGGGCCGCGCCTGGCACCTCCTGCTGTCCAACGGGGCCCTCACCCACCGCAGCACCGGTGCCGCCCCCGGGACGGCGGGGCCGGCACCGGCCGCCGACCTCACCTTGACCCTGACCAAACCGCAACTGCTCGGGATCCTCGCGGGCAAGGGGCTCGACGGCGTGGGCGTCGAGGGCGACCAGCAGGTCTTCGCGACCCTGACCGGCCTGCTCGACACCCCCGACCCCGACTTCCCCATCGTCACGCCCTGACCCGTCGACGCCGGGCTCCACCACCGCGACGGGCGGCCCCGCCACCGCGACGGGCGGCCGGGCAGACCTGCGGAGCCCCGGAATTCGCGTGCCCTGCGGCCGGGAGACCGGCAGGATGCCTCCGTGAACCATGTCCTGTGCGGTCTTGCCGCCAACCCGTCACTGCCGTCCGCAGCGGTCGACCGGCTGATCGCGGTCGCGGACGCCGACCTCGCCGAAGCCCTCGCCGGCCGTGCGGATCTGAGCCGGGACCAAGCGGTAGCCCTGGTCTCCCGCGTGGGGGACTGCGCGGTCGGCCTCGCGTACGAGGGCCGCCTGACCGCCGCCGACATCGATCCCGCGACGCACCCGATGGCCGCACTCGCCCTGCTCGACGAAGGCGCCGGCCGCCCGGAATGGGCACGGCTCTTCGCATCGGATGCGGACGCCGGGCGAAGGGAGAAGCTGGCCGCCTGCCCCGGCCTCCCGCCCGATGTGGTGGAGCGGCTCGCCGCGGACCCGGAGGTCCGTGTGGTCGCGGAGCTGGCCGAGTGGGCTCCTCCGGAAGTGGCCGCCGGGCTCGCCGGGCACCCCCACGCCGAGGTCCGGCGTGCGGTGGCGGCCAACGAGGCGACGCCTCCGGAGACGCTCGCGGCGCTGATCACCGGCGAAGGACTGCCTCCCGCGCTCCACTGCCTGGTCTGCGACCACGAGGAGATTCCGTTCACGCACGACCGGCAGTGCCCGAGGCCCGACTGCGAGCTGCTCCCGGACGCCGCGTGCGACGGCTCCCACGAATCCGTCACCCACCAGCTGTGGCAGGCGGCCCTGCTGAACCCGGCCACGCCGACCGAGGTCGCCGTCGGCTTCGCCGAACACTTCTCCACGCAGCTGCGCCGGTCCCTGGCGGCCCGCCCCGACCTGCCACCGGCAGTGTGCCGACGGCTCTCCGAGGACCCGGTACCCGGAGTACGCGAGGACCTCGCCGCGAACCCCGCGCTGGACGACGACCTGATCCGCGTACTGGCCAAGGACCGCGATTCCGACGTGCGCCGCGGTCTAGCGCACAACCCCCGCGTCCCGCTGGACGTGCTCACGGAGCTGGCCGGCACGACGAAGACCGGCGAAGCCCTGCTGCCGCGGATCGCCACCGCGTCCGCCACCGAGACCGCGGAACTGGCCCGGTCGCCCCACCCGGCCGTACGGATGCTCGTGGCCCGACGGCGCGACCTTCCGGCCGCGATACGCGACGCGTTGGCAGCCGACCCCGACGCGAAGGTGCTCACGTGCATCGCCCCGCACCCGGGTCTCTCCGCGGCGCAGTTGCGCTCCATGGCCGGCCGGCACGGCATCAGGGTCCTCGCCAAGGTCGCCGCCAACCCGGACGCGCCTGCGGAGCTTCTGGCCGAGCTGGCCCGGCACGAACCACCGGTGAACAAGGCGCTCCGGGAGATCGCCCGGCACCGCCGGGCGACGGCTCCCGCGCTGCTCCCCTGCCTGGAGAACGGAAGGGCGAGGCCCGTGGCGGCCGGTCACCCCGCCCTCCCACCAGCGGTCATCGTGGGCCTGCTCACCGACTCCGACCCGGAGGTGGCGGAAGCGGCAGCCGCCAATCCTTCGCTGCCGCCGCGGACGATGCTGGAGCTGGTGTCCCGGCCATGACCGGCATCCGGCGCTAGACCTCGCCGTCCTGGGCCAGCTCCTGCCAGCGAATGCCGCGAAGCGCGAGGTCCGCGTCCTCGCCCGACGGGACGTTCAAGCCGTTCTGGAACCAGACCACCGTGAGAGTGGAACGATGCAGCACCGAGTCCAGCTCGGGGGCGACCGGTGTCGAGCGGAAGAAGCCGATGCAGGCGACGGAAGGCAGCACCTCGACGGGACCGAAGCCGCCGGGGGCCTCGTCCGGGTACTCGCGAGCCGGCGGAACCAGATGGACCGGCGTGGACGGAAACGCGTGTTCAGCCTGCTGCTGGAGGCTGCTGACCTTCATGTCATTGAGGAGCTTGCACGGGTAGCCCTCCAGGAAGCCTCCGTAGGTCGAAGACATCCGCAGCTCGGTGAGCTCGATGGAACGGCCTGATGAGAGGGCTATGTGGCTGAGCGTCATGCGGGCACCCTAGCCGCGCGCTTCACGTCCGATACACGGCCTGGCCCTTCAGGGGCCGGCTCAGCCCTGGGAGGCGTACGCGAGGAAGTGCGCCCAGGGGGCCGGGGCGAGGGCGAGCTGCGGACTCTCGTCGAGCTTGGAGTCGCGGACGTGGACGGTGGAGGGGCAGGAGGCGACCTCGACGCAGGAGTCGCCGTCGCCGCCGCTGTAGCTGCTCTTGAACCAGGCCAGGGGTGTGGTGCTCATCTCGCTCCTCGCATCCGCCGCATCAGGCTTTGGGAGTCGTCCAACGAGAGAGCCTGTGAACGCATACTGGCACACCGCATCTGGAGTTCGCTGATCATTTTGAGGTCGGAGACGAACGGCCCGTGCTCCTGCCTTTCCACATAGCCGAACCACTGGTGCTTCGGCGTCTCCAGCAGTTGCATGGGCCCGTCGATGGCCATGTGGTGGTGCCGTACCAAAGGCATGATCTGGACCTCCACATTGCGCAGCTCGGACAGACGGAGGATGTGGCCGAGCAGCTCCCTCGTAACCTCTTCGCCGCCCAACCCGCCGAGGACGACGACGCCTTCGCCGACACCGCTGTCCTGCTGCGCCTGGCCGAGGAGGTCGACGGACTGCGCGGTCCCGACTTCGACCGCAAGGTGACCGAGGGCTTCTACCTCCCCTGGGCCCGCCGTGTCTCGGCGGCCTTCGAGACCAGTGGGGTCACCGGCACGCCCACCGTGGTCTTCGACGGCCGCCCCGTCACCGTCATCAACCCCATGGGTTACGCGGTGACCCCCGAGGCGTTCCTCGCCGAGCTGAACCTGGACTGACGGCGCCCGCCGGTTTCTTCCGGGGCCCGCACACGGCTTTCCGCGTTTGCCGCGTTCTTCCGTGGGACAGGACTGTCCTGCGTCATGTGTGTGACGTCCGGCCGCAGCCATACCCAGGGCGGATATGGGTGAGTGAGCCGCTGCTTCGTGCGGCTCCGGTGCCTCGCTGGTTCACCGGTCCATCCCTGGAGAGGATCCCCGTATGAGCAGGCGATACAGAACGCGCATAGGGTTCAGCGCGGCTGTTGCGATGCTGATGGCGTCGCTCGCGTTACCGCAGGCGTCCGCGCAGGCAGCAGACTCAGGGAGCCGTTGTTCCGGGGGTTACGTGGCCCTGACCTTCGACGACGGCCCGACGGACCGCACGACCGAGTACCTGAAGGCGCTGCGGGAGTCCGGACGGGTCAGGGCGACGTTCTTCGTGACCGGCACACTGGCCGACGGGCAGCGGGCCGGGACACGGCGGATCGTCGCCGAGGGCCATCAGGTCGGGAACCACTCCTACACCCACCCCGATCTCGTACAGCTCGACGCGGCCACCGCGTTCGCCGAACTCCGCGACACCAGCCGCGTCGTCCGGACCCAGACGGGGCGTACGCCCACGCTGTTCCGGCCACCCTTCGGGAGCACCGACGCACGGACCCGGCGGGACGCGGCCCGCCTGGGGATGACGGAGGTGATCTGGACGGCCGACACCGTCGACTGGAGCGGTATCCCCACCGAGACGATCGTGGCGAACGCGCTCACCGTGAAGCCGGGCGGCATCATCCTGATGCACGACGGTCTGCCGACGACCCTCGCGGCGATCCCGAAGATCGTCCAGGGGCTCGCCGAGCGGGGCTTGTGCCCGGGGCGGATCGTGTACTCACCCACACCGGTCGAGGCGTGGCCGGGCCTGACCTTCCACGCCAAGGCAGCGCCCTGGCGTTGACGTCCGGGCGCCGACGAGACGCCGATCGGGGGCGGTGCCGCGCACAGCGCCCGCCCCCGCCGACGCCCACGGGCGGTCGGGACGGCGCGTGACCGCCGCGCCCTCCACGAGCCGTCCGGGGCTCAGCCCCGGACGGCGTACGCGAGGAAGTGCGCCCAGGGGGCCGGGGCGAGGGCGAGCTGCGGGCTCTCGTCGAGCTTGGAGTCGCGGACGTGGACGGTGGAGGGGCAGGTGGCGACCTCGACACAGTCGCCCGAGGATCCGCTGCTGTAGCTCGACTTGTGCCACTCCAGCGCGACCTCCACGCAGGAGTCGCCGTCGCCGCCGCTGTAGCTGCTCTTGAACCAGGCCAGGGGGGTGGTGCTCATCTCGCTCCTCGCATCCGCCGCATCAGGCTCTGGGAGTCGTCCAACGAGAGAGCCGGTGAACGCATATTGGCACACCGCATCTGAAGCGCGCTGATCACTCCGGGGTCGGAGACGAACTGGCCGTACCTCTGCCCTTCCAGGTAGCCAAACCACTGGTGATCCTGCGTCTCCAGCAACTGCATCGGCCCGTCCAGCCCAGCATGGTGATGCCGTACCAGCGGCATGATCTGGATGTTGACGTTGCGCAGCTCGGACAGGTCGAGGATGTGGTCGAGCAGCTCTCTGGTGACCTCGTCGCCGCCCAAATCCCTGAGGAAAAGGTGCTCTTCGAGGATGAAGCCGAAAGAGGTGTTCGGTCGCTCGCGCAGCAGTTGCTGACGATCCAGCCGAGCCGCGAGCTGGGCCTCGATCTGCTCGTCGGCGAGCGGCGGCAACTGGTCGGTGAACAAGGTCCGCGCGTACGCGGCCGTCTGCAACAGTCCCGGAATCAACCGGCACTCGTACGTGTACAGACTCAGCGCCGACAGCTCCAGCTCCGCCCACTGCCGGAACCAGCTCGCCAGCCCCTTCCGGTGCGTCAGATGCTTTGCCGCCGCTAGAATCACGCCGAACGCGTCGAGCAGACTGTCCGCGCGCTCCGCGAAGTCCGGAGGCGGGAGCCGGCGGCCCTGCTCGATGGAGGCGACGGTCTCGGGTGAGTACCCGACGAGTGGCGCGAACTGCTCCTGTGTCAGCCGAGCCCGCTTGCGGAAGGTCTTGACCACCTCTCCGAACATCTTGAGGATGTACTGCGGCTCGGGTTCGCCGCCGGTGCGTGTGCCGCCGTTGCCGATAGTCCCGTACGTGGTGCTGTCGATGCCGTCCGTGTCGTGCGTGCCGTGCGTCATGTACGGCTACCTCCCCGTGCGCCTGTCCTGGTCCGCGACCCGTCCATGCTCACGGAACGTGACCCGTACCGTCTACCCTTCGCACCCGTACGCTGACTCAGCGTACGGGTCGGTGACCTGGTGGAAAGGGGGTGAGGCCAGGAACCTGGGGGCATGGAAGCGCCTACGGCAACCCAACCCCCCGTAACCGTAAATGTGTTCAAGCGTCATTTCGACGCGGATCCACGCGGTGCCCGGCTCGCCCGCCGCGTCGGGCTCCACAAGCTGCACACCTGGGGCATCCCGTACCTCAGTGACGCCTGGGAGTCGGCGGCCCTGATCATCGGCGAGCTGACGGCCAACGCCGCGACCCACGGCCGCGTACCCGACCGCGACTTCGAACTGCGCCTGTCGCACCTGCCCGGCGACCCGGAGACGCCCGGCCTCCTGCGGATCGAGGTGTCCGACACCCGGGGCGAGTGCCGACCGCCCGGACCCGGCGAGATCTCCGCGCCGCAGGACGGCTCCGACAGCGGGCGCGGACTGCTGATCGTGGACGCGCTGGCCGACCGCTGGGCCGTTCTCGACCGCAACCCGGGCAAGACGCTCCGGGCGGAGCTGGACCTGCTGTACTGAGGGTTCTCGGCGCTGCTACGTCACCGGGCCCGCGGAGGGGATCGTCGGGAAGGCCCCTCGCCTCCCGGTGGCTCACACCTCGCGGCCGGCGGAGTCTGGTGGAGCGTCAGCGGCGGTCCGCGCTGCACGACCGCGCCGGATGGGCCGGAGTGCGGCTCAAAAGATTGATGAAGAAGTGGAGCAATGCTCAGGACCGGTGGATCGGCCTCGGGTTGGAACGTGAAAGGGCGTACCTTCCCGAGCGATCGAGAGGTCACCGAGTGGACCGACGTTGCACCGTCCGTTGGGACGGCGCGCCCATGCTCAGCGCAGTCAACGAGGACGGCACCACCGAGGCCATTTCCTGATCGACGAGATCGTCCGGGAGGGTGCCCGGCGGATGCTGGCCGCCGACCTTGGAGGCGGAGGTGGATCAGTACATAGCCGATGACGGATCCGATACTCGTCGTCGGTGACGGCGCGATGCGACGGTGGCGGGCCCGGGCGGAGGTGTTTCCGCAGGCCAGGCACCAGAGGTGGTGGGTTCACGAGACGCGGAACGCCATGAACGCGCTGCCGAAGTCCGCGCAGCCCGGAGCACGGGCGGCCCTGCGGGAGATCGGCAACGCCGAGGACCGCGCGCACGCGGGGGAAGGCGGTCACCGCGTTCGAGAAGGCGTACGGCGCGAAGTGGCCCAAGGCCACCAAGAAGATCACCGGCGAGGTCGACGAACTGCTGGCGTTCTACGACTTCCCCGCCGAACATTGGGTGCATCTGCGCACGACGAATCCGATCGAGTCGACGTTCGGCACGGTGAAGCTTCGGACCAAGGTCACCCGTGGTGCCGGCAGCCCGGCCGCCGCCCTCGCGATGGTCTTCCAGCTCGTGGAATCCGCCCACGGCCGCCGGCGTGCGGTCACCGCACTCCACCTCGTCGCCCTCGTCCGGGCCGGCGCCCGCTTCGAGAACGGCCACCTCATGGAACGGCCGGAAGGCAAGGCAGCATGAACAGCCGGCACCAAAGCGACGAGCCCGCCGAGCACCGGCGATTCACCCACTACACGCAGGCCTTGCAGACCGTCGCCGGGGCGGACGAAGCCGACCTGCTGGCTGCTGTTCTGCGCGACGAGGACACCACCATGGCCGCCAGCGCGGTGAGCCGACACATGGACCGCCGGGCCACCGAACTTCTCACCGACCCGGCATTCACGGCATGGGCCCAGGCCATGTCCAGGGTGATCGACCAGCACGACTTCCTCACCACCCGACTCCTCGAATGGTGCCTGCTCAGGACCCTCGCTCTGGGCGAACCGTGGGCCGCCGAGGAGCTTGCCGACGCCTCCGACTGGCTCAGCGCACAGCCGTGACCACACAGATCGTCACCGCACCCGACGTCCTGCGACTACTCGCAGAACGCGGGCGGACCCGCCGAGTCCGCAAGGCGGCCCACCACCGACTCCAACACCTCGAGAAATCGGGCTGACTTGATCCACAAGTCTTGGCTATTGCTCCCCGCCGAGGCCCCGAGCACGGTTCCGGGCTCGGGGCTCAACGCTGGGTCGTGGAGCGCGCCTTCGCTCACCTGCACTGGTTCCGCCGCCTGCGCATCCGCTGGGATCCGCGATGACATCCACGAAGCCTTCCCGAGCCTGGGATGCGCACTCGTCTGCTGGCGCCACGAACAGGGACGTCACGTCACGTCACGTCACAGACGAGACCGGCGAACCAGACCAACCCTCTTCACGCAATGACCCTGCGGTCTGAACGGTGCCGCCCGGGAGAGGGGCCTGGTCGAGGTCACCCTCCCGGCGCCCCGGCATGGGTGAGGGAGCGGGCGCCGGCGAGGGGAGGCAGGCACGGTCTCGCTCGGCTCTCATGGGGGTGGGTCCGGGAAACGGTGCAGGCACAGTGCGGCACGGTGCCGGTGATCATGTGGCTGTCGATCGGAGAATGGATCGCAGATGCCTCGCAGTCCGCCCTGAGCACGCTCGCGTGGAGCCGCCACCCGCCTCTCGTCCCCGGTTCCGGACTTTTGGTCAGGACGAGGGGCCTGCCCAGCGGAGTCGGTCGGCGCGGGCTGCCGCATGCCGATCAGGACACCTGCGGTGACGAGCGCGGCGCCGGCGGCATCGGCGAGGCCCACCTCGCCGAGCCCGAGTGCGAGGGTGGTGAGCAGCGCACCCACGGGGACGAGCCCGGCGAAGAGCCCGGCGTGCGCGGCGCCCAAGCGGCGCAATGCCTCGTACCAGAGGAAGAAGGCGGTGGCGGTGACGAGTACGCCGACGTAACCGAAGGCGGCCGCTTCGGTGGGGGTCGGCAGGCGGAGGGAGTTCGTGCCGTCCAGGGCGATGCTCGCGGCCAGCAGCATGGGCACGGCCGGCGCCGCGGGGTAGGCGGCGACTCTCATGGGGCCGAGTTTGGATAGCAGCGGAAGAGCGAGCAGTGAGAAGGCGACCTCTCCGACGAGCGCTCCCAGCGACAGCAGCAGGCCGTGCGGGCTGCCGTCGCCGAGTCCCGCGGCGACGGCAGCGCCCAGGGTCACGACGGCCGCGGCGCCGACGAGGCGCGCGGTCGGCCGGCGGCGCTCCGTCAGGGGCCCGACGAGTGCGAGGACGATGGGGATCGCTCCGACCACCGCGCCGATCATCGCGGGGCTCGCGTGCCGGGTGGCCTCGACCAGAAAGATGTTGAAGCCCGCCAGCCCGGTGGCGGCAAGCGCCAGGAGGAGCAGGTAGTCACGGGGGGTCAGGTGGGCCCGGGGTAGGCGGCGGTGGCGTACAACGGCGAGGAGGATCGCCGCGGCGAGCGCGTAGCGCAGGGCTTGGTCGCTGAGGACGGGGTAGTCGGCGATCGTCGCCGAGACGGCCGTCGAGGTACCGACGAGCAGCATCGACCGCGGCCCCCGCGGCGGGAACCGTGGAGGAACTCACGCCGCGTGCTCCTTCGGCTGCTGGACGGTGCCCGCGGGGCTGAGGACCTTGCGGGTGACACGCTCGGCGAGGGCGGCGACCAGAGTGCGCGGTCGGCGCGGCAGCAGGTGTGCGGCCAGGGCGTTGCCGAGTCCGGGGGTGACGTAGCCGCGGTCGCGGTCGAGTGCGCGCAGAGCGGCCCGTACGACCGGTTCCGGTGTGGTCATCGAGCCGTTGACGGCCGCCTTGCGGGTGCCGATGGCCTCGAAGAAGGGGGTGTCGACCGGGCCGGGGCACAGAGTGAGTACGCGGATGCCGCGCCCGCGGTACTCCTGGCGCAGGGCGAGGCCGAAGTTCAGCACGAAGCCCTTGGCCGCGCTGTAGACGGCGAAGTACGGGGAGGGCTGGAAGCCCGCGGTGGAGGCGACGTTCACGACCGCGCCCGTGCCGTGCCGCAGCATGGCGGGGAGCAGTGCGTGGGTGAGGCCGACGAGAGCGACGACGTTGACCATCAGTTGGTCGTGGTCGCGGTCCGCGGCGATGTCCTCGAAGCGGCCGCATGTGCCGAATCCGGCGTTGTTGACCAGCAGGTCGACGCTCAGGCTCCGGGCGGCGAGGCTGTCGGCGATCCGCTGGGCCGCCTCGGGCTCGGCGAGGTCCTGGACCAGGACGTGGGCGCGGATGCCGTGCTGCGCGGCGAGGCGCTCGGCGAGGGCGGTGAGCCTGCCCTCGGAACGCGCCACCAGGACCAGATCGTGCCCACGGGCGGCGAGTTGCGCGGCGAACTCCGCCCCGAGTCCGGATGAGGCGCCGGTGATGAGCGCTGCACTCTGCACGGGGGTCTCCTTCGTCCATTGAGTAGATAGGGCAAGAGAGTATCCAATGGCCCTTTAATTGCAACAGAGTAGATGCAGTTAAATCAGTTACGGCCCAGTGGTGTACCGTTTCGGCGGTCACGTAGAGGAGTGGGAGGCGCCATGGGTGAGACAGCCGCACGGCCCTTGCGAGCGGACGCGGAACGCAGTGTGCGCGCGATTCTGGAGGCAGCCGAACGCGTCCTCTCGGTGGATCCCGCCGCGTCGATGGAGCAGATCGCGACTGCCGCGGGGGTGGCCAGGACAACGATCCACCGGCGTTTCGCCCATCGGCAGGTACTGATCGACGCCTTGGCCGCGTCAGCCGCCCGCCGGCTCGTCCAAGCCGTGGAGGACGGCCGGCCGGACACCGCCCCTCCCCTGGTGGCACTCCACCGGATCACGGCCAATGTGCTGGAGGTGAAGGGCGCCTGGGCGTTCGCCCTGGAACTTCCGGCCGAGCCCGGCAGCGAAGCGGCCGCCCTCCACGAGGACATCGGCCGACGCTGCATCACCGTGCTGGAACGAGCCCGGGCGGAGAAGCTCATCGACGAGGCGGCCGACCTCCACTGGCTGCGGCGGGTCTACTACGCGCTCCTCGGGGAGTCGCTGCGCGGAAGCCCGGACGACACCGGCATCGACACCGACACCCTCGCCGCCCGCATCATCGACACCCTGCTGCACGGCGCGGGCCCACGCGCCTGAGCAGGCCGCCTACCGGTCACTCGACGTCGCCGGCGTGGCGCTCACCGCACGAGAGGCTGGTCAGGGTGCGGAGCGTCGCTCCGGCTTTCGTGGAGTCCGGTTCTGGCGTCACGAAGCCCCGACGATCACCGCCACACGGCGACCGCCCGCACCGGCACCCGCCCGTGAACCGGCCAGGCGCGGCGAGGACCCCCGCGGGGCCGACGCTGCGGGAGGTCATGCGCGTGTGTGACCTCGCGAGCAGATCACGGCGAAGTCCAGGGAGTTAAGGGGGCGGCGGTAGTCACGGCTGGTGTGGCGAATGCGCAGGTCAACGGCACAGTTCGATGCACCACAGGTTAAAGAGCAAGCTCAGGCGGCGGGGGAGTGGTCGTCCCGTCCGGTCAACGTGCGAAGGGTGTCCGGACGGGCTCCGCGTTCCACCCCGCACCTTCCCGCCCTCTTCGCCGAAAAGCGGTCAAGCGACGTAGAACCACATGGCAATCGCTAGGACCAGTGGGATAGGGCAGGCCAGGACCGCCAGCAGGAGGCTGCGTGTGTCGGGGGGCATGCGCTTCGCCCCCGGCGCCAGGCGCACCGCGACGAGCACGGCCGCACCGCCGGACAGGCCGCCGAAGCAGCGGAGGAGGAAGCCCCCCACCGGTATGCCCTCCGCGGCGCTCCACAGCGTCGTCATCCCGACCACGAAGCCCAGCAAAGCGAGGGACGTCATGGTGAGCACCCACAGTCCTGCGGCAAGGAGCACCACAGCGGTGCGCCGGGGCGCAGGAGCGATTCGGGCCGGTCGGTAGAGAGCGTCGTACCCGCGAGGGGCCATGCCCTGCATCCTTGCCAGTTCCGTGCCACCGAGCATGAGGTGAATTACTCGAACCGGGCGCCACCTCGTGCATACTCAGTCGTCCTGCTCAGGCCGACGGCCGCGTCCTCGCCCATCGTTCCCTGTCCTTCGGAGGGGTTCGGCATCCCCACCGGGTGCAGGCCGATGGGAACTTCCGAGCCCGGTCAGAGATGCAGGCCCGGAGCTATTGAGCGACTGTGGATACAGACCGCTGTTCCGTCTGCCCAGAGGAGCACCATGATCGTCAAGATGCTGCACGAGAAGGGCTTGAAGTCCGAGCACGCCTACACCGCGGCGTTCGCGTCGATCGGGTTGTCCGTCGCCTCCTGGTGCGGATCCATGAAGGCCGAGGCAGCCGGCACCGCACGCGCGGACCGCTGGGGCATCTTCGTCGGGGAGTGGGCCCCTACCTTCTTCGCTCTCGGACTGGCCCTGGCGAACTACGAACGGGATCACGAACCCTTCCACTCCGCAGCGCACTGACGCCGACGGGGCACCCCCGGGCCTCCTGAGGGGGCGGAGGCTGCGGGGGAGGGCGGAAGGTGTGTTCCAGATCGAACCGGCGGAGAAATGTCTGCCAGCGCCGGTCAACATCCGTGCCGGTCATCCCGGTCCGGGAGGACCACAGCCACAGAGGCAGCGGATCGTGGCCGCCGGGCAGACGATCGACCTGAAGGCGGATCAGCGTGCCCTCGATGACGGGCTGTGCGTCGGTGTGGTCGATTCACGCGCTGCGGGTGGTGAGCCGGAGGTGGAGGCGGTCGAGGGCCATGGCCCTCGCGGTGCGCCCCAGGTGTCCGGCTTGGCGAAGCGGAACTCACCCCCGGGCGTGGGCGGGCGCCCGCCGCCGGGGTGGGACCGCACGGCCTACAGGTCGAGGACCGCCCACACCCTGCGCCCGTCCTCCGCCGTGTCCGTCCCGCACGACACCGCACCCAGCCCGGTCAGCTCTGGCAGCGCCGCCGTGCCTGCGGCCGCGAGGCCCGGCAGGTGGGAGAGCGCAACGATCAACGCCTGCCGATCCTGGTCCGCGAGGTGCACGGACACACGCCGGCCGCCATCCGCGACCGCAGTACGCACCAGCAGCTCCGTCAGTCCAGCCGCGGCCTCGTCAGCCTCTCGGTAACCCCAATCGTGCAACTGCCCCAACACCCACCCCGACGCCTTCCGCGCAGCCCACGGGGCGGCCTCCAACGACCAGTTCGCCGAACGCCGGTTCCGCACCAGCATCCGCGCCCGTCCCGTCCCCTCCAGGCTCGTCTCCGGGCGCGGCGGCGAAATCGGCCGCTTTGGTGGCGGTGGAGTCTTCGGCGGGCAGTCCGGAGTGTGTTCCGACACGATGGGCTCCCAGCTTCGGCGAACGTCCATCGTAAAACGACTGATACCGCTCCGGGGCAGAACTGCATCGCAGGGTGGCACCACTGATAACACGACGCCGTCGACACCTCGCCGGGGCGCCCCGACTCACGCCCCGGTGGATGGTCACCTCCGCTCGCACGGAGACCACCGGCGTACCTCGGCGAGCAACGCACGCAACCACGGCTCACCTCCGCTCCCGCGGAGAGCACGACCGGGCAGGGGCGGGGAAGGCTGGGCTACTTGACGATGGCACGTGCGCAGGATGGGGGCGGCGGCCGTCTGCCAGATCGCCCCGGGGATGGCGACGCCGGCACCGGGGTGCTGAAGTTGCTCGCCGGTCAGGGCGAGCAGCGCGCAGGTGGCGATGGTGAGCCCGAGATAGCCGGCTCACCTCCGCGCGAGCGATGGTGAGTCGGCCGACTGATCGTGCCCTCGGGTGGATCGGCAAGCGCGCGACGGAACCCCTCCCGCTATTGGTCCAGACCAAATATGGTGTGGCTGGATACCTCCCCCGATCGCCCTCCTCCGAGGAGATACCGGTGTTCACCCGACGCGCAGCGCTCACCGTCGCCCTCGCGGCCCTCGGCTCCGGCGCACTGCCGACCGCCGCCGCCGCTCTCCCTCGCTCCCCGGCCACCACCCCGCCGGTCACGCGCGCCGTGCTGCCGCGTCCCACCGGCAGGCACTCCGTCTCCACCCGCTCCCTGCCGCTCACCGATCTCGGGCGCACTGACCCGTTCGACTCGCGTCCCGGCCCCCGCAGGCTCATGGTGCAGCTCTGGTGCCCCGCCGGGTCCCGGGCTCCCTCGCCCCACCGCCGTAACCCCGTCGCCCCCTACACCGACCCGGGTACCGCCGCGGCGCTGGAGGGTGACTGGGGAATGCGGCCGGACGTGCTGAAGGACGTCGGCACGCACGCCCGTTCCGGAGGCCGCCCGACCCCCGGGACCCGTTCGGCCGTGGTGCTGAGCCACGGACGCGGCGCCTCGCGCATCCTCACCAGCGGCCTGGCCGAGGAACTCGCCTCTCACGGTCACCTCGTCGCGGCCGTCGACCACACCTACGATGCCGCAGCCGTCCGCTTCCCCGACGGCCGCCTGGTGCTCGGCGCCCTGCCGGCCGAACCTGAGGACTGGGACGCCCAGGACCGGCTGGAAGTCGCCGTGCGCGCCGCGGACCTGCGCTGCGTCGCGGATGCGCTGTGCCGTCGCACACGCCCCCTCGCCGGGGGCGCCGTCCAGCGCATCGGACTGCTCGGCCACTCCCTGGGCGGTGCCGCCGCAGCCGAGGCCATGCGGACCGACCGCCGATTCGTTGCCGGGCTCGACCTGGACGGCGGCCTGTTCGGCACCACGGTGGCCGTGACCGGGCTCGACCGGCCCTTCCTGCTGCTGACCTCCTCACCGGACCACGAGACATGGGCGCGGTGGCGGGACCACCATCGAAGTTGGGGTCGTCACTTGCATCTGACGGGCGGCGGCCACCTCTCGGCCACCGATGTGCCCGCCCTCGCGGCCGCCGCCGGGCTCCGGGAGCGGTGGCCCGAGCCGCTGTTCAGCGACTACCTCGGCACGATCGCACCGCACCGGGCAGCGACGGTCACCCGCGCCTGTGCCACCGCGTTCTTCGACCGGTTCCTGCTCGGGCTCCACCGACCGCTGCTCGACGCCCCCACCCACCGCTATCCCGAACTCCGGTTCCTCTGGACGCAGGAAGCGTGAACCGGCCGGGAGGCCAGGTCCAGGAGCACAGCTCCGGGGCCTGAAGGCGGGCGACACGAGGGGATTTCGGCTCTTGTCGGCAGGCCACCAATAATTGGTCTGTATCTATCGGGGCGGAAGAGCGGCATGAGCGACCAAACCATCTCGATAGCAGTCGAACTGCACGGCGGACCAGTGGATGGGCAACCCCCTCCGTGACCCTCACGGATGATGAGAACCCCTGCGCTGCGCTTCTTGACGACGGCTGCACCTTCCCGGGCGGCAGGAGCATCTATGCGCCCGACATCAACGGCCGCTGGGTGTGGCAGGACGACCAGCCAGCTGATACTCCGTGACTCCGCCCGCATACCCCCGGCACCACGTCAGCACCCGGAGGACAAGTGGTGAACCGCATTCGCATGACAGCTGCGTGGCTGGCTGACCTCGCGGCAGCTTTGCTGGGTAGGGATGAGGAGGTGCTCCTCGGAGTCCTTCAGCAACCTGACTATCCCGTGCGCATGTCATGTCCGATCTGTGACGAGCGCCCGGAAAGCGTCGTGTCCTGTGGATGCACCCGTGCCAGGACAAAACTAGAACCCGTCTTTGAACGGCCCGTCGTCCGGTCAAGGTCAGGCCAGCACCTGAGGGGGCAGCAGACGATCAGGCATGGCCCGAATTGGATCCGCTTGAGGATGCGCCAGGGCATGCAAATTCATTCACCAGCGGAATCACGCAGGAAAAATCAATTGACGCCATCACCGATTGGCGTCGAGGAAGCAGTGCGAATATACACTGGCAGTGATCATCGGGCGGTTGGTATCAAGACCCTTCGGGCATCCATTTGAGTGAGCGTATCGAGGTGAACGGCAAGGATCTGCCGGTTCCGATTACTACTTCCGTCGTCGCCATCCTCAACAATTTTCCAACCCTTTCCCGGAAGGCTGGCCGCAAGGTTCTTCATAGCAGTTTCTAGGCGGTCGTTGCTCACCCCATAAAGAGACCAGGGATGCCTGACCATCCGACCATCCTGGACTTCACGAGAGCATGTGAAAGATCGCGGCCCCAACTCCGTCGTCTTCCCTTTCGTGGCCATCATGTCCATGATCTCGCTGGACCGATTTGCTATCTCGACCTCGACTTCCGGACCGGAACACCGCTCTAGGGTATTTCCCTCACCACTGCCTGACATCGAGCACCCCGCCATCAGTATCGCCGACATCGCTACGACGCCTATGAGTATCTTCGCAGATTTCGGGTTCAATTATCTATTCTTCCTTCAATGTCGCATCGCCGTATTCTCCGACTATTACATTGGCTTGATTCTTCAGGCTCACCGAGGGGCCATCTACGCCTGCATCCCAGAAGGCCCCATGGTCTCTTGCGTCACTACTGAACTTGAACTCGTGATGTCGGTCGACTCGTGGTGGCGGCCTCAGGGTCCGAGATGCCTGCTGTTACCGGCTCGGGGCCAGGACGAAGGCTGTAGCCAGCGCCGCGCCGCGGCGAGATTCACCTCGACGTCATCGCTCCAAGAGCAGACCTCCAGCCATGAGAGGTAGCCACCTTGCGCGAAGACCAGGACCTCGCCAGGGCACTCGCCGGTTTCGGTGAACAGCTGCATGTCGGCAGCCACGACGATGCCGGGGCCCGTTGGCGCGGGCTCCACCACGTCGGCATCAAGGTCGAAGTAGGCAGTGCCGCACCCGCACTTACAGCGGGATTTCATCCTGAGGTGGGGCACCTGCCGTCGGAGGGCGACGTGAATAGGCTCGTCCGGGTTCAGGACGAGGTCAAGCACGTCGGCTATGTCCTCGGACAAGCTGTCAGTCATGTCGCCACCGTAGCTGACCAGCAGCTTTGGGCCTCAGGCCAATTTCGTGTCCGTCGACCCGACGCTCACAGGGCCAGCTCGGTGCCGGCGAGGCAGCCGTCGATGACCTCCGGCCGGTACTGCAGCATCTTCAGTTTGCGCTTCACCGCGCGGGTGATCTGGCCGAGGTCGGCCGCAGCCAGGTTGCCGATGTCACGCTTGACCAGCGACCAGGCGCCTTCGGCCGGGTTGAGGTCTGGGGCATAGGTGGGGAGCTGGAAGACGGTGAGCCACTCGGCGTTCGCGTCGATGAACTCGCGCATGCCGGCTGTCAGGTGCAGGCGGACGTTGTCCCGGACCAGCACGATCGGTCCGCCGAGCTGGAGGCGAGCGCGGAGGATCAGGTCGCGGAAGTCGCGCCAGCCGAAGCCTTTCGGCTCGTCCTTGCGGCCCCGGTATTCGCGGATCGCGTAGATCAGCCGGGACCGCTGGCCCGGCTTGTAGCAGGCCATACCTGCCATCGACACGCGCCCTGAGCCGCGGCCCCTCACCCTCACAACCGGGGTCTGCCCGATCCGGCCCCAGGTCCTGGCGCGAGGCGGAGTCATCGACTGCCCGGCCTCGTCCTCGAAGACGATCCAGGCCCCGCGCTCCGCCGCGGTGCTTTTACCCGCGGCCAGGTCTCCTGCTTCCACACCTCGACCGCGTCGTCGTCGCGCTCGATCGCGCGCCTGGCGGGCTGCTGCCAGCTCCAGCCGTGGCGCTTCAGCAGCCGCCAGGTGCCCTCGACCGTGTAGGAGACGTGGAAGAGCCGGCCGATCAACGTCTTGATACGTGCAAGGGTCCAGCGCTGGTCCGCCCAGCCGTGAGCCAGCGGGCCATACTCCAACTCCCGCTCCAGTCTGGCGATCTGGGCTTCACTGAGTCGAGGTCTTCCCGGCGACCCCCTTGACAGGACTCCCGTCTCGCAGCTCTCGCGCCAGGCGCGGCGCCACCGCTCGACCGACCGCAAGCTGATCCGCAGGGCAGCGGCAATCTCTGCGTTCTTCCGCCCGCCCGCAAAACGCTCCACGGCCTGGAGCCGCAACCGCTCCCGCGTCGTCCTCTCGGCGTCGGTCAGCCCGCCGCCCTGCGCATACCTCACACCCAACGGCTACCTGTGCCGATGGCCAGCTGTCAGGCGAACGGCACCGACATCACTCAATCAAGTTCAGTAGCGTTCATCCCATTCTTTCCACTTCCCACTCCGCACTGTGCCCTGCGGGGTGACTGCGTACCTCGGCGGTTCCTGCTGGCGAATTCCATCGAGTTCTGATTGGTAATTCCCTCGGGTCTCCGCGAACGCAGCTCGGTTGGCTTCGTCGCGGATGTCTGCCGGCAGGCCGCCCATAGCGCCCACCGATACCGGCTATATGGCGATGTAGTCGGCGCGCTGGTCGTCCGTCAGGCCCTTCCACCACGCTGCGTTGTCTGCGGGACCACCGCCCTTCGGAGGGACGGGAAGTGCGGCGAGGCAGTCTCCGGCACTCTGGCGCACGCCGCGCATGTCTTTTCCAACATCTGCCCAGTCACGGTCAGAGACGGTCAGGTCGTCGCCAGCCTTCAGAGCTCGCAGTTTCGGTGCCCACTTCTCGTCTACGGCTGTCGCTTCCTTCAATGCGCGAGCGATACGGCTGGCGATTGCTTGCGCGCGGCCGAAGTGGGTGTTGAGGTCGAACAGGGCCGCTTGGTCGTAGATGCCCTGCGCCGCAGAATCAGTCGTACCGTCCGCTGTGCCGCCAGCGGGGATCTCACCGTCGGCCTTTTCCGGGCCTGCCGGATACGTCACGGATCCGTCGGAATCCACAGTGAATTTCTCAGAATGCGCATCCGCGAGTGCCGACTCAACTATGCGGCAGTACTGCTACGACCTCGCGGGAAACCTCACCTCGCAGGGCGTGGACAAGGGCTGCCCGCGCGGCACCACCTACACGGTCAACGACGCCCAGCAGATCACCGCGAAGGACGGCTCGACCACGAACTGGTCCTACGACAAGATCGGCAACGAGACCGCCGGCGCCTCCACCCCGGAGGCCACCCGCACCGGCGTCAGGTGGACCGACTATTCGCAGATGACGTCGATCACGACCGGCGGCAAGACCTATGCCGGGCAGTACGGCTCCACCGACCAGTCCGAGCGCATCAAGCTCGGCGACACCTTCTTCCACAACGGGCCCCTCGGCCTGGCCGCCACCTCAACAGCCGGTGTGGACACGGGATTCAACCGCGAGCCCGGGGGCACGCTGAACTCCATGACCCGCGGGGCGAAGAACCACTACCACCTGACCGACGCACTCGGCAGCGTCGTCGCCCTGACAGACGAAGCCGGCACCAAGGTCAACACGTACGCCTACGGTCCCCGCGGCGTCCAGCGCACCACCACCACCGAGACGGTCCCCCAGCCCTACCGCTTCGCCGGCGGCTACCAGGACCCCACCGGCCTCTACCACTTCCCGGCCCGCTTCTACGACCCCAACATCGGCCGCTTCACCACCCCCGACCCCTCCGGCCAGGAACAGAACCCCTACCTCTACGCCGCAGGCGACCCCGTCAACAACATCGACCCTTCGGGCCTTTGGATGGCTTCAGAAAGCAGGAGACTTCCTGAGCGATCACGAGAATAGGGTGGGAGCTGCTGTCGGCTGCATTAGCGGAATTGGTGCCGCAGCCGAAACGGGAGTCATCCAGGCCGCAAGCATTTTCGGTGGCCCCCTCGGGACGGTAGGCGCGGTAGCTGCCAGCTGCGCGGTTGGTAGCACAATGGGCTACGCAGGCATGGGACATAATCAGCTACGGATGATTGTGCGGTAGTGCCGATAGCTCGTTGGCCACAAACTCTGTCGCGGCAACGGATTCATCCGTTGCCGCGACTAAGGGCAAGCATGCAAGAATATGGAGTTCAGGGTGAACGATAAGGTCAAGCTGCAAGTATTCTCCGTCGTTTGCGTTGTGATATCTATCGCGGCATTGGTGGCTGGCGTGCAGACAGGTGACGGGATGTATCTTTTCTTGGGGGGCATGGGACTGCTAGGGATTGCTCTGCTTCCCTTCGCGGTAATACGCAAAGAAAAACGTAGTTCCTAATCCGCTAGTTAGCCGGTCGCCGCAGGTCAGCGGGGGTGGGGCAGCGGGTCCGGGAAGCCGACGCCTCTTTCTCCGTTACAGCCGCGGCAGAGGGCCCTCCGCATTCATCCGAGGCGGTTGTCGGGTCCGCTGGCTGCCGGGGTTGCCGTCCACGTCGGCCGGGTCATTGCCGGGCTTCCGGACGACGCCAACGCCCCTACGGAGGGGGAGGTGTACGTCCGTGTCGACACTGGGTTGGTCGTCGAGGTGCTGGCCGGGTCGGGCCGACACGGCACGCTGACTATTGTGCGGGTCCGCTGACCACGTTCCGGGCCGGCAGGTTCCTCCAGCGTCGGCGCTGAGCAGGACGTATGCACGGCCGATCATCGCCCGGTAGCCCGTCCCGACGCGCTCCTGGTAGGGGTGTCGCCGGTCCAGTCCCACCGGTCGGGGTCGTCGGGCCGGGCCTTGAGTCGGACCGGCCGCCGGGCCCGTACAGGCCGTGATTGCTGATCAGGAGCGCACCGTCGGCGCGCTCCTCGGCAGTGTCGTCGCCCTGGCCGACGAGACCGGAACCAAGGTCAACACCTACGCCTACAGCCCCAGCGGCGTCCAGCGTGCCACCACCACGGAGCAGGTCCCCCAGCCCTACCGCTTCGCGGCCCGCTTCTACGACCCCAACATCGGCCGCTTCACCACCCCCGACCCCTCCGGCCAGGAACAGAACCCCTACCTCTACGCGCAGGCGACCCCGTCAACAAGATCGACCCCACCGGACTTCTCAGCCTGGGCGGATTCGTGGACAAGGCTGGAACAGCATTCGACATCGGCGGAGTCGTGGGTGATTTCGCCAGTGGTGATACGAAAGCGGGCTTTGCCGGGCTGGCGGGCATGGCTGGTGGCGCGCTCGTCGAGGCCGCCAGCGGGGTTACAGCAGCCACTTTCGGCGTCACCACCGGTGGCGTGGGCCTTGCGGTCCGAGCCGACTGCTACGCAGCGACGAAAATCGGGAATTATGTCGCCGAAGACTTTACCAACAGGCAATTCTAGACCAGGAGACCCATCATGATTGTCGCTGTCGTGCTCGTCCTGCTCGGAGTGCTGTTCGTCGCCATCGGAATCTACGCATCCCGGGCGCAAGGCAGAATGATCGCGGCGCGACAGGACGAGCGCAACGCGGTGATCGGCAAGTCGGTCACCCGAGTCCTCTTCCTGGGAGTAGGCGTGGTCTGCTTCATCGCGGCCGGCGCGTATGCCGTGGGTGAGATCTCCAGGAGTTGATGGCAAGGCACCAAACCCAGTCGTGACGGCCGCTCAGGAGCAGGACGCCACCAACCGACTCCAAGAGATCGCGGCCGGAGCGCCCAAGGAGGTGTACTTCCAGGATGGCGGCCGCCTCGTCGGAACCGTGAACGAGGTGTGCTTCACCGTCATCGAGCACTTCGCGTCCGACCTACGGACGAGCGCCGTGAACAGCCTGTGCGCCCCGAACCGTCAACGGTCCGGGGCTCGCTGGGCAAGCCGGCGGTCGAGTCCTGCACGCTGGCCGCGGTGACCAGTACGCCGAGGAGGAGTCCGACGGTGTCGATGACGATGCTCCGCTTGCGGCCGACGATCTTCTTGCCCGCGTCGATGCCTTGCCCGGTGGCGGGGACGTTGGTGGAGGTCTTGATGCTCTGGGAGTCGATGACGCAGTTGGGCGGTTCGTCGTCCCGGCCTTTCCGCCTGCGGACTTGGCGTCGGAGGAGGCTGTTGAGCTGGTCGAGTACGCCTTCTTCCTGCCAGCGGGCGAAGTGGGCGTAGACGGTTTTCCAGTGGGGGTACTCGTGCGGCAGATAGCGCCAGGGGATCCCGGTGCGGTTCACGTAGAGGACCGCGTCCAGCAGGCTTCGCAGGCCGTGATTCGGTGGCCTGCCGATGTCCAGTCCGCGGCCTCGGCGCTCTGCCCGCCAGGCGGTCAGGACCGGCTCGGCCAGCTCCCGTCGGGCATCGGAGAGGTAACTTGGACAGCGACGGCGCTCAGTCATGATTCTGGAGTGCCGGCCGGCCGCGGATCCGGCCCAGGCACATGCATCAGGCGCGCGAAGCGAACGGTGCACGACGGCGCGTCCTGGGATGAGGCAGGAGGAATGCGGGCGAGACCACGGCATCAACACCCTACTGGCACCACCGGGACCTCGAGAAGCTCCCATCTCACCCAAGCCGAGTCGCATAGCACCTGAAACTGCATCAAGTGTTGCGTAAGCACCCTCTGAAAGAGCGTTTTGTCCTGTCGGGGGCGCTTCATCGCAGATCAGGTGACGGACCGTTTCGTGTCGACTGGGCAGTCCCTTCGCTCCTGTCTGATCCCAACGCGCCTCCGGTCGCACCGGTTTGCGCCCTGTGGCGGGGCGGCGGCCATCTGTACTACAGAAGCATGCCTCGTAAGCAGCGGCCCTATCCGAGTGACCTGTCCGATGCCCGTTGGGGACTGCTGGAACCGACTCTGACAGCCTGGCGGGCCGAGCGGAGAGGGAAGGGCCTGGACATCGGGCGGCCACCCGAGCACGATCTGCGCCGGATCACGGACGCCATCCTCTACGTCGACCGGACCGGGATTCCCTGGCGGTACCTGCCGCATGACTTCGCCCCATGGGAGACGGTTTACGGGTACTTCGCCGCCCGGCAGAAGGACGAGGTCTTCGGCCAGCTCAACGGTCTCCTGCGGCGACTGGTCCGGGAGGCCGAAGGTCGCGACGCCGGGCCGAGCGCCTGCGTCCTGGACGCCCAGAGCATCAAGACCTCGGCCAATGTGCCCGCGGCCGGCCAGGGCATTGACGCGGGCAAGAAGATCGCGGGCCGCAAACGGCACATCGGCGTCGACGCGCTCGGTCTCCTCCTGGCCGTGCTGGTCACAGCCGCCAACGTTTCCGACAGCGTCGGCGGCAGTCAGGTTTTCTCGAGCATCGTCTCAGACCATCCCCGTGTCACGAAGGCGTGGGCCGACACGGGCTACCGCACCAAGGTCATCGACCACGGCGCCCGCCTCGGCGTCGACGTCGAAGTCACCCGCCGCGCCCCCGCTCACAAGGGCTTCGAGGTGATTCCGCGGCGCTGGGTCGTCGAGCGGACCTTCGACTGGCTCATGCACCACCGCCGCGTCGTCCGCGACTACGAAACCCAACCGCACCGCTCTGAAGCCATGATCAAGCTGGCGATGGTCGACCTGATGAGCCGCCGGCTGACCGGGCAATCCCCCCCCCGAACTGGCGCGATACCTGAACTCCGAGTGCGTCAATGAAACGGGTGGGAGCGTTGGCTCGGACTGGGAAGGTGAAAGCTCACCCCGTTCTCGTCGAGCGCGTTGAAGATGGACACGCGACCCGCCTCGAAGGCGAAGCTGATGTCGACGTTTCCCTGAGCGACGTCCCCGCCCGTCCATTCGAGCAGTTCGGCCCCCTTGAGTGGCAGCCCCCGCAGAGCCTGCAGCTCGGGAAAAGGCTCGCGGCGCCACTGCAGGTCGAAGCCAGGCCACCGGACTGGACAGGTGGGGTCGATCATGTTCCAGGTCAGGGAGAGATCGCCCAGCTTCTGATGGTTGATCTCGACCTGCTGGCCATCGAAGCCGAACAGCACCGGGCAATCGCAGAACCACTCGTCATCCCTGACGTCCCAGACCATCCAGACCCTAGTGAGCGTCCGGCCAGCAAGACCAAGCAGACGGTGCCCATGCTCCTGCACGACGTCGCTACGACCGTCCAACCATGCTGGCTGGTAGCCCGCGATGCCGAAATCGAACATGACGTCATCTTGCCAGAGCCACCCTTCTTCGGATCAAAGCAGTCCCGAGCGGCGACCAACCGTCGACTTCGCAAACAGCCCTGCCGGGACAAAAAGCTCTTTCAGGCCGTGTCTCACGTGGCGGGTTCGAGAAGTTTCGTCCCTGAGTGGTGACTGCCCTGGCGCGACTATACGAGGCCGATCACGCCCAAGAAATGATTATGCCGCTGCATGGCGTTAGCCGATCATGTAATGATGACCGACCAGTTGGCGATTAGTACCTTGACCTTGCAGCACAGGTTCTCGGACGACTGGGCGGCCGACCCATGGGCCGAGGTGCGCCCCCTGATCGATGGCGTGGACGTTCTGAAGGCAGTCCACCCGGAAGGGATGGCACTCAGTCGTCGGCACTGGACAGGTCCTGCCGAGAGCTGGCCGCTGGCGGTCACGGAGGAGCCGCGCAGGGTCAACATCGCCGAGCCGCCCTGCACCGCCGGCTGCTGCGGCGCTCTGTACGTCACCATGCGCCGCGAGGGAGACCGGGTGATCTGGGATGCCTGGGAAAACACCAGCAACGTCATTGCGGTGCCCGCGGACCTCTGGTTCGATGCCGCCCAGTACGAAGCCGAACTCGCACGGGCCGCAGCCGACCGCAGCTGGGAAGAGCCGGTCGACACCGTCGCCCGGCTGCTTCATCAGACCCTTGAGGGCAGCGGCTGGTTCGAGCGGTGGGGCTGCGTCCTCACGAATGTGTCGCCACGACGCGAGGAGCCCGACATGCCCGAGGGGCTCACCAGTCCCGAGGGGGTCGATGTCAACTTCCACGAGGTTCAGGCATCCGGGGCGCGTGCACGTTCTTACTGGTACGAGTTGTTCACCACCCGCGAGCAGCCCGTGGAGGAGCAAGTACGGCAGCTCGCGGCCCGCATGATGACGGACGACCCGCGCATGACTGCTGAGCTTGAAGGACACTGAGGACCAGGTGCGGGACGCGCGAGCTGAGAGAGGCCACGTCCTCGACAGAGTCTGCCCCTGCCAAGGCGGCTTCGGCCTGGTCGATTCCTTGCGAATGGGTCTCACAAGGGGAGTTTGGCGAGTCTCATGTAGCAGGCCAGGGTGGCGGCGAGGCCAAGGAAGGCGCGGAGGGGGCTGCCTTTCGCCCGCACCGAGGCGGCATCGACGATCGCGGACGACCGGTCCGGCCCCCGGACGCCGAGCTTGCCCAGCACCGCCCGATGCGAGCTGTGCCACAGCCCGGCCTCGGTCCACAGGGTGAACCGACGGTGCGTGGTGGCCGACGAGACCTCGAACGGCCCTGGTAGACACCGCCACGCGCACCCGCTCGTCAGCACGTACACCACGGCCGTGATCACTGCCCGCTCGTCCACCGGAGCTTTCGCCCCCCACCTTGCAGGCGGGACTTGAACCTTGGCAGCAACGGAGCTGTCAGCTCCCACAGCTCGTCCGGCACCAACAGACGCGACAAGCTGACCTTCACGATGCGGCAACATGCCGCATCGTAGAAGCACCACGTGAGACGAACCCTCAGACCGCGTTTGAGATCTGCTCGTAGGACAATCGACCGGTGACGCACCCCTTGAATCGTGACCGCTCGCTTGAAGAGCTTGAACGCGACCGCTGGCCAGCCCCGACAGCCGACGACACCCGTCTTGTCACTACCGCACACGCCTTGCGGCGTCGGCCGATCGGCGAGCTGACCGTCGAGGACAGGCGCTTGTTGATCGGGCAGGACATCGGCCTGCCCTACCTCCTGCCACTGGCAGTGGAGGTACTGCGGGAGAACCCGATGGCAGAGGGGCACATGTACGAAGGTGATCTGCTGTCTGCAGTCCTCACCAGGAACCCATCGGTCTGGGTCGAGTTCCCCGAACTCGGCAGAGAGCTTCGCGGGATCGTCTCGAAGTTGACTGGCCTGGCCACTGACCTGCAGCAGAAGGTTGAGCGCTTCCTGGATCCATAGAGCACCGACGAAGGAGGTTCCCCCTCGAAGGGACGGTCGGCGCATTTTTACGTAACGTTTCGCAGGAGCGAGCGCGCGCCGGGACGCGTCGCCGGTCCGCCACGGGTGAGTCGGCGGACCATGATGCCGATCATTGCCCAGCGGATCATGGTCTCTGAGCGGGCCGGGCTGGTCTCGTAGTCACGTGCGAGGCGGCGGTGGGCAGTGAGCCACGAGAAGGTGCGCTCGATCGCCCATCTCTTGGGCTGGACCTGGAATCCGCGCTGGTCCGGGGCCTTGCGCACGATCTCCAGATCGCGGCCGAGGATCGTGCGTAACCACTGCACGAGGCGGCCGGCGAAGCCTTGGTCCGCCCAGATCCTCTGCACGCCCGGATGGTCCAGGCGTGTCCACAGCAACGAACGCTTCGCGCCGTCGCGGTCCTGGATGCTCGCCGCGACTACGTGAACCGCCAGCAGCAGGCCCAGGGTGTCCGTGACAATGAACCGCTTGCGACCCTTCACCTTCTTACCCGCGTCGAAGCCCCGAGTGCCCGCCGGGACCGTATCGGCCGTGCGTACGGATTGTGAGTCGATCAGCCCGGCGCTCGGCTCCGCGGCACGGCCATCAGCCTCACGGACCCGGCCGCGCAACGTGTCGTGGACCCGCTCGACGGTGCCATCGTCGTGCCACCAGGTGAAGTACCAGTACACAGTGGGCCAGGGCGGGAAGTCCTTCGGCAGCTGGCGCCAAGCGCACCCGGTCCGCACCACAGAGAAGATCGCGTCCACGATCCGCCGGCGTGGGTGCTTCTCCCTTCGCCCGCCCTTCGGCCCGGCCCTCGCCGCAGGCAGCAACGGTTCGACCAGCTCCCACTGCTCCTCCGCCAGATCCGACGGGTACCCACCCCCAGAGTCACTCACGCAAGGCTCAACGACCCCTCCCGCACCGGGACACGACAGATCTCAAACGCGGTCTCAGAAGATGGAATAGACAGTAATGGGCATGCTCGGAATTGCGGCGGTGTATCGACGCGAGCACAGTGAGAATCCTCAAATTCTCATTACTCCCGAAGACGTTGACGAAATGATTAATATTCTCCTGGGGGTGGCATCACGGAATAGGTCGCTCGAATGTACTCGCTGGACCGCCCCCGCCTTCCCTCTGGAGTCCTTGACCGCTCCTTCATGATTGGAGTTCGCGCAGACCGAAGGGCTGGTGTTGTGTCATCGGCCGACGGGGACTGCGAAGTGCCAAACGTCGTTTCCGTCGGGAACCGAGAACTAGGCCGAGGACCTGTGTACTGCTGCCAAAATGGCAGCTCCTTCGACTTTCCATTGTTCTCATAAATCCCGATCGAAGAAGTGCGGGAAGTCGCAAAAGACTTCGTCGCCTCCGACGGAAGGCGCCCTGGCTGCGTCAACTGGGATGTAGCCGGATATCACCATCAGTAGTCACGAGTCGATTGCTGTCACGGAACCCTGGACGGGCAGGGGACCCTAAGGCGTCGTCTCACGTGGTGGGGGCGCGGTATCGGGGCTCGTCCAGCTACTCCGCAACGCTCGCAATGAACGTGTGGATTTCGGCGGTGAGGTTGCGCATGTCCTCCCCTGCCGCGTGCGCCGTGTTGGTCTCGAACTGCCATTCCTCGGAGGGCGCCCGGTCGCGGATGCCCCAGGTCAGTTGGACGCGGCCCCCAGGGTGGTGTTCCGCTGAGATGGCCAGGTCGTAGCAGAGGGAGTGCCACGTGCGCACTCCTTCCCAGCCCCGGAAGTCTTCGGCAAGTGATGCGAGGAAGGTGTCGAGTCCGTCGCCGTCCCAGGTCTCCACCAAGGTCTCGACATTCCCCCAGGGCCCGTGGGCCCTGACTAGGAAGTCGAGCGTTGGTTCGTCTTCATACCGTCGGGCCGGGTCCGAGAGCAGTAGGCGTGCGGGCCCGGAACCTCCCACCTGAACCATAGGGAGGCCGGCGCCGTCGTAGTCGATCACGCGATCAGGTTAGAAGACCGGGCTGGGCAGCCGTCGCACTCTCGGGAGGGCCGACATCGGGCGTAGCCACTTTGAGGCATGATCACCAGCCATGGCTATGGATCTTGAGCGCGCACTCGTTCCTGACGGGCTGTGGGAGATTGTGGGCGCCGCTGATACCGCCGTTCAAGCCGCGTCGGCAGGGCGGTGGAACGGCTCCGGTGGCGGACCGGACGGTGTTCTGCCCAATCGTGTATGCGCTGACCACCTCATGTGCTTGGCGTCGCTTGCCGCCCAGCTTCGGCGGGAGCCCGGCTACTCGGCACCGCCGATTTGCTGCCTGGACAAGAGCCGGCTTGTGGCGGCGCCTCCACAACGAAGTCCTTGACCGGCTGGGGGCCGCAGGGGCGATCGACTGGTCCGCTGCCCTCGTTGATTCTGCCTCGGTCCGGGCGAAAAGGGGGGCCGGATCGTAGGTCCGAATCCGGTCGACCGGGGCAAACCCGGCGCCAAGCTCCACATCCTGACTGACGCCCAGGGGCTGCCGCTGCTCACGGCGGTCTCTGCTGCGAACACCCACGACAGCCTTGCCCTCAAGCTACGGGTCATGGCTGTCGTGGGTGTGCGTTCGCCGCGCGGGCCTCGACGCCGCAGACCCTCCAAACTCCGCGCAGCCAGAGGGTACGACTACCCCGAGATCCGCACTGGTTGCGGAACCGGAGCATCGCACCCAAGATCGCGCGACGTGGCATCGAGTCGAGCGAACGCCTCGGCCGTTACCGCTGGAAGGTCGAACGCACCATCTCTTGGCTGTTCAACTACCGGCGCGCCTGGCCATCCACTACGAGCGCAAGAGCCGCCACTTTGCCGCCTTCCTCAGCCTCGCCGCCACCCTGATCTGCTACGAGCGGCTCGCCAAACTCACCACGTGAGATGACGCCTAGGAGGGCATCTGCTCGGCACCGCGCGACGGCACAGCTCAAGCAGGTAGCGGGAAGGGCGCGCCATGGCTCAATCCCTTCACAAAATCGAGTCTCCACCGAACCCGGAACGGGGCACTCGCAGTTCAGGAGGACGGTGCGTCCAGGTTCGGCTTCCGCCTCACCTCAGTCACGGAAACGCTCTCGTCTTCGGGGGCGCCGAAGGGTTCCGCGATCAAGCCTGTTCCGGTGCCGATGACTTCCACTGCCAGGCCGGAGCCCATGAACCGAAGGTCCACTCGGGCGCGCGGGTCGCCGCCGAGGTCGGGCATCTTGTGGATGCGGTCGGTACGGTATCCGGCGGCGATAATGGTCTGCTGGAGTGTGCTGTAGGTGGTGTGCGGCTCTCCGGCTGCTTTGGTGGTCAGGCGCTCGGCGTGCTTGGCGGCGGCGCACTTTTCGATTTCGCCGAGTTCGACTTCCTGTGGTGGGCCGGACTGCATGGGCTTGTCGGGCATCTCACCTGAATCATCGACGGGGATGGGTATGTCACCGTTCACGTCAGGTGTCCCGGCGGGCTTGTCGGTGCGCGGGGCCACACCGCTGGGAATGCCGCCGGGCAGTGTCCCGGGATCTGGTGCGGCGCCGCTGCCGCTGGGGGCGTCGGGGGAGCATTGGCGCGCGAACTTGTTGAGGATGTCGAGGAACTGCTTCTCGGTGGGCTGCCGGGCGGGTGAGGCGGAGACCTGGGAGCCGACCGGGGCGGTGGATGCGGATGAGGCCGTCTGGGTGCCGCAGGCGGTCAGGGCGAGGGAGCCCGCAGCCGCTATGACGACGGACGCAGTGAAGCGAATTGATGGCATAGATGAATCTTCGCCACACGCTCTTATGGGGCGCATGAGTATGTGTACTCATGGCTTGATCGCGGGCGAAAAGCAGTCGTCGAGATCTGTGGGCCGATTGATCTCAGCCTCGTTGTGATGGCTTGATTTCGGCGAGTTCGGTTTCGAAGCTGTCGTCGTTCTCCAGGAACGGCCCGGCGTAGTTCCGTTCTGCCCGGTTCATGATGGTTGATTAGATGTCGTAAACGGCGCAAGCGTCCCGTGGTGGAGTAGGTAGCGGCGGGCGTGGGCGATGCCGGCTCGTCCGGCGAGGCGGATCGTGCTGATGGCCAGGTTGCGGAAGCCGGCCGTCGACTGCGGAGCCGTACCGGTCCCGACCTGGGAGTCGTCCTCGTGGAAGGTGACGTCCGGGTCGGATCAGGTGGGCTTGGTGCTGGTCACGACGGGGTGGTTCTCCTGTCGGTGCCCTCTCGGGCTCACCTGCCGAAGCGGGAGTCCCCCGACGCTGACAGAGGGGACTCGAGACTGGCCCAGGACCATTCGACAAGGTTCCCCCTTCGCGGGTCGCCCGACGCCGATCCACAGGTCTTGAGTATTGCTCCGGGTTTCAGCAACGCCCATGAATGGAGGAGTTGGCTCCATTTTTTATGGTCTCGCAGACACATGTTCGGATCGCATGAGTTCCCGGAATGTTGATCAGAGCTGGTCAACTTGACCGAAGGGAACACCGTGCGCAAACTCGCGCTTCCTGTGATAGCCGCGGCCTCCCTGGCCATGCTCAAGGCTTCGGCGTAGTCGCGTGATGTCCGGTTCGTAATGATGTGAAGCCGAGGCAGGCGTGTTCGGCGGTCGTGCCGGCTCCGGCGACCCCGTTCCCCGACTGGAGGACGAACTCGCCGGAAGGGCTCTGACGCCCTCGTGGCGGCATCGAAGGCGGCGCGTCCCACCGTCGCGTCGCGCTCGGAGGTCCCCGCCGCCAGGGCTCTTGCCTCTACCTGCGAGCAAGGCGGCGGCTGACCGGCGCGCGTTGGTGGGCTGTCCCGCGCGTCCGCCGTCCCGTCCAGGACGGGCGCACCGTACCCGGCCTGCGATACGGGCAGCCACCGACCGGACGCCTCGGCGCGTTGGAAGGTCCCGGGGTGACGGGTGACGGGTGACGGGGGACGGGTGACGGGCCGTCCGGGCGGAGCGGGACCGGTTGTCCGAAAGGCTGAAGCTTACCCACGAGTTTCAGCCAACCACGTACACATCCGAGCTCTCATCCACGCTGCTTGAACACATCTCGCGCACAGGGTTCTCCTAGGGGCAGCGGGCCGATGCGGATGCAGAGGGCACCCACTCGGCCGATCCTTGGCGGGGAGACTTTTCGTCAACTTGTGCCAACAGCACTTTCGCCCCTGTTCACCTGCGTAGACGGCTCTCTAAGATGACGCCGCGCCGGGCCGGATAGTGACCTGCTCCGTGCTTGCGTACATCAACTGGGCGGCCGGGGCGGCTGATTCGGCGGGGGAAGAAGGCGCGCCGTCGTGGCGCGTTGTCCACACTCCGTGCATCCTCTTTCGGCCAGGCCGCGCCGCTCCTGATGCGGTGACGGACCGAGTGGCCTTCTCCGCCGCCTCGATCGCTGCCACCGGCTGTCTTCCGCTCTTCCGCTCTCACTCACCATCACACAGAGGATGCGCACGTGCGTTCCAGACCAAGGGCGTTGCCCAAATCCCCATCACGGCTGTCACGATGGCCCGCCCGCGTTCTCCCGCCGTTGCTCGCCGGGGTCCTCCTGGCCGGCGTCGGCGTCTCTCCGGAGCTGATCGACCGTTACGCCGCGCCGGCGACCGTGCCGGTCAGCGACTACGACTGGAACCAGGACACCTCCGCCGAGCAGTTGCGGCAGGACCAGTGCCTGATGAGCGACGTGCTGCGGCTGGGCGGGACGTCCATGGCCGCCACCGCGAAGGACGGGCTCAACCAGAGTCCGGAGCGGTTGCGCGAGCTGGCGGACCGGGACTACTGGGAGGACACGCCGCTCGCCACCGCCTACCAAGCGGACAGGGACGCCGCCAGTGCTGAGCTCGACCGGCTCCACGCGCTCCACGACAGCTGGAAGATAACCGGGCTGGAGACGCCGGGCGGCTTCGGTTCCGTCGTCGACTTCGAGTGGCCGCCCGGGACCGGTAGTGACGACCGTGAGGACTTCCACTCCCAGACCGGCCTGATGGGGTGGATCGCCGACCGGTTCTGGAAGGACGAGGGCGACTTCTACGAGGACGCGACGCCGCCGGCGGACGCCGGGACCGTCGCGGCGGTCAAGGCTCTGGGGCAGCCGCTGTACGGCGAACCCGACCCGGCCCAGCCGGACTGGGACCGGCAGATCGCCCTGCGGGACGCCTACGAGCATCTGACGGACGACACGTGGGAGCCGACCGGCGCGGACAACGCCCGTCTCTTCCTGAGCTCCGGCGGCTTCCCGAGCACGGTGCCGGAGCCGGGTACCGCTGAGCACAGGGTCGCGGTCGAGGACCTCAAGTCCCGCTTCGCCGCCTGCGCGTGGCGTGACCCGATGGACCCGGCGAAGGTCCTGGGGGAGGTCTCCACGACCGCCGCCGCGGAGTGGCAGCAGGAGATCGGCTCGCAGGCCGCCAAGCGCAACGACATCCTGAGCGCGAACAAGAACGCCGTCCAGGCGCTCACCAAGGCCTCCGAGTCGATGGGCAAGCTGCTCGGCCACTCCTGGGTCGCCGACCACATCACGCGTTGGCAGGACTACTGGTCCTCGGGCGGCCTCGGCTGGATCGGGAGCTCCCCGATGACCGTCCAGATCCCGGGCGCGACCGGCAAATGCCTGGGCGTGCAGGGTTCGGGCACCGCGAACGGTACGGCCGTCGAGGTCGTCGCCTGCTCCTCGTCCGCCGCCCAGCAGTGGAGGGTCGGCGGGGGGTACGGCGAGGGCTACAGCCTGCAGAACGTGAACTCGCAGAAGTGCCTCGACGTCGCCACCAACCGGACGAAGATCCAGATCTGGACCTGCAACGACACGCCCATGCAGGTGTGGAAGTTCAGCGTCCGGGCGAGCGCCACCCTGCAGAACCTGGGGGCGGCCAAGTGCGTGAACTTCCCCGCGTACACCACCGGGCAGGACGCGCTCGCGGCCACCTGTGGCACCGCTGGCACGCAGAAGGTGCTGTTCAAGGTCTCCGGGCACAACGGCAGCGTTCCTCCGGCTGCGGAGTTCACCAAGGCGTCGCAGCGGCTGAACGCGGCGCGCACCGGGGCGAAGGCCGAGCTGGTCGAGCTGAAGCGCCAGGCGACGGCGGCGACGGCCGCCCAGACCGCCAGCGTCACCGCCGAGCAGGCGGCGTACGCGATCGCGGACGCCAACGGGGCGCCGCGGGGCCGCGGTCTGCTGGTGGGACAGCAGAAGGCGCAGGTCACCCAGGGCGCGGCGGCCGCGGTCACGGCGTTGGTGAAGGCCGGCGAGACCGCCGAGGCGGCCACCCGGGCCGCCGCCGCGGACAGCGACACGATCGCCCAGCGGGCGCTGGCGCAGGCGGCGCAGTCCAAGGCGGAGTTCCGCAAGCAGGCGGCCTACCGGGCCGAGCTGCAGGCCAAGGCGGCCGCCGACGCGGCCAAGCTGCACCGTGACAACGCCAAGAAGGACAAGGAGCTGGCCGAGGCCAAGCTCGCCGAGACCCTGGTGGCGGAGGCCGACGCGAAGTCGGCGGCGGCCGACGCGCACGCCAAGCGGCTGAAGGCCGAGGCCGAGGAGGCCACGGCGAAGAAGGAGAAGGAGACCGCCGACCTCAAGAAGTCGGAGGCGGCCAGGCACCGGCAGACCGCGGAGACGGAAGCCGCCAACGCCGAGACCGCGAAGGGCAAGGCCGAGGCGTCGGAGGCCACGGCGGTGGCCCGGAAGAACGACGCCGAGACCGCCCGGGACCGGGCCAAGGAACTGCGCGACGACGCCTGGGACGCGCAGCAGAAGGCGGACGCGGCGCGCGCCAAGGCTGCCGCCAAGGGCGCCTACGCCGAATCCCTCGACGCGGGGGACGCGGCGGACGCCGCGCGGGCGGCGGCCAATGAGGCCGACCGGCACGCCGACGACGCCGAGGCGGCGGCCGGCCGTGCCCGTACCGCGGCTGACGCGGCGACCCAGGCCGCGGCTGACGCCGACGCGGCGGCGACCCGCGCCGAGGCCGCGGCCAAGCGCTCCCGCGCTGCCTCGGACGGAGCGCAGGCGGCGAAGCTGCGGGCGGACGCCGCGGTGCGCACCGCGACCAGCTCGGCCGCCGACGCCATCGACGCCGCCGAACACGCCTCGTCCGAAGCCGCGTTGTCGGTCAAGCTGGCCAACGAGGCCGAGGCGAGGGCGAAGACGGCCAAGAACGAGGCCGACGCGGCGCGGGCCGAGGCCAACAAGGCCACCGCCGCCGCGGCCAAGGCGGCGGGGTTCGCCTATGTCACCGCGCAGGCCGCGGTGGACGCCGGGAACTCGGCGGCGCAGGTCGCGGCTCCCGCGAACGACGCCATCCAGCTCGGCTCGCCGTACGTCACCAAGGACTCGGCCGCTTCTCTGGTGGTCCTGTCCGGCCAGGCGGCGAAGACCATCGCCGAGCAGCAGAAGGCCGTCGCGGACGCCCACGCGGTCAACGCTGCCGAGGAGGCCGCGGCCGCGCAGATCATCGCCAACCAGGCACAGGGCGACGCCAAGGCCGCCTACCAGCACGCGGCGAACGCCGCCAAGCACGCCGCGGACGCCCGCGGCTACGCGAAGGAGGCCCTGACCTACGCGGCGGCGGCGGCGACCGCGGCGGCGAAGGCGCAGCAGTCGCTGGCCCGCACCATCGGCTACCAGGCCCAGGCGACCGCCGACGCGGTGGCCGCCGACAAGGCCGCGGGCCGGGCCGAAGGCCACGCCGAATCAGCCCGCACCTCCGCCGACGCCGCCGCTCTCGACGCGGCCGCCGCCCGCGCGGCCGCCACCCGGGCGGAGGAGTCCGCCAGTCAGGCCCGAGCCGCCGCCGACCGGGCCGACGTCGCCGCGACAGCCGCGGAGGAGGCTGCCAAGGACGCGCAGGCGTACGCCGAGTCCGCCCAGGAAGCCGCGAAGCAGGCCGAGAGCGCGGGGAACGCCGAGCAGATCGGGACCGGGACCGTCCCGGACGACGCGGGCGGCCCCATCGGCGGCGTCTTCTACGTCGTCGACCGCATCGATCAGGTCGGCAAGCCGCAGGTCCTGAAGAAGACCGATGGCTGCGACGGCTGGTGGGACCAGCTCGCCTACGACGGCGACTGCACGATGACCCAGAAGATCGGGTACAAGGCCGACCTCGACCTCTACCTGTGCACCAGCGAGGTATGGGCGAACTCGTGCCCCTCGGCGGACACGCTGTACCTGGGCGAGCACAAGACGGACACGCTGTACACCGAGGTCACGCACACCATCACGATCGGGGAGTACCAGCAGGGCGTCGACCCGATCGACATCCTCTTCGGCAGCTGGATCCGATGCGCCCAGAAACTCACCCCCGGTGGTGAGAACGGGAGTTGGGGCGGCTGCGCCTGGGCCGCGGTGGATGTGGCGACCCTGTTCGCCGGCAAGATCCTCCGGCCCATCGCGGACGCGGTCAGGGCGGCGGACGCCGCGGCGAGGACCGGCATCGGCTTCTTCGACGCACTGAACGGGCTCCGTGCCCTGGGCCTGGCCGACGACGTCGTCGCTCGCATCGGGTACCGGGCGATGGACGAGTTCGTCGAGTTCTGCACGCGCGGCAGTAGGCGCTTCGCCGCACCGGCGGCGTCCTCGGCCGCCAATGGATGCGGCGGACTGATCCGCTACAACAGCGATGACCTGAGCCGCATGGCCTACCAGTTCAGGACCGAATCCGGATTCTTCGGGGCACAGCACAATGTGGCTGTGGCCAGGGTGCCGGGATGGAACGACCCGAAGACCGGGGATCTGGTGGTGGCGAGCAGCAGCTTCTCGGGCCACTCGGAGACGGCGATCCTGGACATGCTGAAGGCGAAGAAGATCGACCCCAGCGAAATCACCGCTCTCTACACGGAGCGGCAACCCTGTGCGGCCTGTGCCTCCGAGCTGGCCGGCGCTCTCAAGGGGGGCACGCCCGTCACCTGGTCGGTTCCGTACTACGCCGGAATCGAAAGTGCGGCGAAGCAACTGCTGGCAAAGTACGTCAAGCAAGCCGGCGGCGGACGCTCGGCGCTCTCGTCGGCAGGTCAGAAGCAGGAAGGGGAGTGAGGGACGCGTGAGCGAGCACGGATTCGACGTGCCGCCGAAAGCCCCGCCGGAGGTCATCGGCCGGCGCGACGCACTGGCCGAAGCGGCCCGTCTCGCGCTGGTCCGGGCGGGAATTCCCGCCCACCGAGCGGAACTCGGAGAGGGCCCCGCGGGCAGACCGGGTGCGGATGTCCAGGTGGACCCTCTCGCAGACGGCGGTGTGCTGGTGGAATGGAACACCCGGGAGGAACTGGCGACCGAGGCGGTGAACCTTCTGGAAAGCGGGGTTGATCCTTCGAATCTGCCCCACACGATCCGCCACTACGAAAGCGTGCAGACCTGCATGCGGGACGCTCTTTCGAGCATCCTCGCCTCGGCGGGCTTCCAGGTGGAAAGAGCGGACGAGCACACCTTCGGAAGCGCGGTCCGGGTAACGGGCTTCACGCCCTGATCCCACTCTTCAGGCCCCATCGGCGCCGATCCGCACGGCGTCGATGGGGCGGGGATCACCCCCGCCGCACCCGCCCCGCGATCCGGCGGCCCAACCGCCCCAGGGCGCTCGACCGGTTCCAGTCGCGGAAGGCGTCGGCGCGGCCGCTGCTGCCCGTGCGGCCCACCGTCTCCTCCACCTCCGCCACGGACTCGGCCGGCATGCCGCGTACGGCGGGGCGCAGGACCTCGTCGAGGAGGGCGGCGGCCACCGGGGGCCACGCGCGGCCCGCGTGCGGGTGGGCCGTCCAGACGGTGAAGCAGTCCGCCGCGTAGGCGGGCTGGGTGCGCAGCCTCGCCCGTACGGTCTCCGTCCGGGCGGCCCGGTCGTAGGCGGCGATCAGCTCGGCGTCCTCGCCGTGGACGAAGCCGTACAGCTCGGCCCCCGGGCGGTCCGGGGCCAGCAGGCGCTCGACCAGGGCCGCGTACGCCCGCTCGCGGAGCGCCGGTTCGACCGGCTCCGCCCGGGCGCACAGCGTGCGGACGCGCTCCGCCCAGCCGGGCTCCGGTGCTCCGGTGCGCAGTTCGCGGACGAGGACCAGGAGGAGGAGGCCTGCCCGCTCCCGGCCGCCGATCTCCTCCGGGAAGCCGCGCAGCAGGTCGTGGGCGAGCCCGGCCGCCTCGTCCGTCCCGGCGGCGGACGTCCCGGCGGTGGGCGTGCCGGCGGCCGAGGTCCCGGCAGCGGACGCCCCGAGCGCCGCGTCCACCAGCCGCGCCCACGTACCGGCCGCGCGGTGCGCGTCCGAGGTGGCCGCGTCCAGCAGCAGCCGGGCCTCCTCCACCGTCGGGGCCCGGTCCTCCCACACCAGGCCGACCGCCGTGCGCAGCACCAGCGGTTCGGCGAAGGGGGAGAGGCCGGCCGCCCGCAGCACCCGGTGCCACATCGCCGCCCGGTCACCGCCCAGGGTCGCCATCGCCTCCGGGACCTCGGCGCACATCCGCAGATGCGGCAGCGCCTGCGTGCCCGTGAACGGCAGCGTGACCCGCTCCAGGAACCCGGCCACCGCCCCGGGGTCCTCGGGCGCGATCCGGTCCAGCGCGCCGAGCAACGCCGTCCGCACCTCGAACTGTTCGTCCAGCAGCTCCAGCAGGGCCGGTGCGAAGCCCGGGGACCCTTCGTGTGCCGCCGCCTCCGCCAGCAGCGCGGGCGCCAGCCGGTTCACGACCCCCGGCAGCGAATCCCTGCCGTCCACGCCCAGCAGCCGTGCCACCCGCAGTAGTTGTACGGTGCGCGCCACCGAGCGTGATCCGGCCGTGTCGGCCAGCTCGGTCAGGATCTCCGGGCCCAGCCGCGCGGCGACCTCCGCCCCCTCCGGACCGGAGAACGCGTCCCGGCGCGGCAGTTCCAGCGAGCCGTTGCCGCCCCGTACCGCCTCCGTGACCAGCATCGCCGCGAGCGGAGCGGTCACCGATGCCGGGCAGCGGCCCTCCAACGCGCCGAACAGCAGTCCCACGGAGTCGAATTCCGGTCCCGTGCGGTCGTCGATGCCGGGGGAGGTGAGGGCCTCCACCAACTGGCCCGTGCGCTTGGCGTCCAGCGCGTACGGGCGATCGGCGGCCCAACCGGCCGCCGCCGCGCGCTCGTCCGGCCCGAGCTCCACTCCCGCACACAGGGCCGTCACCGCCAACGGGCCCGCGGCGAACGGCTCCCCGGGCAACTCCCTGGCCTCGCCGAACAGTTCCGGCGACCGGCTCCGCCAGACCCGCGCCGCCGTCGCCGCCCACGCGTCGCCCGTACCGCCGCCCGCCGGAGACGGCCCCGCGCACTCGTGCACCCGCAGTCCCGCGGCCCGTGCCGCCGCCGCGTCCTCGGGCAGCACCCCCATCACCCGCGACGCCGAACCCTCCGGCCGCCGGGTGTACGTGGTGAACGTCAGCCGCTCCGCGCTCTCCCTCGGCAAGGTGACCGACGCGAGCCCCAGCCACCGGGCCACGTCAGCGCACTGCCGCTCCACCAGCACCACCGGCTGCCCGCCGGCCGCCTCCGCGTCGCTCGCCCGGCGCAGATCCGCCAGCACGGCCGCGAGCCACGGGCCGCGCGAGACGGCGAAGTCGTCGAGGCCCTCGGAGACCGCCGCCGGACCCGGCGGCAACGCCAGCGGATCGGGTATCGCCCCGCCGGGCGTCACCGCCACCCAGTGCGGCGACCGCCACGCCTCGACCGGCAGCCGGTCGCCCGGCAGCGGAACCCCCACCGGCACGTGCACCGCGTGCGCGTGGAACCGGACGCCCGACCCCGCGCCGCCCACGTCCCGTACCGGGGCCGAACGCGCCACCAGCCGACTGCCGTCGGACAGGACGAAATACCCGAACGCCTGCGGCAGCGAGCGCAGTTCGGCGTCGGACGGCCGGTCGGGAACACCCCCGGGAAGCTCGTAGCGCACCAAGGGTTCGATCTCCGCCAGCAGTGCGCCCGACACTCCTGGGCCGACCGCCGTGAACCGGCCAGCCGTTCCCTCGTCCCCCGGCGCGGCGGAGGAGTAGTGCACCTGTGCAAGGCTCATCTGTCGGCCCTCTTCGTCCTGCCGCGCCCGGTCCCCGTGCCCACCCCGTACGGCTGGGGTCGGGGGAAGAAGTCCACAGCCGCGGGGGCGACGTTATCAAGGACGGGGAGGGAATCCCTACGCTGCGTCAGGCGCTGGCCCGAGGGCCGCTGCACTACGTTGACGGCATGAGCGACGTGAGGCTTTCCGCGGGCGTGATCGAGTACCACGACACCGGCGGCGACGGGCCCGTAGTGGTCCTCCTGCACGGCGTGGCCATGGACGGCTCGCTGTGGGACGAGGTCGTCGCCGGGCTCGGGGACGGGGTGCGGTGCATCGTGCCGACCCTGCCGCTCGGAGGGCACCGCAGGCCCATGGACGCCGGGGCCGACCTCTCCGTCCTCGGGGTCGCCCGGCTGGTCGCGGAGTTCCTGCAAGCGCTCCGGCTGGAGGACGTGACCCTGGTGATGAACGACTGGGGCGGCGCACAGGCCCTGGTCGCGGACGGGCGGGCCGACCGGATCGGCCGGCTCGTGATCACGTCGTGCGAGGCGTTCGACAACTACCCGCCGGGGCTGCCCGGCCGGAACCTCGTCGCCTCCGCCAGGCTGCCCGGAGGGATCAGGGCGGCCTTCTCCCTGCTCCGGCTGCGGCCCGCGCGGCGGCTGCCCATGACCTGGGGCTGGATGAGCAAGCGACCCGTCCCGCGCGCCACGATGGACCGGTGGTTCCGGCCGCTCCAGACCTCCCCGGAGATCCGCCGCGACCTGCGCGCCTACGTGCTCGGCGTACCGGACAAGGCCGAACTCCTGCGGTGGGCCGAGCGACTGCGCGCCTTCGACCGGCCGGCGCTGGTGATCTGGGCGACCGAGGACCGGGTGATGCCGCTCGACCACGGGCGACGCCTCGCCGAACTGCTGCCGCAGGGGCGGCTGGTGGAGGTGGCCGACAGTTACACGCTGATTCCCCAGGACCGGCCGGACGCCCTCGTCGAGCACATCGGCGCCTTCCTGGCGGAGACCGCCTGAGAGGGCGGAGCCCGGCGCCCCGGGGGCGGTGCGGTGCTTGTCCCGACGAGGTAACAGTCCCTCGCCGGCACCCACCGACCGAGCCGGGCGAACCTATGATCGACGCGGCGTCGAGGAGGAACGGGGAAACGCTGTGACCTGTCACGTGCCGTTAAGAGGGGTCCGGTTCGGGCTGCCCCTGGCCCTGGCGACCGCGCTGCTCGCCGGCTGCTCCGGCGCGGCGGACGACCGGGGGGAGGCGGAGAGGCGCGACCCCCCGACGGGTGCGAGCGCGAGCCCGGACCCCGGCGGCAGCACCGGTGCCGGGCCGTCGCCCTCGGAATCGCTCGTACCCGACCCCGCCCGGCTCCCGAAGACCCGGGCCGAGGCACGCGACCTCATCGGCCGTGTCATCGCCGGCCCCGACAGCTTCGGCCCCGGAGTGGTGAAGCGGAGCCCGTACGAGAGCGACCCCGCGACCTGGCCCGTGCTCGGCGAGGACTGCGTCTGGCAGCAGCGGAAGCCCGCGTACAGCGTCCTGGCCACCCTCACCCGGTCGTTCGAGCTGCCCGCCGAGCCGGGAAAGGGGCCGGTGCGCCTCGGCGCCGTCGTCACCGTGCACCGCACCCCGGGGGACGCGGCCTGGGAGATGGCGGAGTCGATCGAGGAGAGCATGCGCTGCCCCACCCAGCAGCTGCGCGAGGGCGAGCTGATCGGCTCCATGGTCGCCGCCGCGCTCCTCGGCGGCGAGTCCACGCAAGCCGCCTCCGAGGACTCCCTCAGTGAGACGGGGCAGTACCAGAGCTCCGAGCTCGGCGGACCGCACCACTACTCCTGGCAGCAGGCGCAGACCTCGCAGTTCACCGTCGCCGTGACCGGCAAGGGGGCGAAGGGGCGCACCGAACGGGAGATCGACGACCTCGTCGTCCAGGCGCAGGCCGCCATGCTGGTCCGGCTGGGATCCGCCGTCGAGAAGCAGAGCTGAGGCCGGGCGATGGACGACCTGCGACCCACCGACCCCGCCCGGATCGGCGGCCACCGGCTCCTGGGCCGCCTCGGGGCGGGCGGCATGGGCGTCGTCTACCTCGGACGCACCGACGCCGGAGCGCTCGCCGCGATCAAGGTGATCCTGCCCGAGCACGCCGGGGACGAGGACTTCCGGATCCGCTTCCGCCGTGAGGCCGAGGCCGCCCGGCGGGTCGACAGCCCCTGGGCCGTCCCCGTCACCGGGGCCGACACGGAGGCGGGACGCCCCTGGCTCGCCACGGAGTTCGTCCCCGGGCCGACGCTCTTCGACATCGTCGCCCGGCGCGGACCACTGCCCGTGCGCAGCGTCACCGTCCTCGGCCTGCTGCTCGCCCGCGCCCTGGCGGCCGTGCACGCCGCCGGGCTCGTCCACCGCGACGTCAAGCCGGGCAACGTCCTGCTGGCGGCCGGCGGCCCGCGGTTGATCGACTTCGGGATCGCCCGCGCCGCCGACGCCACCGCCCTGACCGCCACCGGCCTGGTCGTCGGCACCCCCGGGTTCCTCCCGCCCGAGCAGGCGTCCGGGAACACCGCCGGGCCCGCCGGGGACGTGTTCTCGCTCGGCTGCCTCCTGGCGTACGCGGCCACCGGTCGGCCGCCCTTCGGCGGCGGCGCGGTCGACGCCGTCCTCTACCGCACCGTGCACGACGCACCCGACCTGGCCGGCGTCGACGACGCCCACCTGCGCGCGCTCCTGGACCGGTGCCTCGCCAAGGATCCCGGCGAGCGCCCGGCCGCCGCCGACCTCGACACCCTGATAGCCGAGGACGCCCCCGCCGGGGCCACCGCCGACTGGCTGCCCGAGGACGTCGTCCGGATCATCGCGGACCGGTCCGCCGCGCTGCTGGCCCTGCCCGACATCGACGCCACCGTCACCGAGAGGCCCGGCCCGCCACAACCCGCCCCCGGCCGACGGCGGTTCCTGCTGCTCGCGGCCGGTGGAGCGGTGGCTCTCGGTGCGGGCGTCTTCGCCGCCGTACGCCTCACCCGCGACGAACCCGGCGGCGGGGACGACGCTCCCGGTGGACGCCGCTGGATCATCGGCGTGCACGCCGACCTCACCGGCCCCCTGCGCACCGCCGGACGGGCCCAGGAACGCGGCGCCCGGCTCGCCGTCGACCGCTTCAACGCCCTCGACGACCAGCCCTTCCGCCTCGCCGTGAAAGTCCTCGACGACCAGGGCGATCCCGCCCGATCCGCGCTGGTCGCCGAGGAGTTCGCCCGCGATCCGGAGGTCGTCGCGGTCATCGGCCCCACGGGCGACGAGGCCGCCGGGGCGGCACTGGCCGCTTACGACGAGGCGGTGCTGCCGGTCCTGGCGGTGTCGGCCCTCCAGATCACCTTCCCGGCCCGTGCCAACGGCTCCTTCTTCCAGGCCGCCCCCTCCTACGCCTCGCTCTCCGTCCCCGTCGTCAACCGCCTCCTGCTGCGCCCCGACGTCGAACGGCTGGGCATCCTGATCGACCGGTCCGGTGGGCAGAGCGCCTACCAGGCGGGCTACGCGATCAACCTGATGACCCCCGACCTCACCACCGGCACCACCCACCCCCGGGTGGTGCCCGCCGGGACGACCGTCTTCGACCCGGTCGTCACCGACCTCCTCTCCCACCGGAGCGACGCCCTCTTCTACGCCGGTGACGCGGCGGGCGCCGCCCGGGTCGCCCGCATCCTGGCCGACCTCTCCTTCACCGGACCGCGCATGGCCCAGCACAGCGTCATGGGGCCGGAGTTCCTGGAACAGGCGGGCGCGGCGGCCGACGGCTGGGAGTTCGTCGCACCGTTCACCGACGCGAGCGCCCCGGCCGCCGCGACGTTCGCCGCCGCCCACCGCAAGCGTTTCGACGAGGCCCCCGCCGCCTGGTCGGCCGAGGCGTACGACGTGGCAGGGCTCGTCGCCCGCGAACTGGCCGCCCTGACCGAGGCCGTGGCCAAGAAGGCGAAGGCGAGCGCCACGCCCTCCGGCGACGGCCGTCCCACCCGGTCCGCGCTCACCGCCGCGATCGCCGCCGCCCGGTACGAGGGGATCTCCCGCACGTACGCGTTCGACGAGAAGCGTCAGCAGGTCATCGGCCAGGACGCCCACCTGTACCGGGTGGAGAAGGGCCGCCACCGCTATCTCGGCCCGGCCCCGAAGCCGAAGCGCTGACGTGCGGCCCCTCACCTCGGAGGACCCTCGCACCGTCGGCCCGTACCGCACCCTCGTCCGGCTCGGCGCGGGCGGCATGGGCGTGGTCTACCTGGCGCGCTCGGCGGGCGGCACGCTCGCCGCCGTCAAGGTGATCCGGGCCGAGCACGCCGACGATCCCGGGTACCGGGCCCGCTTCCGGCGCGAGGCCGAGGCCGCCGCCCGGATCACCGGCCCCTGGGTCGTTCCGGTGCTCGGCGCGGACACCGAGGACCGCGAACCGTGGCTGGCGACGGCGTTCGTCCCCGGGCCCTCGCTGGCCGAGGTGGTGGGCGGCGGCGCGTTGCCCACGACCACCGTCAGGGCGCTCGGCAGCCGGCTCGCCGAAGCCCTCGTCGCGGTCCACGGAGCCGGGCTGATCCACCGCGACGTCAAACCCGGCAACGTGCTGCTCGCCCTTGACGGCCCCCGCCTCATCGACTTCGGGATCGCCCGCCACGAGGGCGCCACCGCGCTGACCACCGCCGGCGCGGTGATCGGCACGCCCGGCTATCTGGCCCCCGAGCAGGCGTCGGCCGGACCGCTGGGGCCGCCGTGCGACGTGTTCTCGCTCGGCTGTGTCCTCGTGTACGCGGCGACCGGGCGGCCGCCGTTCGGTGAGGGCGGCGGGGCGGGCGCCCTGTTCCGCACGATCCACGAGGAGCCGGACCTCACGGGTGTGGAGCCCGGCCTGGCGCCCCTGATCGCCGCCTGCCTGGCCAAGGACCCGGCCGCCCGGCCGACCGCGAGCCGGGTCCGCGACGCCCTGGCGGCGAAGGCCCCGGGCGACCCCGGGGACCCGGGCCGGGTGCGGGACCCCAGGGAGTACCCGGGCCGCCGAGGAGCCCCGGGCCCGCACGAAGGCCCCCGCACCGCACCCGCTCCCGCCCCCTGGGAGATGGTCGCCGGGCTTCCCGCACTGATCGCCGAGCGGTCCGCCGCCGCCCTCGCGCTCCCGGACCCCGAACCGCTGCCCGCCACGCTCGCCCCGGCCGGGGACGGCACAGCGTCCGGTCCCGCCCGCCGGCGGCTGCTCACCGCCGGGGCGGCAGGGGCCGTCCTCCTCGCCGGCGGCTCCACCGCGACCTGGATCGCCCTGCGGCGCGGAGGCGGGGGAGAGGGCGGCCCGTCGGCCGGCTCCGGGGAGCCGCCCACGTACACGATCGGGCTCCACGCCGACCTCGGCGGACCCGGACGGGCCACCGGCCTGGCCCACCGGCGCGGCGTCCAGCTCGCCGTCGCCGACCACAACGCCCGTGAGGACAAGGCGTTCCGGCTCGCCCTGCGCACCGAGGACGACGCGGGGGATCCGGCGGCGGCGCTGCGGGCAGCCGGGCGGCTGGCGGCGGACCCCGAGGTCATCGCGGTCGTCGGTCCCACCGCGGACGTACTGCGCGAGAACGTCGTCGCGCGGTATGCCGAGGAGCGGCTCGCCACCGTCGTCGTCGCGGCCGGCTCCACCACCGCCGAGTCGGGCACCGGTCTCCACCTCTGTGTGACCCGCCCCTTCGACCGTGCGCTCTCGACCGGACTCATCAGCTACCTGACCCACACCCGCCCCGCGACCCGCATCCTGCTCGTCGAGGACGCCGCCGACGCCGTGCTCGCGACGGAGACCGGAGTCGCGTTCCGCGATGCCGCCATCGCCGGTGCCGACCTCATCGAACACCCCCTCGTCCGGGGGGACGCGGGCTTCGGAGCGGTCGCACGCAAGGCCGTGACCAGCAGGGCCGACGCCGTGGTGCTCGGCGGTGGCGACGCGTCCCGGGCCGCCCGCCTGGCCACCGCGCTTGCGGGCGAGGGTTTCACCGGGACCAGGGTCGCCGCCGGACCCGCTCTCGGGCCCGCCTTCCTCGCGGGCGCGGGTGCCGCCGCCGACGGCTGGGTCTTCGCCGAGGCGTACGCCGACCCCACGGCCCTCCCTTCGGCAGGCGCGTTCACCGCCGCGCACCGCGAACGCTTCGGCGAGCCCCCGGCCACCTGGGCCGCCGAGGCGTACGACGCGGTCGGCCTGATCGCCCGGGCCGCCGGGACCACCAGTGCCTCGGAAGAGGTGCGCAGCGGCATTCCCCGGCGGCTCGCGCGGACCGAGCACCGGGGCATCGTGCGCACCCTCGCCTTCGACGCCTCGACCCTCCGCGTGCGGTTCGAGAACGGGATCTTCCTCTACCGGATCGAGAAGGGCCGCCCCCGCTTCCTGGGCCCGTACGGCGAGGTGTAGCCGCGCCGGCGACGGCAGCGCTCGGTGAAGCCATGGGCGGGCGTGAAGGTCTCCTGCGACCGTGCTTAAGAAATCCTCGATGGACCCGGGCCCCGTCGTACGGCAGATTGCTCGGTGACGGCCGAGGATGGCGCGTGGAGCCGTACGACGTGCGGCGGTGTGTCGTACAGCGGCATGCCGTGCGTCGTGCACTCGTGCGTTGCGCACTCGTGCGTCGTGCAGCTACGACGTGGCCCGTCCCGTCCCGCCGCGCTCCCGCCATGGGGGCGACCACCCGAAAACCACCCCGGGCCGCAGGGTTCTTCCGACATGCCCCGAGGCCCGGGGTATCCACTCGCGTACCGACGTCAGGGAGCCGCAGCCGTGAAGGCACTCGTCAAGCAGAAGGCCGAACCCGGACTGTGGCTGATGGACGTGCCGGAGCCGGAGTACGGCCCCACCGACGTCCTGATCAAGGTCCTGCGCACCGGCATCTGCGGCACCGACCTGCACATCCGCGCCTATGACGGCTGGGCCCAGCAGGCGGTCACCACCCCGCTGGTCCTCGGCCACGAGTTCGCCGGAGAGGTCGCCGCGACCGGCTCCGACGTCGCGGACATCGCCGTCGGCGACCTGGTCAGCGGGGAGGGTCACCTCGTCTGCGGCAAGTGCCGCAACTGCCTCGCCGGCCGCCGCCACCTCTGCCGCTCCACCGTCGGCCTCGGCGTCGGCCGGGACGGGGCGTTCGCCGAGTACGTGGTGCTGCCCGCCTCCAACGTGTGGGTGCACCGGACCCCCGTCGACCTCGACATCGCGGCGATCTTCGACCCGTTCGGCAACGCCGTGCACACCGCGCTGTCCTTCCCGCTCGTCGGTGAGGACGTCCTGATCACCGGAGCCGGACCGATCGGCATCATGGCCGCAGCCGTCGCCAGGCACGCCGGGGCCCGCAACGTCGTCATCACCGACGTCAGCGAGGCCCGCCTCGCCCTCGCCCGCAAGGTCGGCGTCGGCCTCGCCCTCAACGTCGCCGACCGGACCATCGCCGACGGGCAGCGGGAGCTGGGCCTGCGCGAGGGCTTCGACATCGGCCTGGAGATGTCCGGCCGCCCCGAGGCGATGCGCGACATGGTCGCCAACATGACGCACGGCGGCCGCATCGCGATGCTCGGCCTGCCCGCCGAGGAGTTCGCCGTCGACTGGTCCCGCATCGTCACCTCGATGATCACCGTCAAGGGGATCTACGGCCGCGAGATGTACGAGACCTGGTACGCCATGTCCGTCCTGCTGGAGGGCGGACTCGACCTCGCCCCCGTGATCACCGGCCGGTACGGCTTCCGCGACTACGAAGCGGCCTTCGACGACGCCGCGAGCGGCCTCGGCGGCAAGGTCATCCTCGACTGGACCGTCTGACCTCCCGACCGCCCTTCGCCCTCGTCCTCGCCCCTCGCCCTTGATCCCTTAAGGAATCCGCATGTTCGACTCCGTACGCGACGACCTGCGCACCACCCTCGACGAGATCCGCGCCGCCGGCCTGCACAAGCCCGAGCGCGTGATCGGCACCCCGCAGTCCGCGACCGTGGCCGTCACCGCCGGCGGGCGCGCGGGCGAGGTCCTCAACTTCTGCGCCAACAACTACCTGGGCCTCGCCGACCACCCCGAGGTCATCGCCGCCGCGCACGAGGCGCTGGACCGCTGGGGCTACGGGATGGCCTCGGTCCGCTTCATCTGCGGCACCCAGGAGGTCCACAAGGAGTTGGAGCAGCGGCTCTCGGCCTTCCTCGGCCAGGAGGACACGATCCTCTACTCCTCCTGCTTCGACGCCAACGGCGGCGTCTTCGAGACGCTGCTCGGCCCCGAGGACGCGGTCATCTCCGACGCCCTCAACCACGCCTCGATCATCGACGGCATCCGCCTCTCCAAGGCGAAGCGCCACCGCTACGCCAACCGCGACATGGGCGAGCTGGAGACGCAGCTCAAGGAGGCGTCCGGGGCCCGCCGACGCCTCATCGTCACCGACGGCGTCTTCTCCATGGACGGCTACGTCGCCCCGCTCCAGGAGATCTGCGACCTGGCCGACCGCTACGACGCCATGGTCATGGTCGACGACTCGCACGCCGTCGGCTTCGTCGGCCCCGGCGGACGCGGCACACCCGAACTGCACGGCGTCATGGACCGGGTCGACATCATCACCGGCACCCTCGGCAAGGCGCTGGGCGGGGCCTCCGGCGGTTACGTCGCGGCCCGCGCGGAGATCGTCGCCCTGCTGCGCCAGCGCTCGCGCCCGTACCTCTTCTCCAACTCTCTCGCCCCGGTCATCGCCGCCGCCTCCCTCAAGGTCATCGACCTGCTGGAGTCCGCCGGGGACCTGCGCGAGCAGCTGAACGCCAACACCGCGCTCTTCCGCACCCGGATGACCGAGGAGGGCTTCGACATCCTGCCCGGCGACCACGCGATCGCCCCCGTCATGATCGGCGACGCGGGCAAGGCGGGCCGGATGGCGGAACTGCTCCTGGAGCGCGGGGTGTACGTGATCGGCTTCTCCTACCCGGTCGTCCCGCAGGACGCGGCCCGGATCCGGGTCCAGCTCTCCGCCGCGCACTCCACGGACGACGTGAACCGCGCCGTGGACGCGTTCGTCGACGCGCGGGCCGCCCTGGACGCGGAGGCATAACCGCTCACCGGGTCGGGCAGCCGCCGCGACCTGGGACAATGGGCACATGATCGATGCGCGGCGGCTGCGAATCCTCCGTGCGGTGGCCGACCACCGCACGGTGACCGCGGCCGCCGCCGCGTTGTACCTGACGCCCTCCGCCGTCTCCCAGCAGCTCGCCGCCCTGGAGCAGGAGACCGGTCACCGACTCGTCGAACGCGGCGCGCGCGGCGCCCGGCTCACCGCCGCGGGGGAGATCCTGCTGAGCCACACCAACGTGGTCCTGGCCCAGCTGGAGCGGGCCGAGGCGGAGCTGGCCGACTACAGCGCGGGTGTCGCCGGTACGGTCACGGTCGCCGCGTTCGCCACCGGCATCGGCCTCGTCCTCGCCCCCGCCCTCACCGAGCTGGCCCGCACCGCCCCCGGCATCCGGGTCAAGGTCCAGGACGCGGAGGGCGACGCGAGCGTGCCGATGGTGCTGGACCGGCAGGTCGACGTGGCGGTGGCCGTCGAATACCGGGGCGCGCCCGCCGAGGACGACCGCCGCCTGACCCGCGTCCCCCTGTACTCGGAGCCGTTCGACGCGGTGCTCCCGGTGGACCACCGGCTCGCGGACCAGGACCAGGTGGCGGTCGCCGACCTCGCGAAGGACCCGTGGATCGGGCCCTACCCCGGCAACCCCTGCCATGACGTGGTGGTCCTGGCCTGCGAGTTCGCCGGGTTCGCCCCCCGCCTCGAACACTCCTCGGACGACTTCCGTGCCGTGGTCGCCCTGGCCGGGGCCGACGCCGGAGTGGCCCTGGTGCCCCGGTCCGCGCTGCGCGGGATGGAGCTGACCGGGGTGGTCGTGCGCCCCGTCGAGGGGAGCGCCCCCACCCGCCGCGTCTTCGCGGCCGTACGGCAGGGGGCCGAGGGGCATCCGCTGATCCGGCCGGTGCTGGACGCGATGGAGGCGGTGGCGGTACGGGAAGCGGGCCTGGCACGGGTCTGAATCCGGACCCGCCCGGCCCACCGTTCAGCTCGCCTCCCGCCCCGCGCCGCCGCCTCCCACCTCGCCTCTCACCCCGCCCGGCGTCCCAGGACGAAGCGTCCCCCGGCCGACGCGCCCGGGACCAGCGTCCCGGCCGCCGCGGCGAGTGCCACCGCCCCCGCGATCACCGCGTAGTGCACCGGCGGGAGATACGGTGCGGTGCCCGCCAGCGAGACGGCGAACGCGGTCAGTGGGACCGCGGCCACCGCCGTGCCGATCACCAGCCCGGCGAACGTGACCAGGCCGGTCTCCAGCACCAGCATCCGCCGGAGCTGCCGACGCCCCGTGCCGACCATCCGCAGCAGCCGGAACTCGCCCCGGCGGCCGATCGTGATCAGCGCCAGCGTGCTCACCACGGCCAGCAGCGCGAAGCCGCCTATCACCCCGACGCCGATGACGATCACGGCGTTGTCCCCGTCCGACACCGGCGGAGCGATCGCCACGTCGTCGCCCGTGGCGGCCCGCACCGCGACCCCGCCGCCGTACGGAGCCAGCGCCTGACGCACCGCGGCCGCCGGGTCCGCGGCGGACCCGGACCCGGCCTCGGTCCGGATCAGCACGACCTGGTTCCGCGCGGCCGAGACATGGCCCGCCAGCGCCTCGCGCGGGAAGAGGAACTCGCCCAGGCCCAGCGCGTGTTCGTACACCGCGACGACCCGGGGCTCCACCCGCGTACCGTCGCCGAGCCGCAGCGCGACCCGGTCCCCGGGGCCGACGTCCAGGCTCTTCGCCCGGTCCGCCCCGACCGCGACGGCGTCCCGCCCCGTGAGCCGGTCCAGGTCGCCCGCCGTGACGCGGGGGTCGAGCGTGCCGGACAGGCCGCGCGCCTCCACGCCCAGCACGGGCAGCCGGGTCAGCACCGGCTCGCCCGCCTGCCGGTCGGCCAGGACGACCGCCGAACGCAGCACCCCGGTCGCCGCCGTGACCCCCGGCGTCTCCCGCACCGCCCTGGCCGCTCCGGCGGGCAGCCCCGCCCCGCCGCCCGTCGCGACCAGGTCCGCCCGCAGCGCGGCGGACGCCTGGCGGCCGGCGGCCCGCTCCATGGTCGGCCCCGAGGCGAGCTGCACGCAGACGAACGCGACCACCAGCACGATCGGGGTCAACGCGGTGGCGAGCCGCCGGGTGTGCGCCGAGGCGGCCCGCTCGGCCAGGAACCCCGACACCCCGCCCGCCTTCCGCATCGGACGGCCCAGCACGCCCAGGACGATCCGGGAGACCCGAGGCCCCAGCAGGGCGACCGCGATCACCAGGGACATCGCCGCGCCCGAGGCCGCGGCGCCCGCCGCCTGACCGCTCTGCGTCGTCGCGACCCCCGCCGAGCTGATCCCGGCGAACGCCAGTACCACCCCCGCCACGTCACGGAACCGTCCCGGCTCGCTCGGCTCGTCCGCCGTCGCCGCACCCAGCGCGGCGGCCGGCCGCAGCCGGGTGATGGACCGGGCGGCGAGCATCGCGACCGGCCGCGCCGGCAGCGCGACCAGCAGCCCGCCGGCCAGCGCCGCGGCGGGCGGCAGCCACCACGGCACCGGCAGCGGCAGCGGATCGGTGCTCAGCAGCGAACGCATCGCGAGACCCAGGGGTACGGCCCCGATGCCGCCCAGCAACGCCGCCGCCGCGGACACCCGGCCCGCCTCCCGGCCGATCGCGGACCGCAGCTGACGGGGCGAGGCCCCCACCGCCCGCAGCAGCGCCAGTTCCCCGGACCGCTGATGGATCGCCTGCGACAGCGTCGAGGCGATCACGAGGAGCGCGACCATCAGCACCGTGCCGCCGATCGAACCGAGCAGGGCCAACTGGTCACCGCGTGCGCCGAGCGCGTCCACGTGCTCGGCCTCCCCGCGCTCCGCACCCGTCAGCACCCGCACGCCCCGGTCCGAGTCGGGAACGCCCGAACGCTCGGGCAGGACCGCGCCGATCGCGTCCCGCAGCGCGTCCCGCGAGACGCCCGGCTCCGCGACCACGCCGATCGCGTCGATCCGGCCCGGGTGTCCGGCCAGGGCGGTCAGCCGGGGCTCGGTGAAGAACACGGCCGGGGGACCGTCGCCGCCGTGACCGGCGCGCGCTGTCCCGCTGACGGTGTACGTCCGGGCGGTTCCGTCGGCCCGCAGCACGACCCGCTCGCCCGGGGCGTGGCCGCCCGCCGCGAGCGAGCCGTCCAGGACGACCTCGGTGGCGTCCCTCGGGGCCCGGCCCCGGGCCAGCTCGTACCGGGTGAGCACGGCGGACGGCCAGGAGCGGCCCACCGCGGGCCGCCCGTCGCCCGTGGACACCGGCACGGAATCGTCCGCGACCGCCCTCGCCACGCCGTCGGCCCCCGCCACCGCCGCCAGCACCGACCGGTCCAGACGGGCCCGCTCCGGCAGATACGCCGTCGCCGTCCGCGGCTCGCTGCCCCAGGGCTTAGCGGTGTACGACACCTTCTGGTCCGCCGCGACCACCGCGTCCGCGCCCGCGTACCGCTGCACCGGCGGCGCCGCCACCAGCAGCGAGCCGATGACGAACGCGAACGCGCCGACCAGCGCGGCGGCGGCCCCCGTCGCCACGATCACCGCCGCCCAGGCCCGCCGATGCGTGGCCAGCGACCGCCGGGCCAGGAACGCCGACGCCCGCCGCGACCCCTGCCGCACCCCGAGCGGTTCCCGGGCCGCCGCGCCCGTACCTCTGTTGCGTGCTTCCGCCGACTCCTGGGCCGCCGTGCCCCTACGCCTCCTCATCGCAGCCGACCGCCGTCCATCGTCAGGACGGTGTCCGCCCAGCTCGCCGCCACCGGGTCATGGGTGACCATCACGACCGTGCGGCCCTCGGTCCTGACGGCGTCCCGCAGCAGCGCCAGCACCAGCTCCGCGGACTCCGGGTCGAGGGACGCGGTCGGCTCGTCCGCGAAGATCACCTCGGGCTCCGTCACCAGCGCCCGCGCCACCGCGACCCGCTGCTGCTGGCCGCCCGACAGCGTCGACGGCCCGTCGCCGCCGCGCCCCGCGAGCCCCACCCGGGCCAGCAACTCCCGCCCGCGCGCCAGCACATCGGGGCCGCCCGGATCCGCGCCGCCCAGCACCAGCGGCAGCACCACGTTCTCCTCGATGGACAGCGAGGGCACCAGATTGAGCGCGTGCGACTGGAAGACGAAACCGATCCGGTCCCGGCGCAGCCGGGTCAGCGCGGCCTCCGAGAGCGACCCGAGATCCGTGCCGGCGATCCTGACCGTCCCCGAGGTCGGCCGGTCCAGGCCCGCCGCCACCTGGAGAAAGGTGCTCTTGCCCGAACCCGAAGGCCCGACCACCGCGGTGAAGCTTCCGGCCGGGACCCTGCAGCTGACCCCGTCGAGCGCCGTCGTCCTCCGGCTGCTCCCGCGCCGCCCGTAGCTCCGGCTCACCCCCTCCAGACCGAGCGCGGCTCCCTGCTCCACCATCGTCGTACCCACTGTTCGCCTCCACCGTCCCCGTACCGTTTGACCTGCTACAACGCTATGAGCCGGGGGACGGCCGGGCGAGGGTGCGCACTACCGGACCGGGGGTGCAGCCAGCTCCACCCCCGGCCGGGGGACCGCCCCCCTCCGGGGGCGGGCCCGCCCCCGTACCGTGGGCTGCCATGAGCAGCTCACCACCCGGTCCCCTCGCGGTCGCCGTCCGGCGTTCCTGGGACGCCTCCCGCTACCTCCTCATCGGCATCGGGGTCGCGATGCTCACCTACGTCGGCGCGTTCCTGGTGGTGGCCGCCCTCCTGTTCGCCGTCGCGATCATCGGGCTGCCCGCGCTGCCGGAGGCCGCGACCCTGCTGCGCCGGGCCGCCTCGGCGGAGAGCCGCAGAGCGGCGGCCCGGCTCGGGCCGGGGCACCGCCCCGCCTCCTATCCGCCCCTGGGCGGCGGCGAGTTGCCCGAACGCGTCCGGCGGACGCTCACCGACCGGACCACCTGGCGGCTCGCACTCTGGCTGCCCCTCCAGACTCTCTTCGGCATGGGGCTCGGCTACCTCACGATGATCCTGTGGCCCCTCGCCCTGCTGGTGGACGGCATCGCGTTGTCCGTCGTGGGGCTGGTGGACCGGCGGCGGGCCGACGAGTACGGCATCGAGCCGCCCGACCGGCCGGGCTGGGCGCTGCGCTGGCACCCGGTGCTGGCCGACCTGGCGGCGGGCTGGACCATGGCCCTGCTCGCCCCGCCGCCCGCCGCCGAACTCACCGAGCGGATCGCCCACCTCACCGAGAGCCGGGCCGGCGCGGTCGCCGCGCACGGGGCCGAACTGCGGCGCATCGAGCGGGACCTGCACGACGGAGCCCAGGCCAGGATCGTCGCCCTGTCGATGCGGATCGGGCTCGCCAAGCAACTCCTCGACCGTGATCCGGCCGCCGCGCGGGCCCGCCTGGACGAGGCGCAGGACGGGGCCGAAGCCGCGCTCGCCGAGCTGCGGCACGTGGTGCGCGGCATCCACCCGCCGGTCCTCACCGACCGTGGACTGGCCGGTGCCGTCCGGGCGTTGGCCGCCGACGTCCCCGTGCCCGTCACGGCGGACCTGGACGGGGTGGAGGACGGGCGGCGGCTGCCCGCCGCGATCGAGGCCGCCGCCTACTTCGTGGTCGCCGAGGCGCTCACCAACATCAGCAAGCACAGCGGCGCCACCGCCGCCAGGGTCCGCGTCGAGCGGCCCCCCGGCCTCCTGCGGGTGACCATCGGCGACGATGGTCGCGGCGGCGCGGACGAACGCGCCGGCAGCGGGCTGGTGGGCATCCGGCGGCGGGTCGCCGCGCTGGACGGCGCCACCCGCGTCAGCAGCCCCGCCGGGGGGCCGACGGACATCGAAGTGGAGCTACCGTGCGGATCGTGATCGCCGAGGACAACGCCCTCCTGCGCGAGGGCCTGATCCTCCTGCTCACCAGCTCCGGACACGAGGTGGTGGCCGACGCGGCGGCCGGTCCGGAGATCCTGCCCGCCCTGCTCGAACACCGCCCGGACGTGGCCGTCCTGGACGTACGGCTGCCGCCCACCTTCCGCGACGAGGGGCTGCGGGCCGCGATCGCCGCCCGCGCCGAACTGCCCGACCTGCCGATCCTGGTCCTCTCGCAGTACGTCGAGGAGACGTACGCCGCCGAGCTGCTCGCCCGGGGCGCCCGGGGCATCGGCTACCTGCTCAAGGACCGGGTGGGCCGGGTCGAGCAGTTCCTGGAGGCCCTGGACCGGGTGGCGGCGGGCGGCACCGCGCTCGACCCGGAGGTCGTCACCCAACTCCTCACCCGCAAGTCCTCGGCGGGCCCGCTCCAGAGCCTCACCGCTCGCGAGCGCGAGGTCCTGGAACACATGGCCCAGGGCAAGGCCAACGCCACCATCGCCGCCGAACTCACCGTCTCCGAACGGGCGGTGAGCAAGCACATCGGCTCGATCTTCGCCAAGCTCGGCCTGGATCCGGACGACGGCGCCGTCCACCGCCGCGTCCTCGCGGTGCTGGCCTACCTGGAGGGCCGCGACGGGCCCACCCCGTGAGGGGGAAGGGACGGGTTCACCCTGCGAAGGTGCCGGGACGGGTTCACCGGGTGAGGGCCCCGCGCCGGGGCCGACGGGGTCAGGCGGCCGGCTGGAGCAGGTCCCAGCGGTTGCCGTAGAGGTCCTCGAAGACCGCGACCGAGCCGTACGTCTCGTGCCGGGGCTCCTCCAGGAAGCGCACCCCGGCCGCCACCATCCGGACGTGGTCGGCCGCGAAGTCCTCGGTGTGCAGGAAGAAGCCGACCCGGCCGCCCGTCTGCGCCCCCACCGCGCTGCTCTGGACCTCGTCCTTCGCGCGGGCGAGCAGCAGCCCCGTGCCGGGCGCGGACCCGCGCGGGCGCACCACCACCCAGCGGGTGCCGTCGCCCCGGTCGGTGTCCTCCGCCACCTCGAAGCCGAGCGCGTCGCGGTAGTACGCGAGCGCCTCGTCGTAGTCGCGGACGACCAGGGTGACCAGGGCGATGTGGGACATGGCGGGGCCTTCCACGGGTATCGAGCGGGTGCCGCACGGGCGCTGAACGGGTACCGCACGGGTGAGGTTATACGTAACACTAACGCTTTTCGGCCCGGCCCCCGCACAATGCCACGCATGGAGATCCTGGACGGCACGACCACCGGCGGCCGGGCCGCGCTGACGGACCGGGCCCGCGCCCTCGCGGACACCGCAGGGCGCTGTGTGCTGGGGATCGCGGGCCCGCCCGGAGCCGGGAAGTCCACGCTGGCGGAACGGCTGGTCGCGGCCCTGGACGGACGCGCCGCCCTCGTCCCGATGGACGGCTTCCACCTCGCCGCCGTCGAACTGGAGCGCCTGGGCCGCGCCGACCGCAAGGGCGCCCCCGACACCTTCGACGCGGCCGGGTACGCGGCCCTGCTGCGGCGGCTGCGCGCACCGGACCCGGTGCACGCGGTCTACGCCCCGGCCTTCGACCGGTCCCTGGAGGAGCCGGTCGCCGGTTCGCTGCCCGTACCGCCGGACGTCCCGCTCGTCGTCACCGAGGGGAACTACCTGCTGCTCGACGACGGCCCCTGGGCCCCGGTGCGCGCTCTGCTGGACGAGGTGTGGTTCCTGGACCCCGACCCGCAGGTGCGGGTGCGGCGGCTCGTCGACCGCCATGTCCGCCACGGCAGGCCCCGCCACCGCGCGCAGGAGTGGGTGGCCCGGTCCGACGAGGCGAACGCCCGGCTGGTGGAGCAAGGCCGGGACCGGGCGGACCTGATCGTGCGGCTCTGACCCGCCCGGCGTTGCCGAAGGCCGCCGGTCGTTGCCGAAGGCCGCCGGGCGTTTCCGACGGCCCGCCGGTCGTTGCCGCCGATCCGTGGGTCGTTCCCGACGGCCAGCCGGGCGCCTTCCGCTGATCCGTCGCCGGCTCCCGAGGACCGACACGCTCCGGCAAGCCGGTCGCGCACGCCCCGCCGGGCGGGCAGGATGCTGTGTGCCGTGTCGCACCGCCAGGAGGTCCTGATGTCCAGCCCGAGCCCGTCCGTCCCGCACTCCGCCCCGCCGTCCTTCACCGCCGACGACTACCGGGCCCGCATGGCGCGCGCCGCCGAGTCCGCCGCCGAGGCCGGGCTCGACGGGGTGATCGTCGCGCCGGGCCCCGACCTCGTCCACCTCACCGGCTACCGCCCCGTGAGTACCGAACGCCTCACCCTCCTCGTGCTGCGGGCCGGCCAGGACCCGGTCCTGGTGGTCCCGACCCTGGAGGCCCCCGACGCGGCCGCCGCCACCGGGGCGCCCGCCCTCACCCTGCGGGACTGGACCGACGGCAAGGACCCGTACGCGGTGACCGCCCCGCTGCTGGACGCCGAGGGCCGCTTCGGTGTCAGCGACAACGCCTGGGCGATGCATCTGCTCGGCCTCCAGCGGGAGCTGCCCGGCACCTCCTACACCGCGCTCACCGAGGCGCTCCCGATGCTCCGCGCGGTGAAGGACGCCGCCGAGCTGGAACGGCTCACCGCTGCCGGAGCCGCAGCCGACGCCACGTACGAGGAGATCCTCAAGGTGCGGTTCTCCGGCCGCCGCGAGGTCGACGTGGCCACCGATCTCGCAGCCCTGCTCCGTGAGTTCGGGCACTCCCAGGTCGACTTCACCGTCGTCGGCTCCGGCCCGAACGGGGCGAACCCGCACCATGAGGCCGGGGCACGCACCATCGAGCGCGGCGACATGGTCGTCCTCGACTTCGGCGGCCTGAAGCACGGGTACGGCTCCGACACCTCCCGTACGGTCCACGTCGGCGAGCCCACCGCCGAGGAGCAGCGGGTCCACGACATCGTCCGCGAGGCCCAGCAGGCGGGCTGCGCGGCCGTCCGGCCCGGCGTCGCCTGCCAGGAGATCGACCGGGCCGCCCGCGCGGTGATCACCGAATTCGGCTACGGCGAACGGTTCATCCACCGCACCGGCCACGGCATCGGCGTCACCACCCACGAGCCGCCCTACATGATCGAGGGCGAGGAGCAGCCGCTGGTGCCCGGCATGTGCTTCTCCGTGGAGCCGGGCATCTACCTCCCGGGCCGCTTCGGCGTCCGGATCGAGGACATCGTGGCCGTCACCGAGGACGGCGGGCGGCGGCTCAACACCACCGCCCGCGAACTGGCCGTCGTCCAGTAGGCGCCCCGGGCCTCCCCGGCTCAGTCGTCGTGCGGCTCCCGGTCACGGAAGCGGTGCAGGACGTCGTACGGGTAGGGCAGCGGCCGGGCGCTCGCCGCGTCCAGCCGCCCGGCCTGCTCCGCCGTCAGCTCCCAGCCCGCCGCGCCGAGACTGTCGGCCAGCTGCTCCGGCGTCCGGGCCCCGACGATCGGCGCGGTGACGCCGGGTCGGCCGAGCAGCCAGCGCAGCGCGGTCTGCGCCGGGGTGCGCCCCGCCTCCTCGGCCACCGCGACGACCTCCTCCACGACCCGCCAGGTCTCCTCGTTGTCCCGCTCCCGCCAGGCCTCCCGGCCCAGCTCCTCCTGGTAGCGGGCCTCCCGGGTGCCCGGTGCGGCGGCGGTCATCCCGCGCCGGTACTTGCCGGTCAGCCAGCCGCCCTGGAGCGGGCTCCACGGGATGATGCCGACGCCCTCCGCCGCGCTGACGGGGACCAGCTCCCACTCGATCTCGCGCGCCAGCAGGTTGTACAGCGGCTGGAGGGACGCGTACCGCTCCCAGCCGTTGCGGTCCGCGAGGTCCTGGGAGCGCTGGAGCTGGGAGGCGGAGAGGTTGCTCGCGCCGAGGTAGCGGACCTTGCCCGCCTTCACCAGCGTGTCCAGGGTGGAGAGGGTCTCCTCGATGGGCGTCGTCGCGTCCCACACATGCGTCTGGTAGAGGTCGATGTGGTCCGTGCCGAGGCGGCGCAGGCTCGCCTCCACCGCCGACACGATGTGCTTGCGGCTCAGCCCGCCCGCGTTCGGGGACTCGCCCATCGTCCCGAACACCTTGGTGGCGATGACGAGATCGTCGCGGCGGCGGCCCTTCAGCCACCGGCCGACGATCTCCTCGGAGACACCCTGGTTGTACACGTCGGCGGTGTCGACGAACGTGCCGCCCGCCTCCGTGAACGTGTCCAGGATCCGATGGGCGGCCGCCTCGTCGGTGTCCTGGCCGAACGTCATCGCGCCCAGGCACAGTTCGCTGACGCGTAGGCCCGAACGGCCCAGGAATCGCTGCTTCATGGTGTTCCTCTCGTGATGTCGTGCACTGCGCCGAACGCTACGAGTTGAAGTGCACACGAAGGCAAGGAAAGGGTCGGCCCATCGGCGCCGCTCAGTCGTCCGCCAGCACCACGCACGACTCCGGCGGCAGGCGCAGGACCCCGTCCGCCCCCGGTGCCTCCACCGGCTCCCAGGCCGCCAACACCCGTCCGCCGGAACGCCGGTGGCGTCCCGAGCCCAGCGGGATGGCGGCCGGCTTGTCCGCGAGGTTCACCGCGATCCGCAGGTCGCCCCTGCGGTACGCCAGCCAGCGCGCGTCCTCGTCGAACGCCGTCTTCACCGAGGCCAGGTCGGGGTCGTGCAGATCCGGCAACGTACGGCGCAGCGCGATCAGTTCGCGGTACCAGGCGAGCAGCCGCGCGTGCGGTTCGCGCTCCGGTTCGGACCAGTCGAGACAGGACCGGTCCCGGGTCGCCGGGTCCTGGGGGTCGGGAATCTCCTCCCGGTCCCAGCCGTGCGCGGCGAACTCCCGCCGTCTGCCGTTGCGTACGGCCTCGGCCAGCTCCGGGTCCGTGTGGTCGGTGAAGAACTGCCAGGGGGTCCGCGCCCCCCACTCCTCGCCCATGAAGAGCATCGGCGTGAACGGGCCCGTCAGCACCAGGGCCGCCGCGCAGGCCTGGAGACCGGGGGTCAGGGAGGTGGCCAGCCGGTCGCCGAGCGCCCGGTTGCCGATCTGGTCGTGGGTCTGCGCGTAGCCCACGAAGCGGTGGGCCGGGGTGCGCGTCACGTCGACCGGGCGGCCGTGGACGCGGCCCCGGAAGCTGGAGAACGTCCCGTTGTGGAAGAACCCGGATGTCACCGCCTTGGCGAGGGCGGCGAGCGGGGCGCGGGCGAAGTCGGCGTAGTAGCCCCGGGACTCTCCGGTGAGCGCGGTGTGCAGGGCGTGGTGGAAGTCGTCGTTCCACTGGGCGTGCAGTCCGAGGCCGCCGGCCGGACGCGGGGTCGTGGTGCGCGGGTCGCAGAGGTCGGACTCGGCGATCAGCCCGAGCGGCCTGCCCACCTCGACGGCCAGCGCGTCGACCGCCGCCGACAACTCCTCCAGGAAGGTGAGCGCCCGGGTGTCGGCCAGCGCGTGCACCGCGTCGAGCCGCAGCCCGTCGAGCCGGTAGTCGCGCAGCCAGGCCAGGGCGCTGCCCAGCAGGAACGCCCGCACCTCGTCGGAGCCCGGCGCGTCCAGGTTGACCGCCGCGCCCCACGGGGTGTGGTGGGTGTCGGTGAAGTACGGGCCGAAGGCGGGCAGGTGGTTCCCGGACGGGCCCAGGTGGTTGTGGACGACGTCCAGGACCACCCCGAGCCCCAGCCCGTGCGCCGTGTCGACCAAGTGCTTCAGCCCCTCGGGTCCGCCGTACGGCTCGTGCACCGCCCACAGCGAGACGCCCTCGTACCCCCAGCCGTTGACGCCCGGGAACGGGCAGACGGGCATCAGCGACACATGGGTGACGCCCAGCTCGGCCAGATGGCCCAGCCGGGCCGCCGCCGCGTCGAAGGTGCCCTCGGCGGTGTACGTCCCCACGTGCAGCTCGTACAGCACCGCACGGTTCAGCCGCCGCCCCGCCCACGCCTGGCGCCAGGCGTACGCCTCCTGGTCGACGACCGCGCTCGGGCCGTCGGGACCGTCCGGCTGACGCCGCGAACGGGGGTCCGGCAGCAGGGGGCCCTCGTCCAGCCGGAACCCGTACCGGGCCCCGTCCGAGGCCTCCGCATCGGCCGTCCACCACCCCGCGCGCCCGGCGTCACGCTCCATCGGGCACCGGACGTCCGCCGCCTCCAGCACGACCGAGTCCGCCTCGGGGGCCCACACCTCGAACTGCATCCACCACTCCTCGTCCCTGGGCGGGGCGCGCGGCCGCCCGCGAACGGGCTCCACGATCCACGCGACAGGCTCTGTTGCCGCCCGCCACCGGCGATTAAGGTCTGGTCCTGATCATTGCCCGGCGAGGTTCCCGCTCATACAGGTTCTGCTCACACGTACTGGTTCTGCTCATACGTACGGCTGCTGGAGGCCGCGATGACCCTGCCGATGTTCCCTCCCGGCTTCCTCTGGGGAGCCTCCGCCTCCGCCTTCCAGACCGAGGGGGCGGTGGACGCGGACGGCAAGGGCCCCTCCGGCTGGGACGCCTTCGCCGCGCTGCCCGGCCGGATCAAGGACGGCACCGACACCACCCGGGGCACCGGCTTCCACGCCCGCTACCGCGAGGACGTCGCCCTGCTGGCCGGCCTCGGCGCCGACGCCTTCCGCTTCTCCGTCAGCTGGCCCCGCGTGGTGCCCGGCGGCAGCGGAGCCGTCAACGCCGACGGGCTCGACTTCTACGACCGGCTCGTCGACGAGCTCTGCGCCCACGGCATCACCCCCGCCCCGACCCTCTACCACTGGGACACCCCGCTCCCGCTGGAGGCGGCGGGCGGCTGGCTCGACCGGGACACCGCCTACCGCTTCGCCGAATACGCCGGCATCGTCGCCGAACGCCTCGCCGACCGCGTCCCCATGTGGATCACGGTCAACGAGCCCGCCGAGGTCACGATGCTCGGCTACGCGCTGGGCGAACACGCCCCCGGCCGCACCCTCCTCTTCGACGCCCTGCCCGCCGCCCACCACCAGCTCCTCGCCCACGGCCTCGCCGTCCGCGCGCTGCGCGCGGCGGGCGCGGACAACATAGGCGTCGCCCTCTCGCACGCCCCGGTCTGGACGGCGGGCGACACCGACGAGGACCGCCTCGGCGCGGAGCTGTACGACACGCTCACCAACTGGCTCTTCGCCGACCCGGTCCTCACCGGCCGCTACCCGGACGAGAACCTCGCCGCGCTGATGCCGGGCCCGGTCGCCGACGACCTCAAGGTCATCTCCACCCCGCTCGACTGGTACGGCGTGAACTACTACAACCCTACCCTCGTCGGGGCGCCCAGGCCGGAGGCGCTCGACACCTTCTCCGGCTTCGCGATGCCCGCCGAACTCCCCTTCGGCATACGGGAGATCGAGGGCTATGAGAAGACGGGCTTCGGCTGGCCCGTGGTCCCCGAGGGGCTGACCGAGATCGTCACCGCGCTCCACACCCGCTACGGCGACCGCCTCCCGCCGCTGTACATCACCGAGAACGGCTGCGCCCTGGAGGAGCCCCACGCGGATGACCGCCGCATCGCCTACCTGGAGAGCCATCTCAGGGCCCTGCGCGCGGCGATGGACGCCGGGGTGGACGTGCGCGGCTACTTCACCTGGTCGCTCACCGACAACGTGGAGTGGACGGAGGGCGCCTCGCAGCGGTTCGGCCTGGTCCACATCGACTACGAGACGCTGACCCGCACGCCCAAGCGGTCCTACGCCTGGTACCGCGACCTCATCGGAGCGCAGAAGGCACAGAAGCGGAATCCGGCGGTCGAGGGGGCTTACGCGGCTCCCCCCGAATGATCAATACTCCCGCCATGGTCGCTTCATGGTGGTCCCGGGCCCGACTGGGGATCTTCGTTCACTGGACACCCGCATCCGTTCCCGGCTGGGCCCCGCCCTACGTCCCCGCCGCCGAACTCCCGGCGGCGGGCAGACGCGCGCCGCTGGGCTGGACCTCGTACGCCGAGTGGTACGAGAACGCGCTCCGCTTCCCCGGCTCCCCGGTCGCCGCCCACCACCGCGCCACCTACGGGCAGCGCCCCTACACGGACTTCGGCCGCGACTTCGAGGACGGGCTCGCCGGCTGGGACCCGGCAGCGTGGGCCCGCGCCTTCCGCGAGGCGGGGGCCGGCTACGCGGTCCTGGTCACCAAGCACCACGACGGTTTCTGCCTCTGGCCCTCCGAGACGAAGAACCCGCACCGCGCCGGCTGGCACACCACCCGGGACGTCGTCGGCGAGTTCGCCGAAGCCGTACGGGCCGAGGGCCTGCGCTTCGGCGTCTACTACTCCGGCGGGCTCGACTGGACCTTCGACGACCGGCCCATCGGAACCGCCGCCGACATGTTCTCCGCCGTCCCGCGCGGGAGCTACCCCGCCTACGCCGACGCGCAGATGCGGGAGCTGATCCGCCGCTACCGGCCCGACGTCCTCTGGAACGACATCGCCTGGCCCGCCTCCACCGGCGAGATCCGCTCCCTGGTCGACTTCTACCGCTTCACCGTCCCGCACGGCGTCGTCAACGACCGGCTGCTGCCCTGCGCCCCGCACTGGCGGGGTCTGAACCTGCCGGGAGCCAAGGCGCTGTACAACTGGTGGGACCGGCGGACGGTGGCGCGGGGCGAGGGCTTCGTCCCGCGCACACCGCCGGTCTTCGACTTCCGCACCCCGGAGTACGCCCGCTACGAGGGCTCCGACCCGTACGAGATCACCCGGGGCGTCGACCACAGCTTCGGCTACAACCGGGGATCGGGCCCCGACGCCTTCATCGGCCGCGAGGCCCTCACCTCACTGGTCCGCGACACCGCGGCCGACGGTGGAAACGTCCTGCTCAACGTGGGGCCGCGCGGCGAGGACGCCACGATCCCCGCCGAACAGCGGCTCCGGCTGGAGTGGCTGGCCGAGGAGGCCGGGGCCCTCACGCCAGATGGACCCATTCCTGGATGATCGGGTACCCGGCGCGCGCGAACGCGGCGGCCATCGGCACGTTGCCCCGGTCCGTCGCACCCGCGACGAACTCGGCGCCCTGCTCGACGAGGAAGCGCGTGCACTCCACCAGCAGGTCGTAGCCGTAGCCGTGCCCGCGCGCCTCGGGGACGACCCCGATGAAGCCGACGCAGGGCCCGGACGGGTTGTGCGCGGGCACCTGGATGCCCGCCACCTCGCCGTCCGGTGTGTACGCGAGCCGCCACCACTCCCTCGGCGAGGGGCACCAGTAAAAGAAGTCCAACTCCTCCTGGGCCGCCGCATCCAGCCCTCCGGGGCCCTCGATGGCCTTGCGGGCGTGGGCGTCCAGCGTGGCCGAGTGGACCCGGCGCAGGACGTCGAGGACGACGGCGTCGTCCGGCTCCGGGCGGAAGGTGAGCCGGCCCGTCCGCTCGGGCAGCGGGCAGCCGGGGGTCCACCGATAGCGGTAGCGCTCGACCAGCGGCTTCATACCGGCCGCCGTCGCGGCGGCGACCCGCGCCTCGACGGCGGCCCGCACCGCCGGATCGTCCCGCCATCCGGCGGGTGCGATCACCTCGTACTCCCTGTCGAACGGGGCCCGGCGCAGGAGTTCGGCGCCCGCCTCCGCCTCCCCGTCCGCGAAGTCGAACCAGTTGAGCACGACGGGCTCGGTGTCGTCGGGCCCGCCCCACCAGGCGGCCCTGGCGATCACGGTGTTGTCGCGCAGGGCGACCCAGGACCAGTCGGGGCGATACTCGCCGCCGTCGGCCGTCGAGGTGTAGGCGTGGCCGAAGGCGGCCCGGCCGACGAGAGGGCTGTCCTGGAACGTGGTGAAGAGTGCGGCGTCGCTCGGGGTGAGCGCGCGGATGACCAAATCGGTCATGGGAATGTCCTCCGGGGACGGAATGCCGCGCTCCCGGTCAGACGAGGTCCGACACCGCCCGGCGGACGGGGCGGGAGCGCGAAAGCGACGTACTGCGGATGGTGGTGCCGTTGTTCCTGCGCACGTTTCTCGCCTCCTTCCACGACCTGTGCCGATGTCGATGCCGACCCTAGCCCCCCTCACGCCCGCCGTCCAACGGTTTGACGGCAGGGGCGACGGGCCTTATCAACGGGTCGCGTTCAACGGCGCTCGTCCCAGACCATGTTGAACGCCCGCTCGAAGTTGACGTAGCCCAGACGCTCGAAGGACTTCGCCATCGGTACGTTGCCGAGATCGGTCGCCGCCCGGATCCGGTCCACGCCCTCGGCCGCCAGCACCCGGGTGCCCTCGGCGAGGAGGTCGTCGATGTACCCGTGGCCCCGCCGGGCGGGCAGCACCCCGATGTACGCGATGATCGGGTTGTAGCTGTTACGGGCCGGAATGACGAAGCCGACCGGCTCACCCGTGGGCAGTTCGGCGATCCGCCACCAGTCCATCGGGGTGGAGTATCCGGCCAGCTCCTCGTCGTACTGCTTCTCGGCCGCCTCGCGGGCATCGAGTCCGGACGCCAGGTCCGCCTGCCCGTGGGCGTCGAGAGTGCCCTCCATCACCGGGGCCATCAGCGCGACCAGGTCCTCCCGCCCGGCGACCGGACGGAACACCAGCCTGCCGGAGTCCTCGGGCACGGGCGTACCGGCCCGCCACTCCAACCGCAGCCGCTCCACCAGCATCCGGGCCCCGGTCTCCTCCATCACCCGGATCCGTGCCCCGACGACGTCCCGGGCGGCCGGGTTCTCGTGCCAGTCCGGCGGTACGAACCGCCCGTACTCGGGCCGCTGTGCACCGGCGGGCAGCACGGCCGCCGTCGCCGTCTCCAGCAGCCGGACGCCGATCGCGACGCGCTCCGGCACCGGAAGCGTGTCGTCCAGGTCGAAGAAGTCCAGCGCCAGCGGACTGTTGCCCGCCGCGTCGGTCCACCAGGCGGCCCTGGCGACGACCCGCTCCCCGTCCAGGGCGACCCACATCCATCCCGGGACGCGGCGCCCGGTGGCGAGGTCGTCGGCCAGCTCGTGGTCGAGAACGTACGAAAGGCCGCAGAACAGGTCGAGCTCTTCGGCTCCGGACAGCGGACGGACCGTCAGCCGCGGGGGAACAGGGGTCACAAAGTCTCCTCGTGATGGATGAGCGGCAGACCCTAGCAAGGGGCTCCACCGAGGAGCGGCGCAGGTCAGCGCGGGAGGAAACACGGCCTCATCTGGACACCCCGGGCCCCTCGGCCCGACAATCGTCGACGTGACGTCCTCCTTCGAGTTCCACACGAGTCCCGCGCGGCTGTCGGACGCCCAGCGCGACCGGGTCCTCGGCGTGCTCAGAGACGGCGCGGCACAGGGCAAGTTGTCGCACGACACCTTCATGCGGCGCATGGAGCTTGCTCTCGTCGCCCGCCGCCCGGAGGAGCTGGTGGCCCTCACCTCCGACCTGGAGGCCGGCGGCAACTGGTCGCAGGGACTGGTCCGCGCGGTGGGCGGGATATCCGCCTTCCCCGGGCGGCTGCGCCGCGCCTGGCAGACCGAGCGGCTCCCCAAGCTGCTGCTCCCCGCCCCCGGCCCGCACCCGTTGCTCATCGGCCGCGACCCGGCCAACGGGCTGCGGCTCAACCACGAGACGGTCTCCCGGCTGCACGCCGAACTCTCCGGGCAGAGCGGCCGTTGGGTGCTGCGCGACCTCGGGTCCACCAACGGCACCTGCGTCAACGGTCAGCGGCTCGTCGGCTCCATCCCGGTGCGTGACGGTGACCAGGTGAGCTTCGGCCGGATGAGCTTCCGCCTCACCGCCCCGGCACTCCGCCCGCCCGAACGTCCGCCGTACGCGCCCCACCCGTCCGCGCATCCGCCCGAGCTGCCGCCGCCCGGCCCCGGCCCCGGCCACCCGCCTGCCTGACCTCCGGTCAGTGCTGCTGGTGCAGCCCGCGCCCGGCCAGCGTCAGGAACGCCTCGCCGACCGCCTCCGAAAGCGTCGGATGCGGATGGATGTGGTGGGCGACATCGGCGGGCTCGGCGTCCCAGCCGACCACGAGCTGGCTCTCCGCGATCATCTCCGAGACATGCGGGCCGACCAGATGCACGCCCAGCACCCGGCCCGCCCGCTCCGCCACCACCTTCACCAGCCCGCCCCGGCCGTGCACCATGCCCTTGGCGACGGCGGTCAGCGGCAGGGCGTTCACCACCACGTCGTGCCCCGCGTCCCGGGCCTGCGCCTCGGTCAGCCCCACCGCGGCCGTCTGCGGCGAGGAGTACGTGACCCGGGGAACGGCGGCGTAGTCGACCGGGGAGGTACGCAGCCCGGCCAGCGTCTCCGCGACCAACAGCCCCTCGGCGAAAGAGGCGTGGGCCAGCCCCGGTGACGGCGGCGGCAGCAGGTCGCCCACCACGTGCACGCCCGGCACCGCCGTCTCCAGCCGCGACCAGTCGGCCGGCACGACATGGCCCCGCCCGTCCCTCGCCAACCCCGCCGCCGCGAGCCCCAGCCCCTCCGTCACCGGCTCCCGGCCGACCGCGACCAGCAGCCGCTCGGCCGCCACCGTGACGCTCTCGCCCCGGGCGGTCCGCACGAGCGCCCGGACCCCCGCCTCCACCACCTCCCATTCCAGCAACCGCGCCCCCGCCTCGACCCGGATGCCCCGCTTCCGCAGCCCCCGCAGCAGGTGCCGCGACACCTCCGCGTCCTCCAGCGGCACCAGCCGGTCCGCGGCCTCCACCAGGGTGACCTCCGCCCCCATCGACCGGTGGAACGAGGCGTACTCCACGCCGATCGCCCCGCCGCCGACCACCAGCACCGACCCGGGCAGCCCCGGCGCGAACAGGGCGTCGTCGCTCGTCACCACCCGCCGCCCGTCCACCGCCGCCCCCGGCAGCATCCGGGGTCGCGAGCCGGTCGCCAGCACCACACCGCGCCGGGCGACGACCTCCCCGAACCCGCCGATCCGGGCGGAGCGCGGGCCCGTCAGCTCGGCGCTGCCGCGCACCACCGCGACCCCGGCCCGCGCGAGCTGCGCCTCGACCCCGCGGTGATTACGGGCCACGATGTCGTCCCGGGTCGCCACCAGGGCGGGCCAGTCCACCGCGTCGAGCGTCGCCTTCACCCCCCACCGCTCCCGGGCCTCGGCGATGCCGTCGACGAGTTCGGCGGCGTGCAGCATCGCCTTGCTCGGGATGCAGCCGCGGTGCAGACAGGTGCCGCCGACCGCGTCCCGCTCGGCGAGCACGACACGCAGCCCCAGGGCCGCCGCGCGCAACGCCGTCGAGTAGCCGCCGGTCCCGCCGCCGATGACCAGGACGTCCGTGGTGCTCTCGCTCGTGCGGATCTTCTCCGCGTTCGTCAGCGTCATGGGACCCACCCTCGCCCCGACCCCGCTCATGCGTCCAAGGCAGAATATGTGTGGAGCCGATGCACAACGTTCATGGGGCGTCGTGTGTGAAGTCCCGGAGGAGATGCGCCGTATGAGTCTGCGTCAGATGGAGTACTTCGTCGCGGTGGTCGAGGAGTCCTCCTTCACCCGCGCCGCCGAACGGCTCCACGTCACCCAGCCCGCCCTCTCCCACCAGATCAAGGCGCTGGAGAGGAACGTCGGCGGTGAGCTGCTGGAGCGGCTGCCGCGCGGCGTCCTGCTCACCCCGATGGGCCGGGCCTTCCTGCCGCACGCCGAACGCTCCGTCCGCAGCGCCGCCCAGGCCCGCCGCGCCGCCCGCGCCGCCGCCGGGGCCGAGGGCGGCGAACTGCACATCGCCACCGTGCACTCGGTGGCCGTCGGCGTCCTTCCCGACGTCTTCGCCCACTGGCGGCGCGGCCACCCGGGCGTGCGCCTGGTCCTCCACGAGTACGCGAGCACCGACGCCCTGGAGGACGAGGTGGAGCGCGGCATCGCCGACCTGGCCGTCGGACCGCTGCCGGCGCGCTGGAGTGGCCCCGTCGTCCCGGTGGGGGAGGAGGAGATCGTCCTCGTCGTCCCGTTCGACGACCCGTTGGCCGGGCGTTCCTCGGTCGCCCTCCGCGAGCTCGCCGACCGGTTCTGGGTGCGGTGCGCCATGGAACCGCTCGTCGACGGCCGCCCCTTCCTGGAAGAGGTCTGCGCCAGAGCGGGCTTCGCGCCGCGTACGGCGGTGTGGACCGAGCACACCTCCACAGCCGTCCGGATGGCGGCGGCCGGCGTCGGTGTGTCCACGGCCGCCGCCCACCTCGTCCGGAGCGCGATCGGCGAGGACTGCGCGGTGCTCGGCGTCGACCCGCCCTGGCTGCGACCGATGGGCGTCTTCTCCCGGGTGGTGCTGACCGGGGCGGCGGCGGCCTTCACGGAACTGCTCTGCTCCCTGCCCACCGCCGGGATCCACCCTCTTCGCCCCGCCGCGCTCTCACCCGAACGGCCGTACGCCGACTGCGGTGCGCCCTCGGCGGTGGTCCGCTGAGAGGGTGCGCGCCGACAGCCGGCGCACCGACTCGACTCCAGGGGGCGCGGGATGCCGGCCGACCGCCCCGACGCACTGCCCGCCGCCCGCCGTCCGCACCGGCTCGCGGGCGGGCAGCCGGGCCTGCTGGCACCGGGGGCCACCACGGACCCGTACCGGCTGCGCCTCTACCGCCTGCTGCGCACCGACTATCCCCTCGGCTACGACCCGGGCCTCGGCGCCTGGCTGCTCAGCCGGTACGCCGATGTGGCGCTGGCTCTCACCGACCCCCGGTTCACCGGCTACCCGCACGACGGGGCCCCGCGCGGCCGGGCCCCCGTGCCGCTGGGCCTCTGCCGGGGCAGCCTCGTCTGCGTCCCGTCGGCCGCGGCGTACCGCGCCGCCGAACCCGCCGTCGAGCGGACCGCATACGTCCTGGCCCGCCGGATCGCCGGGCGCGACCGGGCGGACCTGGTCGCCGACTTCTGCCGCTGGCTGCCCGCCGGCGCCGCCGCCGCCGCGGCCGGGCGCTCCTACCCGGACCTGAGCACCGGGCCCCGGGGCGCCCTCCACCGGCGGACCGGCGGCCGACCCGGTGACTGCGCCGGGCCCACCGCGCTCCGCGAGCACGCCCTCGCCTCGTTCCTCGCCAACATGCTCGACGACCCCGACCTGCTGGCCGCCGCGACCGCCGGAGAGGGCGCCGCCACGCTGCTCGGGCGGGCCTGGGCGGAGACGCTGCGCCGCGACCCGCCCGTCCAGATCGTGCTGCGCCGCACCCGTACCGAGGTGGCCGTCAGCGGCGGCACGCTGCCCGCCGACGCGCCCGTCGCCTGCCTCATCGGCGCGGCGGGCCGCGACCCGGCCCGGTTCGGCGCGCCCGACCGCTTCGACCCGCTGCGCCCCGACGCCGACCCGCTGCTCATCGGCCCGGCCGGCTGCCCCGCGGCTCTCCTGGGCCGGCTTGAGGCCGAACACGGCCTGCGCGCCCTGCTGACGGCGATGCCCGGCATCCGCTGGGCCGACGGCTTCCGCCCGGCGGCGGGTGGCCTGCTCACCCGCGGCCCGCGCACCCTGCTCGTACGCCCGTCCTGACGGTGACGGCCCCGGCCGTCACTCCCGCACCCGCCGCAGCAGCGCCACCGGCCGCTCGGCGAACAGCTCGGACGCCGCCACCGCGCCGCCCGTGAACTCCCCGCCCGGCGAGGCCGACAGCAGGTCCCGCCAGGGGCCCCCGTCCGGCAGTTCCAGCACCGTGTCCCGCCAGCCCCCGTCCTCGGCCAGCCGCAGTGACAGCCGGGTCACCGCCGTGACCACGTCGCCCGACCGGCAGAAGGACACCAGGTGCGGGGCGGCCGGGCCCCGGGACGTCAGCGGCGCGTACGTCCCCGACTCCCCGAAAAACTCCGGCAGTTCCCGTCGCAGCCGCAGCACGGCCGCCGTCAGCGCCTGCTTCTCGTCCCCGGCCTCCGGCCGCCGGAACGGCCGCCGGTTGTCCGGGTCGACCAGGGCCAGGTACTCGCTCTCCGTGCCCTGGTAGAGATCCGGCACCCCCGGCATCGTCAGCTGCACCAGCGCCGCCCCCAGCACCTGGGCCCGCACATGCGGGGCGAGCGCGTCCGCGAACTCCGCGACCCGGGTCCGGACCACACCCGGCCCGCTGCCCGGACCGGCGGCGACGAAGTCCGTCACCGCCCGCTCGTACACCCGGTCCGGCTCCGTCCAGCTGGTGAACAGGCCCGCCTCCCGCACCGCCTTCAGCAGCGCCGGCTCCAGCCGCTCGGACAGCTCTTCGGCCGGCAGCTCCGCGCAGCCGTACGCCGACTGCCAGGCGGTCCACGCCAGTTGTGGATCCGGGGCAGCCACGGTGGTCGCCGCCGACAGCTCCGCCACCAGCGCCGCCCACCGCTCCGGGCACTGGGACAGCACCGCGATCCGGGCCCGCACGTCCGCGCTGCGCTTGGTGTCGTGCGTGGTCAGGACGGTGCCGGTGGCGGGCCAGTCGCGCGCGATCCGCGCCGCGAAGCCGTGGAACTCCTCCGGCGACACCGCGGGCCGCCCCGGGTCCCCGCCCACCTCGGTGGCCGAGGTCAGCGGGACGTACCGGTAGAACGCCGTGTCCTCCACCGACTTGGCGTGCAGCGCGGACGCGGTCTGCGCGAACCGGGCACAGAACGCCGCCCGTTCCTCCCCGCCGCCGAGCCGCCCGAGCGCCAGATCCCGTACGACGTCCACGGCCGTCGCTTCCTCCGGCACGGAGAACACCGCCTTCGCATCCCGTACCGCTTCGTCGGTCAGCGTCTCCTCGGCGATCCGCGACGGCGGTTCGCCCGCCGTGACGTACGGGCGGTAGACCGGGACCCGCACCAGCAGCTCCCGGACCGCCGTGCGCAGCGCCCAGGGCGCGTGGTCGCGCAGCGCGGGGTCCCGGCCGCAGATCCCGGTCGCGAGCCGGGTCAGCCACGCGGTCTCGGCGGCCAGCTCATGCGTCGCCACCCGGTACGCGGCCCGGCGCACCGTCGCCGTCCAGTCGCCGCCCCGGTCCCCGGCCGGGCCCGCGAACTCCCGGTAGCGGGCGACCAGCTCCGCCGCGCCGGACGGGTCGGTGAACAGCCCGTCGATCCGGTGCAGCGCGTCGTAACCGGTGGTGCCCGCGACCGCCCAGTCCGCCGGGAGGCGCTCGTCGCCGGTGAGGATCTTCTCCACCACCGTCCAGCGGCCGCCGGTGGCCTCGTTCAACCGCTCCAGATAGGCGGCGGGCGCGGCGAGGCCGTCGGGATGGTCGACGCGCAGCCCGTCCAGCACGCCGTCGCGGAGCAGTTCGAGGATCTTGGCGTGCGTGGCGTCGAAGACCTCGGGGTGTTCGACGCGGACCCCGATCAGCTCCGAGACGGTGAAGAACCGCCGGTAGTTCAGCTCGGTGCGGGCCAGGCGCCACCAGCCGAGCCGGTAGTGCTGGGCGTCCAGCAGCTCCGGCAGCACGAGGTCCGCCGTCCCGGCGCGCAGCGGGAACTCCAGCTCGCCGTAGCGCAGCACCTCCCCGTCCACCGAGAGGTGCTCCAGCTCTCTGCCGAGCGGCCCGGCGAGCACCGGCAGCAGCACCCGGTCCCCGCCCGCCGCCCAGTCGATGTCGAACCAGCGGGCGTACGGGGAGGACGGGCCCTCGCGCAGCACCTCCCACAGCCGCCGGTTGTGCCGGGGCGCTGCCGCCATGTGGTTGGGCACGATGTCCAGCACCAGGCCGAGCCCGTGCTCCCGGGCGGCCGAGGCGAGCGAGCGCAGCCCCTCCTCGCCGCCCAGCTCCGCCCGGACCCGGCTGTGGTCGACCACGTCGTAGCCGTGCTGGGAGCCGGGGACCGCCTCCAGGACGGGCGACAGGTGGAGGTGCGAGACGCCGAGCGCGGCGAGGTACGGCACGGCCTTCTCGGCGGCGGCGAAGGGGAAGTCGGGCTGGAGCTGAAGCCGGTACGTGGCGGTGGGCGTCATGGACTCCTACGTACCCCGTCCGGGGCGGTCCGTGTCACCCCGGACGGAACACTCACTCCCGCCCCCGGCCCACCGGGCCTCAGGCGGACCGCTTCAGCACGGTCAGGCTGCGCCCGATCAGCGTGACCCGTTCGCCCTCGGCGACTTTCGGTCCCGCCCCTGGCTCCACCCCGTCCGGCCGCGCGGTGTCGACGACGACCTGCCACTGCTCCCCGTGGCCGACCGGGACGGCGAACTCCAGCGTCTCGGCGCTCGCGTTGAACATCAGCAGGAACGAGTCGTCACAGATCCGCTCGCCACGAGGCCCCGGCTCCGAGATCGCGTGCCCGTTCAGGAACACGGTCATCGCCTTGGCGTGGGCCGCCTGCCAGTCCTGCTGCGTCATCTCCTCGCCCTCGGGGGTGAACCAGGCGATGTCGGAGAGGTCGTCGTGGGTGCCCTCCACCGGCCGTCCGTGGAAGAAGCGGCGACGCCGGAAGACGGGGTGGTCGCGGCGCAGCCACACCATGGCCCGGGTGAACTCCAGCAGCGTCGAGGCGGGGGCGTCGGCCTTTCCGTCCGGATCGGGCCAGTGCACCCAGGCCAGCTCGTTGTCCTGGCAGTAGGCGTTGTTGTTGCCGTTCTGCGTACGGGCGAACTCGTCGCCGTGGCTCAGCATCGGCACACCCTGGGAGAGCATCAGCGTGGCGATGAAGTTCCGCATCTGGCGGGCCCGCAGCTCCACGATCTCCGGATCGTCGCTCTCGCCCTCCGCGCCGCAGTTCCAGGACCGGTTGTGGCTCTCGCCGTCCCGGTTGTCCTCCCCGTTGGCGTCGTTGCGCTTGTCGTTGTAGGAGACGAGGTCGTGCAGGGTGAAGCCGTCGTGGCAGGTGGTGAAGTTGATCGAGGCGAGCGGGCGGCGGCCGTCGTCCTGGTAGAGGTCGGAGGAGCCGGTCAGCCGCCCGGCGAACTCCGCCAGGGTGCGCGGCTCGCCCCTCCACAGATCACGGACCGTGTCGCGGTACTTGCCGTTCCACTCGGTCCACAGCGGCGGGAAATTGCCCACCTGATAGCCGCCCTCGCCGACGTCCCACGGCTCGGCGATCAGCTTCACCTGGCTGACCACCGGATCCTGCTGCACCAGGTCGAAGAACGAGGAGAGCCGGTCCACCTCGTGGAACTGCCGGGCGAGCGTCGCCGCGAGGTCGAAGCGGAAGCCGTCCACATGCATCTCGGTCACCCAGTACCGCAGCGAGTCCATGATCATCTGAAGGACGTGCGGGGACCGCATGAGCAGGGAGTTCCCGGTGCCCGTGGTGTCCATGTAGTAGCGCTGGTCGTCGGTCAGGCGGTAGTACGAGGCGTTGTCGAGGCCGCGGAAGGAGAGCGTGGGACCGAGGTGGTTGCCCTCGGCGGTGTGGTTGTAGACGACGTCGAGGATGACCTCGATGCCCGCCTGGTGGAGCGCCTTCACCGCCTGTTTGAACTCCAGCACCTGTTCGCCGCGGTCGCCCCAGGACGCGTAGGTGTTGTGCGGGGCGAAGAAGCCGATGGTGTTGTAGCCCCAGTAGTTGGCGAGCCCCATGTCCGAAAGCCGGTGGTCCTGCACGAACTGGTGGACGGGCATCAGCTCGATCGCGGTGACGCCCAGTTCGGTCAGGTGGGCGATCACCTCCGGGTGCGCGAGCCCCGCGTACGTGCCGCGCAGCTCGGGCGGGAGGCCCGGGTGCAGCATCGTCAGGCCCTTCACATGGGCCTCGTAGATGACGGTCCGGTGGTAGTCCGTCCGGGGGCGGCGGTCGTCGCCCCAGTCGAAGTACGGGTTGACCACCACCGAGCTCATGGTGTGCGGGGCCGAGTCGAGGTCGTTGCGGGAGTCCGGCCTGCCGAACGGATAGCCGTACACCTCCTCGCCCCACTGGATCTTTCCGGCCACCGCACGGGCGTACGGGTCCAGCAGCAGCTTCGCGGAGTTGCACCGCTGACCGTGCTGGGGCTCGTAGGGGCCGTGCACCCGGAAGCCGTACCGCTGACCCGGCATCACCCCGGGCAGATAGGCGTGGCGCACGAAGGCGTCGGTCTCGCGGAGTTCCACCGCCGTCTCCGAACCGTCGTCGTGCAACAGGCACAACTCGATCCGGTGGGCGGCCTCGGAGAAGACCGCGAAGTTGGTGCCGGCGCCGTCGTACGTGGCGCCGAGGGGGTAAGCGTGTCCCGGCCAGACCTGCATGATGAAGACTCCTCCCCTTCCGATCCGGGTGCGGTGGCCTTCCTCGGCCCGGTACTCCTCGAATACTTCCCGAATACTCCCCGAAAACGAGACGCTCACCTAGGACGTCGCCCGGTGCGGCCGGGTCCCGTCGCCCCGCGCCGGACCGGACCGGTCAACTTCGGACACTCCCGTGCCGCTCCGGACGTGCTTCCGGACCCCGCCACCCGGCGGGCGTCCGGTTCCCGCCCCGGGACAAGGGGCCTAATCACTATGAATCCGCTCACTCCACCCGATCTCGCCGCAAGGAACAAGCCTTACGCGCAGGGGAGTTGAGAAAGTCCCCTGCGCATCGGGCTGCGTCGGATCGTGGTCCCGGAGTACCCTTCCTTGATCGTTGGGTGGGGGAGTGGAAGGCGGTACGCGGGTGAGCTCGGGAGGGTTCGAGCTGCCCCCAGGTGACGCGGGTCACGAGGGGGAAGCGACCGATGCCCCGCCCGGGGCGGTGTCCCTCGCGCAGCCCATGGAGATCGGCGCCGCGCTGGACTGGGGCTCCGAGGCCTGGAACGAGGTGCGCACCCGGGCCCAGCGGGCCGGGCGTGCCTATATCTGGCTGAATCTGGTCGAACAACGGCTGCGGGCCGTCGTCGCCGCGGTGCTCCGGCCGATCTACGAGCCGGTGCACGGCGAGGAGTGGGTGGTGGCCGCGGCCGGACCGGCCGGGCAGGAGTGGGTGCAGCGCGCCGTCGCCGTACGCGAGGTATCGCGCCGCAAGGGCTATCTGCTGGACCCGGCCGACGACAACGTCCTCAGCTTCCTCACGCTGCCGCAACTGCGTGAGCTGATGGTCCAGCACTGGCCCTGTTTCGAGCCGTACTTCGACGACCGGCGCGATGTCGAGCTGGCCCTGGACGAGCTGGAGGTCGCGCGCAACGTCGTCTCCCGCAACCGCGCGCTGAACGAGGCGGTCCTCGCCCAGGCGGAACGCGCCTCCGCCCGTCTCCTGGACATCCTCGGCAGCGGGGCCTCCGTGCCCTCCGCCGACCGGCTGCCGGTGGACGCGGTGGAGGAGCTGGTCGGCGACCGGTACGCGGACGTGGTCTCCGTCCACCCCGACCGGGTCCGGCTCCAGCGGCAGCTGCCCGCCGAGGACCTGTTCGGCGGGGCACGGCGGCTGGACGCCATCGGGATAGGGCTCAACCTGCTCGTGCAGAACTTCTCCGGCCGCCGGCTCGTCCGGCTCGCCGAATCGGGCTGCCGGGTCCGGCTGCTGTTCATCAACCCGGCCAGCAGCGCGGTGCGCCGCCGGGAGCGGGAACTCGGCCTCAAGAAGGGCGAGCTGAGCCGCTCGGTGGAGATGAACATCCTGCACATGCGCCGGGTGCGCTCCAAGCTCCGCGACCCGGGCGCGTTCGAGATCCAGGTCTTCGACGAGACCCCGCGCTTCACCGCCTACCTGGTGGACGGCGACGGCCCGGACGCCGTGGGCGTCGTCCAGCCCTACCTGCGGCGGGCCCGGGGCATGGAGGCGCCCGTGCTGGTGCTGCGCGGCGGTGGCCGGCGCACGGTGGTGCGGGCGGGACAGGACAGCGAGCACGGCCTCTTCGAGACGTACCGCGAGGAGTTCGAATCGGTCTGGACGGACTCCCGGCCGGTCTCCTGACGGCACAGGCCGCTCTCCTTCCGGCGGGCCGTGCGTCGCGGGCCTCCTGGGGCTCTGTCAGTGGCCCGTGCGAAGGTGGTCAGCACATGGGGGAGCGCACAACGAAGGAGGTATCGGGATGAGCTGGCACCGGGGAACACTGGTCGGCTTCGACCTGGAGACGACGGGGACCGACGTCGAGAACGACCGGATCGTCACCGCCGCACTGGTCCGGCTGGACGCGGACGGGACGGTCATCGAGCAGCGGACCTGGCTGCTCGACCCGGGGGTGGCGATACCGGAACAGGCCTCCGCGATCCACGGCATCGCCACCGACCACGCCCGCGAGCACGGTTCGCGTGCCGCCCCGGCGGTCGAGGAGATCGCCCACGCGGTCGCCGAGGTGCTGCGCTCGGGCGTCCCGTTGGTGGTGATGAACGCCCGCTACGACCTCTCGCTGCTGGACCGCGAGTGCCGCAGGTACGGGCTGCCGTCGGTCGACGAGCGGGTCGGCGGGGCGCCCTCGCCCGTCATCGACCCGCTGGTGATCGACAAGCACGTCGACAAGTACCGCAAGGGCAAGCGGGCCCTCCAGGCGCTCTGCGACCACTACGGGGTCACGCTGGAGGGAGCCCACGAGGCGAGCGCCGACGCGGTGGCCGCCGTGCGCGTGGTGCGCCGGATGGGAGAGCGGCACCGCCCCGTCGGCACCCTGCCGCCCGCCGAGCTGCACGTCCTTCAGATCCGGGCGGCCGCCGAGCAGTCGGCCTCGCTCCAGGCCTACCTGCGCCGCTCGGACCCGACGGCCGTGGTCGAGGCGTCCTGGCCGGTGATCCCGCGCAGCCGCTGAGCCGGGGCGGGCGGGGCGGAAGCCCCTCTCCGCGTCAGTTCGCGGCGGGGGAGGCCGTGTCGTCCGCCTCGATGTCGAAGTTGATCTGATCGCCGTCGACCGAGGTGACGGTCGCCGTCACGCCCAGGGTGCTGCCGTCGCCCGCCGTGAGGGTGCAGCGGGTCTTGGTGCCGACCTTCCCGGCGAGGTCCTCGGGGCACGTGACGTCGGGCTCCGCCCGGCCCGTTGTCTCGGCGAGCTTCTCGGCGACCGTGGCGGACAGCTTGTCCTTGGGCAGCTTCGACTCGGGATTTCCCACACTGACCGAACCCGAACAACCGACGAGCAGCGCGCCGGCGGCGACTGCCGAGAGGCTCCACGTCACCGCGGCCAGACGGGCTATGGGCATGGGAGGGCTCCAACTCGAAGGATGCGAGACAACCGGCGGAAGCATACGTGGCATCGTGCGGCAGCCGGGCAGCCGGGCAGCCGGGCAGCCGGGCAGCCGGAGGAATGCCGGGTGCCGCTCAGAGCTTGCCGAAGATCACGCCGCGCCAGGTCCAGCCCGACGTGAGGGTGGTGCCCCGCAAGGGGTCGGTCAGCTGCGCGCTGTCGAAGCCGAACGACTCGGCCGCTTCGAGGCGGCCGCTCTCCCCGCGCCGGAGCGTGTACTGCCGCGAGACGGTCCTGCCCCCGCCGCGGGTGTACGTCGCCGACGTCTGGAGCCGCGGGGGATTCCCGACCCGGGTGACCTCCCAACTCTCCTCGACGGCACGCACCTCGGGGACGTCCTCGGCCAGCCGCATCCGGATCCGGATGGCGTGCGTCAGCTGGGACTGGACGAAGACGTGCTGCCAGGCGGGCTCGGCGATCCGCCACTCCGCCACCAGATCGGCGCCGTGCGCCGCGCCGTCGCTGATGATGTAGGGGACGTCCGGCCCATTGAGACCGAGCAGGGCCGTCCGCAACTCCTCGGCCGGTCGCGGCGCCACTCCGGCCTCGGGGCGCTTGGTTCCGGTCAGCATGTCGAAGAATCCCATGAGGTCAACCTAGAGAGGGGGCCGGACCGGCGGTGCGGGGAGGGTCGTTCCGGCGGACACCCCGCGAAGAGGCCCTCCCGGCCGGGGAGGCGTCGAGTGCCCGCTCCGCCTCCGGCTAGTCTTCTGAGTCAGGAATTCTGTTCAGATGTATAGGCTTGGTCTGTGGCGCGTACTGGGCGGCCGAAGGCCGAGTTGATCCTGTCCGACGAGG